>SVPU01000003.1 GCA_015065685.1 Oscillospiraceae bacterium | reverse complement strand
TCACAGCAAACGACCAAACAGCCATCATTGAGTTTCCGATAGATCAATTCGATCTGTACAAGCAGCTCGGTCAGATTGGTATTCGAAAAGGCCCCCACAAAATCCCTTTGACAGACGATGAGGATGTCGAGATTCAGGTGAAGCTTTATGCGGATAATGACTTCGGCAATCATGTGATTCGACTGTTTCATGAAAGGGATATGTCAGTTCCTCAATCGAAACTTTTAGGTGCTCTAAGTGAAAGCAGAATCGGCACCTTTTTCAATTTCTTTTTGATTCTTTCAGAATATATTGACAATCACAATACTTCGTGTTATGATGTATTACACAAAAGGAGGTATCATATGGATATTCAGTTAAAACGAGGTCTTTTAGATGTATGCGTGTTGGCTGCAATTAAAAGCGAGGATTCATATGGATATAAGATTATCAAAGATATGAAGCCATATATTGAACTTTCCGAATCCACCTTATACACCATTTTGAAACGCTTAGAAACTTCAAATATGCTGACTGTTCGCACCGCAGAACACGGTGGCAGGCTTCGGAAATATTATCATATCACCGCTGAGGGCTTGAAGCGTATTGAGGATTTCAAGGTCGAGTGGAAAGAAATCTTATCTATATACAGATTTGTAACCAAGGAGGAAGATGGCAATGAGTAAACAAGAATTTCTTATGCGGCTGTGTAAGGGGTTATCCGAATTGCCTCAGAATGAGATAGAGGAGCGTTTGACCTTTTACAGCGAAATGATAGATGACCGAATGGAAGAGGGTCTTTCTGAGGAGGAAGCGATTTCAGCAATAGGCTCTATTGATGAAATCATCACACAGGCAGTAACCGAAACACCTCTTACGAAAATCGCAATGGAAAGAATAAAACCAAAAAGACGCTTGAGTGCGGGGGAAGTAGTACTTTTGGTGCTCGGCTCTCCTATATGGCTTTCTCTTTTGATTGCCGCATTTGCCGTAATTCTTTCGGTTTATGCCGCGCTATGCTCTGTGATAATTTCCTTGTGGGCTGTTTTCGGTTCGCTCATTGGCTGTGCGTTTGGCGGTGTTGTGGCTGGGATTGTTATTGCTTGTAGCGCCAATGCTCTTTCGGGAACTGCTATGCTTGCTGCAGGAATCGTTTGTGTCGGACTTTCCATTTTTATGTTCTACGGATGCAAGGCAGCAACAAAAGGTACTTTGATACTTACAAAGAAGACTGCAGTATGGATTAAAAACTGCTTTATTAAAAAGGAGGTAGCGTAATGAGAGCGAGAACAAAAGTATGGCTTATTATAGCAGCTTCCCTTGTGTTGATTGGATGTATCGTTTTCGGTGGTGTGATGACGATGCTTAAATGGGATTTTACGAAATTATCAACGGTCAAATATGAAACCCATAATTATGAGATTGATGAAAGTTTTAATAATATATCGATTGTAGCCGATACCGCCGATATTTTAATTGTACCTTCCGAAAACCAAAAAGCTTCCGTTGTCTGCCACGAGCAGAAAAATGTGAAGCATTCGGTTACAGCGAAGGACGGTGCGCTGGTAATTGAGGCCGTTGATACGAGAAAATGGTATGAGTATATCGGTATAGGCTTCGGCACACCGAAAATAACAGTATATATTCCTCGCGGCGAATACGGTGCGCTTTTTGTGAAGTCCGATACCGGTAATGTAGAAATACCAAAAGAATTCAAATTTGAAACTATTGATATTTCGGAGAGCACCGGTAATGTAACTAACTATGCTTCCGCTTTGGAATATATACGCATTAAAACGAGTACGGGCAATATTTGTGTTGAAAATACATCCGCAAAAACACTTGATCTTTCTGTTTCAACGGGCATGATTACGGTTTCTAATGTAGCGTGTGAGGGAGAGGTTAAAATCGAAGTTTCCACAGGAAAGACAAATCTGACCAATATAGAGTGCAAAAATGTTCTGTCGAATGGAGACACGGGAGATATATTCTTAAAAAATGTTATTGTCACAGAAAAGTTTTCTATTGAGAGAAGCACCGGTGATGTAAAATTTGATAGGTGCGATGCTGCCGAGATTTTTGTTAAAACCGATACCGGTGATGTTAGAGGCAGCTTGCTTTCCGACAAGGTATTTATTGTTCAGAGTGATACCGGCAATGTGGATGTCCCCAAAACAACAACAGGTGGAAAATGTGAGATTACAACCTCAACCGGTGATATTAATATATTTGCCATTGTCAGTCAACCATAAACTGTGATATAATATTATCAAACCGACGGCGGTGGTACGCCGCCGAAATACCAAGGGTATTATGAAAATCAAGGATTTTCGTTTGAGAATATTGAATCATTAAATCTGCCGCATTGCGATGCGGCAAGCGGCAACTCCGCTTTCAAGACTTTGTCTTGGATTTATGATATAATAATATAAAAATTCAAGAAAAAGGATGAATACAATGTTTTTAAAGCGCTTTGCGGCTATTGTTATAGCCCTAGTGTTATTGGTGCAGTTGACCGCTTGCAGAGATGAGGCTGTCCATACTTCCACAAATGACCCTCATCAAAACACTAGTCTTCAAACAGAAAGCACCACTCAAAATGCCGATGATGCGAATCAAGATAACAGCAAAGATGAAGACAAAAACGATAATAAAGATGCTGCAAGTAGTGGCATTACATCATCGGGTGATAATAAAAATCCAAGCAGTTCACAGCAGACTGTTAGCAAGGATGACACTGTTTCTGATGACAAGCAAGAGGTTGGTGGTTCTCAGCAAGGAAGCGGAAATAACACACCAACTGTAAACTGTAGCCACGGTAACAGCGACCCATATCAAAACATAAGCAAATCGACATTCTATGCTAATTATAAGGTTGCGTGCTGTAATTTAGATGCAACCTATCGCTCTAAACACGGCCTTTTATCCGGAAGTCCGGATGTTCCGGGACAGTATGCTGAGGAAAGTAAGAATCGCCCCACGAACAGTGGAAAATTTATTCGTAACACTGCCACCGTTTATTTAGACAACGGTAATACATACGTCGTGATGGATGCAAACGGCAAAGAGGCTATGCGCATACATAAAGCGGGCGGATACATCACCCTTGAGGAAATTGCGGCATATATGTATGCCTTCGGCGGCAGCGGTCAAATACCGGCCAATTATGTTTCGAAAAAGAGCGGAAAACCAAACAGCAGCATTTGGGGCGAATATCTGCGCCTTAATCACTCCTACTTTTTAGGTGATACCAACAAGTACCCTTATGAGCCGGAGCTTCCTAATATTTCGGGTTGTGGCGGTAGCCTCGGATACTATGAAATGGATATAGGCACTACCGGCACAGTAACACCCGGATATGCAGCAAAGCCTTATGTTGATGGCAACAAAATCAACCGCGGCGCCGCAAGGCTTGTATACGCTCGCCAAGACCTTAACGGCAACGGCATTTATGAAAACAATGAGGTTTATGTTTTTTATACCCACAACCACTACAACGATTTCAGAGAATATTTAAATTACTTTGGCGGTTGGGGAAAAATGTTTGGCAATATAACGGGTGGCGGCGAATATAGCAGTGAAACAAACGCTAAACCAACACCTTATGTAGAGACTGCTTATAAGAATTTTCCTCTGCAATAAAACATTTAAACTAAAAATCTCTCCGTTCCTTTTGGAATGGAGAGATTTTTATCATTTTAAGTTATTTAATATCTGCTCAATTTGTGTTCTATCAACATTTTTAATACTTTTCGTTTTCAATAAAATATTTGTTTATCAGAATAACTGCAATAATCATTGATGACGCTGAGCATAAAGAGGTAAGTGCCGCAATTATTTCTGTGGTAAGGCTCGAAAGTGCTGAAATAGCGCCACAAACACCAAAGAAAATCAACCAATTTCTTGCAGCTCTTACGTATTCAAACTCGGGAGTTTGGGTAATAATTGACTGATAAACCGATTTTGCAAAACGGTGTATTTTCCGCATACCTAAAATGTTGAAAAGCAAGCAAGCCACACCTATAATTATAAGCACAAAACCTATAATAACCCCAAGCACTCCTAAAATGGTTTCAGGCAAGTTTTGAAGTTCGGGAATTATTTCACCATACTCCACCGCCAACGAATTGATAATCTCGGAAGTATTTGAAAAAGTACCCAAAAGAGCAGCAAATATAGCACCGCAAACGATTATTATAATAGCAACCACATTCACCACCACATAATTTGCATAAACCGAGCCGCTCACACAACGCAGATGGTTTTCATCAGCAATATTTTTAAGACTTTTAGCGTATGTAAGCCATAAGAAAATTGTGATTAAAATTTCTATCACCGGTAAGTTGCCACTAATCAGAGAAAGCACAGTTCCAACAGACATTAAAATGCAAATCACCAAAAATAATTTATCCTTTAATGAAGCCAACACTAAATCTGCCGCAGGGTTAAGGCTAACTGCCTCTGCCTTTTGCACAGGCACGCCGCAGTTGGGACAAAATTCAAAGACTTCCCCCGCTTCAAATCCGCAATTATTACATTTCATAATAAGACCTCCTAATCTTTTTTAAAAATTATACGATAAATTGTACTTTGTTGCAATAAGTTATTTCAAAACTGTAAGAAAATATAAAATTTTGTAATAACTTGTCACTTTAAATTATTCAATACCTTCTCAATTTGTGCTTTGACTAAAAGAAAAGCCTGTTCGTTTTTTCCGCCATTTAAAATAATATCCGCAAACACTTTTGTGGGTTTCACATAGGTGTTATGCATTGGTTTTACGGTTGATAAATATTGATTGATAACGCTGTCTAAATCCCTTCCGCGTTCCACCATATCGCGTCTTACACGGCGCAGAATTCTCTCGTCGGCATCGGTTTCCACATAAATTTTAAGGTCCATACATTCCCTTAAAGCAGGGTTGTGAAAAATTAAAATACCGTCAATTAAAATAATGGGGCGGGGTTCTATTTCGGTTACCTTATCGCTTCGTGTATGCTTTGTAAAATCATACACGGGACACAGTGCCGTTTTGCCGTTTTTAAGTTCTTCCAAGTGCCGAACCATAAGGTCAAACTCTAACGCCTCGGGAGCATCGTAATTAAGCCCTGCCCTTTCCTCTAACGACAATTCATCGTGCGGAAGATAATAATTGTCACAACCGATTAGTGAAATATGTTCAGGAAATGTGTCTTTTAGTCGTTCGGCAAAAGTGGATTTCCCCGAACCGCTACCGCCCGCGATGCCGATAATGTATGGTTTCATATTTAGTGCTCCTATATTTTTTACTTTACAAAACAAGTATAACTCAGAACACATTAAAGTGTCAAGACACATAAATTAGTTACAGATTTTACTTGTGTTTCAGTAGGTAGTATGGTATAATGATTATAATAACGTTAAATTAATAGGTATAGATGCATAATAAGGTTGCATGTTTCTACCAACCGCCATAAATGGTTGTCTACCGGTTTTAAAACCCGTGGGCAACTTTTTGTTTTCTGCCCAATCCACATGGTTAAATACTTTAAGAAAGCGAGAATACATAATATGTATAGAAAATACAAACTTTCGGTTGCGTTGGATGTTGATGATATTTTAATGGAATGCACCTCCTATGCGATGACACTTGCCAATGAAAAATATAAATTCAACCCACCGATGACTATTTACGAAAAGAGCAGCTGGGGCAAACTCGGCACACGCGTTGACTCGATTTATCCCTATTTTTCCGACCCTGATTTTTACCGCAACCAACCGGTTTACGAAGGCGCGAAAGAATTTGTTAAAAAGCTCTGTAAAATGACAGAGGTTTATATTTGCACGGCTGTTCCGCCGCAGTTTATGGGTATCCGCGCAGAGCGCATTATGAAAGAGTTCCCCGAAATTTCCCCCGACCATATTTATATGGGCGCAAAAAAAGAGAACATCCACACAGATATTCTTTTTGATGATGCGCTTCACAACATTCTTGACTCCAACGCAAAGCACCCCATTTTGATGCGCCGACCGTGGAATCAGGATGCTACGGGTATGCTTGCTGTTAATAACTATGATGAATTCTTAAAACTTGTGGAAGTGATTGCCGAAAGCCGCTCTGTTATTCCGCAGCCCAAAGCCGCAAAAAGTCCCGATATTGTTGTGTTGGTGGGTCCTTCCGGCAGCGGTAAATCCAAGATAGCCACCCGTTTTCTTGCAGATAATCCAAATTTCGAAAAGCTTGTCAGCTATACCACCAAGGACCCCACCGCCACGGTTGAAAACAAATGGTATACCTATGTATCGCTCGATGAATTCAGAAATATGTGCGAAAGCGGAGAGCTGCTCACATCCACAATGTATGTAGGACACGGTTACGGCTCTAAACGATGCGATATAGATGATATTCTAACCCGCAATAAGCGTGTGCTCACTACTATGGATATTTGCGGTGCGATGTCTCTTAAAACATATTATAAAAATGTAACCACCATATATATGAAGCGAGAAAAGAAGGCACTTCTAACCAATATTCTTCTCAAAAACTCATCTGTTGAAGATAAGGTTAACCGTTTAATTTCAATAGACTATGAAATGCAAAGCGCGGCACTGTGTGATTATGTTATTAATTTTGATGATTATGATGATGCCACCGCACAGCTCACTAAAATCTTAAAAAAATAATATTTAGTGTGCCAAACAATAAAAAACATATTAAAACGAAACCGCAGCCGACATTCATCGGTTGCGGTTTTTTAGGTTTACAACTTTAATCTTGCTTTTCGTTCACACTTTAATTATAATTATATTAAACAATTCACTCAATTTTGAAATGGAGTATTTTATGTCTAAATTATATTTTAAATTTGGGGCCATGGCATCTTCAAAAACCGCTAACGCTCTTATGACACGCTTTAACTATGAAGAAAAAGGTAACCGCGTTTGGCTTATAAAGCCGGACCTTGATAACAGAGACGACTATATCGACGAAAACGGAACACTTGTGACGGTTGTAAAATCGCGTATTGGTTTGTCCGCCGTTGCAGATGTGTTGAAACAAGATGAAAATCTTCTTGAAAGATTTAAAAACCTTAACGAGAAGTCAAAAATCGATGTGATAATTTGTGATGAATGTCAATTTCTCACCGAAGCGCAGGTTGACCAAATGAAATATATTGCCGAATTTTGCGATACCCCCGTTTTGTGCTTTGGTCTTCGGTCCGATTTCCAAACAAAACTTTTCCCTGGTTCTAAAAGGCTTTTTGAAATTGCAGACAGCATAAATGAAGTTAAATCTGTTTGCCGATGCGGTAAAAAAGCCATTGTTAATGCACGTGTGGATAAAAACGGCAAAATCATCACAGAGGGCGAACAAATTGAAATCGGCGGCAACGATAAATACATTAGTATGTGTTGGGGATGTTGGCAAACTGTCATAGCCGAGCAAGAAAAGAATTAAAACCTATACTTAAAAATCTCAGGTCTTACGGCCCGAGATTTTTTTAATTGTATTTTTTATTCCAATATGTTAGAATTAAATTAAATAAATTTTAGGGGGATTTTCAAATGGGCGTTGCAGTATCTTTTTTAGGCATTCTTATAATTGTGGCAATAATTGCCATTATCGGTGTGGTTATCGGTCTGATATTCTCAAAAAAATCACCTGATACACTCGACACAAAGGAAGGCTCTTATTTTGACGGCGGGTATTTTGCTTACATAGGTTATAGCCTCTTAGTCGGCTTTGTGACGGCAATCACTTTGGGAATTGCTTTCCCGTGGATGTGCTGTTTGATGCAAAGATGGATTGCTAAACACACTGTTGTGTGTGGGAAACGTCAGTATTTTGACGGCACGGGTATTCAACTTATCGGTAAATTCATTTTATGGAGCATTTTAACCGTTATAACCTTTGGTATCTACGGTTTCTGGATGGCTCTTGCAATCAAAAAATGGCTTGCAAAACACACTCATTTTGTGGGTGAAGAAGATAACAACAGTTATTTTGACGGTGGTATCTTAGGCTTTATCGGCACAAATATTTTAGCGTTTTTTGTAATGTTTATTCCCTTTGTGGGTTTTGCTTGGTCAAACATTATCAAACTTAACTGGGAAAGGTCACACACAGTAATTGATTCACGAAGACTCGTATTTAAAGGTACAGTTGGAAACTTCTTCCTTAAGTATCTTTTGTGGGGAATTTTAACCGCAATCACTTTTGGTATTTTTGCTTTATTTATTCCTGTGAAAAACTTCAAATTAGAGGCTGAAAACACAATTGACCACGAACACACAGATAAAGCGCTTATGGAACAAAGTGAATATCAAAACAAGGTGAATAACACTGTTTCTATTAATAAAAACACTAATACCGAGTTTGAAATGGAAGGCCTTAAGGCAGGTATTAATGACACAACCGATGAAGCCGCTTTAAAAACTTTTGCAGATAACGGCTCACGCGCGGCACAGTATTTATATGTTATAAGGTATGCAAATGAACAATATACTGCCGAGCCTTTCTCTTCAATGCTAAAGGCATCCGCAGAAGCAGGTTTCGCACCCGCTATGTGCTTATATGCACTCACCCACGAATTAGAAGAAACTTATAAAAACGAATTGCTCGAAAAGGCAGCTGAACAAGGCCAGATTGAAGCAATAAAAAACAGAATGAATTATTATGTTTCTTTGGCTCTTGCAGAAAGCAACTCCAAAACAGCAGAGGAACTCTTAAAAAAAGCAATATTCTTTGCCAATATTCTTAAAGGTTCTGACGAAACACTCTCGGCCGAAGAAGAACTGAACATTAAAAATTGTGTTTTAAAATTAAGAAAAATCAAGTCAGGCAAAGGTGTTTCTTCTAAAATCGGCGCAGGTGTGATAGCGGTTGTAATTGCTTTCGCTATGATTATCATATTTGCTGTTTTAGCAGTAATTGGAATTTTCATTCCCGTTAGATTTGCAAAAGCAGACGAATCCACCCGCCCTAACACAATGGGTACATACGAAGAATATGCTGATGATTATAACAGTGACGGAATTGCAGACACCGCAGTCGCAGCCGAAAAATCAGGCATTAGTCTTTTCTAAACATTAAAACAAAAAACCAAACTCTAAAAGGGTTTGGTTTTTTGTTTTAATAAAGCGTATTTTGTTGTATTTTGAATCTATTTTGTTTCTTTAATTTTGCCTTGTTTAGTGATATCATATTCAAAAAATATAGGAAGAAGTATGCACCCCAAAAGTCTCTGACTTTTGGGGTGCATTAAAATTATCTTTTTTATATTAAATATAAACCCGATTCCAAAACCACAAACCGCATATTTCCGACCTTAACATACTGATAAATAGGTTCTTCAAAACTTTCCCTATCTTTAACTGAATAGGTTTTTAAATCCATTTCAATCAACTTTTTAGAGCCGTAATTACTAATTGTAACAACATCGCCCTCTAAAAATAAATCTTTTGGTTTATCAAAGGGAGATTTTATTCCGCCTATGCGAAGTTCTTCGCGCATGGTTGAAATGTTATATCTTAACACTGAATTACATTCAGGGTATGATACCCAAAAGGCATTGTTATAAAGAATTAAATCAGAGGGCTTATGGGTGCGATAAATAAGGTCGCCCCGCCAGATAACCTCGCCATCTGTACCAACAAGCTTGGCGGTGCCGTCAGTCGAGAGCAAAAACACCTTTCCTCCCGCAAGCAATATAGATTTCACGGTTATATAGTTATCGCAAACCGAGACAATGGCTTTATAGTTATTGCCGAATTTAGTGAGCAAATAAATGTTTTTTGCAATGTCGGTAATATTGCCGTTTTCAAAGGATATCATTTTATATGCAACAACCACATTTTCATCAATTACATCCTTGCAATAGGAAAAGATTATACCGTTATTCAAGGGTAAAACCTCGTAAACCTCGCCCAAAAAAATCTCTTTCATTTCTAACTCCAAATTTTATATATTAATAGCACCCTTAGTTAACATTTTTTGTGCTGCTAAAAGCACCCCTGCCTTTGCACTGTGGAAATTAAGACCGCCCTGCATCCAAGCAGCATAAGGCTCTCTCAAGGGTCCGTCAGCCGAAAGCTCAATCGAAGCACCTAATGTGAATGCGCCCGCCGCCATTATAACGGGATCGGTGTAACCGGGCATTTCCCAAGGCTCAGGCACAACAAACGAATCAACCGGTGCGCCCGACTGCATTCCCTGACAGAAAGCCACAAGCCCTTCAGCGCTGCCCAAGGTAACGCACTGAATTATATCGCCCCTTGTTTCATCGCTTTTAGGTGTTACAGAAAAGCCTAAAAGTTCAAAAAGCGCCGCAGTGTAAATAGCGGTTTTTAAAGCTTCTCCAACCACATGCGGTGCAGAGAAAAGTCCTAAATAAAGCTCTCTGCTATGACCGAGCGTGGCGCCGACTTCTCTGCCCACACCCGCACAGGTAAGTCTGTACGAACATTTTTCAATAAGTTCTTTTTTACCCGCTATATATCCGCCCGTTGGCGCAATTCCGCCACCGGGGTTTTTAATGAGTGAACCTGCAATTATATCGGCACCTATTTCGCACGGCTCTTTAGTTTCAACAAACTCCCCATAACAGTTATCAACCATTATGATACTCTCGGGACTGACTTCTTTTACGGCATCTATAATTTCTTTTATATCGTCTATCCTGAGGCTCGGTCTTGTGCTATATCCGCGCGAACGCTGAATATAAGCCATTTTTGGTTTTTCTGCTTTTAAAACCCTTTTAATTTCTGCTATATCGGGCATACCATCGGCCTTTAAATCTACCTGACCGTATAAAACACCGAAATCTGCTAAAGAGCCATCGGTTACAGAATCAATTCCAAACACACCTGTTATTGTATCATAAGGTCTTCCTGTTAAGCAAATCACCTTATCATTTGGTCTTAAAACACCGAAAAGTGCCACAGTCAAGGTGTGAGTTCCCGAAACAAAGTTGTGCCGTATTAGCGCATCCTCGGCGCCCATACAGTCGGCCATAACGCGTTCTAAGACTTCTCTTCCCCTATCATCATATCCATAACCCGTAGAACCCGAGAAGGAGGCCTCGCTCACGCCGTTTTTAATAAAGGCAGAAAGCACTTTAAGCTGATTAAATTCGGTTATTTCATCTATTCTTTGGAATTGCTTTTTGCACTTTTCAAGTGCCTTCTTATCAAATTTCAATAACTTTTCATCAATCTCAAAAAAATTAGTAATATTCATTTTCTTTCCCTGTTTCTTAGCCAATATCCGCCATAATAGCACATATTAAATCCATATTTTTCATAAAATCCTTTAACAGAATCTCTGCAGCAAACAAATAGTGTTTTACCTCTCACCCTTTGCAAAATTCCTTTAAGCGCCACACCGCCAAAGCCCTTTTCTTTGCTCGCGATTCCGTTAATAATCGCCGTATCTTCGGTTTTAAAAACTATTGCTGCGCATTTATCCTTGATAGCAAAATAATCTGCAAAGCCTTTGTTCAGTCTTCTGCAATAATCCACCGCAAAATACGGATATGATGGGAGAGATAGCCCTTTTACATCAAGCAATTCATAAATTTCTTTGCTTGAAAGATTATCCGACTTTGCAGTACCCTTAACATCTGCTTTTCGGCTCATTATATTAATTCTTTCCTCGGGCAATTTACCGATTGCCGAAAGGGTTTCATAATCACTGTAAATACACACAGGCGAAATTATATCAACAAATTGCGACAGTTCTTCTGTATTTGCGCCGTTATTATAAATAATCATATTCCCATCAACCATGGAAATAACGGCCTTATCGGCATCTTGCGCCCAAAAAAGCACTTTGTCATCATCAAAATAAGTATCATATAAGCACTTAATTTTGATTAATTCTGCATTTTCACATTCCATTTCAGGCAGTTCTTTACAAAGTGAAATCATTTTATTTCACCGCTGCAAATCCCTGAAAGCATATATCTGACAAGTTTGCCCGTGTTTAAAAAATCTTCTTTATTGGCAACCGAAGAAGATGAATGGATATATCTGCAAGGCAAGGATATTGCAATAGTTCTGACACCTTCGCGGCTTAGGTGCACCGCGCCCGAATTATTGCCGCCTGCAACCGCACTTTTGGGCTGACAGGGAATACCGCTATTTATCGCCGCGTTATAAAACTCACGGTCATAAACAGTTGCCTTGTCCATAAACGAAACTGCAGGGCCTTGTCCTAATTTACAAACCTTGTCTTCTTCGCTCACACCCGCAATATCTGCCGCAGTGGTGCTTTCAATAATAATTGCGCAATCAGGCTCTATTGCAAACGCCGCAGTTTTAGCACCGCGAAGGCCTACCTCTTCCTGCACAGAAAAAGAAGCATAAAAATCATATTCACTGTCGCGCTTTAATATGTCTATTAAAATCGCACAGCCCGCTCTGTCATCAATAGCCTTTGAAAGAAGCATTCCATCATTTATAGAACATTCTCCGCATATAACCGCTCTATCGCCTATATTA
Organism: Oscillospiraceae bacterium; assembly: GCA_015065685.1. Lineage (GTDB taxonomy): Bacteria > Bacillota > Clostridia > Oscillospirales > Acutalibacteraceae > UBA737. The sequence goes on along the minus strand of SVPU01000003.1, from coordinate 126,438 downwards.
ACAAATTTTAGCGCATCTTCCCTATCGGCAGCGCCAATATCAATGTAAAGCGAATCCTCTTTCGGCAGCTTTTTGCGTTCATCGGCAGATAGCATATGAATAGGTTTTCCGCAAATAACACCATTTGTTTTACCGTTTATTTTAACATTTCTGAACATTAAGGCCGCAGTATCAATTCCGCCCACGGTTGAAAATTTCAAAAAGCCCTCAGTTGTTATGGAGGTTACAATAAGCCCAACCTCGTCCATATGAGCATCGAGCATAACCCTCTTAGCAGGTGTTTTAGCACCCTTTTTAAAGGCTATTATATTTCCGAGATTATCAACCCTCCAAGCACAGAAGCCATCTATCTTGGAAATAATAAAATCTCTGACTGCTCCCTCATCACCTGAGGTGGCATCAAGATTGCAGAGTTTTTCTAGCAATTCAATCAGAATGAACACCCCCTGCTAAAATATATTCACAAATAAGGTCGCAAACGCTTTCAAGGTCTTTAATATCAACCGTTTCAACCGCTGAATGCATATTACGAAGCGGTATGGAAACAAGGCCTGTTCTGACGCCTTGTTTTGAAACCGAAATAACATCGGCATTTGTGCCCGTTTTAGCAGACATCACTTCGGTTTGGTAAGCAATTCCCTTTTGCTTTGCAATAGCCTCTAATTTTTTGGAAATCTCGCTATCAAGAACAGGGGCAAAGCCAATCATTGCACCTTTTCCGAGTTCTCCGCATTCTTCTTTTTTAATATCAATACCATCGCCAAAGCTCACATCAAGGGCAATAGCCTCATCGGGATTAACCTTAAATGACGCTGTAACCGCGCCGCGAAGACCCAATTCCTCAGCATCGCTGAGAGTGAATGCAACATTCACGGGAAGCCGTCTTTCACTTAAACGCTCGGCAATTTCCAAAACACAGGCAACTCCCGCCCTGTCATCAAAGCTTCTGCCTGCCACTCGGCTTCCAACAAGCTCGCGTGCCTTAACATTAAAGGTAACAAAATCACCAACCGCTATAATCTCTTTGGCTTTCTTACCTAAAAGAGTGTCAACCTTGAGCTTCGCAATATCAGAATATTCCACCTCATCCTTTGCCAGATGCGGCGGCACACTGCAAAACACCGCAGTAATTTTCTCTTTTCCATGAACAGTTACACGGCGGGAAGGCAAAGCGCGTATGTCTATTCCACCCGCATTGGAAACGGTTAAAAAACCGTTATCATCAATATCGGTTACAACCATCGCAATCTGGTCGATATGTGCATCAAGCATAACAGTATAATCGGATTCTCCCTTTAAGAACCCGATTACTGTGAGATTATTTTGTCTTTCCGTTTTGCAAACGTCATTTAACACATCGTGGGCAAACAATGATGCCTCATCTATATTGCCAACGGCATCCCTTTCGCTAAGAGCAAAAAGCTTTTGCTTAATATCCATTATAATTTGTTCACCAATTCTTTAAAATAATTGCCCCTTGCGGCAAAGTTGGGGAAAGCATCAAAGCTGGCACACGCAGGACTGAGGGTTACAACATCCCCTGCCTTTGCAGTCTCCCTCGCCTTTTCAACCGCTTCTTTAATGTCTTTAACCATTATAATTTCAGGTGTTCCCTTATAATTCTCATCCGCCAAAACAGCCGCCTTGATTTTCTCTGCAGTGTGGCCGCAAAGATAAAGCTTTTCTACCTTTTCTAGAATATAAGGCACCATCGGCTCAAAGGGTATGTGTTTATCATATCCGCCGGCAATAAGGTGAACTTTTCTGTCAAAAGCCTTGAGTCCCGCAATAGTTCTTGTGGGGCTTGAGGCAATTGAATCGTTATAGTATTTAACGCCGTTTACTTCTCGCACAAACTCTATTCTGTGCTCAACACCGCCAAATTCCCGGGCCACCTTTCTGATGGAATCAACACCAACATATCCCCAAACCGCAGTAATAGCGGTGAGATAGTTTGCAACATTATGCTCACCTAAAATTGCAATTTCACTTTTGTGCATAATCGGAACATCCATTCCGCGATATGCCATATGGAGATAGCCCTCATCGTCAACCCAAGCGCCGTTACGAAGCTGACGCTCCATACTAAAGCCCAAAGACTGACCTCTGACATATTTTCTGAACGATTCAGTAATTTCATTGTCGCGGTTTAAAACCGTTCGGGAAAATGCATTCTGGTGAAGAATAACATTTTTCTTAGCTTCAACATATTCATCCATATCCTTATGAACATCAAGATGGTTGGGTGCAACATTTGTAACAACAGCAACATCAGGGCTCTTTCGCATAGAGATAAGTTGGAAGGATGAAAGCTCAACCACAACAAAATCTTCAGCCTTTATGTTTTCAATTTCAGGGAGTAATGGCTTGCCGATATTACCGCCCACAAACACATTTTTGCCTTCGCTTTCAAGCATTTTGGCAATAAGAGTTGTAGTGGTGGTTTTGCCATCAGACCCTGTAACCGCAAAAATTGTTGCGGGGCAAAGGTCAAAGAAAACCTCCATCTCGCTTGTAACCGCAATACCTTTTTTGCGTGCAGAATCAAGCTCGGGTAAATTCCAATTCATACCCGGAGTTCTGAAGATAATATCAACTTCCAAGTTATCAAGGTAACCGTCGCCAAGGCGAAGTTCGGCGCCTGCTTTTTCGAGCGCATCGGCAGTCTCTCCTATCATTTCTCTTGTTCTACGGTCGCAGGCATAAACTTTCGCACCCTTATTCAAAAAATTAAGAATAAGCGGTGTGTTGCTGATACCTATTCCGCACATGGCAATCTTTTTGCCCTTTATCTGTTCGAAAAAACTTTTGCAATCCAATTACGTTGCCCCCTGTTCAAAGGTGTTCTACTGAAATGATTAAAGTTATATATGTTTATTATACTGAAACTGCTCTCAAATATCAATAGGATATTGAATTATTATTTCCATATTTTGCAGTAAGTTTCCTTGACAATTAACATAAACTGTTATAAAATTATGTAAGATGGTGCACAGTTCAAAATGTTTCACGCACAGTTTAGGAGGAATTCTTTTTATGTCAATTTTAGTAACAGGCGGCGCAGGTTATATTGGAAGTCATACCTGTATAGAAATGCAAAACGCAGGATATGATGTTATCGTTATAGATAACCTTGATAACAGTAGCGATGAATCTTTAAAGAGAGTTGAAAAAATCACGGGAAAACCCGTTAAGTTTTATAAGGAAGATGTTAGAAACAAAGAGGCTCTTCGCAAAATTTTTAGCGAAAACGATATCGAGGCTGTAATTCATTTTGCAGGACTTAAGGCTGTTGGTGAATCGGTTAGAGAGCCTATTATGTATTACGATAACAACCTTATAAGCACCCTTGTTTTGCTTGAGGTTATGAATGAATTTAATGTTAAGAAAATCGTGTTCTCTTCTTCCGCCACGGTTTATGGTGTTGCAACCGAAATGCCGCTTGTTGAAGGTATGCCTTTGGGTGCAATTAACCCATATGGCAGAACAAAATACTTTATTGAAGAGATGTTGCGCGACCTTTACATAGCCGATAATGACTGGTGCATTGCGCTTCTCAGATATTTCAATCCCATCGGTGCTCATAAGAGCGGTACAATCGGTGAGGACCCCAAGGGTATTCCCAATAACCTTATGCCTTATATCAGTCAGGTGGCTGTCGGCAAGCTTGAAAAGCTTCATGTTTTCGGCAATGATTATAACACGGTTGACGGCACAGGTGTCAGAGACTATATCCACGTTGTTGACCTTGCAAATGGTCACGTTAAGGCTATTGACTGGGCACTCGAAAATAAAGGCTGTGAGGCATTTAACCTTGGAACAGGAAATGGTACAAGTGTGTTGCAACTTCGTGATGCTTTTGTTAAGGTTACAGGTGTCGATGTTCCCTATGTTATTGACCCTCGCCGCCCCGGTGACCCTGATGAAGTTTATGCAAACGCTCAAAAAGCTAACACAGTTCTTGGTTGGACCGCTAAATACGGAATTGAAGAGATGTGTGAAGATACTTGGCGTTGGCAAAGCAGCAACCCTAAAGGATACGAAAAATAATATTGGGCTTCTGCCCAATATTATTTTTTAGGTAAAAGTGAAGAGTGAAAAGTGAAAAGATTCGGTGTTTTGCAAAGCGAAACAAAATATATATTCGTATCGCTGCGCGATACACCAAACTTATTCACTATTACCTATTACTTCTTACTTCAAATTTTTCCGCTCGTGGCGCAGTTGGATAACGCAGCAGATTCCGATTCTGAAGAACGGGGGTTCGAATCCCTTCGAGCGGGCCAAAAGAGAGGCATCAACCCTTGTGGTTGGTGCTTCTCTTTTAGTTCGGAGGGATTCGAACAAGGAGGGAGCGTGAGCGGAAGAAAACAACCTAAATGGTTGTTTTCGCCGACGTGGCAACGAGCGCAAGCGAGGCGATAGGCGCGGGAGCGCCGAGACAATATCCCTTCGAGCGGGCCAAAAAATCGACAAGTTTCGACTTGTCGATTTTTTTATCCATTGCGAAAGCAATGGTATATCATCAACGATAGCATTGCTATCGTTGTATCTCATCAGTCCGTCAGGAATGTATATCATCACGCGAAGCGTGTATCAAAAAATGCTTTCGCAATGATGATATGCAATGGTTAACACCGTTGATGATATGCAATTCCTTGCGGAATGGATGATATACAATGCTTCGCATTGATTTCAACAAAATTATAATATATAATTTTGTTGAAAAGGAAGTGAGATTATGCCTAAGAATTATTTGCTTGTATATTCAGAACAACTTGCAACAGATATAGAATTGCTTTGCAAAAATATAAAAGCACCATCCAATACCGTTTTTCAAATCCGTAGAAGTTCAAGCAGTGTTTATGCAAATATACGTGAAGCAAATTTCGGTCAAAGTAGGGCTGATATGCTTTCTAAGTTTGAAATTGCATTGAAAGAATGTAGCGAAACAGAGGGTTGGCTACAACTACTGTTTAATACAAACGAAATTGATGAAGGTACATATAGAAAATACAGAAATCTATGTGGCAGAATCAGACGAATGTTGATTTCAAGTTGTAAGACATTAAAGGAGAATTCAAAATGAAAAACATTAATTCATTTTTCGGTGAATTATCTTTTGAATGTTTAGATGATTGTTTAACAGAAGATGAAATTGTTTGTTTTGAAGAAAACAATAATGTTAAGATACCGGAACAATATCGCAATTTTTTATTGTATATCGGAAATGGCATAAGGTTATCTAATGGAAATACTATCCGTGGTATACGACGACCTGTTCAAAAGCATCATCTTAAAAGGATTTCATATCGATTTTTGTTCAAAGAAGGTATGAATGATTATTTGAAAATTGAACCGAAACCTTACCCAAGATATGACGATGGATTTCCACAGTATGAGGATTGTCACGATACAATAAATATGGAAAACGGTTGTAAGGAATGCAAGCATTATATGGAATGTATAGATACTTGTTATGATGAGAATCCTCTTTATGATCCTGAAGATAATGCTTTCTTTAATGGTTGCTTTGATTTTCATGATTCAAGACTGTTAATTTTCACAGGAGATTCAAAAGGACAAGTTTGGCGAAGCCCCGAGGCAGATTCTGGGGTATTATATCCGGAATTCAAAGATTTTTTTGAGTATGTAAAATATAAATCAGCAAACAACACATAATTCTCTGGACCTTTAAAATTTTTCGGATATAATTGCTGTTACCAAAAAAGAAAGGTGGCAGTAATATGACAAAAGCAGAATCGCAAGAAGAAATGCGATTCTTATACGGGCTTTGGTACAGATACTTTGCCCTTTATCATTTCCTTAAAAAGAACAAACGAGGTTTAGAGTTGATACCAAAACTCAGAGAAAAACAAAACGAAATTTTACGGTTTATTGACCTTGCAAAAGACCAACTTTGAGTTGGCATCATAATAATTCATAACAGCCAACCAAAAGACACCTTCATGGTGTCTTTTTTGTTTTGCCCAAAATATTTTGTGGGATAAGAAGTGCCAAACCTTCTTGAATGATGAGATCAATTATGATATAATACGAGTTAAGATTTTATTGCCTTAATCTCGAAGGGAATCGTTATGACAGAACAAAAGAATTATAAAAAGACGCTTATAGCCTGTTATCTCGGCTTTGTTACACAAGCTATAACCGCTAACTTTGCGCCTTTGTTGTTTTTAACATTCAAGGGCACATACGGAATCACATTTGATAAAATTGCGATGATTCCGTTGGTGTTTTATTTAACGCAATTGCTTGTTGACCTGGCGGCCACCAAATTTGCCGATAAAATCGGATATCGCACCTGTGTTGCGGCATCTCAGGTGTTATCTGCTGTGGGACTTATCTTGATGGCAATCTTGCCGGAGCTACTCCCCGCGCCGTTTATAGGAATTTTAATTGCGGTTGTGCTTTATGCTATTGGCAGCGGTCTTATCGAGGTTTTGGTAAGTCCCATTGTTGAGGCCTGTCCCTTTGAAAACAAGGATGGGGTTATGAGTCTTTTGCACTCCTTCTATTGTTGGGGTGCGATGGGTGTTATTTTAGGGTCCACCCTTTTCTTCGCTTTATTCGGCGTAGAAAATTGGAAGATACTCACATTCATCTGGGCATTAGTGCCGCTGTATAATACCTTCAACTTTATCAACTGTCCGATTGAACGGCTGGTGGAGGACGGCAAGAGTATGGGCATCAGAGGACTTTTGAAAACACCTATATTTTGGTTGATGATATTACTAATGGTGTGTTCGGGTGCTTCAGAGGCCACGATGGCTCAATGGGCATCGGCGTTCACTGAATCCGCCATTGGAGTTTCCAAAGCGGTTGGCGACTTGGCAGGTCCCTGCCTTTTTGCAATGTTTATGGGCTTATCCCGTATGCTATACGGAAAATTCAGCGAAAGGCTCAATTTAACCAAGGTTATGCTTGGTTGTGGAATTTTGTGTGCATTCTGTTATTTGTTGGCTTCCCTTTCCGCATTGCCGATTCTCGGACTTGCGGGATGTGCGCTCTGCGGTTTGGCTGTCGGTATTATGTGGCCGGGTTCTATCAGTATTTCTTCACAACATTGCCCAAGAGGTGGAACTGCGATGTTCGCATTCTTAGCTTTAGCGGGTGATTTAGGCGCTATGGTGAGTCCTGCTATAGTAGGAAGCCTTTCCGAAATGGCGGACGGCAATCTTAAAGCGGGATTGCTTGTTGCAACGGTATTTCCTATAGTGTTGGTTATAGGGTTAATAGTTTTAAGAAGCGTGAAAAAACATCAAATCACAGATAAAAAAGATAATCTTTAAGTTGGTAATTGAATCATTTTACAAAAAGATTTATTGCTCAGTTTTCAATTTTATGTTACAATCCTATAAAAGCGAGGTATATTTATGAAAAAGCCATATGAAATTTTAAACGAAACATTAGCTTCAAAGAAAAATGTAAAAATAAAGTTACTTGGCGACTCTATTACCCACGGCCACAGCGGCACTGGTTTTACTGAGGACCAACCCCCTTTTATTATTGAAACTTGGGGCAGAAATATAGGTGGTTATTGCTGGGCAAATAAATTTAAAAAATTTATGGAAGAAAATTTTGATTGCTCGGTTGTAAATAACGCTTGCAGCGGCACTAATATTCAGTTTATCATAGAAAATTTTGATGTCTTGGTGGACGACGACGATGACCTTGTTATTTGCGCCATCGGCACCAACAATCGCCATTTTTGGAAGAAAGATGCCACCACACCACCTTCTCGCGAAGAAATGGGAGCTTTGTTCTATGAATATTTGGTAAAACTTTACGGCATGTTAAAGGCTGCCAATAAAACCGTTATTTTTATGGCGAATATCCCAGCTTCTGCCGAAGATGAAGCGGACAATGAAGAACGTTGGCGCGTTTTACATATGGATGATATTAATGCTATCCATAAAAAAGCGGCAGAAAATCTCGGTTTTGCGCTTATTAGTATGTATGATTTATTCTCCGAATACTGCAAAACAAACAACATTTCTATTGATTCTCTGCTTGACGATGGACTTCACCCAAACGACCGCGGATATGATGTGATGTATGATTTAATAATTAAAGAATTGCGATTGGGTTAAAAAATTAAAAACCCTATTCTCCTACAGAGCGTAGGCGAACGGGGTTTAGTTTTTTATTGCTTTTTTGATACTGATATTGTAATATAAATACAGTACAAATTGAAGGATGTGGTTAGCGTGAAAATAGCAACTACTATCGGCGAAATGTATCCGTTTACAAATTCTGAAATCGAGTCTGTCCGCGCTTACGAAGGTACGGGATTTCGCTATTTGGATTACAGTTTTTACGATGTTCTTAAAGTTCAAAACCATTCTCTTTTAAGCGATAATTGGCAAGAAGATATTTTGAAAGCAAAACAGGTCGCAGAAGAGTTGGGATTTACCTTTGTTCAGGCTCACTCTCCCCAATGCGCAGTTGTGGGCGAAGGTTCCGAACTCGGCCTTAAAGCCACAATCCGCTCGATTGAAGCCTGCGGTTTGCTTGGAATTAAGAATATGGTAGTTCATTCAGGTCTTTTGCGAGAATTCAAATACCCCGATGATAAATTAGCATATTTCAAAGCCATTGAACCTTTTTTCAAAGCACTTATTCCCGCAATGGAAGAACACAATGTTAATATTTTATTTGAAAATACAACCGAAAAAGACTGTGTTTACGGCTATTTTCCCGTAACCGCAAAGGACTTAAACGATTTGGTCGAGTATATGAACCATCCCCTTTTCGGCACCGCTTGGGATATTGGCCACGCTAATATGGACACTGCCGACCACTATGCCGAAATAATGGAAATGGGTGAAAATTTAAAGGCCGTTCACATTCACGATAACGACGGAAGGAACGACCAACACACAGCGCCTTTCTTGGGAACAACAGATTATGATTCGTTTATGCGAGGACTTATCGATTCGGGATATAAGGGATATTTCACACTTGAATCTGATTATTTCTTCAAATATTTAAGAAATCCCGCATTAACAGGGCCTTTGGCACACACACCGACAGAGGTTAAAAAGGGTGCGGTTTCATTGCTTTATACCATTGCCAAAAGCATTCTCACGGCTTATAATGTTTTTGAAGAATAACAAATTATAAAGAGGTTTTTATGAATTATAAATTTGGAGCATACCTGATAATTCCGCTTAAATATTCAAAGGAAATTCAGGATTTATGCCTTAATGGCAACGAATTACAAAGATACACTCTGCAGACAATGGACATTAACGAAAACATCAAAAATATGTTCAACTGTGACGGAATACAATCCGTGGGTTGTGTCTATAAGCTTTTAAAGGAATCTTTGATTTCCCATTTGAATCCCGACCTTGATTACTTCACAGTCGAAGATAACGGCGAAGCTCATAAATTTCATTTTTTAGATTCCTACCTTTATGTTTTTAACACAAAAATCGCCTTTTTGTGTTTGGGACTTTGTTTTGAAGAAATGGAAGCTCTGCGGAAAATATGTAACCCGGGATATGCTGTAAACCCCGCCCGTTTTTTCACAGTGGTAAAAAACGGTGAAGCAACCGAGTTTTCAATTGATGAATGGTTACAAAATATATGCGGCAAATGGGGCTTGAAGCGGTTTTATAACAGTGAATCTTCTATGCTGCTCGAAGCATATACATATGTGTTAGCCCTTACCGACACCATGTTCCCCTCGCTTGAAAGTTTGCAGAAAACCACCTTTAATCTTCATCAAATGCACAATCCCCAGCTTCCCACAGAGGATGCCTCCGAAGCGGATATCCGCTATGCCTATGCGGTTAAAAACGCAACCCTAAATGGCTATCGTTGGGGTTGCTGTGTAACATCTCAAACCACCGCATATGCCGTTGCAGATGTGAGCGGAGATTTAAATATAAGTGAAGAAATGCAAACACAAGCTGCCGATGGGTTGCCTATTACATTGCTCGCACTATATGAAAAATACACCTGCTTAAGATTTACCGAGCTTATTGCAAATTTAAAATCAAGGAACATAAAAGCTATTGTGAATCTCAAAAAATTAATGCTCAATTTTAAAGCCTTCGGCACTGTAACACCCGCAAATTTGTCCCGTTGGAACAATGTTAAGCAAATTTATACATTTTTACTCGAGGTTTCCGAAACCGATTCAGCAGTTAACGATATCAGCACAAAAATTGATATTCTTGTGGCGCAGCAGCAAGAAATCGAAAATGTAAGAAGCACAAGAATTATGAACCTGATTACCGCTTTTGGTATAGTCGGAATTATGGCTTCAGTTCAGGAGATTGTGCAAATTTTAGCAGATGGCAATAATTTAATGTGGAATGTAACATTTTTAACCGTGGCTATTTTGGCGTTGTGCTTTGGCCTTGCAATGAGAAAAAAATAAACTAAAACCGCGTACAATCAGTACGCGGTTTAATTTATCTTTTCACAAAATATTCTTCATACCAAACAAGGAAGGTGTAAATTGTCCAAACCTTGCGCCAATTATCCGAATTGCCACCGATATATTCCTCGAAAATTGCATTGATTTCATCAACATTAAAGAACTTTTCAGCGCTTTCGCTATTAAATTTGGCGATTACATCCTTGTTATAACGGCTGTCTGCCATCCACATTCTGATTGGCACCACGAAACCGAGTTTCTTTCTAAAGGCAATTTCCTCAGGCAAAACCTTTGCGGCGGCAGTTCGCAAAACCACCTTGTTTTGCTCTTCGTTTACCTTGAATTTCGAAGGGATTCTTGAAGCAATATCAAATATTCTAAGGTCAGTAAGGGGCATCCGCACTTCGAGCCCTGCGGCACGGCTCATTTTATCAACATTAAGATAAATATCGCCCTCGAGCCAGACCTGAATATCCACATCCGACATTTTTGAAAGCGGGTCTAAGCCCTCGTTCTCGGCATAAATACTTTCCACAAGGTCAATAGGCAGAAAACCATCATAATATTTTTTGAGAATTTTCTGCTTTTCTTCCTCTTTCATTATATTGGTGTTGCCAACATAAAAGGTTTTTAAATTATCACCATAACGCTCGGCGTTACGGTACATATTATAGCCGCCGAAAAATTCATCGGCGCCCTCGCCCGAATAACAAATTTTAGTGTTTTTTGCGGTTGCGATACAGCCAAGTGCAAAAGCCACTGCCGAAGCATCTCCCAAGGGCTGCTCCATATTATACATAACATAAGGCACTGCTGCGAAATAATCCTCAGGCTCAATTAAGCAGCGGTTAAATTTTCTATCCAGAATTTCTGCGGTTTTTTCTGCCAAATGCGATTCATCCAACCGCTCATCGTTATATCCGCAAGAATTGCAGGCGGTAGCATCAGAAAGGGCCAAAACATAGGAAGAATCAACACCGCCCGAAAGAAAGCTTTCAACATATTCGCCATCTTCCTTAACCTCTTGCATAACACTTTTGAGGGTGCTGTGCAATTCATCTGCCCATTCTTCTAAAGTCTTGCTGTTATCGGGGCGAAACTCAGGCTTCCAATAACGCTTTATTTCGGTTTTTCCGTTCCTTTTCACAAGAAATCTTCCAGGCAAAAGCTTTTTGACACCTTTAAAGAAGGTTTCTTCACCCGTAGTGTAGGTCATTGTGAGATAAATTTGAAGCATTTTTTGGTTGAGTTCCTTACAGAAACCTTCTTGCTCCATAATTTCTCTTATCGTTGTGCCCACAAGCATTTTGCCATCTTCGGTTTCATAATAATAAAAGGGCTTTGTGCCAAATGGGTCGCGCATACAAAAAAGGCTCGAATCTTCACTGTCAAAAATCGCAAAAGAAAACATACCGTGAATGTGAAGTCCCATTTCGCCGCCCCACTTTTCGTATGCCTTTAAAATTATTTCTTCCTCACGCTTTTCTCTCGGAAGTTCATTATCCACACCCAAAGCGATGCAAAGCTCTTTCCAATTTCTTATATGTCCGCTATAAATTTTAAGTTCTTTCATTTAAAAACCTTCTAAAATTTTATTATCTGCATTTTATCACATTTTTCGACACAATTCAACCCAAATTAACCCCATATTTTAAATATCTTTCCCAGCTATTACACAGAAAAGATTGAACATAAAATGGGTATTTATTCATTTTTTACCCAAAATCAAGAATTTATTGCATTTTTTTCTTGCAAAAATTCAAGTTTTTATGTATAATATATAATGTTATAATATTTTGAAAGGAAGAAAAATTATGAAACGTATTTTATCAGTTATTTTATGCTTGGCTTTAGTATTTTCTTTAGCTGCTTGCGGCACCGCCGGAACAAGCAGTGATGCAGAGCCTCAAGGCGCCACACAGATGGCAATGGGCACAGGAAGCCCCACAGGTACATATTACGCATACGGCGGTATTCTTGGTCAGTATATCAAGAACAACGCAGGTATCAATGTTAACGCTGTATCAACAGGCGGTTCTAAGGACAACATTCAGGGTATCGACGTTGGCGACTATCAGTTAGGTACTGTTCAGTCTGACGTTATGCACTACGCTTGGAACGGTACTCGTTCTTTCGAGACAGAAGGTAAAATCACAACCTTCCGCACAATTGCAGGTCTTTATGCAGAGGCTGTTCAGCTTGTAACCACAAACCCCGATGTTAAGTCTGTTGCAGACCTTAAGGGTAAAAAGGTTTCTATCGGCGCTCCCGGTTCAGGTGTTTATTTCAACGCTATGGATATTTTAGGCGCTGCAGGTCTTACAGAAAAGGATATCAATCCCCAGTATCAGAACTTTGACCAGAGTGCAGATGCTCTTAAAGACGGCAAGATTGATGCTGCTTTCATCGTTGCAGGTGCTCCCACACCCGCTATCACAGAGCTTTGCATGACAAACGCTAAAACCCGCATTGTTCCTATCGATGGCGATATCGCAGATAAGCTTATGAAGGACAATACCTTCTACTCAGTTTATAAGATTCCTGCAAACACCTATGCTAATCAGGATAAGGAAATCGCATCGGTTACAGTTAAGGCTACCTTAATCGTTAGCGCAAATGCTACAGAAAACGATGTTTATAATATTACAAAAGCAATTTTCGATAATATTGACGCTATCACAAAAGAGCATGCTAAGGGCGCAGAATTAAGCCTTGAGAACGCAACTGAAGGTCTCACCGTTCCTTTCCATGCAGGTGCTGCTAAATACTTCAAGGAAAAGAATATTGAAGTAGCAACCAAGTAATAATTTTACTGTGGGTTAATCTTAAAAGAAAATAGCTGCGGTGAATAAAATCGCAGCTATTTTAATATTTAAAAGGAAGGTTGAATTTTTTGTTATTCAAGAAAAAAATGGCAGCAGAATCCCAAGAGCCAATGGATTTAGATGCCGTAATGAAAAAGTTTGACAGAGAATCAAACACACGAATTTGGGAGGGTGTCCCCAAAATAGTTGTTAACAGTGTGTTGGCGCTTTTTTCTCTGTTTTGTGTATATGTAACCTTTTTTGCAACCTGGCCTCAAGAACAGATTCTTTCAAGCTTTATCGGCTCTATCGTTCTTATAGGTTATTTACTTTATCCTATTAAAAAAGGTGCGCAAAAGGTTAATTCTATGCCTTGGTATGATGTTGCTTTAATGGCCTTGGGCTCAAGCTCATTTTTCTATTATACCTTTGATGCTATGACAGTTATCAAGCAGGGCAGAAACTTTGAAACATATCAGATTATCATTGGTGCTATTGGTATTCTTTGTCTCTTCGAGCTTTGCAGAAGATGTGTTGGTCTTCCCATTCTTTGTGTTGCAGGCGCATTTATCGTCTATGCAATAATATGGGGACTACCCAATCCCGATTTTATGAGAAGAATTGAAACACTAGTGAGTCAGTTGTTCTATTCTACCACATCGGGTATTTTATCAACACCTATTAATACCTGTGCTAAGTTTATTGCAATATTTATTATTTTCGGTGCTTTCCTTGAACGCACAGGAATTGCCGATTTCTTTATTAAAATTTCCAACTCTGTGGTTGGTGGCTTCTCGGGAGGACCCGCAAAAGTTGCCGTTGTGGCTTCTGCTATGGAGGGTATGGTTTCGGGCTCTTCTGTTGCAAATACAGTAGGCTCGGGCTCGGTTACCATTCCGCTCATGAAGAAAACGGGCTATAAACCCGAATTTGCTGCTGCGGCTGAGGCCTCGGCTTCTACAGGTGGACAGATAATGCCTCCTATTATGGGTGCCGCCGCTTTCCTTATGGCAGAGAATATCGGCGTTCCCTATAGCAATATTGTTGTTCGTGCCATTCTACCCGCGGCTCTTTATTTCTTGGGTGTGTTTATAGCCGTTCACTTAGAGGCTAAAAAAGAAGGCCTTCGCGGTCTCACCAAAGAGGAATTGCCAAAATTCCTTCCCCTTCTTAAAAAATCCTATTTGCTTTTACCGTTGATTATTTTGATTGCTTTAGTAGGCTCGGGCTCACGCTCTATTGCTTATGCCGCAGCTATTGCAATTATTGCAACTATTGTTGTTGGTCTTTTCAACAAGGAAAACCGTATCACACCAATGCGTATATTTGAAGCGCTCGCAGCGGGCGGTCAAGGAATGATTACCGTTGCCGTTGCTTGTGGTGTTGCAGGAATTATTGCAGGAACTATTACTATGACAGGTCTTGCAAACATAATTATTAACGGTATCGTTGCAATCGCGGGTAATCAGGTTATTATTGCCCTATTCCTCACAATGCTCTGCTGTATTGTTCTTGGAATGGGTGTTCCGACCACTGCAAACTACTGCATTATGGCCGCAACCTGCGCACCTATTCTTATTAAGATGGGTGTTCCTGCTTTGGCTGCACACTTCTTCGTTTTCTATTTCGGAATCGTTGCAGACCTAACCCCTCCCGTTGCTTTGGCGGCCTATGCAGGCGCTGCTATCGCACAGGCAAATCCAATGAAGACCGCATTCACAGCAACAAAGCTGGCTATAGGTGCGTTTATCGTTCCTTATGTGTTTGCGCTTAACCCTGCAATGTTGTTTATTGATACAAATGCTTTGGAAGTAATTATTATTTGTATCACATCGGTTATAGGAATCTTCTCAGTATCCGCCGCACTTGAAGGATATTTATTGCACTCAATGCGATGGTACGAAAGAATTCTAAGTGCCGTTGGCGGTTTGTTACTTATATATCCCGGTATCGTTACCGATATTATAGGTCTTTCACTAGCGGGAATAGTTGTTTTAATTGAACTTGCAACACGCAAAAAAGCGAAAGCATTGGCAAATTAAAATTTAAATTAAGTGTTTAGCGGAAGCGTTTTTACGCTTCCGCTTATTTTTGTGTTGACAAATTGCTTTTCTTATTGTATCATTGTATTAGTCTAGTAATACAATTGGGAGAAACAAATGGAATTTAACAATAACATACCAATTTATATTCAAATTGTAGAACAAATAAAAGTTAAAATAATTTCAGGCGTTCTTTGTGCAGAGGAACGATTGCCATCGGTCAGAGAGTTCGCTATTCAAATGCAGGTTAACCCTAACACAATGCAAAAAGCACTGACTGAGCTTGAGGAATTGGGACTTATATTCACCGAGCGGACAAACGGAAAATTTGTTACTAAGGATAAAGGCCTTATAGAGAAATATAAGGCAGAATATGCAAAGGAGTTATCTGAAAAATATTTCGAAAATATGCTTGGGATTGGCTACACAAAAAAGCAGGTGCTAGATTATCTTAAAGAACTTAAAGGAGAAGAAAAATGACATTATTAAAATGCGAAAATCTTTATAAGCGCTTTGGAAAAACCGAGATTTTAAAAGATATAAACCTTGATATTAAAAGCGGAAAAATAATAGGTCTTTTAGGCAAGAACGGAATGGGAAAAACCACTCTTATTAAATGTATAAACGATTTGCTGACCGTGTCTTCGGGCAAGGTTTTAATAAACGGCAAAGAAATCGGTGTTGAAAGCAAAAGTGTTATATCCTACCTGCCCGAAAGAACTTATCTTGATAAATCCTTATCGGTTAACGAAACAATTAAGTATTTCGCGACCTTTTATAAGGATTTTGACAGCGAAAAGGCGTGCAGATTATTAAAGGATTTAGGCCTTGATACCGCTCAGAAGCTAAATAAAATGAGCAAGGGAATGCTCGAAAAAGTTCAGCTTGTTATGGTTATGAGCAGAAAGGCAGACCTTTATATTCTAGATGAACCACTAGGCGGTGTTGACCCTGCCACGAGAGACTATATACTTGATACAATTCTCACTAATTTTGACGACGGTGCTTCGGTTATAATTTCCACCCATTTAATAAGTGATATTGAAAGAATTTTAGATGAGGTTATATTTATAAATAACGGTGAAATTGTGCTCCATCGCGACACCGATGAGCTAAGAGCCGAGCAAAACGGCTCTATTGATGAAATTTTCAGGAGGATGTTCAAATGTTAATAAAACAATTAAAATATGATTTAAAATACGTTTTAAAGTTTTTGCTTGTTTTCTACTTTTTAGCGGTATTTTTTGGCGGTTTGACCAGATTGTTTTTAAGCTTTGAAAACTCTTTAGTTATGGAAATTATCGGTAGGATATGTCAAGGTACCGCCATTTCTATGATGTTTAGCATATTAATCAACACTCTCACTCGCTCTTGGGTGCGAATGAGCCGTAATTTTTACAGTGACGAAGCATATCTCACCCACACCCTACCAATAAAAAAACAAACCCTTTATCTTTCAAAACTTTTATGTTCATTCCTAATGCTTTTATTGAGTTTCGTTGTTTGCATTGGTGTTTTAATGATAATGTTTTATTCAGATAACTTTTTCGAAACACTTGAACTGTTGCTGACGGCAATAACTATGCCTTTTGACATTTCAGTAACCGCCACAATAATATTTTTAATTTCAATTTTATTTATTGAAATTTTCGTTTCCCTTCTTTGCGGTTTCAGTGGAATAATTATCGGTCATAAATTCAACAAATCAAAAGGCGGATTATCATTTGTTTTCGGCTTTATAACCTATATTGCCGTGCAGATTGTTGTTTTAGGTTCAGTGGTTATTTGCGGTCTTTTTGATAAAAACATAATGGATGTTTTCACGACAAGCCAAATCACAAATGCAGACAGTTTTAAAGCCCTTTTTGTAATTGTTTTAGGCGTTTACATTATCATAGCGGTTATCATTAATATTATAAATATTTTCCTTTTCAAAAAAGGTGTTAATGTTGATTAGAATATTGACCAATCCAAGTTTACTATATTGAAAAATAAAATTTTTTATGATATACTTAATTTAGTATATCTTAAAATAACGAGAGGCTTTAATATGAATATTTTGGTTTGTGTGAAACAGGTTCCCGGTTCAAATAATGTCGAGGTTGACCCTGTTACTGGTGTGCTTAAAAGAAATGGAATTGCAAGTAAAATAAATCCTTACGATTTATACGCTATCGAAACCGCACTAACACTTTGCGAAAAATTCGGTGGGAGCGTGGAGTGTATCACAATGGGACCGCCCCAGGCCAAAGCAATTATTGAAGAAGCCGTATGCATGGGAGCAAAATACGGCACGGTTCTGACCGATAGGAAATTTGCCGGTGCCGACGTTCTTGCTACCGCTTACACCCTTTCACAAGGCATAAAAAAATGCGGAGATTATGAACTCATCATATGTGGAAAGCAAACAACCGACGGTGATACCGCCCAAGTTGGTGCAGAGGTTGCAGAGTATCTTAATATCCCAAATGTTTCAAATGTGTTATCCATAGATGAGGTTAGGGATAATAGAGTTTTTTTGACCGCAAGTTTAGACGAAAAAATAGTTGAATTAAGTGTTTCTCTTCCCTGCTTGATTTCGGTTGACGGAGATATCAACACACCGCGTCTTCCCTCCTATAAAATAAAGAAAACACTAACCGATAATACAGTTAAGTTCCTCACTTTTGAAGATTTTGATGACCAAAACCCAGATAATTACGGACTCACAGGTTCTGCAACTCAGGTTGAACGCATCTTCCCTCCTGAAAAAAATACCCAAAAACAAAATATAGACGGTAACTTTGCTGAACAGTCTCAAAAACTTTTCGAACTTCTGAAGAGTGAAAAAATCATATAAGGAGGAATAAAAATGGGTAAACTCGTTGTTAATAAAAAATTGCTTAATCCCCAAACAGCCGAAGCAGTAATTAAGCTTTGTCCTTTCGGTGCAATTTCCTATGAAAACGAAAATCTTGATATTTCCTCCGCTTGTAAAATGTGCAAAATGTGTGTTCGTAAGGGTGGCGGTTTAATTGAGTTTATTGATGACATTAAGGAAATCGATAAATCCCTTTGGAAGGGTATTTGCGTTTATGCTGACTGCGTCGGTAACAAAATCCACCGTGTTACATACGAGCTTTGCGGCAAAGCTAAAGAGTTGTCAAAGGTTACTGGCCATCCAATTTATGCAATAATGATAGGTCATAATATTAAGAAGAATGCCGAAGAATTATTACACTACGGCGTTGAAAAGGTTTTTGTTTATGACGATATTGCTTTTTCGGAATTCAGAATTGAACCTTTTACCGCTGCTTTCTGCGATTTTATTGACAAAATCAAGCCCTCTTCAATTCTCGTTGGTGCAACTAATCTCGGTCGTCAGTTAGCGCCCCGAGTTGCTGCTCGTCGCCGTACAGGTCTCACAGCCGATTGTACTGTGCTTGAAATGAAAGAAAATACCGACCTTGTGCAAATCCGTCCCGCATTCGGCGGAAATATTATGGCACAGATTATAACCCCCAATACTAGACCGCAATTCTGCACAGCAAGATATAAGGTTTTCGCTGAACCGAAGCGTGACAAAACTCCTCACGGTGAAATTGTCAATATGGAAGTCACACCAGAAATGCTTGTTTCCGCTATCGATATTATCGATTCAAAAAATAAACCCAAAGATGTTGACATTTCAGAAGCTGATATCATCGTTGCGGTTGGACGAGGTGCTTCAGGAGAATCTATATGTGAGAGTGCGAAGGAGCTTGCTGATTTATTAGGCGGTGTGGTTGCCTGCACAAGACCATTGGTTGAAAGCAATTTATTTGATGCCAAACATCAGATAGGTCTTTCAGGCAGAACAGTTAAACCTAAAATTATCTTCTGCTTGGGAATCTCAGGTGCGGTTCAGTTTGCTGCAGGCATGAAGTCTTCCGACAAAATAGTTGCCATAAACAGTGATGCCTCTGCGCCTATTTTTGATGTCGCTCATTACTGTGTTGTAGGCGATGTTAACGAAATAGTACCTGAACTCATCAAAAAAATAAAGGGGGATGCATAATGTATAACAAAATCACCTCTGAAGATATTGCTTTGCTTAAAAGTATTGTTGGTGAAAACGATGTTTTAAGTCAGGAATTTATTAGTCCGGATTATGCTCACGATGAGCTCGGTGGCATTGAGAAAATGCCAGATGCTTTAGTGAGAGTTACTTCGACTGAGCAAATATCCGCAGTTATGAAGTTGGCTTACTCAAGAAATATCCCTGTTACAGTCCGTGGCAGCGGAACAGGCCTCGTGGGGGCCGCGGTCGCGGTTGAGGGCGGTATTTTGCTTGAAACCACAAAGATGAATAAAATTCTAGCACTCGATGAAAGCAATTGTACGGTAACCGTTCAGCCTGGGGTTTTACTTATGGAACTTGCTGCTTTTGCCGAAGAAAACGATTTTCTTTATCCACCCGACCCGGGCGAAAAATCCGCTACTATAGGCGGTAATATTTCTACAAATGCAGGCGGTATGAGAGCAGTTAAATACGGCGTTACACGTGATTATGTTCGCTCCCTTACAGTTGTTATGCCCAACGGAGAAATATTAACATTGGGTGCTACCGTTGCTAAAAACAGTTCGGGTTACAGCCTTAAAGATTTAGTAATCGGCTCGGAGGGAACTCTATGTATTATTTGCGAAGCAGTTCTTAAACTTATTCCGTTGCCTAAGGTTTCAGTTAGCCTTTTAGTTCCTTTTAAAGATATGAAAAGCGCTATTGAGTCTGTACCTAAAATCTTTCGTTCAAAGGTTATTCCCACTGCTATTGAATATATGTCTCGCGATACTATTCTCTTTTCCGAAGATTATCTCGGCAAAAAATTCCCCGACACTAAAAATGATGCTTATATTCTTCTCACTTTTGACGGAAATACCGAAGCACAGGTTAATGAAGATATGAAAACAGTAGCGGAACTCTGCTTGGAACTTGGAGCAATTGATGCTTATATTGTCGATACCGATGAACGCAAAAAATCGGTTTGGTCGGCAAGAGGAGCTTTCCTGGAAGCAATTAAAGCATCAACCACCGAGATGGATGAATGTGATGTTGTTGTTCCTGTTAACAAGGTTGATAAATTCATTAAATTTACCCATTATTTAGCAGAAAAATTCGGCGTAAGAATTCCGAGTTTCGGCCACGCGGGTGATGGTAATCTTCACGTCTATATCTGCCGCGATGAACTTAACACAGAAAATTGGGAAAGAATACTTAAAGAATGCTTTGACCTTATGTATGCAAAAGCAGAAGAACTCGGCGGTCTTGTTTCGGGCGAACACGGCATAGGCTATGCCAAAAAAGATTTCCTTAAGCGCCAATACGGCGAAACACCTATTGCAGTTATGCAGGGTATTAAAAAAGTGTTTGACCCCAAAAATATTTTAAATCCTAATAAAATATGTTTCTAATTAAAAGCACAGGTGCTGTAGGTATCTGTGCTTTATTTGTAATACTTATTGAAAAATTGTTAATTATATTATATAATACTTTGGTGATTTAAAACTTTAACGGAGGAAATAATGCTTAACTTAGATAAATCTTCAGCAAACAGAGTTTTCCACTATTTCAGCGAAATCTGTGCTATTCCGCACGGCTCGGGAAATATGGCAGAAATTTCGAAATATTGTGTAAATTTTGCAAAAAAGCATGGGCTTAAATATATTAAAGATGATTCTTCAAATGTCATCATTTATAAGGCTGCATCTAAGGGCTATGAAAAAGCAGCGTCCATTATTCTTCAAGGCCATCTAGATATGGTGTGCCAAAAAGAAAGTGATTATGATATTGATTTTTTAAAGGATGCTATAAATCCTTATATTGACGGCGATTTCATAAAGGCTCACGGCACAACACTCGGCGCCGATAACGGAATTGCCGTTGCAATGATTCTTGCAATACTCGAAAATAACGATTTGTTGCACCCTGCTATTGAAGCGGTTTTTACCACCGATGAAGAAATCGGTCTTTTGGGTGCTGCCACGCTGGATAAAGGCTTGCTTTCTGCTAAAAAAATGATAAATCTCGATTCTGAAAGCCCCGATGTTATAACCGTTTCTTGTGCGGGTGGCAGTGATTTTTCAGCAATAATTCCTTTTGAGAGTGTCAAAGCCCAAGGCACTAAGGCAACAATTATTATCGATGGACTAAAGGGCGGCCACTCGGGTGTTATGATTGATAAGGGCAGAGTTAATGCCGATATTTTGGGCGCAAGGCTCCTTTATCACCTTTCAAAGCACTGTGATTTTGAACTTATTTCGATAAACGGTGGTGATAAGGGCAACGCCATTCCGCTGAAGTGTGAAATCGAAGTTTGCACTAAAGATGCCTTCTCTTTTAAAAACACTGCAGAGGAATATATAAAAATTATAAAATCAGAAATTTCGTGCCGAGAACCCGATTTTGAGGCCGAAATTATTATCGGCGAGTTCGGTAAATTCGATACGATTGGAAAGCTTAAGGACAGGCTTATCAGCACTATTCTTTGCATTCCAAACGGGGTTATAGAAATGAGCGCCGAAATTGATGGCCTTGTTGAAACCTCGCTCAATTTAGGAATTTTAAAAACCGAACAAAATAAAATTATTATGGCTTCGGCACTCAGAAGCAATAAAAAAACCTCACTCGAATTCCTCGAAGAAAAAATGATTGCTTATTTTGAGGGTATGGACTGCGAGATTAAAACCGGCGGGCATTATCCGCCTTGGGAATTTAATCCCGATTCACAGCTTATCGGGCTTTATAAGGAGCAGTTTCAAAAAGTGTTCGGGGCAGTTCCTAAGGTTGAAGCCGTTCACGCGGGACTGGAATGCGGAGTTTTCGCAGATGTTATTGACGGGTTTGACTGCATATCAGTTGGCCCCGAAATGTATGACATTCACACCACAAAAGAAAGGCTCAGCATTTCTTCTACTGAACAATTGTATAAATTATTGCTCGAAATTTTGGCACAATGCCGATAGATTAAAGGTTGAAAAAAGTTATTTTTTATGGTAAAATTATATGAATTTTTCAGTCAGTAAAATTCTGACGGATTGGAGAAAATATGGAAAACAAAAATGAATTCAAGCCATATATTCCCGCCGAAAAAATTACCCCTGAAATCACAGCAACATCGATTATTATGGGTATTCTTTTGTCGGTAATATTCGGCGCAGCAAACGCATACTTAGGCCTTAGAGTTGGTATGACCGTTTCGGCATCTATTCCCGCAGCAGTTATTGCGATGGGCGTTATCCGCATTATAATGCGCAGAAACTCAATTTTAGAGAGCAACATTGTTCAAACTGTTGGCTCTGCAGGTGAATCCTTGGCAGCAGGCGCTATCTTCACCCTTCCCGCCCTTTTCCTTTGGGCTGCTGAAGGCAAGATGGACAAGCCAAGCATTCTTGAAATCACACTTATCGCACTAATCGGCGGTCTTTTAGGTGTGTTCTTTATGGTGCCGCTCAGAAATGCACTTATAGTTAAAGAGCACGGCACACTTCCCTATCCCGAGGGAACCGCTTGCGCAGAGGTGCTTCTTGCGGGTGAAAAGGGCGGAGCAAATGCTTCAACCGTTTTTGCGGGTATGGGCTTTGCAGCACTCTTTAAGTTTATTATTGACGGTTTAAAGGTAGTTGCGGGCGAAGTTTCCTACACCATTAAAGGCTTTAAGGGAACTATCGGCACTCAGATTTATCCCGCTGTTATGAGCGTTGGTTATATCTGCGGCGCAAGAATTTCTTCTTATATGTTCGCAGGCGGCGTGCTCAGCTGGTTGGTGCTTATCCCACTTATCGTTCTCTTCGGTGAGAATAGTGTTCTTTACCCAAGCGTTGACGCAACCATCGGTGAAATTTTTGCTGCCGAGGGTGCCGGCGGTATATGGGGCTCATATATAAGATATATCGGTGCGGGCGCACTTGCTGCGGGCGGTATCATAAGCCTTATTAAGTCGCTTCCGCTTATCGTTAAAACCTTTACAGGTGCTATGAAGAGCATGGGTAGCGCAGGCGCCGCTTCTAGTGAAAGAACCGCAAAGGATTTGAGCATTAAAATCGTTTTAATTGCTATTGTTGTTCTCACTCTTCTTATCTGGATTATTCCGGCAATTCCCGTTAACCCCATTGGCGCTGTTATTATAGTTGTTTTCGGCTTCTTCTTTGCAACCGTTTCTTCCCGTATGGTTGGTCTTGTTGGAAGCAGTAATAACCCCGTTTCAGGTATGGCTATTGCAACACTTTTAATTGCAACACTCATCTTGAAATTCACAGGCAACGGCGGTGTTGCAGGAATGGCAAGCGCTATTGCTATCGGCTCTATTATTTGTATAGTTTCTGCTATCGCGGGCGATACCTCGCAAGACCTTAAAACAGGTTTCCTTTTAGGTGCAACACCTAGAAAACAACAGGTTGCTGAAATTGTGGGTGTTGTTGCAGCGGCTCTTGCAATTGGCGGCACACTCTATCTTCTCGATCAGGCTTGGGGCTTCGGAACAGATGAATTAGCAGCTCCTCAAGCAACACTTATGAAGCTTATTATCGAAGGCGTTATGGGCGGAAATCTACCTTGGGCACTTGTGTTCACAGGCGTGTTTATTGCAATCGTTGCCGAGATTATCGGCATTCCCGTTTTGCCTTTCGCAATCGGTATTTATCTGCCCGTTCAGCTTAATGCTTGCATTATGGTGGGTGGTCTTATCCGTTTGGCACTTGATAAACTTAAGAAAGAAAAAGAAACTAAAGATGCTATCGTTAACGACGGTATCCTCTTCTGCTCGGGTATGATTGCCGGTGAAGGTCTTGTTGGTATATTGCTTGCTCTTCTCGCAGTTTTCGGCGTTGGCGAGCTTCTCGACCTTTCAAAATTTATCCCTGCAACCGTTTCCAATATCGGCGGTCTTGTTCTCTTTGGCATTATCATTCTCACTCTTCTTAAGTTCACTCTTTGGAAGAAGCGTGAAAAATAATGGCTATGAAAAGCAAGAAACAAGAAAACTATCTTGAAAAGGTGCCCGCAAGAAAAGAATCTATCGGTTGGAAAACCGAAGAAAACGGTCTTGTAACACTTGAAATTGAGAACACGGGTGTTTTTAATAAAATAGCACAAAAGCTTTTTAAAAAGCCTAAAATCAGTTATGTTCACCTTGATGAAACCGGAAGCTTTGTCTGGCCTATAATTGACGGCGTTAAGGATATCACCGCTATCGGCAAAGAACTTGACGCGCATTTTGGTGAAAAAGCTCATCCGCTTTATGAAAGACTTGCAAAATTCTTTCAGATTCTTGATAGTTACGGTTTTATAGAATGGTCTAAATAAAAAATAACCCTTTTCCATATGGAAAAGGGTTATTTTTTATTTTAATTTCGGTTAAAAATTTAAAAATATTTTAAAAAAGCCTTTTTTATGTGGCCTTTTTATGTTATAATGCTAATAACAATTTAAAAGGATTTCAAAAGCGGAGGTTAATTATGGCAAGTATCGATTTTAAGCATTCACCCTATGGCGACCTTGCACTCATCAGTATGCGCGGTTGCGAGGACATTTCTTCTAAGGTTGACTATTATTTAAAGCAGTGGCGCAATATCCCTGAAGATGAATCTTTTGTGGTTTCGGCAAACTGTCCGAGATTCGGCACAGGTGAAGCAAAAGCCGTTCTCAACCACACTGCTCGCGGACTCGATGTTTACATCATTTGCGACTGTTTTAATTACAATGTTACCTATAAGATGTACGGAATGACCGTTCCGATGAGTCCCGATGACCATTTCCAAGACTTAAAGCGTGTTATCGCTGCTTTAGGCGGAAAAGCAAGAAGAATCACAGTTATTATGCCGATGCTTTATGAGGGCAGACAGCACAGACGTTCTTCACGCGAATCTATGGACTGTGCAATGGCTCTTCAAGAGCTGGTTCAAATGGGTGTTAAAAATATTATCACCTTCGATGCTCACGACCCCCGCGTTAACAACGCCATCCCGCTTGACGGCTTTGATAATGTTCAGGCTGCATATCAGATGATTAAAGCCCTTCTCAAAACCGTTCCCGACATTAAGCTTGACCGCGACCATACAATGATTGTGTCTCCCGATGAGGGCGGTATGGGTCGTTGTATTTACTACTCCTCCGTTTTAGGCTTAGAGCTTGGTATGTTCTATAAGCGCCGTAATTATTCCGTTATTGTTAACGGCAGAAATCCGATTGAAGCTCACGAGTTTTTAGGCAACGATATTGTTGGCAAGGACTTGATTTTGGTTGATGATATGATTTCATCAGGTGAATCAATGCTCGATATTGCCGCAAAATTAAAAGAAAAGGGTGCGGGCAGAATATTTGTTTTCTCAACCTTCGGTTTGTTTGTTGAAGGATACGATAAGTTTGATGAATATTATAAAAACGGTCTTATTGATAAAATTTTCACCACAAACCTTATCTATCAACCTGAAGAGCTTTTAAAAAGAGAATGGTATTGCAGTGTTAATATGTCGAAATACATTGCACTTCTTGTTGATACCTTAAACTATGACAATTCAATCAGCGGTCTTTTAGACCCTGTTGACAGAATTAAAAAGGTTGTTGCAAAATACAATCAAGAGAATAATTAAAGCATATTAAAAAGGCGAACTCTTTTAAAAGAGCTCGCCTTTTTTGTTTTTATTGCCATGCATCAAAATTTCCATAATCAGAAACCTGTTCGTTTTCAAGCAGGTGTATTCTTCTGTTAATGTTGACTATTTTTTCTTCAATAACAGGGATTCGCGAGGCGGTTTTGCTCTGCAAATCCACCTTTTTCTCTAACTGTTCAAGCCGATATTGTGTAAGCTTTCCCGATGCTATAATACCCCCTGCCGTGCCTATTAGGGTTCCCACAAAGGAAATTGCGGCAACAATTACCGTGCTATCCACAAATTTTCCTCCGAATTATTTATTTTTCATATATTCTAAATAAGCGTTCCGTTGCTTTGTGTTTAAATCTTCTTGTGAAAACAGCGAAGAATATGAAAAGAAAACATATCCCGAAACAGCCGAATCCTTAAAGCAAAGCTCCGCTTGTTTTGCAATTATATCTGTTTTGGTTTGCCATTCGGCCTTATCGGGCTCCAAAACGCTTCCGATTTTATATGTCGGCAAACCGATAATCAATTTAACATTTTCGTTCTTGCTTGCAAGGCTTTTCCATTCGCTCAGTAAATTTTCAAACCTATATTCTTCCATTGGATATTCAAACCCGAAATAAAGCTGCGGAACAACATAATCTAATATTCCGTCTTCTATCCACTTACCAACATCTGCATATATTTCATTTTTATTTTTTTCTATCGAAGCAGAAGGACTGACACCGAACAAGGTGTCGCTATCTTTATATTTAACAAGAGCATAACAGCTGCTAATCAGGGTGCTCACATTTGCTCTGCGCCAATCATCCAACGGCAATGGCTTTTTTGTGGTGTTTTTATATTCTTCGTAACTTTTGTTATCGAACTCGGTGTTACCTGTCGGATAGAAATAATCATCAAAATGAATTGACTCAACTTGGTAATTATCCATTATTTCCCTTATGCCGTTAAGAATGAGTCTTCGTACATCTTCTTCGGCGGGATTCAGATAAATCCCGTTATGAAATGCAATGTTTTTATCGTTTTCGGTGTCATCGTCAAAAAGCCACTGTCTTGCAATACTGTCTTGCGGTAATGCGTTTATATCTGTGCTCGATGATACTCTGTAAGGATTTATCCAAGCGTGAACATTGATTGAATTTTTATGTAATTCATCCGCAATATAGCCGAAAGTATCGAAGCCTATACCCTTTGCAGATTCAACAAGTGGAAAATATTCTGAAGGGTAAAGCGAGTCGCAATGAGAACGCACATGCACATAAACATTCTCAATCTTTAAAGCAAGACAGTTTTCAACAAGTTTACTAACCTCTGCTTTAAACCCATTCTCAGAGGTGAGCATTTTTCTTATTTCCATATAAGAAATCCACACCCCCGTGGAAGCAGAATTTGCAAATTGTCCCTCTTCGGTTTCATATTGAGTAGGTTTAACGAAACAACCGCCGAGAGTGAGAAAAACCGCCACCGCCAATAACACCGCCACTACCCTTTTCATAATATTTCTCCTATCTTAACATTTCAGTATAGTATATGTTTGTTTTGCCGAGACTAAACTCTTTTTCTGCCTCGAGTTTAATCTGAAATGTACTCACACCGTGGAAAAAACAAGGAATCTTTATATAATTTGTGTCTTCCGCAAAATCAGATTTTTCTATGAAGAAACTCGCCAATGTTTTTCCCCTGTCCAAAAAGGTAAGCCTTATCCTTGACTTAGCCTTCAGTTCCAAACTAACCGTTAAAATTTCGGTTTTGCAGTCAAATGACCCGAGGGTGAATTCTTTTGTTTTGATATCGCATCGGATTTTGTTCTTAATTTCACTTAAAACACCGTTTTTTATATCTAAAAACTTATCTGCGTCACCCATAAAGGTAGCAGCGTAACAAATAGTCTTAGCATCATTGCAACAAAGTAAAACCGTATTGTTTTGCTGTGTGAAACCATCTATAATATTGAGATTGCGGTCCCATCCCCAAATGTATGCCGTTTCATCTTTATCCTTATTTATAATAACAGCGTTATGTAGGAAACTCAACACATAATATTTGTCAGTCTCGAAAACCGATTTCAATTCATTGCTTTTCATTACCGAAGATATGATTTGTTGGATTTTATCTGAAAATTCTTCTAACTGTTTAGTTTTCAGAGAAATTTTATAAAGTTTTTGAGTGCTCCCTAAAAATACTGATTCGGTTTTGCCGTTACACACATACCCTTGGCTATCACACCCTACTTTATCACTAAGGCAATCAATATCCACCTCAAAGGCATTGTAAAAAAGCGAATTATTATCAATGAGAAGCGCCGTTGTGTTTATGGGTGCTTTCTTTTTTAACACAAGCGTATAAATACCATCGGGTTTGTAACATATAACCTTTTCCCCCACAGCCGAAAGCGCAGTTATGGGCGTTTTATTAAAGCCAATAAGATTTTCCGTAACCTTCGGGAAATAAAGCGGGTTATCAAAAGTGGTATAATATATTTCGTTGTTGTTTTCTCCGCCTGAAAAAACGATTTCCGAGCCAACCGCCGTTTGAATATTAGCCGAAACTACCTTTTCAAAATTATCGTGTTGATTGGTTTTGGCTGAGATTCTGATATTATTTTCGCGATATATATTTATCACAGGCACTGCAAAATTGCTTTCTGAGGCGGTAAAATAAACAATACCTTTTTCACGGTCAACATTTGCCGTGATTTCCGCACCGAAAAGGGTTTGTTTGTCCGAAGTCTCATTTGGATAAATCACCCAATCGGTGAAGGATGTTAAATTATAGTAAATTCTGCAGGTAACCACCTCATTTGCAATGTGTGTGTAAGGCAAACGGAAGCTTGTGGAGTAACCGTCAGAAGTGTAATATGCATAAAATCTGCCGTTAAGTAAATTAGGTGATTCAAGCGTTTTTGGTGCGGTAGTCACCGCTGAGCCTGCAGTTTTTGCCGTTTCATACATATCTCCCCGCCCGTTAATATATACCGTTGGCACATAATAATCGTGAAGTCTGTTCCAACTGTCAAGTGTACTTGAAACTTCATAAATCACATATTCTTTCTGCAATTCATTATATTTATTTTTTAGTGTTACAAAAGCAAAAATTCCTGCACCCGTTTGGGCTTTGCCTGAATAAAAAACTATTTTTTCGGGTGCGTAAAAAGTGCTGTCATCCATTCTTTGAAAATGCAGATATCCAATGGGTGTGTTTTGTCTGTCTGCCGAAAGCAAATACACGAAAATAAAATCGTTTGATTCATCATAACTTACCTTTGCGTAAACCACACGTTTTAAATCATCGCCGAAATGTACCTTTGTATTGGTCAGAACATAATCATAATTCCTGGCGCCCGATACCATCTTGCTATCCAAAACATTCTTTTTGTCAGCATTAATGCCCTCTCGCATTAAAAGTTTGCCGTTCATAAACTCAACATTTGTCGCCACTGTTAGTTGGTTGTCCCCTATTTCATCAGGAGTGAACAGACTGAGTCCGCCGTCAAGAAGCGGTATTTTTGCCAATTTAACATTACTTTTATTAAGTGAATTATATCTCATCAATTACCACCGCTCTCTGTAACGGGCAGATTATCAATTATATAATCTGTTTTGGAAAGTAACGCCGCCCTTTTTGCATTATATATTTCGGTAAAAAGTTTATTCTTATTACTGTCGCCCTCAGAAAAAGCCAAAAGCATTGCGGTGCCGCAACAAAGCGCTTCTGCCTCTTGGGGTGTGAGTTCAAGCGGTTGCTCATAATCTTTGATTTCTGCTAATTTAAGGTCTGCCGCAATTTGATTACAAAGTTCTAAAAAGGAAGAAAAGAATCTTTGCTCGGTATTGACTGTGTTGCCGCCAACATAACCTAGTCTTGTCAACACCTTTTCGTATAAATCATATCCGTTCATTACTCATTCTCCTTTTCATTTTCCTTTAATAAATCCTCGCTTTTGCTGAGTAACCCTTTAGGCAATCTTTCAATAAGTTCCGCACGGTTAATAACGCCTTTTTCGAATAATGTTACAAGCATTTCTGCTTTTTCGCGCTCGTTATAAACTGTGGCAGAAGACACGTCGACCTTCGCTCCCACAACCAATGATGCATATCTCTCTGCATCAAACGGAATATAGCGTCTGCCTTTACTGTCCTTTAGTTCAAGCATTCTTTTGCCGTAATGAGTGAGCCAAAAATCCGCCCAAATTCTCGCAATATCTTCACAAAAAACATAAAAACGGTTCTTTATCATCTGAAGCGGCATTAAAGCCGAATCTCGCATTGTGATAAGCGCGGTGGCATTTTCTGCTTTGCTGTCACCAAGCGCCACCTCGTTAGCACCGCTTTGGGTAAGTGTGTTTTCTATAAGCGTGTTAATGCTGTTATCGAAATCTTTCGTGAATGACGGCGGTGAAACATATTTAACCGCTCCCGCAACATCTTCGTTACTGCCGAAAACCTTAATTATCTGACCGGGGTCATTTGAAATTTTATCGGTTACGGTGTCGCCGTTAACAACCATTATGGGCATTCCCGTTGTCATAGCGGACCACACATTAGCGGTTATCATTCTGTTGATTGCAATCTGGTTAGGGATGAGATATGTAATTTCGCTCTCGCCGTAAATGCAGTTGTTTTTGCGTTCCCAACTGAAAAGCGCCAACGGATAAAGTCTGAGAGATGTGTCAAATTCCCGTCGCACAATCGCATTTTCAGTAACCTTTACACTTTTAATTATATAGCCTGTCCCCGCTTTATATTCCTTATAAAGTTTTGTTAAAACCGTGAGTTTGCCGTCTTGGGCATCCTCCTCAATTTGTCTTAATGTTGTGATGTCCGCACCATTAAGACGCGCTTCTCTTAAAACCGATTCCTTGTCTTTTCGGCTTGAAATTATAATATACGGTTGTTTTTGCACATCCTCAATATAAGGGTCAGCAAAAACAATATCGTTAATATCAAGTACCTCACAGCATATGTCACCTTTAAGTTCAGTTTTCTTGGCATCATCCACATAAAAACCTGTTTTCACAGTGCTGTCCCAATAGGTGTAAAGCACGGCACTTCCGCTTATAAAGGCTCTTCTTAAAACCTTCTCGTGAAGCGTGGATAAACCAACCCTTTCAGATGCCACATTATAATAATTCCCAAATGCCGACATCACATAATTGATTTCCTTTTCATCAGCAGAACTGTCTTTTAAAAGACTGATATCCTTATATTCTTCTTCGTTATAATCAGCACTCGGTATACCGTCAGCCGAATAGGTAATATTAAAGGCATTGCTCAGTATCTGCGACATTTTATAATCGCCTATTCTTTTTATAACATTATGTCTTACAAGTGGTCTTTCATTACCGCATTTTGCGCCATACCATTGGTCGCCTATAAAAAAACGCTCGTTAATTCGGCTTTGCTCATATAAGCCCCGGTTACCTAAAGAATTCTTATAATTGCATCCCACCTGATACTCGCCGAAAATTTCCATCGGTGTTTGTTTCATAACTTAACCTCCTTTATATTTTGAAGGCCCGACCCGTTGGGCCGAGCCTTTTTGTGTAACTTTTTAAATTGTTACTGTGAAAACTTCCGAATCGGTTGTTGCCATATTGTCAACTGTAACTCTTACAAAGAAGTAATATGTACCGTTATCTAAGTCTTCGGGAATAGTGTAAGTATCGGTGGTTGCACCTGCTATTTTAACAGCGCCGCTCTTGTTTGCATCCTTGCAGGAATACCACTGATATGTGAGGTCGCCTTCGCTCTCGGCATCAACGCTGAGTTCTGTAACATCGCCGTTATCTGCAGGCATTAATGCAGTAACGTTAACAGAGGGTGAAACCCAAGCCCAAACCGCATCAAGACCGCTTTTCTTAACAAATACATCATAATAAATTCTGTA
Source organism: Oscillospiraceae bacterium (assembly GCA_015065685.1). Taxonomy (GTDB): domain Bacteria; phylum Bacillota; class Clostridia; order Oscillospirales; family Acutalibacteraceae; genus UBA737. The sequence continues at coordinate 94,678 of SVPU01000003.1, read as the reverse complement.
ATCGAACTTATAAGCATCTGCATCAATATTCTGTTCAGGTGTAAAGATTCGCATATTCTCGGTTTTCTTAACGAGATGAGCGCCGTTTTTAGGACAAACGAGCATATATGTTTCCTTTGCGTTGCCCTGAGGAGCAAAACCGCCTGCCGCAGTGTTTACAAAATCATAAGCAGTTTTCATTCTCTCAGAAACCACGGGGATAATTGCCACACCGTTAATTGACTTAACCTTGAGGTTTACATCTCCCTGTTTGAAATCGGAAACTGTGATAAGTTTTGAAATTTCGGTTGAATTCTGAAGAGCTGCAAACATATAACTGTCCACAAAAGCAACCAATTCTTCATCATAACCAACCTCTGACTGAACTTTATTAATAAGTTCGCAAAGTGTTTCAAAAGGCTTTGCAGTGTCGCCCTCAACAATATTTGAACGGCTGATTGCCAAACCCGCAAGTTTTGAAAGCACATAAGCATCACACTCGGGAACAACCTTTGTGCGAACATATTCGCCTAAAATTTTACCTGCAAGATTTGCAATGCCTGTCTCTGACATATCTTCTCTGTCAATCTGCAAAGAACGTGCCCTATCCATAGACATTGTGTAAGAAGAGTTGGAAACTGTTATTGCACCGCGTGTGAAACCTGCATCGCGGTCATAATCTGCTAAACCCTGAAAATCAATATCGGGAATAATAACAGTTTTAGCGCCAACAAATTTAGTTGCAAGTGCATTATCTGCAAAAAAGCCGACCGCACTCTTTTGTTCGAACATTTTATCAAGTTCGTTTGAATATTTTGTGATATTTTCTATTGAATTAATTGACATTTATTTTTTCCTCCAATTAAATTTAAGACTTCCATAGTCCTTTTAAAAATTCGACAGCCTCGGCATTAATAACACCCGAGTGGTTAAGTTGTGAGCCAATACTTAACTTTTCGGCATTATGCTGCCTTTTTTCTGCCTCTACTTTTTGTTTGGTTTTCAAATACAAATAGCGAAGATACTCATCGGTCAAAAGTGTTCCGTTCAGTTCACAACGTGACAAAACTTCTTGCGGTAAAGTTTCAATTTTCTTTATCTCGGGGAACAAATCAAAAAATTCCTCTACACCCGCAATTTGCACATTTGCCTTTTGGTTTTCAAGGTCAATAATGTGGGATGCCAGTGCTTCATCCCCGCCGCATTTTAAAACAAGTTCCTCTTTTCTTTTGAGGTATTGCTCAGTTTTTAAATCTTCTAAAAACTGCGGCACACTTTTCCCAATACTTTTACTCAAATCTTTGAGAACTGCATACTGTTCAGCTATTAAATCAAATTTCATTCCTTTTTGTGCGAGTAAAGAAGCCTCTTCCAACTTCAAATTTTTGGTCTCTTTATTAAATTTCACAGGAATTAAAACATCGTTTGATTGATTTTGCGGTATGGTTTCCTCTTTTTCAAGCAAAGCATCTTCTTCGGCCTGTGGTAAGGCGCTTTTTTCTTTTAATTTTTCCTTCATAAAAATTCCTTTCCTTTAATAATTTTAAACTTGCTCGCTACCGTCATAATTAAGGAAATTTTCAAATTCCTTTGTGGTTACTTCGGTAATAAAATCAGGCTTTATGTTGTGCGTTTCGGTTTTAAGCGCGGGTTTTAAGCTTCCTAAAAGAAAGCCTACTGAGAACGCCGCTAACGCAATAAGAAATGTTAAAAGAATTATCATATATCCCAACCTCCGTTTAAATCTGTAGTAGTTATTTCTCCATCGTTTTGGAGCCTGTTCGAAGCCCTTTGCGGATGAAAAAATTTAACATCCTCGAATGCATATCGTAGTGCATCACACAAATGGTTATCAGAATCCTTCGGCATTCTCTGCCCTCGTTCATTGCTGCGTTCATCATAGATATAGGTAGAAAGTTCTCTTATCATATTCACGCAAGCGGGGTCAACCGTTATTTTATATTCGCTTATTTTTGCGATTCCGTTTAAAATGCTGTCCCGCCCTTTAACCGAAGGCATAATTCTGCTGATTCCCATTCGCCGCAAATCATCGTTAGATTTAGGCTCTGCCGAATCGGCACGAATTTTTTCCTTTGAGAATCCGAGCTTTTTTATCTCTTCGGCAATATCGCAATTAAGCATACGCTTTTTATAAAACTCTCTGAAGATATAAATCTCGCGGTCTATCGGGTTGGCTTTAAAGGCAATAAATGCCGTGGGGTCGTTGGTATAGCCATAATCAAGACCAAAAAAGCTTTTCCATTTATATTCCTCTTCTGTTTTAATGTTCTTTTTGCCTATTTGCCAATTCTCAAACACAAGACCCTCCGATATCCCCCAATTTCCAAGCCCCGCAACCTCATATTTTCTGGGGTTTACTTCCTTCATTCGTTGGAAAACAAGCCTATCGGTTTTGTCCAAGAATTCATTTATTAAATAATTGGTTGAAAAGGTGGCAACATCGCTAGAAGCATTGTCAAAAAAGCGTTTTTTAAGCCAATGCCCCTCGCTCCAGGGGTTGAAGGTCACTGTGGTTTGCTTGTAAAGAGGCGGTGGTATTTTACCCCTCGGTACCGATAGGTCCAATTTATCAAAATCGGCTTCAGCAGAGATTTCAAAAGCCTCTTCAATCCAAACATAATTGAGATAACCTTTTGACACGGTTGTTGAAGCAATTTTAAGCACATCATCAAATCCTCTGAAAAGAATTTTCTGCCCCGTTGGTTTATAGGTCATCTCAAGCGGAGAGACGGTATTATTCCAAAGGTGCGAAACCCCCAACCTTTCCTGTGCCCACTTAAGCTGAGCAAAGGTTGAATCTCTGTGGGTGTTCATAATCTGACGCACAACAAGCAAATTGCTTTCTTTTTCTTTCATAAGCCTGAAAATAAAATTCAAAGCAGTGGTGGCGGATTTTTTAGAACCCTTTCCACCCTTTAAAACGCGGTATCGTTTTTTGCAGTTCCAAAACTCATCATAGCCTTCGCCAACTATTTTCGACATCTTAATTTCCGATGTCGTCAATAATCATCACCGCCTTGGTCTGCGCAGACTTTTCATCGTTTTTTTCACTCACAATCGAACGCAACTCCTTTATAGCCGAAAGGTCTCCCGAAGAAGCCTTTTTATAAAGCGCTATCATCACAGCAGTTTTCCTCGTGGGATTATTTATCACAAATCCCTCAGCCTTAAGCGACTCTACCTCTGCTTCGGACAGTTTTTCATTTAGTAAGGTTTTCAGGGTTTTATAAAGCAGTTTATCGTTCTCTTTCATAAGCATTCCTCCCGGCAAAAACAAAATAGCTCAAATTGAATTGCCATTCACCGACAAATAAAAAAACTGCAGACAGAAAACTGTCTACAGTTAATTTAAAAAATCTTATTTATGATATTGTGAGCCCTCGTTAATTTTGAAAGCTCTATACAGCTGTTCTAACAGCATCACTCTGAAAAGCTGGTGCGGAAAGGTCATTTTCGACAATGAAAGCCTTATATCAGATGCCTTTTTCACCTCATCCGAAAGCCCATAAGAGCTACCGATTATAAGGGTGAGGTTTTTCCCCGCATCAACCTGCTCTTCCACCACCGCCGCAAATTCCTCACTGCTTTTTTCTTTCCCTTCTATGCAAAGCGAAACAACCGTGCTGTTTTGCGGAATCTTTTTTAATATTTTTTCCTTTTCGCAGGATAACGCGGCCGAAATTTCCGAACCGCTCGGCTTTTCCGAGAGCCTTTCGGGCTCTATTTCAAAAATTTCTAATTTACAATACCTTGAAAGGCGCTTTGTGTATTCCTCAACCGCGTCTCTTAAGTACTTTTCTTTGAGCTTGCCAAGGGCTATAACCGTAACCTTAATCAAAATACGGTCACCCCATTTCCCGTGGGAGATGCTACCTTCAAGAGATAATCTCTGCCATTCTTTGCACCTATATCCATAAGAGCCGATTCGGCACACACCTTGGCAATAAGTGGTGTGTTGTTTTTTTGGCTCAAGTGTCCCAAAATAAATCTTTGGGTGCCGCTCTCAAGCAAGCCGCAAAGCTCGGCCGCACACGCGGCATTTGAAATATGCCCCTTTTCAGATAAAATGCGTGTTTTAAGCGCGGGCGGATATGGTCCCCTTTTAAGCATATCAATATCGTGGTTAGATTCAAGAAGCACAACATCGCTTTGCTTTATTGCTTCGCGAACAGTGTTTGTAACCACACCCAAATCGGTACACACAGCAATCCTTTTACTATCGGGCAAGGTGAATGTATACCCACTAGAGCCCTCACAGTCGTGAATTGTGGCAAAACGTTGTATTTCTATTCCTTCAATATCAATCGGTTTATCTTCAATGCAAATAACTCTAATTCCGCTCGGCACTTTATCAAGCGAAATGAGGGCATTTATTGTTTTGTAGGTTGCAATAAGCGGCGCTTTAGTCTTATTCAAAAGGGGTTTTAAGCCTTTCACATGGTCAATATGCTCGTGTGTGATTGCAACGGCTTTTATCTCCTCTAATTTGCCGCCCGCTGTACTGAGTGCCATTTCAATTCCCTTGAGGGATGCACCCGCATCAACAATTATTCCGCCATTTTCTGTTCCTATGTATGTGCTGTTACCCGTTGACCCACTGTAAAGCGGACAAATTCTCGCCATTTATCACACCTCCAAAAATAAAATAGTGGCAGGCAATTTAAGCCCGCCACATAGCCAAAGCATTTAAACCTGAATCAGATTTTGAAACAAGTATTTTCCGATGTAGCTTTGCCTAAATACTCGTGAATCCGTTAGGATTCACTGCGTTTTTGTCTCGCACACCACAAAATCCTTTATTTACAAAATTCTGCGACCTTAAAGGTGCTGTTTTTTGTGTGGGTTTTGGTGAAGACAAACACATAAGGCTAGCGCCTATGTGTGCGAATGAGCCGAAAGCCGCCTAAAATCAGCCCTTTAAGGCTGGTTCGGGTTTAAATGCTTTGGCTAACTTTATGCCTGTTTATAAACAACATTATCATCTAAAACTGTTACTCGCTTAATATCAGCACCGAGCCTTGAAAACTTTTCAACAATATTTTCATAACCGCGGTCGATATATATAACATTGTGAATTTCTGTGATTCCCTTGGACATAAGACCTGCAATTATCATAGCGGCACCCGCGCGCAAATCAACCGCCTCAACAGGTGCGGGGGTGAGCTCTTTAACTCCTGCAATAACGGCAGTTCTGCCATCAACCTGAACATTGGCACCCATAAGAGTGAGCTGGTCAATATAACGGAATCTGCTGTCCCAAACGCCCTCTGTTACAATGCTTGTGCCATCTGCAACGGTAAGAACTGTTGCAATTTGGGGCTGCATATCGGTTGGAAAACCGGGATGCGGCATTGTTTTCACATTGCATTTTTTAGGTCTTGTTCTCATGGTAACGCGAACAGCCTCATCAAATTCCTGAATTTCAGCACCCATCTCGCGCAGCTTTGCTATAATTGATTCCAAGTGCTTTGGTGTTACATTGTTAACCAAAACATCACCCTTGGTGGCAACTGCAGCAGCCATATAAGTACCCGCTTCTATCTGGTCGGGAATAATACTGTAAGTAACGCCTGAGAGTTTGTCCACTCCGCGTATTTTTATAGTGCTGGTACCCGCGCCCATAATATTAGCGCCCATTGAATTAAGGAAGTTTGCCAAATCAACAATGTGTGGCTCTTTTGCGGCATTTTCAATAACCGTGAGTCCCTTAGCCTTAACAGCGGCTAACATAATGTTAATTGTGGCACCAACCGAAACAACATCAAGATATATAGATGCGCCCTTGAGCGTAGCGGCGCGTCCGTCAAGCATACCATTTTCAATGGCCATTTTAGCGCCTAAAATTTCAAAACCCTTTATGTGTTGGTCAAGCGGTCTCACACCAAAGTTGCATCCACCTGGAGGCGCAACACGGGCGCGCTTCAGTCTGCCCAAAAGAGCGCCTAAAAAATAGCTCGAAGCACGCATAGATTCTGACATTTCTTTTGTAACAATAAACGAATTGATATGACTCGGGTCAATTTCAACCGTAGTTTTATTTATCATTCTTATCTCGGCGCCGAGATGTTTCATAACCCTCAGAATAGCCGCAACATCTGATATTTGGGGTAAATTTTCAATAATGCAACTACTCTCAGCCAACATAACAGCAGGCAAAATTGCCACTGCCGCATTTTTTGCGCCGCTTATTAAAACTTCACCCTTTAAAGGCTTGCCGCCGTTTATAACAAACTTTTCCAAACAAGGCACTCCCATCAATTTTTTTGATCGCCCTTTAATACTATATCCAAATAAAAAACAAAACGCATAGGTTTTAAAAAACCAAAATAACGCAATTTATCTTGAATTTTTTAACTTATTCTTAATTATTATAATCATTATGAACAATTTTGTCAATTTATATTTACCCAAATGAAACTTTTTAATCAAAATCTGTTTAAAAAATTGACTTTAACCACAAAATGTTGTAATATATATACCTGAACTTAAAATGCCGCTTTAGTTAAATGGATATAACAAGCCCCTCCTAAGGGCTAGTTGAGGGTTCGATTCCCCCAAGCGGTGCCAAAAATCCCGTTCACGAAAGTGGGCGGGATTTTCAACTTTTACTTTTTTCTCTTCATTTTTCGCTAAATATTTGCAACGGGATTTTTTAAAAAGTAAGACAAACTAACGTATCGTCTTTTAATTTTTATTTTTGGTTGTTTTTTCTAAAATTATATGATATAATTAGAATGATTTATTAGATTATAATATATTATTTGGCGATTTTACATTTAGGAGGAAGTTTTATGTCCATCAAAAAACTATTGGCATCTTTCCTTGCCACAGCGGTCATTTTGTCATCCCTCTCATTTTTGGGCGACGCTATCGGTTTCACATTGACCGCCTCGGCAGCAAGTGAAAGTGAAGTGATTTCTGCTGCCAGCGAAGACAGTGATTTGCCATTTGAAACTATGCCGGCGGTTGAAATCGGGAATACGCCCAATCTTATAACCAACGGTGACTTCGAAAACGGTTCAACCGGTTGGGACCTCTCGGATACGGGTGGCAGTGCTAAGGTCACTAAATTAACCTCAGGCAGCAACACAACCAATGTTTTGGGCACCCGCAGAAGATGGGTTGTCTCAAACGGTGTTGCCCTTGAAAAAAACACCTACTATGTTTTAACTGTAGATGTTTGCACAAATGCGACTTCTGCTGACAAAACAAAAGCATACTTTTATATAGAATCCGATGCAAACCCTGATGGTAACGGTACTATAGTTGCCGTTGATAACAGATGGGATTATCTTGATGATGCCTTAAACTACACTTGGGTTACAAAAGAGGTTGTTTTCAATTCGGGCGACAATACCGTTGCTTATCTCTCTGTTTACGAAGGCAACACAACCTATTGGGCATACTTCGACAATTTCAATCTTCAAAAATTAGGTCCCGCCGATTCAGTTGTTCTCAACGGTGAATTTGAATTTGGCAAACGTTATTGGGAATATGATGAAGATGCTTTTGAAAAAAGCACAGGCGAGTCGGGTTATGGCATAAGAATAAAATCCTCTTATAACAGTTTACTTTCTCAACAAATCAAACTTACTGCCAACACAAAATATCAGATAAGTTTTGATTATAAGGGAACAATTCCAAGCAATAAGGCTTTCTGGGCAATCGGTTCCGAAAACTCAATGACCACACACACCGTAATTGCCAGAGAAAAACTCTCAAGTAAAACAAGTTGGACAAATTACAAAGCTGTTTTCAATTCCGGAAGTTTAACTAATGGTTATCTCACCTTCCAGTCTGCTTTAGGGTCTGACTGTTATGTTGATAATATCTCTATCACACCCGTTGCAAGTTCCACTGCAACCACCGTGTCCGCCTTGCCAAACAGAGCAATTTATATCGGTGCGGCATACGGTAACTATTGGAGTCGTACATACACAATCCCTCTGAAGGGTTATGACCTTATGAAAAACAGCGATTTCACCACCACAAGCAGTGAAACCGTTAATAATGCAACAAAATTCCTCACCACCTCTAACAAGGGTACCGCTGCAGGAACTATCGTTAGTGGTGATAACGCCTCATATTTCGGAAATTCATCATTAAAATTTGAGGCGGGTTCCAAAACCGAATATGTTTCTGTTCCAATCAAACTCGAAAAAAATACCGAATATTTTATCGGTATGTATATTAAATCAGAGTCATACTACGCTAAAGGCGGCGAGTTTACCCGCTTCTCCTACGGTATCGCAGATGCCGAAACAGGCGCGTATATAAGACTTGAAGATGTTACGGGCGCCCAAAGCCACGCTCATAAGAATTATACCGACTGGAATCAGAACTCCATTACTCATGATGACAGTTGGCATTATGAGTCAATAAGTTTCAACACCAAAGACCAGACCGATTTCGAAATCTTATTCCGCGGTTGCCACGCAACAGTTTATATTGACACACTTCATCTTTGGAACAAGGCTTATGGCGACCCCAACGGTGTTCCAACAACATTAAAATCACTTTCAGACGTAACGGTTACAAATACTTCCCCCACAAAACTCAATATTGTGGCCGGCGGCGAAAACCTCGTACGCAACTGGAATATGGAAGATGCTATAGATTCATATTGGTCAGATAAATCGAAATTCGTAAGCAGTGTTTATGGCGATACTTTAAATATCGCAAGCAGTGATGATTCTTTCGGCAAGTCGCTGTATTATAAAAACAACCGCATTTACCCGACTGATACATTCTATATCAAATGGATAGATGTTGAGCCTAACACCGAATATACTTTCTCAGCTAAATATTTAATCAAGCAAACGGGCGGCGGTAAGTTTGGTGTGATGTCGGGTTACAATTCCGCTTCGCTTGGAATTTGTAATCATTTTGATGGCAGCGTGCTTTCTGAAAACCTTGTATTCCCCACTATTTTTGCTTCATACTATTTCTCCGAAGAAAATTACAAGGCAGATGAAAGTTGGCAAAGCGTTGGTATTTCTTTCAACACAAAAGACCGTAACCGAATAGGTTTCTATGTGCTTGACGGAGGCGGAGAAGCTTATATTGATGATATTAAAGTGTTCAAAACCTCACAAGGCACCGATGCTTTACCAAACACCGTAACAAACGGCGGATTTGAAGAAGGCTCCACAAACGGCGTTGCTAACGGTTGGACTTTCGGAAACGCTCAGCTTGCAACTGCTCAAAAAGCATCGGGTAAATATTCTGCCGTGCTTAAAAACGGTGGTTCATATTTCTACCAATACATTCCCGTAAACAAAAACACTTCTTATAAAATTTCTTATGATTATAAGAGTTCAATAGGAAACGATAACTTAATCGTTAACGGTGATTTTGAAGACGGTTTAACAGGTTGGAATCCCGAGGAAGGCAAAAGCGGTTACGGTATTTACCAATCAGATACAGGTAATAGCGGTAACACAACCCATACCTTGAGAAGTCTTAACACCTGGATTATATCAGATGCCATCGCGGTAGAACCCAACACAGATTATGTTCTGACGTTTGATGCCCGTTCATCTGCACCGAGTGCGAGTGGTACCAAAACATTCCTCTATATTGAATCTGACAATGTACCCGACGGTAAAGGTAAGGTTTCAGACCACGCAGATAAATGGGATATGATCAACGATGCTATAAACAACACTTGGGTTACGAAGACGGTTGAATTCAATTCCGGTAATAACACAGTTATTTATATCGGCGTTGATGAAACAAATACAGGCCATTCATCTTATTTCGACAACTTTAAACTTATTGAAAAGAACGCTGCGCCTTCTGACCCTGCTGATACTTATGCTTCGTTCAGTTTCTGCGCCACTCCCGGCAGTAGTTATATTAACACCTATGTTCCTGAGAACACAAGAAATAACACTGCAACCGAATGGACTACAGTTTCTAATATTTTAGATAGCGGCAACAATGAATGTCTCTGCATACTTTTCTATATGAACGGAAACGGTGCACAAACATCAAAATATTTTGATAACATCAAAATAGAAGAAGTTACGCACACTTCACAGAAACTCACAACAACAGGTTCTTATAAATTCTTCTATAATGCAAACTTCAAATTCGATTCATATCCGCAAAACGCACAAGGTTTCGGTGCTAAAATCTGGAAGAATGGTACAGACGAAGCGGCTGCTACACATATTGACCTTACGCTTGATAACCTTGGTGTCGGAATTTCCAATATCTCAATTTACGGTATTAAAAACGAATTCAATGTTACGCCTTATATTATAAGAAGCAGCGGAGAGAAAACATATTGTGATACATTCACAGTCTCCTATGCCGAGTGGTTATTGGCGCACAAGGATGACCCGCAGGCAAACAGAAAATACATTGTTGAAAAAATCAATGAGATTTTAGACCTTAATTATGCGGCAACAGGTGTGAGAATGTATAGCGGTCAAACCGCAAACTTGCCCACTGCGCCCACAGGAACATGGAGTGCTACCGTTCCTTACTCTGTAACAGGAAATTCTGCTATAGGTCTTGCACCCACCACACCAATAAGAGGAAGTCTTGTTAACGGAAAACTCCGTGTTAACCTTGATTTAGTTGATGAAACTTTCGTTAATCCAAACCTTATTGTAAACGGTGACTTTGAGGACGGTATGACAGGCTGGAATCCCGAAGAAGGTAAAACCAGTGGTGCTACTATTTACACAGCATCAAGCGGAACTAACCTTACTAAAACGTTAGGCAGTTTAAACAGATGGATTGTATCGGATGCAATAACAGTTGAAGCAAATACCGATTATGTTCTCACATTTGATGCGCGTTCAACGGCACCGAATGAAAGCGGCACCAAGACTCTTGTATATATCGAATCTGATAACCAGCCTGATGGTAAAGGTAAGGTTTCGGAACACGAAGATAGATGGGATATGATTAACGATGCCATTAACAACACGTGGATAACCAAAGAGATACGTTTCAATTCCGGCAATAATACAACCATCTATATATCTATTGATGAATCAAGTACAGGTTATTGGTCTTATTTCGACAATATTTGTCTCAAAAAGGTTATGAGTGACGACAGTTCGCCTATCACAAATTCAACCTTTGAAGATGATAGCGACAGTGCTGAATGGACCTTTGGAAATAATGCGGGAACTTATGCGGGCGGCACTTCGAGTCTTAACGTTTATCCGCTTGACAAGAGTAAAACATTCCTCTGGTTTGCTTATAACTCCTCTTATGCGTATAAACAAATTCAACTCAAGAAAAACACCTATTACACCATTAACTTCGACTATTGCGAAGTTTCGGGCACTGCGCTTCCTGTTGTGGTTCACACATCAGCATCAGGTAACGGTGTCGAAAATGACAAAATCATTTTCAAAGCAAGCGGAAGATATGGCACTGCTGATAACTGGGGCACTGCAAGTTATACATTCTTTGTATCAGAAGATACAACCGCATGGCTCACCGTTTACCAAAGCGGAAATTACAATGGCGATTCCACAGTTTATGCGGATTCACGTCCCAAGATTGATAATATCATTATCTCACCCGTTTCCAAAGGCGCTTTAGTTTATAAATCGGGCAACGATTACGATTTATCAGACACATCAAACGCTAATGCAAATATAATGTTCGGACCGAGCGACCTCGACGCTATCGACATTTCGGGTATTGGTTTTAACAACCTTGCTAAGCAATATACAATCATACCCTATATTTACAGAAACGGCGAAATAATTTACGGAAATTCCATCAAGGTATCCTATGCCGACTTCCTGGCATATGCCCTCAATGTTGGCAATGCAAAGAATAAGTCTATTGCTTACGCTTTCTGTGAATTATATGAGGAAATAAACGGAACTGCCCTTTGTAAATTAAACTAAATTTCAAATCAACAAAAGACCGCAAGTATTCTTGTACTTGCGGTCTTTTATATTGAAACACTTTTAAAAAAGGTCAATAGAATTATAACAAGATATTTAAAAAGTCAATACAGTATATTGCAGGAAACGTAAATGTATTATATAATATACTTATATAATAATATATTGTAATCTCTTAGGGAGGACTCATTATGAATTCTTTGAAAAAAAGAATATCCGTTTTATTGGTCTTTGCGATAATTTTCACTCAAATTTTAGGTTGCTTATCATTCACCGTCGCTGCCGCAACCGAAAGCACCACACTTGTTAACGGAAGTTTCGAAGATGGTCTTACCGGCTGGTCCACCTCGGGCGCTTCTGCAACAATAAGCAGTGCTCCCGATAAGGTTACCGATGGAAATTGCTCGCTTATGTTTGATAAAGGACTTACAAAGGTCTGGCAATACATAAAAGTTGATAAAAATTCTACATATACCCTTTCTTTTGATTATTTAAGCACAAGCGCAACTGAAGGTTGGGGTTGGGTTTCTTTCAGTCTCGCTTCGGAAATTAAATCTACCCCCGTTGATACCAACACCATTTCAGAGCCTATGCGAGAACAAACCACTTGGACCCAAATCACAGGTGAAGTGGAAACAGGTGATAACGAATATGTTTGTGTTTACATAGTAATGAGTGGTTCACAAGGTGCATCTTTACCCGCAAGATATTTTGATAATTTTAAAATAACAAAAGAAGTTGCAGAAGATTCTTCACTTATAATAAACGGCAGTTTTGAAGATGATTTAAACGGTTGGTCTGCTTCAGGCAGTTCTGCAAATACTTCTTCAGAAAAAGTAACTAATGGAAGTTATTCCCTTAAAATAGATAAATGCCTTACAAAAGTTTGGCAATATATTAAGGTTGAAAAGAATAAAACTTACCGTCTGACATTTGATTATTTAAGCACAAGCGCAACTGAAGGTTGGGGTTGGGTTTCTTTCAGTCCTGCTTCGGAAATTAAATCTACCCCTGTTGATACCAACACCATTTCAGAGCCTATGCGAGAACAAACCACTTGGACCCAAATCACAGGTGAAGTGGAAACAGGTGATAATGAATATGTTTGTGTTTATATAGTGACAAGCGGTTCGCAAGGCGTTAGTACACCTGCAAGATATTTTGATAACTTTAAATTAGAAGAAGTAGTTAATAATGACTCTTATATCGTGAATTCAAGTTTTGAAGATGGTCTTACAGGTTGGTCCGGAAACAATTTAGCAACTCTTTCAACCGAAAAATCCACAGACGGCAGTACATCTTTAATGTTCAACAAAGGACTCACAAAGGTTTGGCAATATATACCCGTTGAAAGAAATTCAAAATATTGTTTATCTTTCGATTATTTAAGCACAAGCGCAACTGAAGGTTGGGGTTGGGTTTCTTTCAGTCCTGCTTCGGAAATTAAATCCACCCCCGTTGATACCAACACCATTTCAGAACCTATGCGCGAACAAACCACCTGGACTAATATCAAAGGCGTTGCAGATAGCGGTGAAAACGATTATTTGTGTATTTATTTAGTGGTTTCGGGTACTTCGGGCAGTACACAACCCGCAAGGTATTTTGATAATTTTAAAATATTCAAGGTGGATAATTCCGATAGTGTTTTACTAAACGGAAGTTTTCAATTAGATGAATTGTTTTGGGATTATGACAATAAATATTTTGAAATTTCAGAAGGTATCGGAAAAGATAACGACAATGCTTTAAAGGTCACTTCAAGTCACCACAAACTGTTTTCTCAAAAACTCACTCTTAATCGCGCAAGTAACTATAAACTCGAATTTGATTATAAAGGAACTGTTCCTGAAAATAAAATTTTTTGGGGGTTAAGCGACACTTTGTCACTTTCTTCTCATAAAGTGACTGTTGCTCAAAAAATCAATTCTTCAACCGATTGGTCCCATTATAGTTTTGTTTTTAAAACCGAAGATATAGATTACTCAACCAAAATTCCTAAAACAACTATCAATAAATATTTTATTATTCAGTCCTGCATCGGCTCTGATATAATAGTAGATAATATAACCATCACTCCGACAAATGAAGCCGTAACCGCATCAAGTGATTTTACAAGAGCCTGGGTTGTTGGTCCTGTTTATGAAAATTTAGCAGAAATGTTCCTTGGCGGACCCGAAAAAGGCACTTCGTTACTTGCAAATAGCGATATTACAACCTTTAGTGATAAAACCGTTAACAATGCAACTTATTTCTACGCAACCGATAACGATAAAGATGGTGAAGAATGTGCCGAAATAGTTAACGGCGGTCCTGATGTTTCCCATTTTTACGATTCTTCAATTAAAATCACCGCAGGTTCAAACGCAGAAATAGTATCTATTCCGCTAAAACTCGAACCGAACAAAAAATATTGTTTTGGTTTTATGGGTAAATCGGATTATTACTATGCTAAAAACGGCGAATTCACAAGATTTACTTATGGTATTGCAGATGGCGAAACAGGCAATTACCTAACCATTCAAAATCTTTCTAGCGGTCACAATTGGAAACAATATCAAGATTACTTTCAGTTCCTAGGAATAAATGATAATAAATGGCACTGGAATGCATATTCGTTTGAAACAAACGACCAAACCGATTTCTATTTCCAATTCCGCGTAACACATGCAACCGTTTATTTAGATGAACTTGCTATTTGGACTCCTGAAAACTCTACAACTTATGAAACTTCTTCCCCTCTTTCACAAGTAGATGACCATATAGTAATAACAAATGAGAACCCAACCCTGCTTGGAATTAAAGAAGGTGGAATAAATCTCGTTCAAAATTTCGATTTTGAGTATGCGATAGATTCCTATTGGTCAGATAATTCTAAATTTGTAAACTATATGTACGGCAAATCTTTAAATATTGTAGATACTAATAGTTCACAAGGCAAAGCGTTTAAATACAAGCCTGACGTTCTATATCCGTACAATATTTATTATTTTAAATGGATTGATGTCGAGCCAAATACCGAATATACATTCTCTGCAAAATACCAAGTTACAAAATCAGGAAACGGTGGTTTCGGCATTGTTTCGGGTTATAATTCTGCCGATATTTTGGGAAGTCGCGATTCAAAAGGAAATATAATTTCAGAAAATCAGGTATACCCCACAATCGTAAAGGAATATTCCTTTAATTCCCAATGTGATTGGAACACGGTTGGATTCACATTCAATTCTAAAGACCATAACCGAGTTGGCATATTTGTAAAAGACAGCGGCGGCGAGGCTTATATGGATGATTTCCGCCTCTTTAAAACAAGTGATGCGGGGGTTATCGGTCTTAACGAAATTGCAAACCCGAGTTTTGAAAGCAAAGGCAGTTGGAATCAACATTGGTGTTCTATTGTAGATTCATATTTTACTAACGGTAAAAAATCTTTGGAACTCGACTGTGCAAACGCTTATGCTTTCCAATATGTCCCCGTTGAAAGAAACACAGATTACGTTATTTCTTACGATTACATTTGCAACGGTGTTGCTACTTCGGGTGCAAATTCTTGGGTTTCGCTTGACTTCTGCACTGCAGATAATGCGAATTTCAAAAATAATAAATTTATAGATACATACACCCCGCAAGATGGTTACGGCGCTTATTCTACAGAGTGGAAAACTATGTCTTACACCCTAAACAGCGGCGAAAACGATTATCTGTGTATTACTATCCGCTCAAGTGTTTCTTCTTGGGCATCAGGTGTTAAAAAGTATTACGATAACTTCACTCTTAAAAAGGCTTCTGCTATAAGCGAAGACAAAATCGGAGTTCTTGTTAACGGCAGTTTTGAAGAAAATTACAACGGTTGGACTCAACATTGGAATTCTCCTTCTTCGGCTTATTCAAGCGATGGCAACATCTCTGCCGAATTCGACTGCGCAAATGCTTATTTATTCCAGTATGTACCAATCAAGAAAAATACTGATTATATAGTATCTTATGATTATATCGACCTTAACGGTTCAGGCTACACTTGGGTATCTTTCGATTTTTGCAAAGCGAATAACGAAAAATTCTTAAACGGAACATATATTGATGCATACACTCCTGCCGAAACGCGTAATCAACACTCTGCCGAATGGACAAACTATTCTACCTCTGTTTTAAACAGCAAAGATAATGATTATCTTTGCATTACTATCCGTTCAACCACGGGCACCTGGTCAGGCACTAAAAAATATTTTGATAACTTCAAATTGGAAGAATATACCCCCAAAAAGAATGTTATTATAAATCCGAGTTTCGAAATTAATGGTTCCTGGAATCAATATTGGTGCTCAATTGTCAACTCAAACTCAAGTGACCAAAACAGGTCATTGGAAATTGACTGCGCCAAAGCCTACGCTTTCCAATTTGTTCCTGTTGAAAGAAATACTGAATATACCGTTTCCTATGATTATATCAGTACCGTATCTTCAGGTAATTATACCCGTATTTCTTACGATTTCTGTAAAGCAGATGATGTTAAGTTGTTGCTCAATAAATACATCGACTATTCTTCACCCGATAATGCAAAAGGTAATTATTCAACCGAGTGGACAACCGTTGAAAACACGTTATATAGCGGAGATAACGATTATTTATGCATTTCAATCAGGTCTTCGGATTATTGGCCTAGCGGCGCTAAAAAATACTTTGATAATTTCGTTTTAGAGGCCACCGATATCCAGGCATCAAAAGGCACCTTAACGGGTACATATAAGTTTGCTTTCAATATTCCCGTTTCGTTTGATTACTATCCGCAAAGCACAAAAGAAGTCGGTATGAAAATCTGGCGAAGTGATAAAGGCGAAGAAAATGCAACAGATATAGTTTTAGATAAGGAAGATACCGTAGTTGGTGTTTCTAATATTTCTATATACGGGATTAAAAATGTATTCTGTGTAAAACCTTATGTTGTTGATGCCAACGGAAATACTCACTATGCAGAAGAATTCACCGCTTCTTATCTTGAATGGCTGCTGATGTATAAGGATAATACCGAGCCTTCAAAGGCGGCGGCGGTTAAGAAAATCAATCAGATTCTTGATACTTATTATGCATTAACCGGAACACCCGCTTACGAAAACCAAGCAACACCCGTTCTGAATGATGTTCCGCAAGGCGAATGGGAATCGGTTATCCCCCATTCGCAAACGGGTAATTCCGACTATTGCCTGGCATCTTCAAAACCCATTCAGGGAAGTTTCCCCAAAGGAATTTTCAGAATCAACCTCGATTATGGAGTAGAAACCGAAAACCTTGGAGTATTGGTTTATAAATCGGGTGCTGCATTTAGTCCCGAAAACATATCCAATGCGGCGGCAAACATTTCTTTTGGAGTGAACGATTTGACTTCAATAGATATAACAGGCATAGCATTTGCTAATTATACAAAGCAATACACCCTTGTGCCTTACGTTGCTTCGCAAAGCGGAAATGTTTACGGTAACACCATTAAAGTTTCATATTCAGATTTTCTTGCATATGCACTTAACAATGCAGATTCTTCTAATAAGAAAAAGGCATACGCCGTATGCGAACTGTATAAATCCGTTTATGGAACCGATATTTGCAAACTTAAATAACTTAAAACGCTATCTTGCAAAAGATAGCGTTTTTCTATTGAATAATATTTTTTATATGCTATAATGTAACATATAAATTCAAAAGAGGTTTTAAAGTGCTTTCAAATCTTCACACCCATTCCACCTATTGCGACGGTAAAAACACACTCGAAGAAATTGTTCTCGAAGCAATAAATAAAGGTTTTGTTTCAATTGGCTTTTCAGGTCACGGTTACACTGCCTTTGACTTTACATATTGTATGAAAGATACCGACGGTTATATTGCCGAACTTAAAGTTTTAAGAGAAAAATATAAAGATAAAATCGAGATTTATATCGGCGTTGAAGAAGATGCTTTTTATTCACTCCAACGCGAAAAATTCGATTATATAATCGGCTCTTCGCATTATTTCCGCATTGGCGATAAATATTACCCTGTCGATTCCAACCCCGAATGCTTTAAAAAATGTTTAGAAGCTTTTGATTTCGATGTTTTAAGGCTCACTAATACATATTATTCAGCATTTTGCGATTATATTTTGAAAAGAAAGCCTGATATTATCGGACATTTTGATTTAATTACAAAGTTTGATGAAATGGATAAATCCTTATTCTTAGCAAACAAAGATTATCTCGCGCTTTCTGAAAAATATTTCAAAGAAGCAATGAAATCCGACTGCATTTTCGAGGTTAATACTGGCGCTATTTCAAGAGGCTATAGAACTTTGCCTTACCCCAATGAAAACCTGCTTCACATTTTAAAAAAGGAAGGCGGAAGGGTTACAATCTCATCCGATAGCCACTCAAAAGAAACTATAGATTTCCGTTTTAAAGAAACCCGCGCCTTGCTTAAGGATATCGGTTTTCAACACACATATATTCTTTACAATAATGAGTTTGTTAAGGATTATTTATAAATTTATTTCACCGTTTAAAAGCACCGTTATTTTGCGGTGCTTTTCTCTTTATTTTGTTTATTTTTTCCGAAAAAACTATTGAAATATTATGCCTTAAATGATAATATGAACTTAGATTATTAAAGGAGGGTATTTTTATGGCTGATACTCTGGGTAAAATTAAATTTTGCGTATTTGCAGATGCACATTACAGAAAGGATATGTATTGTACAACAGTTGATGATTTAAACGCAATATTCGACCGCGCTAAAGAAAACGATGTTGATTTTGTTATGCATTTGGGAGACTTTTGCAACTACTATGTTCACTCCCCCGAATTCACAAATGCGTTTTTGCAAAATAAGTATAACTACCCCGTTTACGGTATATATGGCAACCATGAGCTTGAGGGCGACGGCTTTATGCAGTATGTAACACCTCGACTCACAAATGACAGAAATGTTATTTGGGGCACAGAAGACGGTAAAATCGGCGATGGCAGTGTAGACTATTACTATTTTGAGAAAAATGGAATCAGAATAGTTTGTACCTCAACCGCTTATTCCTTCTGTCCCGAAACAAATGAATGGGAGCATAACCGCCCTGGCAGCTGGGACTGTCGCAGCGGTAACACCTCGTGGGGCGCATTAAACCCTGTTCAGCTTGAATGGCTCAGAAATGTTTTAATTGATGCTGCAAATAAAGGTATTCCCTGCATTGTTGCAAGTCATCACGGCTTCTGTCAATTACCGGGCTGGTATATGGACGGTCCTTCTTGCGACCGAAATAAAGTTATTGAAATATTCAAAGAGGTTAATGCTATCCGCCCCAAAACCGTAATAATGGCTATTAACGGACATTACCACTGCAATCATATTGGCATTCAGGATAACATTCTTTTCTTCGATGTTAACACAGTTAATAACGGTGTTTGGTTGCCGACAGCTGATGGGCACTATACCGATGAGCATACATATCCTTATACAGAATATAACTGCTACGGTGAGCCGATAGAAAAATCCCAAAAGGCTTATAACACTTTAATAATGGGACAGAACACCTATTTCTTTAAAGACCCGTTAAGCGCTATTGTAACTGTGAACGGTAACGGTGAGTTTGAAATTGAGGGTCAAGAAACCACTTGGGCTTATGATATTGTTCCTCCTACCACAAAAGATGGTAACATGCCAAGCATTTCTTCAGGCAAATGGACACTTGAATAAACTTAAAAACCGATGTGAAAAAAATTTTTCACATCGGTTTTTAATATTTAATAACAACTTTCAAAAATCTTCTTTATATTCTCAAAATTCAATAGAACATAACTGTTTATAACCCTTGTTTTATTAAAGGTTGCAAGATTTGCCAACCGTTCGGGGCAGTTTTCAATACCGAACTCACGAAGTTTTAAAGGCATTGAAAGTTCAGTGAAAAATTTTTCCATTGCCTCAATTCCAAGCACTGCGGCAGCCTCATCATCCGCCTCATTAACTCCCCAAACTTTTCTTGCAAACTGTGCAAAACGGGGTATATTTTCCTTATAAACAAACCTTGCCCACGCTGGAAATAACACCGCAAGACCTGCGCCGTGCGCTATATGGTCAAACTCGCCCGAAAGTGCGTGTTCAAGTTGATGCACCGCCAAAGCATTACTGCGGCCACATCCTGTAAGCCCGTTGTGAGACAGCGAAGAACCCCACATAGCAGTGGCCCTTGCCTCGTAATTTTCGGGGTCTTTCATAAGAATTCTGCCCGCATCTATAACCGATTTTAAAACCGCTTCGGCAACACTGTCTGTAAGCGGTGTGTCGTCGCACGGGAAGAAATAACGTTCCATTGTATGCGCTAAAATATCGGTTATACCGCACGCGGTATGATACTTATTCACAGTATAGGTGAGTTCGGGATTGCAAATTGTAAAAAGCGGTCGGTTATAATCACTTCCGAAACCACACTTGAGATTTTCTTCCGTATTGGTCATAACCGCCGATGCGCTCATTTCACTTCCCGCCGCCGCAAGAGTGAGTATGCACCCCACAGGCAACGCGCCAATCGGTTTGTTTTTGCCTGTCGGAAGGTCCCACACATCGAAGTCATTTTTAGCGCCGATAGCGGTGAGTTTTGAAGCATCAATAACACTTCCGCCGCCAACCGCCAAAATGAGTTCTACCTTTTCCTGCTTTGCGGTTTTCACGGCATCTCTTATGAAATTGAGTTTGGGATTTGGCTCAACACCGCCAAACTCCACAACCTCAATATCAGCCGCTTTGAGAGAAGCCATTATTCTGTCATAAAGACCGCCAACCTTAATACTTCCCTTTCCATACTGAAGCATTATCTTTTTAAAGCCGTATGAACTTATAATCTCGCCCACCGAATTTTCTTTTCCTTTGCCGAAAAAAACCTTTGTGGGAGCGTAATAGATAAAATCAAGCATACCCAAACTCCAAATTCAAAATAGTAAAAAGTAAATAAAAACCGATGCCGAAACATCGTTTTTTATTGTTTTAATTAAAGTTTACAAACATCCGCATCGGTTATCATATGGAAGCTAGCATCCTCAAGCGCCTTTTCGGCAGCAGCATTATCTGCCACACGAAGCACCACATATGCGTGCTTTTCTGTTCTTGACATAAATGCATATAAATATTCCATATTTATATTTTTTTCATCGAGCACAGCCAAAGCCTTTGAAAGCTTACCGGGCTCATCCCCTATTTTAACACCAACAACATCTGTAAGCTTAATTAAATAGCCTTCCTCTTTGAGAGTTTCATATGCTGTTTTTGTATCATTAACAATAAGTCTTAAAATGCCGAACTCTTCTGTGTCGGCAATTGAAAGTGCCCTTAGGTTTACATTGTGTTTTGCAAGAGTTTCAGTGATTGATACCAACGAACCCTGTTCATTAGGCACGAAGATAGTAAGCTGTTTTAATGACATAATACCCTCTCCTTTATTAATCGTGTAATTTGCGTTTATCTATAATGCGAACTGCTTTGCCTTCACTTCTAACAATGCTCTTAGGAGCCACAAGATTAACCTTGGGGTTAATTCCAAGCACTGTTTTCATAGCCTCAGCAAGAGATTTTTCCATTGCAGTAACACCGCTTACTGTATCGGTGAACTGTTCAGGATTCATCTCAACATTAACCTCGAAGGTATCGTTATTGTTAACACGGTCAAGCACTATCTGATAATTAGGCTGATAGCCCTCACTTAAAAGCACAGTTTCAATCTGGCTCGGGAAAACGTTAACTCCGCGGATAATCATCATATCATCGCTTCTGCCCATGGGCTTGCTCATTTTAATAAATGTTCTTCCGCACGAGCACTTCTTGCGTGAGAGCACACAAATATCTCGGGTGCGGTAACGAAGAAGCGGAAACGCCTCTTTATCAAGCGCTGTGAACACAAGCTCACCCTTGCTGCCCTCGGGTAAAACCTCGCCTGTTTCGGGGTCGATTATTTCTGCTAAGAAATGGTCCTCATTGATATGCATACCTGTTTGCTCTTCACACTCAAAAGAAACACCGGGGCCGCTTGTCTCTGTAAGACCGTATATATCATAGGCCTTAATTCCGAGTGATTTTTCAATACCTCTGCGCATTTCCTCAGTCCAAGGCTCAGCACCGAAAATACCCGCCTTTAAAGGAAGCTCATCGGGGCTAATGCCCATTTCCTTTATGGTTTCACCGATATATGCAGCATATGAAGGTGTGCAGCAAAGAATGGTAGCTTCAAGGTCCTTCATAAACATAATCTGTCTCTCAGTAAAGCCAGAAGAGGTTGGAATAGTAAGGCAACCAACCTTGTGTGAGCCGCCGTTAAGACCGGGGCCACCTGTAAACAAACCATAGCCGTAAGCCACCTGACAAACATCTTCATTTGTTCCGCCAACAGCCACAATCGCGCGGGCACAGCAGTCCTCCCATAAATCAATATCGTGCTGTGTGTAAAAAGCAACTACACGCTTGCCCGTTGTGCCGGAGGTAGACTGAATTCGAACACAATCCTTAAGCGGTTTTGCAAGAAGGCCGTAGGGATAAGCATCCCTGAGGTCTGCTTTTGTGAGGAAGGGCAGCTTATGTAAATCTTCAATACCCTTAATATCCTCAGGCTTAACCCCCTTCTTATCCATTAAATCGCGATAATATGGCACATTTTCATAAACATGCTTTACCTGCTTCACGAGCTTTTCCGACTGAAGCTTCTTTATTTCTTCAACCGGCATGGTTTCAATTTCTTTTTGGAAATAGCGTTTTTCCATTTTTCTTCGCCTCTTTTTAATATTAAAAATTAGGAATTGTAGCCCAATTCAAAAGCCTTTTTGTTCATTTCAACAAATTTGGGAGCAACTGTGTTTTCAATTGCCTTTATCCAGCTGTCATACGAAATATCAAAATATTTGGATGCCTTGCCCATAAGCACAATATTAACCGCTTTTGAAGAGCCTGCTTGTTCTGCAAGAGAAAGTGCATCAAGCGCATCAATATCCATTCCTTTGGCGGTTAGTTCGCCGAGCACATTTTCGGGATATTCTGCCGCACCGATTATAACAGGCATGGGGTCAATTTGCTGTGTGTTAACAACAATTCTGCCGCCTTTTTTAAGAAATTTCGCATAGCGCGCAGCCTCTAATTTTTCAAAAGAAATAATAATATCTGCTTCGCCATCTGTAACTATGGGCGAATAAACCTTTTCACCAAAACGAACATAGGTTACAACCGAGCCACCTCTCTGGCTCATACCGTGAACCTCGCTCACCTTAACATCATATCCTTCGTCAACCAACAGTCTGCCAAGTAGCTTTGAAGCAAGCAAGCTTCCCTGTCCGCCAACGCCAACTATCATAACACTTGTTGTTTTCATAAAGCTACCTCCTTAAACAATCGCATCAAACGCACAAAGCTGTTTGCAAACTCCGCAACCAACACAAAGGGTGCTGTCAATTTTCGCCTTGCCATCTTTAAAGCTGATGGCGGGACAACCCATACTCATACAACGCTTACAAGATTTGCACTTGTCTGCTTCAACCTTAAGCGGTGGCAATGGCTTTACACTCTTTAGTAGCACGCAAGGTCTTCTTGAAATTATAACCGAGGGCTCCTCTGCAGCTAATTCTTCCTTAACCGCAACCTCACAAGCCTTTAAATCATAAGGGTCAACCACACGAACACGGTTAATTCCAAGCGCTTTGCAAAGGGCTTCCAAATCAACCTTTGCGGTGGGGTCTCCCTTGATATTATATCCCGTTGTGGGATTCTGCTGATGACCTGTCATTCCTGTGATTGAATTATCAAGAATGATAACTGTGGAATTCGTTGCATTATAAGCCACATTAACAAGGCCTGTCATACCCGAATGCATAAAGGTTGAGTCGCCTATAACCGCAACACTCTTCTTTTCAGTATCAGCTCCTCTTGCGGCATTAAAGCCGTGAAGTCCCGAAACAGAAGCGCCCATACAAAGTGTTGAATCGAGCGCATTAAGAGGCGGCACTGCACCTAAAGTGTAGCAACCGATATCACCAAGAACAGTAATCTTATTCTTAGCAAGAACATAATACATTCCTCTGTGCGGACAACCTGCGCACATCATAGGGGGACGCGCGGGAATAACCGAATCAGCTGAAATTGTTTGCTTTTCTCCCATTTTGAAAGCCTTAGCAATGGTTGCCTGAGAAAACTCACCTAAAATTGAGAATACATCTTTACCAACAACATCAATTCCAAGTGCTCTCACGTGATTTTCAATAACGGGGTCTAATTCCTCTATAACATAAAGCTTTTTAACCTTCTGTGCAAACTCTTTAATAAGCTTTACAGGTAACGGATTAGGCATACCGATTTTAAGTATGCTCGCACTATCTCCCAAAACCTCTTTTACATAAAGGTATGAACAACCCGATGTGATAATGCCAACCTCATCGGAATTCATTTCGAGAGTGTTATAAGCGCAGTCTTCCGCCAATTCGCGCAAGGCCTCAGTACGAGCTTCAACTATTGGATGACGCTTTATCGCGTTACCGGGCATCATTATGTATTTCTGTGGGTTCTTTTCATAATCCTTAACCACAGCACCAACGGGCTCTTCGGTTTCAACTATTGACTGACTGTGTGCAATTCTTGTGCACATACGAAGAAGCACGGGTGTATCATATTTTTCGGAAAGCTCAAATGCTGCTTTCGCAAATGAATAAGCCTCTTGCGAGTCAGCAGGCTCAAGCATAGGAATCTTTGAAGCAATCGCATAGTGGCGAGAGTCTTGCTCATTTTGTGAGGAATGCATTGCGGGGTCATCTGCAACGCAAATAACCATACCGCCGTTAACACCTGTATATGAAAGGGTGAATAACGGGTCTGCCGCAACATTGAGTCCCACGTGCTTCATTGCACAAGCAGAGCGTGCCCCCGCAAGACTTGCACCAAAGGCAACCTCGCAAGCAACCTTTTCGTTAGGCGCCCATTCACTGTGTATATCATCATATTTAGCTAAAAACTCAGTAATTTCGGTAGAGGGTGTTCCGGGATAGCTCGAAACCACACCTAACCCGCCATCGTGAAGACCGGCTGCTACCGCCTGATTACCAATCATCAGTTTTTTCATAAAATTATTTCCTTTCCGTTATTTTAATTCCAATTAAGACTTGTTCTGTGAATCAACCAAGCCGTCTGCCCCATAAATTTTGCGAAGCTTGGGCTTTTCGATTTTACCTGTTGGGTTTCGCGGAACATCCGCAAAAATGATTTTACGCGGTCTTTTATATCTCGGTAAATCCAAACAGAATTCATTAATTTCCTCTTCTGTGCATTCCATTCCCTTTTTAACCTCAATAATTGCGGTTGCGATTTCACCGAGTCGTGCATCGGGTAAACCTATAACCGCAACATCCTTAATTTTAGGATTAGCCGCCAAGAAATTTTCAATTTGAACGGGATAAAGGTTTTCACCGCCCGTGATAATAACATCTTTCTTACGGTCAACAAGATAAATAAAATCATCCTCATCCTGCATAGCCATATCGCCCGTGTAAAGCCAGCCGTCTTTTAATGTGGCAGCGGTAGCCGCTTCATCGCGATAGTAGCAGGTCATAACACCTGCACCCTTAAGACAAAGCTCACCAACCTCGCCTTTTTTAACCTCTTTGCCGTCGGGGTCAACAATTTTTGTCTGCCAGCCGTATCCGGGAACACCGATAGCGCCCACCTTGTGAACATTCTCAACACCAAGGTGAACGGCACCGGGACCTATAGACTCTGAAAGACCGTAATTCGTGTCATACTGGTGATTTGGGAAAATTTCAAGCCAACGCTTAATAAGACTTTGCGGAACAGGTTGCGCCCCTATATGCATAAGTCTCCAATTTGATAAATCATAATCCGCAAGGTTTATCTCGCCACGTTCTATAGCGTTTAAAATATCCTGCGCCCACGGAACAAGCAACCAAACTATTGTGCATTTTTCATTGCTTGCCGCCTCTAAAATGCTTTTTGACCTTGTTCCCTTTAAAATAACCGCTTTAGAGCCTGCTAAAAGACTACCAAACCAATGCATTTTTGCGCCCGTGTGATAAAGCGGCGGAATACACAAGAAACAGTCATCTCTTGTTTGACCGTGATGCGCTTGCTCAACTCTGCAAGAATGTATTAAGCTCTCGTGATTATGTAAAATTGCTTTTGGAAAGCCCGTTGTTCCGGAAGAAAAATAAATTGCGGCATCCTCTTGCTCGCCTATAGTGCATTCGGGGAACGAGCCCGAGCACTCTGAAATTAAATCATTATAATCATCGGCAAAAGCGGGACAACCAACACCTAAATATATAAGTGTGCATCTTTTGCTTATCTTTTCTGCAACAGCTTCAACACGGCCTATAAATTCAGGTCCGAAAATAAGAACATCAGCCTCTGCTAAATCAAGACAATAATCAATTTCATCAGATGAATATCTGTAATTAAGGGGCACAGCCAAGGCGCCCGTTTTTAATATTCCGAAATATATAGGTAACCAGTCTATACAGTTCATAAGCAATATAGCAACCTTTTTGCCCTTGCCTATTCCGTTTTGTGTTAACATATTGGCAAGTCGGTTGGCTTTTTCGTTAAAAACCTCCCAAGTGATTTCTCGCCTGTAATGTCTTACCTTGTGTGTCGGCTCAACAAGCTCATATTCCTGCCAGGTCAGTCTTCTGGTTTCAGGCTGCTCGGGATTAATTTCAACAAGAGCTATATCCTGCGCGTAATCCTTTGCATTTCTTTCCAGCAAATTCACAATAGTCATAAGTCTTTTCCTTTACCTTATTTTTATATACAATACTTTACCACTTTAAAGCGAAAATGTCAAGTCCGGCAACCACCAAAAATTTAATTTTTAATAAAAATTTGAATTTTTTTCAAAAAACGGTTGACAAACACGCTTTAAAGTGTTAAAGTGTACATAATCGATTTAACGCTTTAAACCAATAAATTGAAGGGAAGAAAGAATTATGACTCCAACAATGATTATTTCCATACCAATGCTTATTCTGTTTTTCGGTCTTATGATAGGCGTTGGAATTGCCTGCCGAAAACACTCTATGAGTGTTGACAACTTTGTTTTAGGCGGCCGCTCGGTTGGCCCTTGGCTCACGGCCTTTGCTTTCGGCACATCTTATTTCTCGGCCGTTATTTTTGTGGGCTATGCAGGTCAATTCGGTTGGAATTTCGGACTTGCTTCCACTTGGATAGGCCTTGGAAATGCCTTTATCGGCTCACTTCTTGCTTGGACAGTGCTTGGCAGACGTACCCGTGTTATGACACAGCACTTAGGCTCTAAAACAATGCCAGATTTTTTCGAAAAGCGCTATGATTCTAAAAAGCTCAAGGTTATTGCTTCCTTCATTGTTTTCGTTTTTCTTATTCCATACACCGCATCTCTTTATAACGGCCTTTCCTCCCTTTTTAACAATGTGTTCTCTGTTCCCTATTGGGTTGTAGTTGTTGTAATGGCAGTGCTTACGGGCGTTTATGTTATTTTCGGCGGATATATGGCAACTGCTATTAACGATTTTATTCAAGGCATTATAATGCTTGTTGGTATTATTACGGTTATTGCCGCAGTTCTCGCCCAAAACGGCGGATTTAAAGCCGCTTGCGATGCACTCAACATAAGCGCGCAGGCAGGTCCTGAATTCACATCTATCTTTGGACCTAACCCCATTTTCCTTTTCTTTGTGGTTATGCTAACCTCACTTGGCACCTGGGGTCTTCCTCAAATGGTTGGCAAGTTCTATTCAATTAAGGATGAGGGTGCAATCAAAAAAGGGACTATTATATCAACCGTTTTTGCCGTTATTGTTGCGGGTGGATGCTACTTCTTGGGCGGCTTCGGAAAACTTTACTATAACGAAATGGCAGAAAGTGGCTTCATTTCTGAAACAGGCGCTGTTATGTTTGATAAGGTAATCCCCACCATGCTTTCTAACTTAGCACCGATTATTGTTGCTCTTATTATCGTGCTTGTTCTTGCGGCTTCAATGTCCACCCTTTCTTCACTCGTTCTCACATCTTCTTCAACACTAACTCTTGATGTTATACAGCCCACGATTAATAAAAAAAGAAAGGTAACCGAAAAGCAGAGCGTTTTAATAATGAGACTGTTCATTGTGTTCTTTATTGCTCTTTCGGCCGTTATTGCAATTCTCAAGGATACAATATGGGCAAATTCCGTATTTATCGCTCAGATGATGGGCGTATCGTGGGGCGCCTTGGCGGGTGCCTTCTTAGCACCGTTTTTATACGGCTTATATTGGAAGAAAACCACCAAGGCTGCAGTTGTTGCAAGCTTTATTTTCGGAACGGGGCTTGAAATTGTGCAGCTTGCCATCAGCGTTGGTTGGCTAAATGTTTCCAACATTCCCGTGCTAAGCTTTGTTTTCACAAACTCACTTTATTCGGGCGTTTTCGCAATGGTTGGCGGACTGATATTAGTGCCCATCGTTAGCCTTTTGAGTCAAAAAACATTGCCTTCAGAAATTGAAAGCAAATTTAGCTGCTATGATGCTCCCGTTGTAACAAACAAAAGGGATTCTCTTGGTTGAAAATATTTTAAATGCTAAAAAGGTAAGGTGTTTTGCATCTTACCTTTTTTTAACAACGGTTTTTTGCAAAAAATATTGCCTTTTTGCGTTGTTAATGTTATAATAATTTTAAGATAACTTTTTGGAGGTATCATCTTGGATAAAAAAATTATTATTTCTTCTGATAGCACTTCGGACTTAAGTCCCGAGCTTATTGAACGCTATAATGTTAAAATTATTCCTCTTGGCGTAACCCTTGGCGATAAAAGCTTTTTAGATGGTGTTGATGTTACACCTGATGATATTTACGAGCATCACCGCAAAACAGGTGAGCTGCCCAAAACAACCGCTGCAAATGTTAGCAACTGTATTGATTTCTTCAAGCCTTTGGCAGAAGAGGGAAAGGCTGTAATTCATTTCACAATCAGCTCAGAAATGTCTTCAACATATAATAACTCACGCCTTGCGGCAAGTGAATTCGATAATGTTTATGTTATCGATTCAAGAAACCTTTCCACCGGCGGCGGCCTTTTGGTTGTTGCTGCGGCTGAAATGGCGCAAAGCGGAATGGAAGCAGAAAAAATTGTTGAGGAAATTGGAAAGTTAGTTCCTTGCGTTGATGCTTCATTTATTATCGATAATCTTGATTATCTTCACAAGGGAGGCCGTTGCTCTGCTTTGGCGGTTATGGGCGCTAACTTGCTCAAGCTCAAGCCTTGTATTGAGGTTAAAAACGGCAGCATGGGCGTTGGCAAAAAATATCGTGGCAGATTCGCTGATGTTCTTAAAATGTATGCCAAGGAACGCATTGGTGATGGTAGCGATATCGACCTTGACCGTGTTTTTGTTACCCACGCAGGCTGTGATATGGACATCGTAAACCAAGTTGTTGAAGATGTTAAAGGCCTTGCAGATTTTAAAGAGGTTTTCTTAACAAGAGCAGGCTGCACAATCTCTTCCCACTGCGGAAAAGACACACTGGGCGTTCTCTTTATAAGAAAAAATCCTATAAACTAAATAAAAATCTCCCCTGTTGTTAAAATACAACAGGGGTTTGTTTTAAAACCTTTGAGCGAGGGAATTTCAATGAAAAAAGAAGTTAAAATAATTTGCGCAATGTTATCAGTCTTAATGTTATTTAGTGTTTGCGGCTGCAGAAGCACACCCGAAATCTTTTCTTCTTCCGAAGCCTCTTCCACCCCCGCCAGCGTAGTGGAAACCACTTCCGAGGAAGCTCCAACCTCATCTGAAGAGGTAACCGCACAACCCGAAGCACCGGTTATAACCCCTTCGGCTCCAACCCAAAGCCAAACACCGAGTTATCAATCCAAACCGGCAGTTATAACCCAACCTAAGCCCACGGTTTCGTTAGGATATGAGGTTTTAGACCCCGACAACACACGCGGTCTTTCAGAGGTGCGCTCGGGCTTTGGCTTCGGTGTTGCACAAAACGGCCAACCCCACAGCATTTCTGTTAATAACCAACTGAAGTTTGACAGTCTTTCAAATGTAAACGCATTAGCACTTGATACAATTTCAACCGATAAGCGAATGTATCTCACGTTTGATTGCGGCTATGAATATAATAATCTTACCGCATCTATTCTTGATACCTTAAAGGCCAAAAACGTTAAAGCGGCTTTTTTCTGCACATTAGATTATTTAGAGGATAACCCTCAGCTTGTGAAACGAATGATTGATGAGGGCCACATTGTTGGAAATCATAGCGCAACCCACCCCGATTTTTCAACCATAAACAGAACTGAAATGGCCAACGAAATTTATCTTGTTGATAAATATCTTAAGGACAATTTCAGTTATACCGCAAAATATTTCCGTTTCCCTTCGGGCGCTCATTCAGACAGCGCTCTTGACCTTGTAACAAGCGTGGGTTATAGCTCTGTTTTTTGGTCGGTGGCTTATTCCGATTGGAACACCTCTGCGCAGCCCGAAATTGAAAGTGCGTTTAACACCGTAACCTCGCGTTATCACTCAGGCGCTGTGATTCTTCTTCATGCTGTATCCGCCACAAATGATGCTATTCTTTCCCGCCTTATAGACAAGGCCTTGGCAGATGGCTATTACTTTAAAACACTTGATGAATACCCAAAATTTGCTCAGTAAAATGTAACGAAAATACCCTTGCAAGCATAATATACAGCAGGGGTTATTTCGGGATATCCCAATATTTCGGCGGTAGGCACTAGGCTATCTTTAAAATTACCGATTTTTACCCCTTTATATAAATGGACTGTCGCAAATGCGACAGTCCTGATTTTTTATCAATATGAATAATTACTTTCGTTTTTCACATATAAAATCTCGGGGTTTTCTTCTATGAATTTATCAAGCGCTTCATACGCTTCATTTCTTGCGAAGCTAAACTGTGAGGGTTTATCATAAACCTTGCCCTTCACTTCATATCTGCCTATAAAGCCATAAAGATTTCCTTTAATTTCCTCATATTCGGTTTCATAATAATCCCCGAATGTTATTAACGACTTAACCTGCTCTCTTGCATCCTCTCTCAGGGTTAAATCCTGCTCATCACAAAGCTTCACAAGATAAGGCACGCCCTCATCGCCCAACTCATAAAACGAATAAACATCAACCTCTGTTTCTAATAAACCGTTTTTATAAGCATAATAATTATAATCGGCCGCCACCTTGTTAACATTTCCAATTCCGAGCACTAACAAAATAATGCTTGCTGTGATAAGCGCCGTATAAATAATTCTTATCCGTTTTATAAAAAGCTTAAGCATAACCGCAATAAATACCACCGCTAAGAAAATCATAAACGCGCTTGTTGTCAGCCTTAACACTGTCATACCGTAAGTATCAATATATAATACCATTTT
This sequence comes from Oscillospiraceae bacterium, assembly GCA_015065685.1. Classification (GTDB taxonomy): domain Bacteria; phylum Bacillota; class Clostridia; order Oscillospirales; family Acutalibacteraceae; genus UBA737. The sequence continues at coordinate 63,391 of SVPU01000003.1, read as the reverse complement.
AGAAATGGCGGTTGTGATTATAAGTAATGTGAAAAGACCTATAAACACACAGAAAAGTCTTGAAGCGATGTTAACCTTTCCATTTTTCTTTTTTGAAATTATAAACACAACAAGAATAAGCACAAGGTTTATCCCCGCTATTGCGCACATCTCAAAAAAGCCTTTTCGCGCATATTCCGCATAGGTGAATTTATAATCTTTCGGTAGAAATCCTTTGAATGCGCTGAAGAAATACGCAAGTTGCGAAAACAGATAGGTTAAATAACAAATCGAAATAACCGAAAGAAAGGAAATTATAATTGCATTTTCCACACCGCCAAAGCCCTTTATTTCTACAGTTTTGGAATTTTCTTTTTTAAGGGTTAAGCAATATGTAATAACCATAACTGCAATTACAATTCCAATTGCAAATTCGAGTAATGTGAGGGCAACATTATCAAACAGCATTTCAACAAAGCCTTTAAAGGCATCATCTGAAGACATTAAAAGCGGCACCACAATAATAAGCACGGGAATTGCAAGAGCTATACCTATTAACACTCTGCCCAAATTCTTGCCAAATTTTCCTTTGCCGTTAAAAAAGCTAGTAAAGGTTACGGGTAAATTCGGCAGCATTTCTTCGAAAACCTGTGCGAAAATACTTGCTAAAAGACTCACTTCGCTCTTTATCTTATCTTTTCTCACAAGAGAATCAAACCATATAATAGTGCTCAAAACAATGCATATAAATCCGAAAAATCTCACAGAACCGTTTGAGGTTATCGAAAATATCACCGATAATGCGCAGCTGAGCATTCCCAATACCACGCCTATTGCGCTTATCTTAACATTTTTTGTGCAAAGATATGCTGTGATAACACCGAAAATAACTAAAAACGAAACCGTGAAGCCTCCGCAAAAACCGCCAAAGAGACCAAACGAAGAAAACATCACCGACGCAACGCAAAAAAGCAAAGCAAAAATGCCATCCTTTATTGAAAGCTCAAAGGTTTTTGGAACATATTTTTCTTCTTCTGCTGCTGAATTTTCTACAAAGATTTTTTCTTCCATTTTTATTCCTCGCTTTCTGGTATATATTTCAAAATTTCACCTGGCTGACAATCCAAAACCTTGCAAATGCTCTCCAAGGTTGAAAAACGCACCGCCTTGGCTTTGCCTGTTTTAAGTATAGAAAGGTTTGCTTGTGTTATACCTATTTTTTCGGCAAGCTCTAAAGAGGTGATGTGCTTTTTTGCCAGCACCCTATCCAAACTAACTTCTATCATATTTCCACCTCTTATATCATAAGGTCATTTTCTTGCTTTATTGCCACTGCCGACTGCATAACATTTTTAAGCACTCTGAGCAACACACCAACAAACCAACCCGCAGCCGAAACAAATAAGAACGGCATATAGAAAATTCCACCTATTAAGGTTATGAATGCTATAATAAAACAGCACCACGAAACAGTTCTGAAGATTTTAACATTTTCGGGGATAAAAATTTCTTCTTTTCTTATGTTAAACAAAAGCTTTATTAGCGAATAAAGAATCACGCCCGCAAAAGCCGCACTCGGATAAAAGCACCAAGCAAACACCGTCTGCAATTTTTGGAGCGCTTGGCCGTTTGGCGCGAACCCTCTGTAAGACACAAGATATTTCTCGAAAATCATCGGTCCAAACAAAATAAGCGTTAAAAGAACTACCGCCACCACGGCACAAACCACGATTGAAAGCATTGCAGATTTTTTACTGTTCCACATAAAAATTACCCCTTTGCCAATATTTTCTAAACTCAATATAGCACGGAAATTATCGTTTGTCAATAATTTTTTATCGTTTTTCGATAATTTTGTGATAACATAAAACGGTTGCAATAACTTGCAACCGTTTTGTTTATACCAATTTTCCGTAACAAACTCCGTTTTCACACGAAGTTATTTCAACATTTTTAATCTCACCGCTTAAATCCTCTTCACTCTTAACACAAACCCTTGAATAATTGGGCGTGTATCCGAAATAACAGCCATTTTCTTCGGTTTCAAACAAAACAGGAACCGTTTTGCCTTTTTGCCTTTCTAAAAATGCGGTTTCGCTTTGTGCGGCGGCTTCAAGCATTATTTTGCTTCGCCTTTGTTTTTCCGTGTTTGTGACTTGATTCGGCATACCGAAAGCCACAGTTCCTTCTCGCCTTGAATATGCGAACACGTGAGCCTTTGCAAACCCAACTTCTTTTAAGAATTCAAGGCTTTCCGAGAATTCCTCCTCTGTCTCCCCCGCAAACCCAACCATTATATCGGTTGTGATTGCGGCATCGGGGAACATTGCTCTTATTCTGTTTACCAAATCGAGATAAAACGCTTTGTCATAATGCCTGTTCATTCTTTTAAGTGTTGCATCACTGCCCGACTGAAGCGACAAATGAAACTGCGGGCAAAACTTTTCCTGATTTTTGAATCTTTCAAGCATTTCATCGCTTATGTGGTCGGGTTCTAATGAACCGAGTCTCACCCGTTTGATACCGTCAACTTGGCAGACCGCATCAACCGCATCGCAAAGGTTGAAATCCTCGCCCTTTCCATAAGCCGAAAGGTTAATACCCACAAGCACAATCTCGCGAAAGCCCTTGTCTGCTAAAACCTTGGCTTCTCTTTTTATCTCACGAAGAGGTTTTGAACGGACAAAGCCACGGGCAAACGGTATAATACAATAGGTGCAATACCTCTCACACCCGTCTTCAATCTTCATATAACTTCGTGTGCGCTCGGCAAAATCGTTTATGGACGGTGTGTTAAAGTGTTCGTATCTTTCGTGCTCCGACACATTAAAAATCTTATTTTTTTGTTGCAGAAACTCTTGGGTTAAAGAAAAGACTTTAGTTATATCGGTGTTTCCCACAACGATATCAACGTCTTCAATTTCACTTGATTCTTTACTGAATGCCTGTGCCATACAACCCGTTAAAACAATTATAGCATCAGGATTTTTTCTTTTTAGCCTATGTATTACCTGCCTTGTTTTTCGGTTGCTTTCTGCCGTAACCGTGCAAGAATTAATTACTGCAATATCAAAATCTTGTTCAGAACTCACAGTGTACCCTGCTGTTTCAAATATTTCGCGCATACTTTGCGTTTCATATTGATTAACCTTACAACCAAGGGTATAAAAATAAACTTTCATTAATTCAACTCCAAAAAAGGATTACCAATATATTATATATCAGTAATCCCCTTTTTTCAACTATAATGCTTTACAAATTTCTTCCACCTTGGCGTGAACACCAAACAAAAAACAGTTCCCATAAATACCACCGCAAACCAAATGAATATTGTAGGCTTCCAACCCAGATTTTCGGTTAAAAATGCAATACCAAAGGTCGAAATTGCGCTTCCTATGTATGTGCAGAAATTAAGTATTCCCGAAATTAGAGAAACGCAACCTGTGAACTTAAAATATTTAGGCATTATGCAAATAAGCAAAAAGTTTACACCGTTCATAGTGCCTGTGAGAAGAGCCGAAAGTGCTATTGAAACAATCGGGCTCGAATTCGAAAACATAAAAAGTAAAATTGCACAAACACTGCCTGCGCCGAAAAAAACGCCTGCCGAAAGCAAAAGATTTCGGAAAATCTTTTCATAAATATAATTTGCAAGTTTCACAAAAATGAGTGTGAAAACAGGAAGAACAACACTTGTTAAAATTGCAATGGTATTACCCAAATCATAAGTTTCAGCCATATAAGAAGGCATCCAAGTTGTAATTCCGTCACGCAATGCGCCTTGAAAAACAATACACAACATTATAAAAATAAGCAACGGTGAAAGAATTATTTTAAATATATTCGCTTTTTCTTTTTGTTCAACCTTTTTATTAAGGTTTACTATAGGGCATAACTTTTTCCATATAATTGACATTATAATTCCGCAAACGGCAGAAAAAACAAAAACCATATGCCAGGATGACAATGAAATAATAATTGGGCAAACAAGGTATACTAAAATTGTACCGAAAGTTCCGCCGTAAATTACAATAGACGAAGCCTTATCGTAATCTTCACCCGATAAAAAATTGGCCATAATTTTAACTATTGGCGGCCACATAAGCGCTTGTGCAAAACCGTTAACACACCAAACAACCGTCATAAAAAAAGGATTAGGGCAAAAAGGAATAAGCAAATTCATTAAAGTTGTGGATAAAAGACCTGTTAAAACCAGTGCTTTAGGTTGCACCTTATCGCCCAACCAGCCGCTTACAATCTGACCGATTCCGTAGGTTATAAAACTTCCTGTTACCGCAACCGAAAGGGCTGTTTTTGAAGTGCCTAAATCAGTTACCATTTCAATGATGACTGCGCCAAAATTTATTCTTGTTACATAACTCACGAGATACGCAAACATAAGAAAAATTCCAAGGCTTTTTGCCGTGAATTTGCGATTCATAAAAATCCCCTTTAGCTTTGTTTTATCAACTAAAGTTTACTATACCATATTAACCCGAAAAGTCAACAAAAATCTACTTGACATAGTAATTTATGAGTGCTATAATACTCTTGCAATAGGGAGCTTGATGAAACTCAGGCTGAGAGGAAATCCGTTTTACTATGATTTCGACCTTTAACCTGATGCGGATAATGCCGCCGTAGGGAAATACTGAAAGTATTGCCGCAGGTAAATTGCCTGCGGCTTTTTTCGTTTTCCAACACAGGAAATTGCACAACAAAAAACCTTTAAAGGAGAACAGAAAAATGAAAGAAAAAACAAAAATCTCAGCAAACAAATTAACCTTGAGTGCTATTTTTATTGCACTCGCAACAGTGCTCAGCCTCATCAAAATAATAAAGATGCCGCTGGGCGGGTCTGTAACGCTTTTCAGTATGTTGCCCATCGTTATGATTTCGTGTATGCTTGGTGTTAAATGGGGAATGGCGGTGTCATTCGTTTATTCACTCATTCAGTTGGCACTTGGTATTGCACTTGACGGACTCTTGGGTTGGGGACTTACCCCCGTTATGCTTATCGGCACAATTACGCTTGATTATGTTCTTGCGTTTTCGGTGCTTGGTATTGCGGGTGTTTTCGCCAAAAAAGGAAATGGCGGAATTTGTTTCGGCGTTATTTCAGCGCTCGTTTTAAGATTTATCTGTCATTTGATTTCGGGTTGCGTGATTTTCAAAGAACTCGAACAATTTGAAATTTTCGGCGAAATCTTTGTGAACCGCCCATTCCTTTATTCTTTAAGTTACAACGCCTTTTATATGTTACCCGAAATTATAATAACTGTTATCGGTGCGGTGATTTTATTTAATCTCCCGCAAATTAAAAAAATAGTGAAAGTGTAAAATTAAAAGCAGGTTTTAACCTGCTTTTAATTTTATTGACTCATTATAAAATTAGGTGTATAATAATCTAAATAGTATTAAAAGGGGGAAAAGGCTTTTGTTCTGTTTTGGTAATATTCCGCAATATGTTTTTGATTTGCTTTATGCCAAAAGCGTGAAATCAGAAGATATTTATCTTTTAACCTATTGCGATATGAATAACGAGCATATTTTCTGCGACTCTTATATTGCAGTTACCAAAAGCAGTCTTTTGATTATTTCAGGAACTGAAGTGTTGTCCCCTAAACATAACCGAAAAGGACTTGATTCTTTCTGGCAAGAAAACTCTTATGCCGAATATGCTTTGGAGGATATTGAAACCGTGTTGGTTGAGGAACTTCTCTCAAGTGCCAGATTGACCGCAAAACTCAGAAACGGTGATTCCCTTTTCATTTGTGCTATGACCAATTTTTGCAAAGCAAATGCGCAGGTTTTCACAAAATATTTAACCAAGATTTTAAAGGGTGAAATAACTTCGACCGATTTTGAAATCGATGCGGAAGATGACCCTAAAGAAAACTGTTGTTCTAAATGCGGTATGCGTTACCCTGACCGCAATAGAAAAATTTGTCCAAGGTGTATGGAAAAGGGCAAACTTTTCTCCCGTTTCGGTGTTTTCTTTTTGAAATACAAAAAAGAATTGGTTATTTTATTCCTTTCTCTCACAGTTCTCACGGGTGCAGGAATCTTAACCCCTTATTTTTCAAAAGGTTTCTTCTTTGATAAAGTTCTCGATAAAAACGGCAGTCTTTACGGCGAGGTACTTTTGGCGGTTGGCATTGTTATTGCCACCCAAGTGCTTTCGCAAGTTGCCGATATGATAAACGGTTACATATCAACCAAAATTGCCGCTAAAATCGTTTATGACCTTAAAAACACCATATTCGGCGCCATTGAAAAACTTTCAATGGGATTCTTTAATAGCAGACAAACAGGCGGACTTATGACTCAGGTCAATTCCGATTCTAACACGATTTACGGCTTCTTCTGTGACGGTGTTCCCTATTTCCTTATAAATATTGTTCAGGTTGCGGTGCTTAGTGTTATTCTGTTTGTGATGAATCCGCTTCTCGCGGCACTTTCACTTATCACAGTTCCGATTTTCTTTATAGTTTTGCGGTATACATTTACGGTATCTAAAAAACTGAATGCAAGAAAATACTCGGGTACTCGCCGAATGGACTCGCAACTGTCCGACGTGCTCGGCGGAATCAGAGTGGTTAAAGCCTTTTCAAAAGAAAACGCAGAAATCGAAAGATTCAATGTCAGCAACCACAGAGCCGCTATCAGCAATAAAAAACTCTCGGTTTTCAATAATTATGCTTATCCATCCATTGGCTTTATCCTTTATCTCGGCAACATAATTTCTTTAGGCGTTGGCGGATATATGGTTATGAAAGGTAAATTTACATACGGCGAACTCATAACCTTTACGGCGTATGTTAATATGATTTACAGCCCTATTGATTTCTTCGCACATATGATAAACTGGTCGGCTTCCTGCACCAACTCACTGCAAAGACTTTTTGAAATTTATGATACCGAGCCCGATATAACCGAAAAAGAAAATGCAGTTGAGCTTGAAATTGACGGCAAGGTTGAATTCAAGAATGTTGACTTTGGTTATACAAAATCCAAAAAGATAATTGATGATGTGAGTTTCGATATCGAAGCGGGAAAAATTCTCGGCATAGTAGGCCACACGGGTGCGGGAAAAAGCACCATCGCAAATCTTATTATGCGGCTTTATGATGCAGACAACGGCGGTATATTTATTGACGGTGTTAATGTTAAAGACCTTTCATTCAAGTCTTTATATGAAAACATTGCGATAGTTTCTCAAGAGACCTATTTATTTATCGGCACTATTCTCGAGAACATAAAATACGCCAAACCCGATGCTACATACGAAGAAATAATAACCGCCGCAAAATATGCAGGCGCTCACGATTTTATAATGAAGTTGCCCGATGCTTACAATACCAAAATCGGTTTTGGCAATAAAGACCTTTCAGGCGGTGAAAAACAGCGTATTTCCATAGCCCGTGCAATTCTTCGCGACCCTAAAATCTTGATTCTCGATGAAGCGACCGCCGCTATGGATACCAAAACCGAAAAACTTATTCAAAGCGCTCTTTCAAAACTCACCAAAAACAAAACCACAATTATGATAGCGCACCGCCTTTCAACTCTCCGCGATGCTCACAAACTCATAGTGATTGAGCACGGAAAAGTAGCCGAAACAGGCACACACACAGAGCTTTTAAAAATTGAAAACGGTGTTTACAATAAACTCTATACTTTACAACTCGAGGCACTTAAAAATGCCGGAATCGCAGAATAAGGAGGGATTATTTTGACAGAAAAAACTTTACTGACCGATTCTGCGGCAAACATTAAAAAAATAAGCCGCGATAATGCAGAATTTTTCACCAAAAACGGATTTTTGGTGCTTAATTTAAAAGATGACGACACTAAAACCCACGACCGTGTTTTTCTGCACAGAATATTCCCTTTTGAACTTCTTTGGGAATATATTTCGGTGCTTGATTCCGACCTTAATGAAATCGGTGTTATCTATTCTGTTGAGGATTTCGGTGAGGAAATCAAGCAGCTGCTCAAGGATGAGCTTGCAAAGAAATATTATCAGCCTAAAATCAAGACAATTCACTCTCTTAAGGAGCGTTACGGTTTTTCCTATTGGAATGTTTTGACTATGGATAACAGAAGCATCAATTTCACTATGCAGGATACCTTCCGCAACATTATAAGAGTTGGCGAAGACAAAGCCATTCTGCTCGATGTGGATGGCAACCGCTTTGTTATTGAGAGTATTTCCGCGCTTGATAAAAAAAGCTATAAGAAAATTGAACTTTATCTCTAGAAAGGGTTTAAATTGAGTGTTTAAATTTAAAAAGAAAAAGGGCTCTGCAAAAAAGCTTTCGGATATTCTGCCAAAGGAAATTGCAGAACAACAAATTTTCACATTTAAATACAATTTGCATCCAACCCTTGCCGAAAAAGTTTGCGAAGGCTTTATAACTGCCGATGCAGATATTTTGCGTGTTATTCGCGACGGCGAAGTTTTGGAAACAGTAAAACTCAGCGATATTTCTGAATTTATAACAGATATCGGGGTGGGTTGTGTTTTTGTTTCCTATAAACTGAAAAATGACGATAGCTTCCACCTTTTATGCCGTTCAGACCTCAAGTTTTCAAAGAATATAATAAGAACAGCAAGAAAACTAAATCTCTTCCTTGAGGATGGCAAGGTGCCCGCTCTTACGGATTTGCAAGACAGATGCCCAAAATGCGGAAGACCTTATAGAAACGGCGCAGCGAAATGTCCTTTCTGCACAGGTAAAAAGCGTTTTATTCTTCGCACCTGGCAGCTAATTGCACCATTTAAATTCTTTGTTTTCACAGCGGTTTTGCTTTTTGTTGTGGTAAGTGGGCTTAACCTGCTTTTGCCTTATGTTAATCGCGTGCTTGTGGACTCATATATAAACAGTCCAACCCCCCAAAGCGTTGATTTGAGCGCTTATGTTTTAGTTCTTCTTTCAATGCTTATACTCAATTTTGTAACTAAACTGATATCCATGCTTCGTTCGCATCTGCTTATTTTGGCGAGCACTAAAATGACAGTTTCTTTAAGAGACACTCTTTTTGATAAAATTCAGCATCTTTCAATTGCAAAAATTTCGAAGCGTGCCGCAGGTGACTTGATGCACAGAGTCACCTCGGACACAGCAACAATGGAGAATTTTCTTATAAATTATCTGCCGAGTGTTTTGGAACAACTCACAATATTTGCGGCGGTTGGGATTTTCATCCTTATTTACGACCCTAAATTGTTCCTTATGATAATGCTCCCCACCCCGCTTGTTGTTTTTGGCTTTAACCTTTTCTGGAAATATATGCGAACACTCTTTAGAAAAAGATGGTTTGCCGCTTCTAAAACAAATTCGATTTTGCACGATATTTTCTCAGGTATCCGAGTTGTTAAGGCTTTCGGTATGGAGCACAGAGAAAGCAAGCGGTTTGACGATGCGGCAAAATTCGAAAAATATATGCAAGAAAAGACCGACTGCATCTGGAGCTTTATTATGCCATGCCTCAGATTTATGATAAGCTTCGGCGAGTTTATAATTCTATTTTATGTTGGCAACAATATTTTGGACGGTAATATGACCTTGGGTGAAATGGCGCAGTTTTCTTCATACACCGCTATGATTTACGGACCTTTGAGAATGATAGCGCACATCCCGCGCCATGTTATGAACTTTGCAACCTCATCATCAAAAATTTATGAAATTCTTGACGAAACCGAGGAAATTGAAAACCCCGAACAACCAAAAGAAGTTGTAATTGAAGGCAATATTGATATCGAAAATGTTTCCTTTGGATATGAAAACGGCACTGAAGTTTTGCATAAAATAAATTTCCATATTAATAAAGGTGAATTTATCGGTATTGTCGGCGCTTCGGGCGTTGGAAAATCAACACTTATTAACCTTATTATGAGAATGTATGATGTGGAAGACGGAAGTATAAAGGTTGACGGTGTTGATATCAGAGACCTGTCGCAAGACACTCTGCGTTCACAAATGGGTGTGGTGCTTCAGGAAACCTTCCTTTTCTCAGGCACTATTTATCAGAATATATGTTATGCAAAACCAACCGCCACGCGTGAAGAAATTATTGCGGTATCAAAACTTGCAGGTTGCCACGATTTCATTACAAAATTACCCGATGGTTACAACACAAAGGTTGGCGAAAGGGGTTACACCCTTTCGGGCGGCGAACGTCAAAGAGTTGCCATTGCGAGAGCGCTTCTTCACAACCCAAAAATTCTTATTTTGGATGAAGCCACCGCTTCTCTTGATACCGAAACCGAAAAACAAATTCAGGATGCTTTAGCGCGTCTTTCATCACACAGAACAACCATAGCAATAGCGCACAGACTTTCAACTCTTAGAAATGCTGACAGGCTTGTTGTGTTGGATAAAGGCAAAATAGCAGAAATCGGAACGCATACCGAACTGCTTAAAAACAAAGGCATTTATTATAATCTTGTTATGGCTCAGCGTGAAATGTCTAATATGTAAAAAATATCCCGTGTCTTGCGACACGGGACTTTTTTTATTTCTTAAGTTCTAATGCTTTTTTAGCCTTTTCTACTATATTAACCGCTCTGAGTCCAAACTCATCAAGAAGTTTGGGTGCGGGGCCCGAATAACCGAATCTGTCATAAACGCCGAGTTTCAAAACGGGAACGGGATATTCTTCAGAAAGCACTTCGCTAACCGCACTGCCGAGTCCGCCTACAACCGAATGTTCTTCGGCAGTAACGATAGCGCCTGTTTCTTTTGCAGCTTTTAAGATTATCTCTTTATCAAGAGGCTTTATAGTGTGAATGTTTATAATTCTTGCGCTTATTCCCTCTTCTTTCAAGAGTTCATAAGCCTCTAAAGCCTCATTCACCATAAGTCCTGTAGCCACGATAGTAACATCGTTACCGCCCTTTAGTTCCACGCCTTTTCCGATTTCAAACTTATAATCATCGCCGAAAACAACCGGAACTGCAAGTCTGCCGAAGCGCATATAAACAGGTCCGTCATGGTCAATTGCCGCTCTTACCGCCAAAGCCGCCTCGGTTTCATCTGCGGGGTTTATAATTGTCATTCCCGGAATTGTTCTCATAAGAGCAATATCCTCACAACACTGGTGTGTTGCGCCATCCTCACCAACCGAAATACCGGCGTGTGTTGCGCCGATAATAACATTAAGGTGCGGATAACCGATAGAGTTTCTCACCTGCTCATAAGCGCGGCCTGCCGCAAACATTGCAAAAGAACTGCAAAAAACCTTTTTGCCTGTTGCCGCAATACCCGCAGCAATGCCTATCATATTCTGCTCAGCAATTCCGCAATTATAAAATCTTTCGGGGAAAGCCTTCTTAAACATACCTGTTTGTGTTGCTGCTGCAAGGTCAGCATCTAAAACAACAAAATCATCTCTCTCGGCACCCAACTGCACAAGTGTATTACCGTAAGCCGCACGGGTGGCAACCTTTTTAACTTCAGACATTTACTTCCCCTCCTTATTGTAATGCTTCGAACTGAGCCTTAAGTTCTGCCATTGCTTGTTCGTAGAGTTCATCATTTGGCGCAGAACCATGCCAACTAACATTATTTTCCATATATGAAACGCCTTTGCCCTTAACTGTGTTTGCAATAATTGCAACGGGCTTATCAATTTTTTCGGCCTCATTCAAAGCGTTCTCAATCTGCTCAAAATCGTGACCGTCAATTATAATTGTGTGCCAATTAAAAGCCTCAAACTTCTTATCAATAGGCTTTGCAGAGTTAACCTCATCAATAGTGCCATCAATCTGTAAGTTATTAAAATCAACAATTGCGATTAAATTTGAGAGCCCTTTATTAGCCGCAAACATTGCAGACTCCCAAACCTGACCCTCTTCGATTTCGCCATCGCCCAAAACAGTGTAAACTTTGAAATCGTTGCCGAAGTGCTTAGCAGAAAGTGCCATACCCACTGCGGCAGAAATTCCCTGACCGAGTGAACCCGAGGACATATCAACACCTGGAATATTCTTCATATCAGGATGTCCCTGTAAAATACTGTCGGGCTTGCGAAGAGTTTTTAACAAATCTGTGCTAAAAAATCCGCGTTCGGCAAGCGTTGCATAAAGCACAGGCGCCGCGTGACCTTTTGATAAAACAAAACGGTCTCTGTTTTCCATCTTAGGATTTTTAGGGTCAATATTCATATGTTTGAAATAAAGATAAGTCATTATATCTGCACATGAAAGTGAGCCGCCCGGATGTCCCGATTTTGCAGCGTGTACCCCCTCGATAACGCCCATTCTTATTTTACAGGCTAAAATTTGCAATTCTTTTTTAACTGCAGTTTCCATTTTTTCCATCCTTTCGATTTTTTATTTAAACTTTTCAGTTAGATAATCAATAAAATCAGCAACCGCACCGTCTTCACAAGAGCCGGTAATAAACTTTGCGGCGTTTTTCACTTCATCTGGCGCATCACAGGTCGCAGCACCGATATCGGCGTTTTTAATCATTTCAAGGTCGTTATAATAATCACCAATCGCAAACAAGCCGCCTTGCCTTATGTTTAAAATTTCCGCTAATTGTTTTATTGCGCTAAACTTTGAAACACCTTTTGGCAGTTGTTCGTGATAGTATCGTTCTTGTCCGTAAATCATAGCGATTGTGTCAATAAATCTGCTATTTGTTTTTTCTTTTCCGATTAATTCTTTGAATTTTTCTCTGTCTTCCGCAGACTCAAAAGTATATAAAGCCTTGTTCCAATTATATTTGCTAACTTCTTCAAAATTAATCGGTATACCGTTTAATCCCTCATATTCTTGGTGAATATCGGTCTCTTTAGTTCTTCTTAATGTGAAAACATTTTCTTCGCAGTGAATTTCGATTCCAATATTAAGTCCGCAATTTTGTACCATTCTCGCTATTTTATAATCTTCCTTTTCGAGCGTGTGCTGAAAAAGAATTTCTTTTTTATTATAATCGTAAGCCATACAGCCGTTTGCGAGAATGCAAGGGTCAAGATATTTGAATTTTGAGCGAACATATTCTATAGCGCTGACAGACCTTCCCGTGCAAAGCGAAAACCTTCCGCCCTCTCTTAAGAAAAAATCCACCTTTTCGAAATTTCTCTCTGATATCTCGCCGTTTTCAACCAAGGTGCCGTCAATATCACTTGCGAGCAGGCACCCATCAAAAATACCCATTTATCTGTTCCCCTTTAAAAATTTCTCAAAATAATCAGGCAATTCGGTTTCAAATTCAAGATATTTCTTAGTTGCAGGATGAATAAAACCTATTTTTCTCGCATGTAAGCACTGCCCGTTCAATGCGGTTATAACCTTTTTCGGTCCGTAAACATCATCCCCTGCAACGGGATGCCCTATATGTGCCATATGCACTCTTATCTGATGCGTTCTCCCTGTTTCAAGCCTTAGCTTAACAAATGTGAAGCCGCTTAATCGTTCAATAACCTCATAATGCGTAACAGCATCGCGACCGCCCTTTGCGACCACAGCCATCTGTTTTCTTTTTATCGGATGTCTGCCAATGGGAGCGTTTATTGTTCCGCTATCGTTTTTGAGATTACCGTAAACTATTGCGGCATATTCTCTTGTGAAAGAATGCTCTTTAATTTGCTCTGCCAAAAAATTATGTGCAATGTCATTTTTAGCCACCATTAAAAGCCCACTCGTGTTTTTATCAATTCGGTGAACGATGCCCGGTCTTAAAACACCGTTTATCCCCGAAAGTGAGGCACCGCAATGGAACATAAGTGCATTGACAAGTGTTCCCTCATAATTACCTGCCGCAGGGTGCACAACCATACCCTTAGGCTTGTTAACAACAATAATATCATCATCTTCATAAACTATATCAAGCGGTATTTCTTGCGGCTGGATGTCATATTCCTTAGGTTCAGGCAAAATAACGGTTACCTTGTCGCCAAAACTGAGCTTTTTGTTTTTAGCGGTTTTTTGGCTATTAAGCAGAACATTGCCTTCTTCAATTAAAGAAATTATTCTCGAACGGGAAACATCCGCAATTTCCGAAGCAAACACATCAATGCGAATGGCTTCCCCACCCTCATAAACCTTTTCAAATGTCTGCATTTTCTTTTTCCTGTTTTTGTTTTTTAATGTCTTTAACCGTGTCAATCACGAAATAAAGCAATAAAAGACCAGAGCCCACAACTATTGCACAGTCTGCCACATTGAAAACGGGAAACTGCGGCCAGAATTCAAAATGAAGAAAATCTATAACATTTCCGTCATTAAAAGCGCGGTCTATAAGATTGCCGATTCCGCCCGATAGCACAAGCATTGCCGCCCAAAACAATAATTTACTGTTTTTTCCATACTTTATAAGCGCTATAATGCAAACTATAATAACTGCTATTGGTATAAGCAATAGCAGCATAGTTTGTCCGCTTAGCATTCCCCAAGCGGCGCCACGGTTATGAATATAGGATATATCAATAAATCCCTTTAAAAACTCTGCCGTATCCCCTAATGAGAAATTAGAGGATATATAAATCTTTGTTATTCTGTCAATCACTATAATTGCCAGCGCACAAAGAACTCCTAAAATATATGTAATCAAAGCTTTCCCTCAAACTTTTATTCTTCGGTTATAAGATCAATCTGCTCAATATTAAATCCATCATCTGCTTCGGACTCGGTTTCCAAAACCTCCGGCAGAATAATTTCTTCTGCTTCTTCAGGTTTAATGAACTCTTGCGGTGCGGGAGCCTTATCAATCTCCAAAGCCACCAATTCTGCCATATGAACGGGGTCTAACGGCACAGTATCAGGAATAACGCTTAAAATCTCAAGATGCTCTTTATATTTTGCCTGAATTGCGCTTTTGAAAGCAGCTATCTCGAGCTTCAATTTTTCGAAAAGCATTTGCTGGCGCTTAACACTGTCCTCAGCGGCAGCAGTAATGCTATCTGCCTTGGTTTTAGCATCATTAACCATGCTGTTCAATTCTTTTTCAAGCTCGGTCTTTCTTTCCTGTGCTTTAATTTCAAAGGTTTGGGAAAGTTCTTTTTCGTGCGCGGTTATTGTTTCAATATTAGCCTCTGCACTTTTAATTATCTCTTCGCTTTTTTCTTTTGCTTCATTGATAATGGCATCCGCAAGGCGCTGTGCACTAAGTAAAACGCTTTGGATGCTGTTTTGCGAATCCTTAAACTCGTTATTTTCTTTTTCCAGGGAATCGATTTTTGCTTTCAGTTCTTTAATAACACGGTCAAACTGAGCATAATCGGCCTCAACCTTATCCAAAAGAATATCAACCTCTTCTTGCTTGTAACCGCTCATTGCCCTTGCAAACTTAACATTTTTAATTTCTGTTGCACTTAACATAAAGCACATCCCCTTTAAACATATTTTTTATATCTGAGAATAATTTTATTTTTTCTTGTTTTCTCACTCAAGGCTTCAATTATAAACTTACCCTTTGTGCGAACAGTAACCACATCCCCTTCGCACAAGGCCTTGGTTACCTTTTCGCAGGGTATAGAATTAACCGAAACTAATCCCTCGAGAATTTTCTCGACCGCTTGTGTGCGGGAAATGCTGCAAAGCGCCGCAACCACACAGTCGAGTCGCTCAGAAGAAACGGTGCTTGAAAATTCAAGCAATTCCTCGCGCCTTGGTAACGGCTCTTTAAAGCCCAAACAAACCGCAACACCCGTTCTACCGATTTTTTCAATCTGGGTTAAAACATATTTTGTTATGTCAGACGAAACAAAAATTACGGCTCTGCCCTCTTCAATCAAAATATCGCCTATAGCTTCCCTTTTAAGCCCCAAAGCCATAAGGCTTCCCAAAAAGTCCTTATGATAAAGCTTATCATTTTTTCTGAAAGTAATGGTTATAGCATCAATGGGAAAGTTCTTTTCTTCCATCCATTCCGGAAAACAGCCAACCATAACCCTTTCGGCATTTTCATAGCCGCCAAACACCACAAAGTTTTTAAACCTGCTTTCAAGAAAAAGTCTGGCATAAACCGACTGTTCCATTGATAAAAATCCAAGAAATTTCGGCTTGCCGCTGTTGCTGCAGATTTCTAAAGTGTCAGTGAGTCTCGCTTTTAAAATTTCCTGCTCCATTAAAGGTATAAGCTGCCCTCTTCGAAATCTTCGAGCATTAACTCGCCCATCATATCAACGCCATCCGGCACAATAAGGAAGGTTCCTCTTGAAACCTTGCGGATATTTCCGTGGTTTGCGTATGTAGCGCCGCTTAAAAAGTCAACAATTCTTCTTGAAAGGTCGCGGTCTGCATTTTCAAGGTTAAGCACCACGGTCTTGCGCTCGTTAAGATGGTCTGCTATTGCTGTTACATCCTCATATCTATCGGGTTTAACAAGTACAACCTGCATTTGCGCGGGATTAAAGCTTACAGTTTTCGCTTTACCGCCACCTATGATTCTGGGTGCAGATTCGCTTTTCTTGGGAGCGCTTTCTTGCACAACGCGTCTCTTAGGCTCTTCCTTTTCTACTGCTTCTTCGAAGCCCTCATCGAACTCATCTTCCTCAGGTATTGTAAGAATATTTTTAATGCTGTCTAATAATCCCATAATTAGTCTCCTTTAAATTTAATATATTCTCTTGCCAAAAAGAGCTGTGCCCACTCTGACAAGGTTTGCGCCTTCTTCAATTGCAACCGAGAAATCATCCGACATACCCATCGAAAGAATCTCCATACTACTATTATCTATTTTTTTCTCTCTTATGTCAACAAACAGATTATGCATTTTTTTGAAATATTTGCGGTTTTCTTCCGCTTCGTTACAAATGGGCGGAATAGCCATAAGTCCTTTAACCGAAATATTCGGGAGTGCTGAAATTTCTCTAAGATTTTGCTCAAGTGTTTGAGGCTCAAAACCCCATTTTGATTCCTCGCCGCCGATATTAACCTCAAGCAAAATATTCATAACCTTGCCTTTTTTCACGGCTTGTTTGGAAATTTCACGGGCAAGCTTCAGGGAATCTACCGACTGTATAAGCTCAACCTTTTCAATTATATCCTTAACCTTATTGGTTTGAAGGTGGCCGATAAAATGCTTATGAGCCGAAATCACTCCACCATCCTTTGCTAAAAGCTCTTGAACCTTGTTTTCACCTATATAGTTTATACCGCTCTGGATTGCATAATTTATAGTATCAACATCAACCGTCTTTGTTGCTGCAAGCAGAATGATATCATCGGCTGTTCTGCCGCTTTTTTCTGCTGCTTTTTTAACCCGCTCGCGAATTTCAGAGAAATTTAAATCAAACTCTTTAGCCGACAATTTTTCCATCATATAAGTTCTTCCCCCTCACAACAACCTTGTCATAAAGCTTTAAATTCTTTTCGTTATCAGTTATTTTCTTGCAGAGTATATAACTGTCATTCGAATAGATTATATCCACCGGAACAAAGCTTATCTGCATTCCCGTAAGCACATAAACACCTCTGACAGAATCAACCACTCTCAGTGCCTTTCTTGGCACCTTAAGGCCACTGTATTCGGCCTTTATAACCGTCATCGGTCCGCTTCTCATAGAAGCGAGCTCACTATTCATTTCATTACAGCTGAATATCACAACCGCAGAAGCATCGGTATCTGAAATATTTATTTTAGCCACCTTTACGGATAGCTCAGGTGAAGCCTTAAGGGCGGTTTTTATTCTGAGCTCTTCGCCCTCTTTATAATTTAAAGATTCGTTTATTGAAACCTCTGCTGCTATATACCATTCATAGTCGGAAACAATCTTTCCGATAGTGCTTGCAGAATATTCTTGCGCTTTAATGCCTTTTAAAAATTCAGGGGTTATTTCTCCAATATTTTCGGTTTTAAAAACCGTTTCATAGCCATCGGTCTTAGAAACAAAGTATCCCGATTTGGCCGCTAAAACGCGGCTCTTTGGTGCTGAATCGATTGTCGGAAGCTGTGCTTTTAACGCTTCAAGCTGTGCAGTAAAAGCCGCGGTATTGTTTGTGGCGGCCTGCCTTCTCCAAAAGGAAGTGAGCAATTGGTCGGAATAGTATTCCATCTCATTAAAATCACCCGTTGAAGCAGACAATAATGCTTCGTTTACCTTTTGATCAATTTTTTGATTAATAACATCGAGATTTGCCGCTTCAATATCGTTATAGCCTAAAATATCCTCAAGCTCTGAAATCTGCTTTTTTATGGAATCGGCCTTTGTTACTGAAATTGAAGTTGCCTCATCGGTGTAAACATTTGCAATTACACCGCCATTTGAAACCCTGCTTCCATCCGAAATCAAATAGTGCATAACGCCGTTGCCGTCATACTCAACCAAGGTTTCATTTCTGATTATTATGCCGGTTATATCAAGACCGTCAGAGGCAGTGAAAAAAACTGCACTCTCGGTCTTTACAGGACTGTAAAGAGAGGAAATAAGCTGATTAATTATAAAAACTGCCGCTAAAAGCATTAAAAACAGTTTTAAAATTGATGAGCCCTTCAATGCCTATTCCTCCTTTAAAAATTCTTCTGTTAATTCACTAACCTCTGCCAAAATATCAGTCATAACATCGGGATATACCCAGTTTATTCTTTCATCCCGTCTAAACCAGGTTAATTGGCGTTTGGCATAGCGCCTTGTTTGTCTTTTAAGTAATTCTGCACTTTCTTCTAAAGTGCATTCGCCTTTTAAAAATCCAAATAATTCCTTGTGGCCTATCGCCTGATTTGCAGCATTGCCACCCGATTTCCTAAAGGCCTCCCTTGCCTCTTCAAGCAAGCCTCTACTGAGCATTATTTCCACTCGCTTGTTTATTCTTTCATATAAAATCTCTCTGTCCTTAAAAGTTATTCCTATCACGAGTGGGTCAAGGTCAGATTCATTTGCGTGGGATAATTCGTTTTGTTCGGTTAGCGTCTTTCCCGAGGTTAAATAAACCTCGAACGCTCTTATAATGCGGCGCCTATCGTTATTGTGCAGCCTTTTAGCCGTTTCACAATCAAACTGCGCCAATTCTTCGAGCATAAGCTCTGCGCCAACCTTATCAAACTTTTCTTCCAAGCTTTGCCTTAATTCGTAATCAGTCTGCTCTTCAATATATTCGGTGTTATCAAGCAGCGAGCTGATATAAAGCCCTGTGCCGCCAACCACAATCGGCAATTTGCCTCTTTGCGCTATATCATTTATGCATTCCTTTGCCGCCTTCACATATTCCGCAACCGAATATTGCCTATCCCTCTCCAAAAACTCAATCAAATGGTGCTTTATTCCGCACATTTCTTCTTGGTCGGGCGCAGCTGAAGCAATGTGGATGCCTTTATAAATCTGCATAGAGTCTGCCGAAACAATTTCGCCACCGAAGCACTTTGCGACTTCTATACTGAGTGCAGTTTTTCCCGAAGCGGTGGGGCCAACTATGAAAACTGTTTTTATTTTACTCATTGTATTCTTCCAAACTGTTTTTCAAGCTCTCTTCTTTTTATTTCAAATGCAACGGGTCTTCCGTGAGGACAATACATTATTTCTTTAGAGCAGAGCACCTTTCTTGCAAGGCTTTCCATTTCTAAGAGAGAAATTTTTGTTCCCGCTTTTATTGCTGCCTTGCACGAAACCGTGTGGAAGAGCCGCTCCTCTCTTTCGGTTTGCGGTTTGCCCGAAAGCGTGAGAGAGGCAGAAATTTCCGATATTAATGCGCTTATATCCTCATCAACCAAAATTGCGGGAACTGCTCTCACAACAACCGTTGAAGCACCGAAATCTTCTATCTCGAAGCCGCTTTCTTCTAATAACTCAAGATTATTTATTACCGCATCATATTCCTCTTTAACAAGAACAACCGAAACGGGCATAAGAAGTGGCTGAATTTCAATTTTGTGCTTTTGCTTTAGCTGATTGAATAAAATTCGCTCGTGCGCCGCGTGTTTATCAATTAAAAACACGCTGTCGCTCATTTCGGCAACAATATAGGTTGAAAACGCCTCGCCGATAATCTTAATTTCGGGCTCTTCCTGTGCCTCTTTTTCTATGTCAACATTTATGGGTTCTTTAATTTTGGGAACGCTTATTTCTGTTTTTGGCTCGGACGCGGGTGTGAAAATTTCCTCTTTAAACTCTTCTGCCGCTTCCTCTTTACTCAATGCCTTACTTTCGCTGCCGTCAGGCATAACATAAGAAGTCTTTTTGGCAAAATCGAAGCCACTACCTGAAAGGAGAATATTTTGTTGTGGTTTATATTCATATTCTTTTGGCTTTTGATTATATATTTTTTCAGCAACAGTTTCCTCTGTTTTTATTGCTTGCTGACGGAATTCTTCGGTGGTCATATGCTCAAAGCGGTTAAATTCGGGGGTTTTAAGATTTATTTCGGGTCTTGTGTCAGAAGAAATGAGCGTGGTTTTAATGGCGGTATAAACCGCATTAAAAATCCGCTTTTCATCAGAAAAACGCACCTCGGTTTTTGCGGGATGAACATTAACATCCACCGTGTTAAACGGAACATTCACATAAATAACAAATGCGGGAAATTTTCCAATCATTGCACTGTTTTTAAATGCTTGCTCTGCCGCGGCAACAACCGTTCCCGAGCGCACAAGTCTTCCGTTTAAGAATATAAACTGATTATTTCTTGTGGGTTTACAGTTAACGGGCTTACAAACAAGACCCGAAACGCTTATTCCCTCAAGCTCGGTCGGTTTAATATCCATAAGAGTGGAAGAAAACTCTCTTCCCAAAACACTGTATACCGCGGATTTAATATTTCCGTCCCCCGAGGTTGACAAGGTTATTTTGCCATCACGAATAAATTTAAATGCTATCTCAGGATGAGATAATGCGATTCGATCAACCACCGCTGCACAAGCGTTAGCTTCCGAAACATCCTTTTTAAGAAATTTCATTCTTGCGGGTGTGTTGAAAAATAAATCTCTTATAACAATAGTGGTTCCCTCAGGACAACCGCTTTCTTCAAACAGAATTTCGTTAGAGCCTTCAATTTTATAATGTGTGCCCGATGCCGCACCTTTTTTTGCCGTGAGCATTTCCACTCTCGCTACCGATGAAACTGCCGCCAAAGCTTCACCTCTAAAGCCTAATGTGGCGATTGAATCAAGGTCGGTGTCGGTTTTGATTTTACTGGTTGCGTGGCGCAAAAATGCCGTGGGCACCTCTTGGCTTTCAATTCCGCAACCGTTATCTGTAACGCGGATATAAGTAATGCCGCCGTTTTTAATTTCCACGGTAATTAGCTTAGCACCCGCATCAATTGAATTTTCAACCAGTTCCTTTATAACCGAGGCCGGTCTTTCAACCACTTCGCCTGCCGCTATAAGCTCAGCAACATTTTTAGGTAGAACATTTATAAAAGGCATTACTTTCACTCCGTTTCAAAATTAAATATTTTTTGCTTTATTGCAGATTTCAAAAAGAATCTGCATTGCTTCAATCGGTGTTAAGGTATTAACATCAACCGTTTTGAGCTCGCTTAAAATTTCTTGTGCGCCAAGCATTTCGAGAGGCAACTGCATTTCGGAATCTGCCGAAACCTTATATGTAACAATACCTTCCTCTTCGGTTTTCTTAAGAATTTCCTTTGCGCGCTCGATAACGCTGCTTGGTATACCGCTCAGCTTTGCAACCTCGATGCCGTAGCTATCATCTGCAGCACCCTTTACAATTCTTCTGAGGAATATGATGTTATCGCCGCGTTTTTGGGCGGCAATATTATAATTTCTCACACCCTCAAGCTCGTTTTCCATTTCGGTGAGCTCGTGATAATGGGTTGCAAACAGGGTTTTAGCACCAAGCTTGCGCTTTTCAACAACATGCTCTAAAACCGCACGTGCGATAGACATACCATCAAAGGTAGAGGTTCCTCTGCCTATTTCATCAAGAATAAGCAAGCTATTTTTGGTTGCGTGCTTTAATATGTCCGCAACCTCGCTCATTTCAACCATAAAGGTTGACTGGCCCGAGGCCAAATCATCTGAAGCGCCAACTCTTGTGAAAACTGCATCCACAAGGCCGATTTCGGCCGATTCTGCGGGAACAAAGCCACCCATTTGTGCCATAAGCACTATAAGTGCCACTTGGCGCATATAGGTTGATTTACCCGCCATATTAGGACCTGTGATTATAGCGCAGCGGTCTTCCTTGTTGTTGAGATATGTATCATTCGCAACAAACGGAGTTTTAATCAGCTGCTCAACCACGGGGTGTCTGCCCGATTTAATCATAACAGTTCCGCTGTTGTTGATAAGCGGTCTGCAATACTGATTATTAACCGCAACGGTGGAAATTGAACAAAGCACATCGAGCTTTGCAATAGCGGCGGCGGTTTTCTGGAAACGCACCACCTGTGCTGCAGTCTGCCGTCTCACACTATCAAACAACTCATATTCCAGCTGGAAGGATCTATCCTTAGCGGTGAGTAATCTGTGCTCAATATCCTTTAATTCTTCGGTTATGAATCTCTCACAGCCTGTGAGGGTTTGTTTTCTGATGTAATCCTCGGGAACTTTATCAAGGAAGGAATTTGTAACCTCAATATAATAGCCGAAAACCTTATTGAAATTAACCTTTAAATTTTTAATTCCCGTTCTCTCTTTTTCTCTTGCTTCGATTTGGTTTAAAATGCTTGTCCCATCGGTCATATCACCGCGAAGCATATCAAGCTCTGCATTATAGCCCTTTTTAATGATTCCGCCCTCTTTGATTGTTGTTGGCGGTTTATCAACTATAGCGGCAGTTATAAGCTCGCGAACATCCTCTAATGTGTCAATCGAATCGCAAATTTCTTTGAGCATTTTGCAGTTCGCTTCACGCAACAGGTTCTTGATTATGGGAAGATTAACCGTTGTATCGGCAATGAAATTTAAATCCTTTGCAGAAGCCGAGCCATAAACCATTCGGCTCATAATTCTTTGAATATCCCTCACCGAGCTCATATACTGCATAAGCTCGCCGCGAAGAACTGTGTTTGAGCAGAGCTCCTCAACGGCGTTTTGACGAAGAGATATCTGTGTTATATTCATTAGCGGCTGGGTTATCCAGCTTGTGAGCAATCGTCTTCCCATTGAGGTTCTCGTTTTATCGAGAACGCCTAAAAGCGAGCCTTTTTTGGACTTTGAACGCATTGTTTCAAGCAGTTCCAAATTACGCACAGCGGTCATATCGAGTCTCATATACTGATTCTCGGTGTAAATTTCAATGTTTTTAACCGAGATATTACCTGTAACACCGGTTTCATAAAGATACTCGAGAATAGCCCCCACTGCGCTTGAAGCCGCACTTTCAGAGGTAAAGCCCAAATTCTCGGTGCTCACAACCTCAAAGTGTGATAAAATTCTCTGCTCAGTTTCCTTAGGGTCAAAGCTCTTTTCTTCGCGCTCGGTGATTGCGCCAAGAAGCACATCCTCAACGAAATTTTTAATTTCGGGCATTTCTTTTAATTGCTTAGTGCCAATCAAAACCTCACGCGGTCTGAATCTTGTTAACTCGTCAATAATGTGTTGCTTTGTGTTTTCGCCCGAAAGGGTTGTAACATAGCATTCTCCGGTTGAAGCATCAGTAAAGCAAATAGCCGAATCGTTTTTTGAAATGGCAATGGCCGCAAGAAAGTTATTCTTGCCTTCATCGAGCATTTCATCTTCTAAAACAGTGCCGGGGGTGATAGTTCTCACAATTTCTCTTTTAACTATTCCCTTTGCCGCTGCAGGATTTTCGGTTTGTTCACAAATCGCAACCTTATATCCCTTATCAATAAGGCGGGCAATATATGCATCACAGCTGTGATAAGGCACTCCGCACATTGGGGCGCGCTCACTAAGACCGCAATCCTTTCCCGTGAGAGTTATGCTCAACTCCTGAGATGCAAGCTCTGCATCTTCAAAGAACATTTCATAAAAATCTCCCACTCTGAAAAACAGAATGCTGTCCTTATTCTCTTCTTTAATGTTAAGATATTGCCGCATCATTGGGGATAATTCCGCCATTTTTCAACTTCCCTTTCGAAGAATTTAAATAAAATTAGTGGCAACCACCGCAGGTAGCACAGCTTCCGCCGCAGCCCGAGGTCGTTTCACAGGTCTCGGGGTCTTCGCCGTCAAGACTCTTGGAAATGATTATATTAACCTGACTCATAAGCTGGTCAAGCTCAACCTTTGCGGTGTTATATTCAACCATAGTATCGTTTGACATTATGCTTGCATACACACTGCGAAGCTTTTCGTTAAGCTCTGCAACTGCTTCTTCATCCTTTTCATCAGCAGAAAGCTTGTTATCAAGCTGCATACGAATAAGGTTAAACTCTCTGATTGCTTCTTGAAGCTCTTCGTTGCTTTCATTCTGAAGCGTTGCCTTTGCATATCTGATGTAGCGCTCATCCTGTTGAATTGCTTTTCCTAAAATTCTTGCTTGTTCAATGATATCCATTTTAAAAACCTCTTTTTTTAATTTTGATTATACTATAACACCGTTAAGGGAATTTGTAGCTGATACCACCTTAACGTTTACAAACTCGCCCAAAAGCTTTTCATCGCCCTCGAAGATTATAGTCGCAGTGCCGTTTGTGTGGCCCGATAAAACACCATCAGATACTATCTCATCGCAAAGCACCCTATAGGTTTTACCCACATATTTTTGAATGTTCTTTTCGGCTATTTTTTCTTGCAAGCGTAACAACTCGTCAAACCATTTGCCCTTTTCCTCTCGCGTTATGGGGTCGGGCATTGTTTCTGCGGGAGTGCCGTTTCGGGGAGAAAAGATAAATGTGAAGAGTGAAGAAAATTCAACCTCTTGCACAAGACTCAGGGTTTCTTTGAAGTCCTCATAAGTCTCGCCCGGAAAGCCGACGATTATATCACTCGTGAGTGATACATCGGGTATTCTCTCTTTAGCCTCTTTAATAAGCCTTAAATATGCTTCCCTATCATAGTATCTGTTCATTCTTTTTAAAATGCGGCTGCTTCCGCTTTGGAAAGGCAGATGCAGATGATGGCTTATTTTCTCGCACTCCTTAATTGTGTCAAGCAGCTCTATAGTGCAATCCTTGGGGTGCGAGGTCATAAACTTTATTCTGAAATCGCCCTCAATGTCATTTATCATTCTGAGCAACTTTGCAAAGGTTATTCCGTGCTCACAGCCCTTGCCGTAGGAATTAACATTTTGTCCAAGCAGGGTTATTTCTTTATAACCCGCATTCACCATTTCCCTTGCTTCTGCGAGAATCTTCTCGGGCTC
The DNA here is from genome assembly GCA_015065685.1 of Oscillospiraceae bacterium. Classification (GTDB taxonomy): domain Bacteria; phylum Bacillota; class Clostridia; order Oscillospirales; family Acutalibacteraceae; genus UBA737. The sequence continues at coordinate 38,227 of SVPU01000003.1, read as the reverse complement.
TCTTGAACGCTCTCTTCCTCTTACATACGGCACAATGCAATAGGTGCAAAAATTATTGCAGCCATACATTATCGGAAGCCAACCTTTAAAGGTTCCGTCTCGTTTTACGGGAACATCTTCAACTATTTTTTCATTTTCGAGGCTAAGCTCAAAGATTCTGCCGGAGCCTGTGATTCTTTTGTAAATAAACTCGGGCAAGCGGTGAAAAACCTGCGTTCCGAAAACCATATCAATATAAGGATAGCTTTTCTTAATTTTATCAGCAACAATCTGCTGCTGTGCCATACAACCGCAAACCGCAGCAATTAACCTTGGGTTATCCTTTTTGAGTTGTTTAACCTTGCCTATATTTCCATAAACCCTGTCCTCAGCATGACCGCGCACCGCACAGGTGTTGAAAATTATGAAGTCCGCATCCTTTTCATCCTCGGTTATTTCATATCCCATACACGCCAGCATACCCTTTAAATGCTCAGAGTCGCTCACGTTTTGCTGACACCCGAAGGTTATAACACACGCTTTAGGTGTGCCTTCATAAACCTCGGGTAATTTTTCTATCAAACGGTTTATATATACAGTCTGTTCAGCAAAAGCCGAAGCATTGTTTTTTTCGCCCAACAAGACAAATTCTCCCTTTTATATATATTCAATATATTTTAACATATATATAATGGTTTTTCAAGTGATTACAAAATTTTTCATTATAAAAAAAGAGACTCAAAACCGAGACACTTCGTAAAGAAGTAGTCTCCGTTTTTCTATATAAAAAAATGACACTTTCTGTTTTTGAAAGTGTCATAGTGGGTCACATACTTTGAGAATAGTAAATACTTGCCGAAAATAAAGAATATCTTTCTCGGCAGGTAAAGTGATATTGCAAACTATCGTTTGCAGTGATATTTTTGCTTTGCAGCAAAAGTGATATCGAAACCTAACGGTTTCAGTGATATTATATTCGCCATTTAACTGTCCGAAGGACAATATCACTATGCGTAGCATAATATAACTGCGTAGCAATATCACTCGCCGTCAGGCGAATATAACTGAGGCACCTTCCTTACGGAGGGTGCCTCAACCGAGTCTCTTTTTTTTGTTATTAAAGTCTATATTTTTCAGAATACATATTGTAATTATCCACAAACTCGCCTGTTGCCGATGTCTTAATTTTATTAAGATATTTATGGGCATCAAGCATATCGGTCGGCAGCTGCATTGTGTAAACCGCAATGTTGGAGCAATGGTCCGAAACACGCTCGTAATTTGTGAGAAGGTCTGTGAATATAAAGCCGAGCTCTATTGTGCATTCGTTATTCTGAAGTCTTGAAATATGCATTGCTCTGAGCTGCTCTTTAAGGCCATCAATAACCTGCTCAAGCGGCTCAACGCGTGAAGAAAGCACAGCATCATCGTTAACAAAGGATTCCACAGTCATTCCGATAATTTCGGAAACCGCCTCGGTTATAACTGCAAGCTCTTTAAGAGCATCATCCGAGAATTTAATGCCCTTTTGGTGCATTTCAGCAGCCAATTCCGCAACATTAAGCGCGTGGTCTGAAATTCGCTCTAAATCCCCGATACTGTGGAGCATACGAGCCACTGCGTGCGAATTATTTTCGCTTAAATCGTTATTGCTTAGCCTTACGAGATATGTGCCGAGCCTGTCCTCATATTTATCGGTAAGAGTCTCGGTTTCGCGAATATATTCCATGGTCTTTTCGTCATACTGAGAAATAAGATTTATCGCTTTAAGCAGAGAATCCCTTGCATGAATCGCCATTTCACCCGCAAGTCTATGACATTCTGCAATAGCAAGCGGTGAATTTGCGAAAATACGCTCGTCCAAGAAAACGGTATGAGTTTCCTCCTCTTTATGCGGCACAACAAATTCACAAAATTTAATAAGCCATTTCTTAATCGGCAATAGAACAACAGTGGTAACAGCATTAAACATTGTATGAACTATAGCAACACCAATCATAGTGATTTCGGCCGCGAGCAATGTTATTCCAAAGCCGCGCATAATATACATAATTATCATACAAAGCAACGAGCCGAAAACATTAACCGAAAAATGCATAACAACAACGCGTTTGGCATTTTTATTCGTTCCAACTGCCGAAATAAGCGCTGTTACGCATGTACCGATATTAGCACCAAGTACCAAAGGAATTGCCATTTCCCAAGTAATTCCGCCCGCAAGCGCCAAGGCTTGAACTATACCGATTGTTGCTGCAGAAGACTGTATAACACCGGTGAAAACAGTAGAAATAAGCAATGCAATTATAGGACTTTTAAGCGTTGCAAGAAATGTATCAAAGCCATCTAAGGTTCTGACAGATTTCATCGAATCACTCATAAGCTCCATACCAAACATTAAAATGGCGAAGCCAATAAATATAATACCCAAATGCTGTTTCTTTTCCGATTTGCCCACCATTCTGAGTATTATGCCGATAAAGGCAAGTATCGGCGCAAAGGTCATGGGCTGAAGCAGGGTTATGAAGAAATTGCCCTCACCAATGCCCGCAAGGCTCAAAAGCCAAGCCGTAAGTGTTGTTCCGACATTCGAGCCCATTATCATACCAAAGGTGTTGCCAAACTCTAAAATTCCTGAGTTTACAAGACCTACTAGCATAACAGTGAACGCCGAGGATGACTGAATAGCAACCGTAATACCGGCACCTAAAAAGAAACCAAAGAAATCGTTCGAGGTTACTTTATTCATTGCTTTTTCAAGGCCGCCGCCCGACATTTGTTCAAGACCGCCCGACATCGCATTCATTCCGTAAAGGAAAAACGCAAGTCCGCCGAGAAGCATTGCCGTCATAGTTAAGATTTGTGTCATATTTGTCTCCTATTCTCTTTATGTCACACTAAACTTCTTCTCAATTAAAATTCTATTGATTTTTCAATGTACTCCTTAAGCTCTGCGATGGGAATACGCTTTTGCTCCATTGTGTCTCTGTCGCGAACAGTAACACAGTTATCCTCAAGGGAATCGAAATCGTAGGTGATGCAAATAGGTGTTCCGATTTCATCCTCTCTTCTGTATCTTTTGCCGATTGAGCCTGTCTCATCGAAATCAACAGGGAAATATTTTGAAAGCTCTGAATGGATTTCTAAAGCCTTTTCAGAAAGCTTTTTAGAAAGCGGGAGAACTGCAGCCTTGAAGGGTGCTAAAGCGGGGTGCAAATGCATTACAACACGTGTATCGCCCTTTTCATCTGTTTCCTCATCGTAAGCATTGCAGAAGAATGCCAAGAAAACACGGTCTGCACCAAGGGAAGGCTCAATAACATAAGGAACATATTTCTCATTGGTTTCGGGGTCAAAATATTCCATAGCCTCGCCCGAATGCTTTGAGTGCTGCGAAAGGTCATAATCTGTTCTGTCAGCAACGCCCCAAAGCTCTCCCCAACCAAACGGGAACAAGAACTCAAAGTCGGTTGTGGCCTTTGAATAGAAGCAAAGCTCATCCTTGTCGTGATCGCGGAGTCTGAGGCTGCTTTCATCCATACCTAAATTGAGCAACCAATCGCGGCAATATGAACGCCAGAAATCAAACCACTCAAGGTCCGTACCGGGTTTGCAGAAGAATTCTAACTCCATCTGCTCGAATTCACGAATACGGAAAATAAAGTTTCCGGGAGTGATTTCATTACGGAAGGATTTACCAATCTGTGCAACACCGAAGGGCACCTTCTTGCGAGTTGTTCTTGCAATATTCTTAAAGTTAACGAAAATACCTTGTGCAGTTTCAGGACGAAGATAAAGTGTTGATGTGCTATCCTCAGTAACACCCTGGAAGGTTTTAAACATAAGGTTAAACTTTCTAATATCAGTGAAATCGTGTGAACCACAGTGAGGACAAGCGATTCCCTTTTCTCTGATATAAGCCATCATTTCCTCGTCGCTCATAGCAGCAGGATTGTCAGAAAGTCCGTTTTCTGCAACATAATCTTCTATAAGCTTATCTGCTCTGTGGCGGGTTTTACAAGACTTACAGTCCATAAGAGGATCTGAGAAGCCGCCTAAATGGCCCGATGCCACCCAGGTTTCAGGGTTCATAAGTATCGCACTGTCAAGTCCCACATTGTAAGGACATTCCTGCACAAACTTTTTCCACCAAGCCTTTTTGATGTTGTTTTTAAGCTCAACACCCAAGGGGCCGTAATCCCAAGAGTTTGCAAGTCCGCCATAGATTTCACTACCTGGATAAACAAATCCTCTACCCTTAGCAAGAGCTACAATCGTTTCCATATTTTTATTTGCATTTTCCATTATTTTTCCTCCAAAACGCAGTTTCCTACAATTACTATACTACTTAAAAAATGTCAAAAAGTCAATAAATTAATTGACTTGACATATTAATTTATATGGTTTATACTTTATTTATACCAAATTTAATATGTATTTTATAAATAAATCCCATAAAGGAGCAAATATAATGGCAGAAAACAAGTTTTTAACCTATAAAGAAAAACCGCTCGTACGCAGCGGAAATGTTATTTATTACGGTGATATGGCAGAGCCTTTTGTAATAAAATTCGATGTTCTCTCAACCGTGAAAGACGGTGATATGGAGGTTCCCCAAAAGGTAAAGCTTCAGCTTCTCAAAAGCGATATTCAGTTGGCGGAAAAGGACCGAATTGTTAAAGAAACAACCAAGGATTCCTTCTTTGACGCATTAGATGTTGGCTTTGTTTGGTTAGAAAGAGCATTAAAAGACAAATAAAAATATCAAAAGGCCCTGAACGGTGAGGTTCAGGGCCTTTTATTTTACCTTTTCACTATTCACTTTTCACTCTTACTTAAATTCTGCGTCCCGCTCTGCCGTAATGTGCTTAAGATAACCTGCAAAAACGCAGGTGGGTGCCGGCCACACAGCTTCGCGCTCCCTTCTTCCGAACTCGGCACAGCCGCGGGAGGTCTGCAAGCCCGCTATGTGAGCTTTGGCCCCTTTAAAAAGGTTGTAGGGTTATATAAGTCACGGTCCGCGAACAGAGCAGGACTTTTTTATTATTTGTCCTCTATCTCGAAAAATTCTTCGAGTCGGTCAACAAATGCATCGGCAACGGTTTCGTATTCATCATCATCTTCGATTTCATAGAAATATTCCTCGCCGTTTTCTTCGCCAACCTTAACTATAACCAATTCGCCGCTTTCTTCGAGCAGCTTTTGGGGATTATCATAGGTGGGAAGCAACGCAAGATAACGACCCATGTCGCTCTCAATTGCATCGAGCACCTCAAAGGTATATTCCTTTCCGTTGTCATCAGTAAGGGTTACGATATCGGGATTATATTCATTATTATTTATCTGTTCAGCCATTTTTATTACCTCATTTCTTAAAATCACTGCTTTGTTTAGTGTTATTATATCATAACAAGCACAAAAATAAAAGATTTTATTTTATAAAATAAAAAAACATATCAGCGGTTAAACAAACCCACAGATATGCTTTCTTTTTTAGAATATTTTTTTGCAGACCGCATCAAAAAGCAGATCATTTCCAAACGTTGTCATATGAACCTCATCAAATCTCCACTTTTCAGTTGGAATGCCTTCGAAAACCTTGGCCGTTTCAATGATTTCTGCGCCATATTTTTTAAAGGTTTCCTTGAAAACAGCATTATATTCATCAATATAATCGTTCCACGCTTCTTGGGAGGTAAATCTTTTGCCGTTAGCATCCCCCGTATAAAGTCTTGAAGGCGGTATTGTGATGCCAAGAATTTCACAACTTGGAAAATCGGTTTTAACCTTCCCCAAAATGCTCTCCAAGTTGGCTTTATATTCTTGTGTTCCGTAACGAATACAGTCATTTCCGCCGAATATAATTATAAGCTTGTCGGGGTTATACTTTCTTATGCGCTCATCATAATGATAATTAATAAACTTCGCAGTTCTGCTGCCTTGACCCGTTACAGCTGCGTTTTTAGCCTCGCAGCTAACACCTGCCAGTGTAACGAGTGGGGTAAATTCGGTATATTCAAAATCAAATAAAACCACATCGTGCAGATTTCGGTTTTTATCGCACGAAACCTCTATACTCAAAATACTCCAGCCTTGATAAAAACCGTCTTCACCGTTTGTGTCAATTATATTTTCATTACAAACGCCATCAACTGAAATCTTAAATCTGCAATAATTTTTAGGGCGTTTTTGAAAATAAAGGACCAATTTTCCATTGTTGGATTCGGCAGAAAAATGAATTTTATCATTCTTTGGAATTATAGTTTTTACCCTTTCGCCGAAAATGGCGTCTTGCAGGTTGCAATTTTCACCGAGACCCGAAACGTTTTCTTCTTCAAACTGCAGCTCATCAGCATATTTAAAGCCCTCGGCAGAGGTTAAAAACAGATTGCGCAATCTGAAGCTCCAGGACTGCATACCAATATGGCAATTCCAAGCATCATTTCTTGGGATTTCATCATATCCGTAACGATTGTAAGAAAGACTGTCCCCTGTTATAACTAAACTTTTCATTTAAATTAATCCTTTTTTAAACAAATTCGTACCACACTATGTTTCGGGACTGCAAAGTTTAAAGATTCGGGCACTGTAAATTCACTCTCGCTGATGCGTTCGGGGTCTTCAAAAGTATTAATGGCACGAACATCATCGCAAGTCACAATATCGGATTTAACCACTTTCCAACCATCAGGAAGATTGAAAGTAACTTCCTTAGCATCATATAAATGACGGTTAATAATACTGATTGTCATCTGCTTTTCATCTTCAGAAATTGTTGCAACTGTGTCCAAATCTTCATCGATATCATCTGGCAAAACATGGATTAGAGTTTGTCCCAAATGCTCTTTAAACAGTTTCATAACATAGAATGTCGGAGTTTTAAAGAACTTTGCGCCATCGGTTTCAAACAGACTTTGAAGCAGGTTTGAAAGTTGTGTTTCCATTGCAAACTCAACGATATCTGAGTTGCGGTAAAAAATATGCATAGTAAGAGCCGCAAAAATAGCATCGCGCATAGTTTGGCGCTGATGCAGATTTGCCGCAGGAGTAGCCTCCGGATGCCAAGCGCCCCATTCATCAAAGCAGATCTTTGTTCCCGAATTTTCGGGTGTGTGCTCTCTTATGATTGTTCTGTGTAAATCAATATCATATTGATAGCGTTCCAACAAATCAAGCAGTTTGTAATATCCTTTATCTGTATAATCAACTGCATCTCCACAATCGCCACCGTTTTGTTTTGCACCGCCAAGATAATGGTGAATCGAAAGCGCATCGGGAGCCTTGCTGCGTTGGTTATGCGTTATATAATCCAACGCTTTTCCTGCCCAACCGGGCATTTTGTGTCTTGTAGATAATCCAAGCCCTATAAATTTAAGGTCTTTTCTTTGGAGAAGCAAGGTTGTTTGGAATTTCAAATATGTCTGAGCATATCCGTTGGGATTGTTATAGTCACCGTCCCAAACATTAGCATCCGCATTTCCAAGACCCCAAAACTTTACATTGTAAGGCTCGGGGTGGCCGTTTTCGGCTCTTAAAGCACCGTACTTTGTGAAGGTTGGAGCGTTAACATATTCATACCAATCGGCAAATTCTTCTGGTGTGCCTGTTGCGGTGTTAACAGTGATTACGGGGTCCGCGCCCGTAAGTTCGCAAAAACGCAAAAACTCATCTGTACCGAAATCATTTCTGAAATATGGGTTCGCAGGGTCACATTCAGAATGTATCTTTGCAAATCTTTCTTTTCCTATACCGTTTTTCCAATGATAATAGTCGGCACAGCAACCTCCGGGCCAACGCATTGCGCCAACACCGAGTTCACGGCAACCGTCAATAACATCCTTGCGGATACCGTCAATATTCTCGATTTCGCTATCCTTGCCAACCCAGATACCGTCATAAATCACCTTGCCGAAATATTCAAAAAATACAGAATGCAAATATTTCGAAACAATATGATTCTCTTTTCTTTTTGGAATAATTTTATACTTCATATTTACCACCCTAAACTAAAAGTCAGTTTATCTTAACGGAATACGTTGATACTTCTTCCGTCATTTACAATCTTTTTCTCTGCGAGATTGTTTTCTTCTTCGTATTTAAGAAGTTCATCAATATTTTCATATACCTTATGGTAAGCCTTTGCGTATTGCTCAACAACTTCTTTGTTATCAATTTCAAATCTTGGCGCAATCATTACTGAATTTTTAGCAAGTTTCTCGGTAACTTCGAGTACCTGTGTGGGAACATATTTCTCGGCATAGTGCGGACAAGCGAAAGGACAACCTTTACCAAAAGGACCTTCGCCGTTATAGAAAGGTGACTGATGCAACTTTCCGTAACCGCAGCTTCCGCAATAAACACCTTCAGCAGCAAGCGCTTTAAGGAAGGTTATAACCGAAAGGCCCTTTAATTTTTCGGGAATATACTGCGCATAATGATAAGCAAAAACCCTCTCGCTATCATCAAAAGTTTTCAAAGGTTTAATAAAATCAAGGTCGGAAATAAGTTCTTCTAAATAAAGTGCGCCCTTTGTTCTGTTTTTGTTTAATTCATCAAGTCTGTTGAGGTTTCCGTCTGCAATAGCAACTGCGAGAGGATGAATTCTGTGCTTATAACCAAAGCCTGTAAGAGCGAATTTTTTATATTCTGAACCATCGGGGAATCCGCCTAATCTCTCATAATGGCCGAGTGCACAAGCGCGCTCAAAATATTCGCGGTTATTTGTAACAAGAATGCCGCCCTCACCTGCTGCGAGAACTTTAGAACCCTGCATTGAGAAACAACCAACATCGCCGATACTACCAACCTTTTTGCCGTGATATGTGGCACCGTGAGCGTGTGAACAGTCTTCAACAACCTTTAAATTGTGCTTTTTTGCAAGCTCCATAATAGGATCCATATCGCAAGGATTTCCCCAAACGTGAACAACGAGGATTGCCTTTGTTCTAGGTGTTATATGCTTTTCAATATCTGCTGCGGTCAGAGTATGGGTATCTTCATCAACATCAGCAAAAACGGGGATTGCGTTTGCTGCTGCAACAGGACCTACAGTTGCCCAGAATGTGAACGAAGGAACGATAACCTCATCACCTGCGCCAACGCCCACTGCGAAAAGACCCGCTTGAATTGAAGTGGTACCGTTAACACAGCAAAGGCCGTAATCAACGCCTATGTAATCTGCAAATTTCTTTTCAAACTTGTTAACGATGGGAGATGTTGAAATCTCATCTTTTTGCATAAGTTCTTTTACCACATCATAAGTTTCAGGCGCAACTAAAGGGAGCTGACATTGAACATCTCCTACTACTTTTTCGCCACCAAATAATGCTAGTTTTTCTGCCATAATAAATTCCTTCTTTCTAAAAAATTAAATAGCCGCTTCTTGAATTTTAAGTGTTGCTCTTGTTGCACTTAAAACATCTTGCATCGGTAAAATTATATCTTTTTCGCCGTTTAATAAACGGTAAAAATCAGTAAGATACTCGGTAACGGGTGCTTCTTCTAAAATATGGGGGTTTGCATCTCCCTTTATGTAGTACTCTATCTTTTCATCTCCAAGAGAGAAACGCAAAGTGCCGTTTGTTCCCCAAATATAAAACTGCCAATAAAAGGGAAGTGCAAATTCAACACCGTCGGGAATAGCATAAGAAACATCCGAAACAACTCCCGCACCGTTTTCTGCTGTGAGCATAAACTGAGCACTATCTTTAAATTCAGGCTCACTTTCTGCAAATTTATTCCAGCATCTTGCAGATAAAATGTCCTTAACTTTAATCCCTAAAGCATAATTTAAAATATCTATTCCGTGAATTGCAATATCATTGATAACGCCGCCGTGTTTTCCGTTTTCGAAATACCACATTGGTCGTCTGCCATATTGAAGCGGATGCTGACCACCAAAATAAACATTGTTTATTTCACCCAAAACGCCGCTCTCAACCAACTTTTTAACGGCATTTATTTTAGGTTCAAAGCGCATTGTAAACATAACGCTGACAAGTCGGTTATTTTCCTTTGCGGCCTTTTCAATTTGGTTTAATTCATCGGTACTAATGCACAAAGGTTTATCCGCAATAACGTGTTTACCGCACTTTAACGCTTTTATAGCCATTTGACCGCGGTCGCCGTAACAACCGCCTAAAGCAACAACATCAACCAAGTCATCCGCGAGTAACTCTTCATAACTTTTGTAACCGAATTTAACGCTTTTTTGTTCTGCCACTTGTCTTGCTTCGTTGTTTTCTTCAAAAGCACCGCAAACATTAAAATAAGGGTTATTAACGGCTTGGTCATAAAGAGCGAATATATGCCCGTGTCTAAGACCTGCAAATGCTATATTCATAAAGCCGCCTCCTTTCCGCCAACTATAACTTTTTTAATATTTATATCATCATCAAAAAGTAATATATCGGCATCATACCCTGCGGCAATTTTACCTTTTTTGCTAAGCTTCATAACTCTTGCAGGGTTAACAGTTATCATTTTAACCGCTTCAAAGATACTAAGCCCTGCTTCTTTAACGCAGAATCTTACCAATCTGTCAGTCGTGGCAATACTACCCGCAAAGGCGGATTCATCCATAAGATAAGCCACACCGCTTTTGATTTTACAAGGCACTCCGCCAAGCGAGGAAATCGTTTTATCACTACCGCAGCAGCTCATCGCATCGGTTACAAGACAAATATTATCGCTTGTTTTAATTTTGAGTGCAAGCTTAAATAGCTCTTTAGGTACATGGCAACCATCTGCGATAATTTCGATATCCATATCATCGAGCAAATAGCCGCATTCCATAATACCGAGCTTTCTGAAGCCTTTTTCACGAGTTATACTTGAAATACAAGAATAAAAATGGGTTATAAGCTTGCAGCCCTTTTCGTAAACCCGCATCACATCATCATACTTTGCATCGCTATGTGCAATAGATGGAATAACATTATGCTTTTCGAGGGTTTCCACAAACTCAATGCTACCCTCGTTTTCAGGGGCAAAGCTCCAACGGCTTATAATATCGCCGTGTTTTTCGAGAATTCTATCGTAATCCTCTTTAATTGGCGGGGTGATGAAATCCTTATTTTGTGCCCCACTCTGATTTTGCGAGAAATAAGGTCCCTCCAAGTGAACTCCGCATATATTCAGAAAAGTCTTATCGCTTTGCATTGTTTCTCTCATAGCATCAAGAGAAGCCATTAAGCCCTCAAAGGATACCGAAAGTGTTGTGGGGAAAAGCGAGGTTGTTCCGTGTTTACAATGATAATTCACGGCCGCAATATTTTCTTCAACCGAAGCATTAGAAAAATCACCGTCTGCCGCGCCGTGAAGATGCAAATCAATAAACCCCGGGGATACATAATATCCCTCGGCGTTTATCTCTTTGTCAAACTCAAGTTCATCGGTTGTAACGGCTTTAATAACACCGTCATCTATATAAACATTACTTCCTTCTAAAACTCTATCTTCTAAAATGATTTTTCCCTTTGAAATTTTAGTAATCAAAGCAAATCTCTCCCACTGTCGCTATCGCAGAACATTACTGCGCTGTCGTGCTTTCTCATAATAGTTGCAGGACATTCTTCGCTTATTTCACCGTTAACAGTTCTGCCGACTGCCCAAGCCTTTGTAGCCGCAGGAACGGTGCAAACCATATGCTTTGCTCTTGTGAGGGCAGGAATTGTGAGTGTTAAAGCAAATTTCGGGACATCATCAATAGCCTTAAAGCAACCGTCATTTACCTGTTGTTGACGGCAAACATCATCAAGGCTTACCACCTTAACCAATGCAGTATCGTTGAAATCTGCAACGTGGGGGTCGTTAAATGCGATGTGTCCGTTCTCGCCTATTCCCAAAAGCACAATATCAACAACATTTTCCTCTAAAAGTTTTGTGTATCGTGCACATTCTTCTTTGGGGTCCTCTGCCTGACAGTTTATACAGTTAACACTGCCAAAGGGAAGTCTGTCGAATATATGCTCTTTAAGGAAGTTTCCAAAACCTTGGGGCGCATCAGCCGAGAGACCGATATATTCATCCATATGAAAAGCGTTAACGCGACTCCAGTCAATTCCCTCTTCGTTTATGAGGGATTCGAGTGTTTCATTTTGTGAGGGTGCCGCCGCAAAGATAACATTTACTTTTTCTTTTTCTTTAAGGCATTCTCTCAATTTTTCTGCCGCAAGTTTTGCCGCAGCCGCGCCCATTTCTTTGCGAGTTTCATAAATTTCAACTTTTAAATTGTCTTTGATTACTGTTTTCATATTTTGTCTTTCCTTTATTCAATTTCGCAATTAATATCTACCCATTCGCCTGTTTCATAAGACTTCTTCAAAGCGTTCATATAATAAACAGGCATTACGAGTTGGCGGTAGGTTTGAGAAGATTTACCTGTTCTTAGCATATTAACAAAATCTTTGCACTCAACATCTCCGCAAGTTGAAGGGTCAATATTCTTGTTGTATATTCCGCCGTGGGTATAAACACCTGCAGAATAATGAGGTCCGTTTGCGTTAAAATGATTGGAAATATTAAAGTCATCATAGCTCACAATAGCACAAATTCCGCCGTTTTTCTCAACCGCAAAAATTTTCTTGGGATTATAGCCGAAAATCTCCAAGGTCATTTCGGTAAGGTGCGGCGCATAGAAGAATATGCCGCTATACTCACTGTTGAAAATAAGGGGTGCAGCCACGCTGCCGCTATTGATTTTATCGCTGTTTTCTTCTCTTATCTTTTTAAGTTCAATAATTCCATCGGCAAACTTAAGTGAAGAACCACCGCAAATGGCAACATTCTTTTCCTTTGCCAATTTCACTAAAGCAACTGCTTCTTCGGGGTCTACTGTGAAAGGCTTATCAATAAATGCAGGAATACCTGCCTCAATAAAGGGTTTTACGAATTCATAATGAAATTTGCCATCGCGTGCGGTAACCATAACCGCATCAACATTAGCAACCATCTCTTCAATGCTTTCAGCAACTTTTTCTGCGCCGAGTTCTTCAACTGCGCGTTTGTTTTCTTCCGCGTAATGACCGTAAACCAATGTTACGCGGCAATCGGGATAACGGAATTTTCCGTTTTCATCGGGTTTGTTGAAAACATTAATAAAATGATGGCAGTGTGAATTTTCAGTTCCTATAATTCCTATTCTAAACATACTTTCTTCCTCCAAAATCACTTGTTGAAATTATAAATATCCTCTATAAGCTTCACTGCCACCTTGCCTGCCTTAGCATCAATCAGCAGCTTTTCTTTTCCGTTTATCGCATTAACAAAATTTTCTATCTGCATAGCGTGAAGCTTGTAACTCATAGCCGAAGGATCATTTGCGGTTGAAGGTCTTTGTTCTTCCTGCTTCTTTTCGGTAACATCTTCACCGTTTATAACGAGTTTTTCAATGATACCCTCGTTTAATACTGCACAACCGTTACTGCCGAGAATTTCAATTCTTCTCTCGAAGCCAGGATAACAACAGGTGGTGCCTTCAATAACACCAACTGCACCACAAGGATACTTAACGGTTGCAACCGCCAAATCTTCCACCTCAATATCGTGGAAAACAGTCTCGGTTTTTCCGTGCAAAAGTTCGGCTTCACCAACCATATACTGAATAATATCAATTCCGTGAATACCCTGATTCATAAGCGCACCGCCACCGTCAAGAGCCTTACTGCCCTTCCAACCGCCGCCCTTATAATAATCGGGGCTTCTCCAATATTTCATATATAAATCGCAAAGTGCTATTTTACCGAAAGCGTTTTCTTCAATGAGTGATTTTATTTTTTGAACACCTTCGGTAAATCGAAGTTGAGAAATAACTGTTAACAAACAATTGCTCTTTTCGCACTCTGCAATAATTTTGTCTGCATCTTCTGTATTTAATGCCATTGGTTTTTCAATAACCACGTGTTTTCCGTTTTTAAGAGCCTCTATAGCCTGCTTTGCATGAAAGCCACTAGGGGTGCAGATGCAAACCGCATCCACACCCTCACTAGCTATAACCTCATCAAAACTGTCAAACGCCTTTATATCGTATTTCTCGCAAAAAGCGTTTAAATTTTTCGGAAAACTGTCCACCGCGCCAACCAACTCTGCCGATTCAAGACTTTTTATAGCCTTTGCATGAAAATCGGCAATCATTCCGCAACCTACAATTGCGAATCTTACCTTGTTGGACATTTTATCACACCCTATAAAAAGTTTAGAATTATGCGTTTTCCATTCCGTACCATCTGCCGCCCTGAGCGCCTTTTTCATCGCCCTCTAATAACTGCTCGTAGTTGTCAACTACCTTCTTAAAGGCATTAGCATATTTTTCTATCCATTCCTTGTCAAACTTCTTAAACCACGGAACAGAGTAGCAATAAATACTCTCAGATGGCTTACACTTATCATCATCAAGGCGAACATCCCTGTCGTTATACGCAATTCTTGAAGGCGCGCCTGAATGGTCAAAGTCAAAGGTCTTGAAGAATTTATGGGTATGTAAGCAGAAGTTTCCGCCTTCCCAAGCTTCAACACCCTCTGCGCGAAGTGCCTCGCAGAATTTCTTAACCGAAAGACCGCCGAGCTCTTCGGGAATATATATGCCGTGAGGTGAATACCAACCACCCATATGCGAGCCTTCTTCTTCGTTAACACGGATTGAGCGAATACCGGGAACTCCTTCGAGTAAATCCCAGAAATAATTCATAGCCTTGCGAATTTCTGCTGTGCGCTCATCATAATATTTAAGCTGACCGCGAGCGAGGGCAGCGCAAAGTTGATTTGCTCTTCCCTTGATGCCGCCAAGAGCGATATGGAAATAATCCTTTAAATCATCGCTTTCCTTAATATAGTTTTCGTTGTTACGCTCATAATGACCGAAAGCCATTGCGCGTTCATAAAGCTTTGTGTCATCAGTAACAAGGATACCAAGCTCACCTGCAGCAAAAGCCTTACCACTCATAAGAGACATAGCAGCAATATGACCAAAGGTTCCCACCTTTTTGCCCTTATAAACAACGCCCTGTGCATGAGAAACATCCTCAATAACAATAAGATTGTGCTTATTGGCAATTTCCATTATTTTGTCCATATCACAGGGATATGAATAATAGTGAACAACCATTATAGCCTTTGTTTTAGGAGTAATACAACGCTCAAGATCTGCGGGGTCCATACTCAAATTGTTATCAATATTACAAAAAACTGCAGAAGCACCAAAGTTGATTGCCTGCGAAACGCTTCCCCAATAGGTTTTGGTGGGGCAAATAATTTCATCTCCCTTACCAAGACCGATTGCAAACATTGCAGCAGTTAAAGATGCTGTGCCGTTACAGTAAGCAATAGCATATTTTCTGCCCATCCACTCTGCAAATTCATCCTGAAATTTTTCTGTGATATCTGTTGCTGAGAAGCTGTTTTTGCGGATAACGTCCATAGCAGCTGCTTCATCCTCTGCAGTGATTATGGGCCACTTAAAAAGCTCTTCATAGGGCTTTTCATCAATTGCAGGTTTACCACCTAATAATGCTAATTTTTCTGACATAAAATTTTCCTCTTTTCATTAAATTAATAAGTCTGTATAACGAACAACTTTATTTATTTTCTTGGTTAGTGTTCTGCCGTTTCTAACTAAACCCTCGCCTAAATGCTCATCGCAATAATCGTTACGGGTGAAGGTAACTGTAATTTCCGCAGGCAATTTTAGCTCAATTGGTTTAATATCACTGCAGTTTTCAACCGCTTCCTTTGCGGCTTTTCTTATAAGCTCGGTTGCCTTTTCAAGCGGTAAACACTCGGCTTTGTTGCGACCAATTGCTTTTTTCACAACCGCCACAGAAATGTTTGGCACCAATTCCTTTGCCTCTTTGCAAACAGCCTCATCGCCGCTCGCCATAATAAAGGGCGCTCCTACTGCCGCCAAGGTGTGTGCCTCTGCCACCATTTCGCCGCCCGGAACTCCGTTTATGAGATACTCAAACCATTCAATTGAGCTTTCGGTATGGTCTAAAAACGCATTAACCGTTCCCGCCATAGCGTGTGCTCCAACGCACATTAAAGCATCAAATCCGAATTTTTCAATCGGCTCGCGGCAAAATTCCCTGCAAGGAAGATAGGTTGCTCGCTTATCTAACAATTCCATAATAAAATTATTTGCACCGCCGTGCCCATCAATAACAGTAACCTTTGTGGCACCGCCCAAGAAGGCACCGTCAACCGCGGCATTTGTATCATACATTAAATATTCGCACGCTTTTTTATAACCCTCGTTAGCGTAAGGAATCATATCTATTGAATCAACACAGGAAACTCCCTCTAAATCGGTAAGTATAACAACATGCATATTTATTCCTCCAATTTAAGAATGCGAATAGCATTCTCACGAACTAACTTCTTATAATTTTCTGCGCTGATTTTTCCTTCATCCAGCATTTTTTCTAAAAACTCTTTGAAGGGATAAGGATGGGTGTTTGTGGGGCGGCATATATCGCAGCCATACATCACACGGTCTGAAAATTCTTCGATAAATTTCACCGCAAACTCAGGATCGCGCATCAAAGCGTTTGAACCGCTGTTTGCAGAAAGGTCGCAATAGAGATTCGGATACTTACGAAGAAGTTCAACAACACGACCGCCCTCAGTTATCTTGCGCTCGGGGTTATCCATTCGGTCTTCTTCTCTGATATCGCCTGTTATCTCGGTCCAGAACGCCTGCGAATGTCCCAAGAATTTAAGGTTTGGATGCTTCTTTATCATTTTTTCAAGTCTTGGAAGGCCCATTTCATCATATATACCGTAGCCCGATTCATAGGTGGGAGAAATATGTATAATCACCGGCATATCACATTCTTCACAGGCAGAAAAAAGATTATCAACCTTAGGGTCATCTGCGGCAATGTGAGCTGTGATTTCACCAACGCCCTTAGCACCGAGTGATTTATAATGCCTTATAAGATGTGCCAAATCACCATCTTTGGTGTTTGGAAAGGCTCTTGGGTCAACATTGCAAAACCAATCAAACCTGTTAGGGTACTTATCAACCAAATATTTGCACGCTTCACTGGTCATGGGTGAAACCTGCCCTTCGGGCGAAGAAATTGGGAGCAATATTCCCTTTTCAACCCCTAACTTATCATAAAATTCAATAAGTTGTTCTGCCGAAATAAAAACAGATTCATATTGACCCGGAAAGTGCGGCGGATAATATTCTCTGAATGCCACCGCATGAGCGTGAATATCAATTTTTGGTGTGTTTTTAACATTCTTCACAAAACATCATCTCCACTGTTTTGATTTTACTGCATAAATAAAAAAATATCAATGCACTACATTGATATTTTTTTGGACAATATTGCTCATTTTATTGATTATTGCGTTTTTTTGACCTGCTTTTAAGCGGAGATTCTCCAAATTTGTTCTTATAGCACCTGCTAAAATAACTCACATCATCGAATCCGCAACTCTCGGCTATCTCTCTTATGTTTTTATCGCTCGTTTTCAAAAGGGTGTCGGCTATTCTAAGCCTGAATTCATTCTGATATTGCACAACCGTCATATCGGTTGCTTTTTTGAAAATTCTGCAAAAATGATATTTGCTTACCCCACACATATTTGATAATTCTTCAATACTCGGTCTTGAAAGGTAATCGGTTCTTATTCTTCTTATTGCGGGATATATCAGCTCGTAATTTCTGATTTTTTTATCGTTGAGATAATTAAGGGTGGTTGTGAATTTATAATCTCGCAAGAGCAGAACAAAGAGCTCTAATAATAGCCCTCTTATCATCTGCTCATACATTTCGTCGCCTTCGTTAAGCTCGGTCATAATTTGCGAAATTATGGCTGCAATTCTTTTATTTCCTCTTATAAGATGCTTTATTGTGGTATGCTCTTTTATGAATAAATACCTCAAATCAAGCAGGTCGCGGTTTTCATCCTTGAAAAAATCGAGTCCCACCATAAGCAGATGGTATTTACCCTTTTTCTCTTTAAATCCCACGGTGGTGTGAAACTCATAAGGGTTAATGAAAATAACATCGCCCGGCTCGGTTACAATGTTCTCCTCCCCTATAATCAAGGTGGAGCTGCCCTCGAAGAAAAATTTTATTTCAATCTCCTCGTGAAAGTCGCTTGAATACTCCTCGGCAGTGTTTATAAAAGAGGTTGAATTTATTCTTTGTATTATTTTGAGGTTTTCATCTTTGAATGTAAACCTTTTATATGCTTTCGCTTGATTTCGCATAACCTCACCTACCTCAATTCATTCGGTTAATATTAAGATAACACGCCTACCTCAAAAATGCAATATTTAGGAGTCATTTTTTTAAATATTGACAACAAAAATCTCAAGTATTAGAATGAAAAAGAGAAATATCGAGCAATATTATCCAAAAAAATATCAATGCAGTGCATTGCTTTTTTTACTATTTGATGTAGAATATAACTTATAGGATGGTGTTTTATATGAAGTTTGGTGTAGCAAAAGAAATAATTACCCCCAAATGCAAAACCAAGGTTGCCTGTTGCGGAAAATGCGAACTTGATTTTATAACTATTCACGATGATGTTTATTGCAGATGCATCATTTTTGATGACGGTGCCAATAAAGCTATTACAATGTCTTTTGATTTGCTTTTCCATGACCGTAGTCTTAATAACGCTTTAAAGGACTATGCATTCAAAAAATACGGAATAAACAAAGATGCGGTTTGTGTTTCTTACACACACGCTCACACAGCACCCGCAGTTAAAGGATATAACCCAGGGTATCATACTGATGAATACGAGGAATTTTTAATTGAGCGCGGTAAGGACTGTATCGACAGAGCGTTTGTTTCAATGTTTGAGGGGAAACTTGAATACGGAAGAGCAGATGTTGACTTGAACATAAGTCGTCGAGGTATTATAAATGGAAAATACGAT
The DNA here is from genome assembly GCA_015065685.1 of Oscillospiraceae bacterium. GTDB lineage: Bacteria > Bacillota > Clostridia > Oscillospirales > Acutalibacteraceae > UBA737. The sequence goes on along the minus strand of SVPU01000003.1, from coordinate 19,351 downwards.
AATTGCCCCAACTTTAATTATGAGCACGATACCGAGCTTTTTGTTTTGTGCGTGAAAGATACAAACGGCAATATCAAAGCGGCTCTTGTGAACTATGCGTGCCATCCTGTTTTCTACCCCGCTCAGCAAATCATTAGCGGTGAATTCCCCGCAAGAGTGTGTCAGCACCTTGAAACAAAGTACAGCGGTTGTACCGCCTTATACTTCCAATCAGCAGGCGGAGATGTGCGACCTGCACCCACTGTTAATAAAAATGATGATGGCAGCTTCGGTTGGAAATCGATGACCTTTGCCGATATTGATAATTTTGCCGCAAGTATGTGTGAAGAGGTTGGAAAAATCGTAGAGTCGGACTCTATGAAAACAAGCGATCTTTCAGTTTCAGCCGATGAATTTGTAACAGTATTAGAAATGGACCCCGCGCCTTTATCTCTTTTCCAAAAAGAGTGGGAATTCTATAAAGGTCAAGGCCATAGTGCACCCATCACAAACTCCGAGCTTATAGCAAACGGCGGCTATGAAAAGTTAGAAAAGAGTATGGACCTTTACTGCCAGATTATAAAATTAACCCCCGAATTCTTAATTGCAACTATTGGCGGTGAGCCTTGCTACGGGATAAAGAAAACGGTTAAAGAAGCTCTCAAGGACTATGACACCTGTTTTATCGGCTATACCGATGCCTGCGCCTATGTGCCGGACGATAAGGTTTTACAAGAGGGTGGTTACGAAGCCGAATGCCATGTTGAATATGGTCTTATAGGACCGTTTAAGAAAGGCATAAACGAAAAGTTAACCAAAAACTTTAAAGAAGCTTTAAAGAAAATAACTAATTAAGTTCATACAAAAAGAGAGAACGACATTTTTGAGTCTTTCTCTCTTTTTTTACTTGACAACAGTTTGATTTTAAAGTAGAATTGTTTAGGTAAAACATTCTCTACTTGTGTTAGGTGTGTCGCAATTTTACTAATCTGAGTCGCATTCGCGGGTGTGGCGGAATTGGGCGAAGCGGTGTGCCGCATCCAGTGGATGATAAAGGCACAGCGCTGAGGTGAAGAAATAAGGAGCAATGCGAAGCGCTCCAAGCGAGCAGTGCGACTATATTTCTGAGGGAAAAGCGTGCATAGTGCGGCTGCCAAAGTTTTTGCAGTTTAAATTTATTCATTTTACTACAACTTAATACTTATGTTTGCGGGTGTGGCGGAATTGGCAGACGCACTAGCCTTAGGAGCTAGCGCTTTAGCGTGCAGGTTCAAGTCCTGTCACCCGCACCATATCGAGTGTTCATAACGGATTTGAGTTATGGACACTCGATTTTTTTGTAATTTCGAGTTTCTTCGCTATGTATGGAGCAGGTTTTGAAGCCTGCTCTTTTGTTTTATGCGGATTTGGTAATATACTCGACAGCTACACCTTTTCGTGTGTCTGCCTTGTAATTACTTCCGCATTCGGGTATCTCAATATACCCAATGAATTTATAGTGGATCATTATCCTTTGACTGCGGTTTTTGCCAACGCCTTCGGTTTCATAAACCGTTATTTCATCTATGAGTTCCCGAAGAAGCGGTGCAGTCAGCTTTTGCATTTCCATAAATCTTCGGATAGCGCCTATAAATCGGTCTTTGTTCTGTTGCATTGTGCCAAGATTGTTTATCCTCTCGTTTAAGGATGCGATCTTGGTTTTCAGCTCCATACGCTCCACTTCGTATTTATGGGATAACTGCATAAACCATTCATCCGTTATAAGTGCAATTTTATCTGCACCTTTAATCATATAAGGCAATAACATATGCTCGCGCGGAATATGTCTGCCATCTGCTATCAATTCTATTGTTACCATTGAGAAGGTTTACAAAAGATTTGCACTGTCTCATCTCGTGAGGGTCACCATATTCTTCAGGAATACGTCTGTTCTCAACTTCGCCTTTTTGGGTACTTATTAAGATATGCTCGTGGTCAGCATCGGCAAATTTAAGTCTTCCCTTATTTCCAAAAATTTCAACCTCTGTTCTCGCTCCGCAGGTTGCACAACCTCTTGACAGATTAACGGTTGCGCTTGCACCGTTACTTAAATCAAGGATAATATTTGCCCAGTCATCTGTTGTAACCTTGCCCCATTCGTCACTACCTATAAGTTGACGTTCCTTAACAAAGGTGCCGTAATTTGCGGTAAGACCAACAACATCCGCGCCCATCCAGTTAAGTAAATCAATCATATGAGAACCGAGGTCGCAAAGAACGCCCGTACCACTCTGTTCTTTAATAAATCTCCATTCAAGACGTCGTCCCGGCCACAAAGCACTGTCTTTAATACAGTTAATATAAATATGGTTAATACCATCTGTTATATCACTGTCAATAAGGTCCTTAAAATATCTGAGGTTCGGGCGGTGATGCCAAGAGAAGCAAACAAACACAGGCGACTTCTTTTCTTGCGATAAATCATAAAGTTCTTTAACCTCTTGAGCGTTTATACCTGCGGGTTTTTCGATACTCGCACGCACTCCTGCATTCAGCGCATATTTTGCTATTTCACAGTGAAGATAGTTGGGCGTGCAAATATCAACCGCATCACAAAGTCCGCTGTCGATAAGTTCCTTATAATCGGTAAAAAGTTCGTCGTCTGTAAGACCGATTTTTTCTTTTGCATTTTTAAGTGCCTCGGGTGAAATATCGCAAACTGCAGTTATTTCGCACTGGTCCTTAATTTCCTCATACTGAGGGAAATGCACATCCCTTGCTATCCAACCAAAACCAATAATACCAATTCTCTTTTTCATAACCTAATCTCCTTTAAATTTTGAAATTTGCTATTTCTTCTGTTATTATCATTTCTGCATTTTTATGACTTTGCAGAAAAGAAGCCGGAGCTGTTACAGAGGTGTCCTCCAAAGCGATTTTCCGTGCAATTCCCCATTGCCAATCGCAATAAAGGTAAACCTTTAAAACCTCTGCTTTGAGTAACTGTCTCATACCGAGGGTTATGCATCTTTTAGGGAAAGCATCAAGCGCACCGCCGTATTTTCTCGAGCCGTTGTTAACGATTGTTTCGGTGGCAATATCCAGACATCTCGTGCCGATATTCCCAAACTCTTCCTCACTTATAACTTCTTTGGGTGGCTCATTGAAAGCAATGTGTCCATTTATTCCAACACCTGTAAGGCAAAGGTCAACCTTAGCGAAACTGTCTATTAAAGCGTCAATTTCTTTTTCCTTTGAAGGCTCAGGAAAAATTCTGTTTTCAGGCAGAACACAGAGTTCTTCATCAATACGGCTATAAAGAAACTTATCCATTGCAAAACGGAAGCTCAGCGGATGCTCATAGGGTATCAGTTCACCGCTTTCATCCAAGTATTCGTCCATATTAATAAATACGCAGTTTTTAAGTGATAACCGTGCCTTATTCACCTTTTCTGCAAAAATCGGATAATGCCCAACAGGGCCTACAGGGCAGATTATTACAGTTAGCTCACCCTTATTTTTAACAATGGTGTCAAACATTATCTGTGCCATTTCCTCATAAATTGCAGCCTCACTCTTCATAACTCTAAGCGGTATTTTAGAGCTATTTACAAATTCTTCTCTTGTTGCTGTGTAGGTATTGCTCATAATTTCCTCCCCAAAAATGTTGATTTAAAAATTATTTTATGTTATGATAACAAAAACTGTTAAAAGAAGGTGCGCCGTTTGAAAAACTTTTTATCACAAAGAGAACAAAAATATTATATTGCCCTCTTTAAACACGCCGAACTGCTTAATATGGAATGCAATAACGGTTTAAAACTTTTTATTATTGCAGATGTGCACTGTAAATCCTCTAACGAATGCAACGGAATTCATAAGCAGTGGTGTGATGAAATCACCTTTGTTTACAGTGGTGAGGGCGAGGTTATCACAAACGATAAAAGAGAGCCCATCCGCCAAGGACAGATTCATCTTTGCTTTAAAGAAGATATGCACCAGATAATACCCTCAAGAATCAATCCGCTTAAATTTTATTGTATCGGCTTTGAACTTGAAAACAGCAATCCTTTATATAACCTTCGTAATCAGGCAAAATCCCAAATTTTAAGCGGTCAAGACTCAATAATAAAAGGTATGAATGATATGCATTCTTCTTGTATGAATGCGCTTTCTACCATTAAAGAAGAGGAAAATAACCAAATACACTCTGCTTTAGCAACAAATTCGCTGAACTATATTATAGGAACGGTCCTTAAAAAATTCACAAGCACAAACGAGAACTATTCAAAAAGCATTTCAATGAAAGAAAGTCTGCTTTTTTATGTCATAAGTTATCTTAAAAACAATGTTTATAATATAAATGCGCTAAAAAATCTCCCCGCCGATATAGGCTACAGTTATTCCTATATCTCGCACCTTTTTTCAGATGTTATGAAAGAAAGTCTTAAAGATTTTTTCATAAAACTCCGTATGGAAACCGCAACTGAACTCTTACGCGAAACTTCCGTAACAAAGGTTTCAAATATGTTGGGTTATTCCTCGGTACACGCCTTTACAAGAGCCTATAAAACAGCCTGCGGAAAAGCACCAAGCAGTCTTAAAAGTGATAATTCTACTGATTAAAATATAACATTCCTTTGTTTTAGTGTCTTTGACAGTGTTCGCTGCGATATTTAACATTTCTTGCTAAAAAACAGACCCACTCGCAAAATGCGAATGAGTCTGTTTTTGTTTTTAAATAATATCACCCTAAAAAGAGTCTTCGAAAAAATCTATTGCCTCGCTCATGGTTTTCATTTCTTTAAACATAAGCTTTTTTGTGTCTTCAGAAAAACCCTTTAAATCGGGAATTCCTATCGTCTTCATACCCGCAGAATGCGCAGCTTTTATTCCGTTTTCGGAATCTTCAAAAACGATACATTCACTCGGCTCCACGCCCAATTTTTCAGCAGCCAAAAGAAAAATATCGGGTGCGGGTTTTCCGTTTTTCACATCACCGCTTCCCACAATCACTTGAAAAAAATCAGTTGCGTTCACTTCTTTTAAATGATGCATTATAGAGCCCACCGTAGACCCTGATGCCAACGCCATTTTAATATTCTTTTGCTTTAAAAACAAAAGTGTTTCCAAAGCGCCCTCTTTAAACTCAACCTTTAAATTTTTTATGATATAATCCCGTGAATCTTCTTTAAACTTCTCAATATCTCCGCCATCTAAAAGTCTTTCGAGTTCTTTGGTCCAACCCGCCTCATTCATTCCGCAAACTTCGGGTATATATCTTCCTATATTCTCAAAGCCTTGCTTTTCACCCGCAAAATCCCATGCCTCTATACAAATTCTCTGTGTATCAAGCAGAGTGCCATCCATATCAAAAATAACAGCTTTAGTATTCATATGACCACACCTTTTTTTATTGCGTTTTGAATTTTCACAAAAATATTGTCTTATCAAAAAGTTTTTTAAAGGATTAATTCCATCTTAACGTGCAAAACGCCCTCCTCTAAAAACTCGGGCGAGACAACACTAAATCCAAATCTTTTATAAAAATCAATCGCTGTCTTTTGAGAGTTAAGAGCAATTTTAGAGGCATTCGTGTTTTGCTTTATATATTCAATCGTTTTCTCCATCAGCTCGGTGCCAAGACCTTTATTGTGTTCGATGCTTAACACTCTTCCGATTTTTACGGTTTTATCATCACTCTTAAAAGCCCTTAAATAAGCAATTACCCCATTATCCTCTAAAAAATAAAAATGGTGGCTTTTATAATCAAAATCATCCATATCCTGACAGATAATTCCCTGCTCAAGCAAAAACACCTGTGCCCTTGCCTTTAGAATTTCATATATCTCTGCCGCGGTTAACTCTTCGAATTTTTTAACCTTGAGTTCCATAATCGTTTTCCTTTGAATTAATTATTTTAACTATATCCATTATACCATATATTCTTTTGCTCAACAACATCAAAAAATATAAGAAGAGCAGAAGTTCTGCTCTTCTCGCATTTAAAACCTTTGTTTATTCAAAAAGTGGGGTTGAGAAATATCTTTCCGCCGTGTCTGGCAAAACAGTTACAACCCTTTTGCCTTTGCCAAGCTTTTTGGCAAGCTTTATAGCCGCCGCAACATTCGTGCCGCTGCTTATTCCGCACATAATTCCTTCCTTTGCGGCTAAGGCTTTGGCGGTGTTTATGGCTTCTTCATCCTTTATAATGCAAACATCATCATAAATATTTTGATTAAGAATCTCGGGGATAATGCCATCTCCAATACCCATTTGGATATGAGTGCCTATCGAGCCGCCCGATAAAATTGCCGCATTCTCGGGCTCAACCGCCCAGATTACCATATCGGGATTTTGAGCCTTTAATGTTTCCCCTATACCCGTTATTGTGCCGCCCGTGCCTATACCCGAGCAGAAGCCGTCAATTCTTCCGCCGACCTGTTCTAAAATTTCCCTTGCAGTGCCAATGCGCTGAATTTCGGGGTTTGCGGGGTTTTCAAACTGCTGAGGAACAAAAACATTAGGGTCTTCCGCTTTCATTTTAAGGGCTAAATTAAGGCACTCTTCAATGCAAAGACCGATATTACCGTCATCGTGGACCAAAATAACCTCTGCGCCGTAATGATTAACCAGCTTTCTGCGCTCTTCACTAACAGAATCGGGCATAATGATTTTAACCTTAAGACCCTTGACCGCACCAACAAGAGCAAGACCTATTCCTTGGTTTCCGCTCGTTGGCTCAACAATAACTGTATTTTCGTTTATAATACCCTGCTTTTCAGCTTCGCAAATCATATTATAAGCCGTTCTGGTCTTTATAGAGCCGCCAACATTAAGCCCCTCGAATTTAACGAGAATCTCAGCATCTTCGGGGGAAGTCATATTTCTTAATTTTATAATCGGGGTATTCCCCATTGCATCTAAAATTGAATCACAAATCATAAGTTTACCTTCCGCAAATGATATCTCTAACATTATATGGTAAAAAAGCCCTATTTGCAACATTTTTTTAAATTTGAGCGCTAAAAAGGGCTATCTCTTTTTGAGATAACCCTTTTAAAACATCAAATTTTAGTTAATCTTAGGCAAGCTTGCTGCTGCCACGGACTGACCAACGCGGCGTGAATTTTCATCAGGAATGTGAAGCTTAATCTGTTTTGAAAGCTCGGGGAATTCGGTATCAAGCACTTCCTGAGCGCGCTCGAGAAGAATAACTCCGCCCTCGCCCGAGGTAACACGACCCATAATGAGCACATGCTTGATATCATAGAACTCTGCATAGTATGCTATAGCATAGCCGAAATATGCACCGATTGTATCGTAGATAGCGGCAGCGCGCTCATCGCCCTCTTTCATAAGGCCCTGAACAACCTTAAGCTTTTCGGCGGGCGAAAGCTTTTCATCAAGCTCAATTCCCGCAAAGGGTGCAAGCTTAATAACACCATCTTGTGAGAAATATTTAACACCGCAGCCATAGTCACCCGACCATTCGTCAACCATAGCCTCTTCGCAGAAATCAACCGGAACAAAGGCAAGCTCATTAAGCCAACCTGTGATATTACCCTGTGGGTCAACATATCCGCCAGCCTCACTTGTGCCCATAGCTATACCGAGAACAGAATCATCCTCAAGGTCCATAGCGCCTGCGAGTGCTGTTACATCACCGTCGTTAGCAACTTCAATCGGAATATTCTCTCCGATTTCCTTTGCAACATCTAAATACATATTTTTAACTTTTTTGTCGAAATCTTCATCACTCACTTTAAGGAAAAGAGAAGCAACCATTATGCGATTATCAACATAAACGCCCGCACTTGAAACTCCGATAGCATCAACCCTTGGCATATGTGAAGCGGCGGTTTTCATTGCTTCTTTTATGCCCTCATAATGATAGTTAGGGTCGGAATTGGTTTTGGGGAACCAAACAACCTCTTCAGAATAAACGCTTTCACCATTTATAACTGCACTAACCTTACGGTCGCTACCGCCCGCATCAAAACCAATGCGGCAACCATCAAGATGGCGGCCGATAGGCGCAGCGGCAGATTTATCTTTCGGTGCGATTTCGAGTGAGCAAACCTCAACCTCAAACTTCTGCTCGTAAACCCTCTCCATAAAGTGAACATCAAAATCACGGAGACCGCCATCGGTATAAGCCTCTTTAATCTTGTTACCAACAACTTCGCTTCCTGCAATTATAATTTTATAACCGCCTGCAACCCACAAAAGTGACTTTGCAATTCTCTCAACAAAGCGGAAGTTTTCTTCATCGTGGCCTGTGTTATCTTTATAAATACGGGTTTTATATGTAGAGGTATAGCCCTTGTTTCTTTCAACTGCTATAACAATATCCTGTCCGTTTTCCGTGGTGTTTTCACGCATTTCGCGGCAAACAAGTGAAAGAGGCTGGAAATTGGGGTCTAATTTTGCATTAACTTTAAGATTCATATCTAGTTTCTCCTCTGATAATGGTTTTCTTAACTTCAAATTCATTGTCGGTTATTATAATATCCGCATCCTTGCCAACCTCAAGTGAGCCTTTACGGTCAGCCATTCCTATTGCGGTGGCAGGATTTAAGGATGCACAGTTAACACACTCATAAAGCGGTATGTTAGAATTTTTATAAACATTCCACACGCCGTGGTTTAGGTGCAGCACACTTCCTGCAACCGTTCCGTCTTCCAAGCGGCAAACGATATCTCTGTAAATTATCTTGGCGCCACCAAGGGTATATTCGCCGTAAGGCAAGCCACCCGCGGGCAGACAGTCCGTAATAAAGCAAAGCTTTCTGCCCTTTAGCTTCCAGAGCATATCATAGAAGCACTTGTCAACATGGAAGGTATCAACTATAAGCTCAACGCTCACATCCGAGTTCAAGGCTGCTGTAACAACACCGGGAGCTCTGTGAGCCAACGGAGTCATAGCATTAAACAAATGTGTAACATGCTTAACACCCGCATTAACACCCGCCATTGCGGTTTCGTAATCTGCAGAGGTGTGTCCCATAGAAATAACAACATCGGTGTCGCGTGTAATCTCACGAATAGCCGCAAAATCATTTTCATCGGTTTCGGGCGCCAAGGTTATTGTTTTTATAATATCAGCATATTCCTTAACAAAAGCCGCATCGGGTTTTAATATGTATTTCGCATCCTGTGCGCCTTTCTTGCTCTCGCTTATAAACGGGCCTTCTGCGTGGCAGCCCAAAATTTCACTGCCTTGCCAGGTCTTGCTTTCTTGCTTTAACGCTCTGCAAACCTCAAGCGCTTTTCTTATTACCTTCATATCCACCGTCATAGTAGTGGGAAGATAACCCGTTACACCGTTTTTAAGCAAACCGCCCGAAATTGTTCTGATGCTTTCTTCTTCACCATCACATACATCTTTTCCAAGATAGCCGTGAATGTGCATATCAATAAGACCGGGAGAAACATATCCGCCCTTTGCATCGATAATCTCTGCTTCTGCGGGAATGTTTTCTGCCGAAACAATGCCCTCAATAACATCCGAATAAAGCAAAGCAGCATTTTCAACGATACGGTCCTTTAAAATAATTTTACCGTTAACTATGGCTTTCATATCGCACCTCCGAGAAAAAATCTTGCCAACTTAAGTTTACCAAAACCGCAACCATTTTTCAATAGTATTTTTTGGTAAAATGCAAATATTTACAAAAAATAAAAGCCGTGAAATTCACGGCTTTTTATTTTTCTTATTAACCTAAGGCTACCATGCTGAAAACGAGTGCAAACAACGCAACGGTTTCACAAAGACCTACAACTGTGATGTACTGTGAGAAGCCTTTTCCGGTTTCTGCCAATGCATCTGCACCGGCAGCACCTGCTTTACCCTGGAAAACAGCTGAAAGTGCCATTGCAAGACCCGAAGCGACACCGAGCCCGAGCAAGAATGCAGGGTCAGCAGTTGATGCTTTCATCTGTTGCATTAAGAGAAAGCCGTAAATCGTTTGTGTGAGCGGTGCACCGGCAAAAACGGTAAGAATAAAGGGCGCTGCTTTGTTGTTCATATAACACTTTTTCCAAGCGCCGATTGATGCTTGACCCGCAATACCGATACCAATGGCAGAGCCTATAGCTGCAATGCCCATACTTAATGCTGTTGCTAATAATCCTAAATTCATAATGATTCTCCTTTAAATCAATTTACTCTTCAAATGGTTTAAATTTATGACCACTCCACGACATATCCAAATGCGAGGAGAATTCCAATGTGTTAAGTCTGATTCCGTGAACTATAACCGATAGAACATTAAGAATCATATTAAGTCCGTGACCAAACACCAAAAGAACAATTGCAATTATCATAAACAAGAAGTTTCCAAGCAACGGACCTGCTAATTCGTTCACCGTTGCAGATATTGCCGCACCCGCAAGACCAACTGCCCATAGGCGTATATATGATACAATATCCGAAAATACATTTACCACGCCAAGCAATACCGAAACGATATTAGTAAGACTTGAAAGAATGGATTTTATAACGCTTCCCTCATAGTTCGAGAAAACAAAGCTCATAATAAAACCAATTCCTATCATCACAATAGCAACCGTTCCAACGGGAATACCGCCTATTACCAAGCCGAAGCTGAAAACCTCAGCATTTACAACAAGGCTCAACACCAAATAATAAATACCGATAAGCTGTAATATTGAACCAATATCACCGAGCATTTTAAGTGAGCTCTTGTTACGAATTGCGCCCTTGACGTGTGCCACAGTTAACTGAATGAGTGCCAACGAAAAACAGAAAATCTGCAAGTTTTGTGCGGTGGTAAGTCCAACACCCTCGGCCGTCCAAGGCAGAGCCCAAAGTTTATCACCATAGACATTGGAAATCAAGGGTATTGATAACGCCTTCAACCACTGTGGCAGCTGTTCGGGAGAAAGTCCAAACCATGTGCAAGTGAGAGTTCCCCAAATAATTGTTGATAATCCGAAGAGTCCCACAAGTAAAAATGTGGGGGCTATCGGCTTTTTGGCAATTAACGATTTTATAATCGGAATTGCCGCAACGGCACATATAAACAGTCCGTAACCGCCATCGCCGAAAATTATTCCGAAGAATATAAGAATAAACGCTAAAAACCATCCGGAAATATCATATTCAAAATATCCGGGAACAGTGCCCAAGAAGTCGGTAAGAGGATAAATAAGGCTTACAAACTTATTGTTTTTAAGCTTTGTGGGAACATTGTCCTCTTCTGTGGGATCTGTTACAAAAAGTCCCCAAGAATTTTCCCTTGCCGTAGCTTTCAGCTTTTCGAGTCTTTCTTCCTCGATATAACCGTTAAAATATGCAACCGAAACCTTGCGGGTTTCATCTTCCGATAAAACCTTGGCTTCCATACCCGTTGCATAAACTTCAAACTCAACCTGTTTTTCAAGCTCTTTTATTGCAGCCTTTATGCTTTCGGCATAACAAGCATAGGAAGATATTCGATTATCTATTTCCGCTATGCGATTAGTAAGCTCTTCGGTTCTTTGCTTTATTTTTGCGGTTGGCATCTTAGGCAGTGTCAATTCATAACCGCTCAAATCAAGCTCTTGCTCATCAGTTTCTTTACGCAGCAAGAATCTAACGGTCGACTTGTTTGCGAATATCTTTACGGTTTTCAAAGAGTCAGGCAATGCCTTATACTCGGATTTCGGCATTTCATAAAATGCCACTTCCACACCGCTTGATTTTAAATCGCTTATGCTATCGGGGTCAATATCGCCCCAGCTTTTTAATCTTTCAAGCTCGCCGTCAAGCGCCGCTCTCTCAGACAATGCTGAATTCTTCTCTTCGGTGAGCGAATCTATTTCTAAGGCAAGCTCTAAAGCCTTTTCGGTTTCTGCCGATTGCTGCTCGCCGTTTTTAGCCTTGCCAACAGCAAAAATTGCATGTTCAAGCAGTGTGATTTGTTCTTTTAACTCATTAAGCTTTTCGCCAAAGCCTTCGTTAATTTCAATATGAACAATGCCGAGCTTGCGAAGCTTTTTAAGGGTTTCTTTTCTTTTTTCTCCCAAGGTTATGAGAGAAATCTTTTTCATAGGCACTATCATAATGAATACACCTCCGCTTCAGGTGTTTCTTTATTACGAAGAGCGATTTTGCGCTTTGATATTTTAGAACGCACTACAGCGCTAACCTGCTGGTCTGCCATATAAATTGATATTTTTTTGATATTCTCCTGTGTCTCGGGAATTTTCACCTTTTCAAACAGGTTAACTCTTTGAGATGTTGCACGAAGCTCTGCCTCTAATAGTCTTACCTGCTCATCTAACACTTCGGCCTCTAAATCGAGCGAAATTGCCTTTTCCATATGATTAGCAGCCATATCCACCCAAAGCGGAGTGGTGTATAAATCATAGTCGCCACGCGAAAACTCTGCGCCCTCAAAGGTGGGAATATCAACACCCGCAATATTACCCTTTCCTTTGCGGATATTGCTCACTGTGATTATTCCCTCGGGGAAGGCCTGCTTTTCGCTGAAAACAGCAATCCAATCACTAAAGCCCTTTTCGAGCTCTTGCTTTGCCTTACGCACCGCATTGGCATTTGCTTCAATAGTGCGAATTTCAGATTGGAGCTGTTGCTTTTTAAGTGTTAGTGTCGGCAAATATCTCCGGTACATTTTGAGAGCATCCTTTTGTACCTTTAACTCATTTTTAGTTAGTTTGATTTTTGCCAAAGCTTAAGTCCTCCTTACTCAATCTTTAGGCCAGAATTCATCTGTAAGGTCTGACTTAATTCCGGTTTCATCCTTCTCGAAGCAGTCCGCTAAAATTTCCCATCCTAAATCGAGCGCCTCTTCAAGAGAGAGGTTAACCGATAAATCCATTAGTTTATTTTCAAAAAGCTCGCCGTATTTGAGCAGCTTTTCATCCCAACGGTTCATTGAAAAGCCCATATTCTTCTTTTCAAGGGTCTCCTTATATGAAGAATACATACGAATCATCGCATCCATAAGGGCGCGGTGGTCTTTTCTTGTTTTGCCGTTAACATTCTGCTTAAGTCGCGAAAGAGAGCCGAACGGTTCAATGCGGCCACCCTTGAGGTAATACTGTCCCTCAGTGATGTAGCCCGTATTGTCGGGAACGGGGTGGGTTACATCATCGCCCGGCATAGTGGTAACCGCAAGCACTGTAACCGAGCCGGAATTTGCAAAGTCAACCGCCTTTTCATAACGCGCAGCAAGCTGAGAATAAAGGTCTCCGGGATAACCGCGGTTTGAAGGCACCTGTTCCCCAGTGATTGCGATTTCCTTCATAGCATCGGCAAAGTTGGTCATATCGGTGAGAAGCACCAACACATCCTTATCCTGCAAAGCAAACTGCTCAGCCACAGCCAAAGCCATATCGGGAATCATCATACATTCAACCGTAGGGTCAGAAGCGGTGTGAATAAACATAACCGTTTTACTGAGCGCTCCGCCCTTTGAAAGCTCATCCTTAAAATAAAGGAAGTCATCATATTTAAGTCCCATACCGCCGAGAACGATAACATCCGCCTCTGCCTGCATTGCAATACGGGCAAGAAGTTGGTTATAAGGCTCGCCTGAGATTGAGAAAATGGGCAATTTTTGAGAAACAACCAATGTGTTGAACATATCAATCATTGGGATGTTTGTTCTAAGCATTCGGTTGGCGAGAATACGCTTTGTGGGGTTAACCGAAGGTCCGCCGATAGCCTTCATATTATCGGTGAGTGCAGGGCCCTTGTCTCTCGGCTCGCCCGAGCCGTTGAAAATTCGGCCCAATAAATCCTCACTGAAGGATACTCGCATTTCGTGCCCTAAAAAGCGAATTTCATCACCCGTTGAAACACCTTTACCACCCGCAAAAACCTGAAGAGACACGATATCGCCATCGATTTTATTAACCTGTGCTAAGGACTTTCCGAAACGAGTGTTGATTTGTGCCAACTCGTTATATTGAACACCGCTTGCTCTAACGGTAATAACATTACCAACAATTGATTCAATTCGGTTATATACTTTGTTCATTCTCATTCACCGCCCTTCAATAAACGCTCGGTATCATGGGTTAATTTGCCGCCGCCCTCATTGTAAAGAGCATCAATTTCACCTTCAGCCTTTTTGAAGGCATCGCTCTGGAATTCGGTATAGTTCCAGTCAATAAATCTTTGGCGCATACGGTTAAAATATACACGCGCATCATCTTTACTGCTAAGCGCAAATTCGCTGCCTAAAATACTAATAAGCTTGTCGGTAACATAGCGCTGACGCTCAGTACCACAGTTAGCCTCAACCAAATCGAATGAGTTTTGTTGCAGATATACCGAATCAAGCATTTCCGATTTCAAATAAATAATATAATCGGCAAGGGTTGTGCCCTCTTCACCGATAACCTTCATCATAGATTCAATTTCGTTTCCGTGATGAAGCACATCCTTGCAATATTGTGATTTTTCCGTATCTATAACACTCTTGTATTTCGACCATGAAATAAGCGGGTCGATAGCAGGGTATTTTCTGGCATCCGAGCGCTCACGGGAAAGTCCGTGGAAAGCACCAACAACCTTGAGGGTTGCTTGTGTTACAGGTTCTTCAAAGTTACCGCCCGCAGGGGAAACAGTACCGCCGATAGTAACCGAGCCGCGGCTTCCGTCCGGCAAACGAACATAGCCCGCTCTTTCATAGAAGGATGCGATATAAGATTCAAGATATGCGGGGAAAGCTTCTTCGCCGGGGATTTCTTCAAGTCTTCCCGACATTTCTCTGAGCGCCTGTGCCCAGCGGGATGTCGAGTCAGCGAGAAGCAAAACATTAAGTCCCATTTGTCGATAATACTCAGCAAGCGTTACCGAGGTATAAACCGAAGCCTCTCGGGAAGCAACCGGCATTGAAGAGGTGTTACAAATAATAATTGTTCTTTCCATAAGTGAGCGGCCTGTTTTAGGGTCGGTAAGCTCGGGGAATTCGGTCAAGGTTTCAACAACCTCACCCGCACGCTCACCGCAAGCCGCAATAATTACAATGTCCACATCGGCATATTTAGAGGTGGTGTGCTGCAAAACGGTTTTACCTGCACCAAAGGGTCCGGGGGTACAATATGTTCCTCCTTTTGCTACAGGGAAGAATGAATCCACAAGGCGCACCTTTGTTTCCATTGTCTCGGTTGGAGCCAATCTCTCGCTATAACAGCTTATGGCACGCTTAACTGGCCACTTGAAAGACATTGCAACAGATATTTCGCGTCCGCGTTCATCTGCTATAACAGCCACAGTTTCTTTTATGGTGTATTCGCCCTTTTCGGCAATAGACTTTATAGTATAAGTTCCAAGCAGATAAAACGGTATAAATATTTTGTGTGTGAAAGCACCTTCGGGAACGGTTCCGATATACTCACCTGCACGCACAGTATCACCGATTTTAGCAGTTGGGGTAAACTCCCACTTTTTATCTGCATCAAGGCCATCTGCATAGTTGCCTCTTTCCAAAAACCAGCCTGCTTTTTCCGCTAAGAGAGGCAGCGGATTTTGAAGTCCGTCATAAATCTGGCCAAGCAAACCGGGTCCTAATTCTGCTGATAGCATTTCTCCGGTGAATTCAACCATATCTCCGCATTTAATACCGCCGGTCATTTCATAAACCTGTATTTGTGCGATATTACCCTTTATACGAATAACCTCGCTTTTAAGAGCGGTATCGCCCACCTTAACAAAACATATTTCATTCATAGAAACATTACAGTTAAACTCTACCGACACCAGGTTGCCGTTAACACTGACAACCTTTCCAATATTTTCGCTCATCGTTAAGCCTCCACCTTTTCTCCATTCAAAATGGAGTTATAAATATCTTTATATGTGGCCTCGCCAAGAGCCACATCAAACTGTCTTATTCTCAAAATCAACTTAAGCTTCAATGCATAATAAAAGATATAATCTTCCGAAAAGCTATCCATTGGTCTGAGCGTTTCCAAAAAGTTCAAACGGTACCTAAGAAGAAAATTTTCCGCCTCTAAAGGATTTTCTATTTCCACAGCGGTGTTTGCAGTCTTAATAAGCTCTGTAGGTAAATTCTTATTTTGCAAATCGAATGGTTTGTTCATTCTCTCGGCCCTTGCTTTGCCGAGCGCCAAGCGTAATTCACGCTCGCCCGTATTCCACGCCTCAATCAATGAGGAATTCGATTTCGCGGAATCAATTTGCGGCACAAGTGTTAAATTTTCCAGCTCACTCAATGCCTTTTTTCCTAAAAAGCGGCTACAAAGCTCCAAAAGTGCTTCTTCTGTGATGGGTATTGGTGTGTTTTCACTTATTCCATCTAACGATGGCAGCTGTGAAATCAGATAATATTCAGCCATAATTACGCCTCTTTCAAAAGCTCGGTAACCTTAGGGCTAAGATAATTAGAAAGCATATCAACCACAGCCTCTGTGGAATAATCATAATAAGCGCCTCCATCCGACACTGCGATACGGAAACCGCCATCGAAATTATCGTTTGCCTTAAGAGTAATGCCTTTTAGCATTTTTTCTTTAATTCCCGCAAGAATAATTTCTTCAAGTGAATTCAAGCTCTCTGTATTTAAAATAACCGCAATATCTTCAGTCTCGGGTTTATTTGCCCATCCCTCAACAACACTAATGATGAGCTGTGCCAAATTTTCCTTTGAATACACGGCTGCAACATTTTCGCTTAAAATAACATTTAATTCTCTTGCAACACTTTCTCTGAAAGAAATAAGAAGGTTACGGCCCGCCTGGCGAATAGCATCCTCGCTTGATTTCACCATACGCTCGTTTTCATTTTTAGCATCCAATAAAATTTTATCAGCCTGTGCTTTAGCATCCGCAATAATCTTTTCAGCATCAGCTTTAGCCGCATTGAGTATAGATTCAGCCTCTGTCTCAGCGGCCTCTACACCTTCTTTTTTTATTTGTTCAATAAGTTCCCCAAGTTGAATTTCCATATTCGTTTCTCCTTTTTGAAGTTATTTTACCCTTTTTTATCCATAAAAAACAAAAAGAACCCACTATCCCCTCAGACAGCTGGCTCCTTTCAACATTAACTATATTGTTAATATTATAACATACTATATTTTTCCAGTCAAGGCTTTTTATATCAAATTAACTTGTGTGTAATCCACCAAATCAAGCACACCGCGGTTATCAATGCTCGCACTGATAAAAAGCAATCTATAATAAATCTTAAATATTATATTTTTCTATTATTTGTCCCACAAATTTACTGCTTCCACCCTTTTTTCAAGCTCTTTTATCAATATTTCAGAATCTGCGGGAGAATTTTTTTCTTCGCGGGTGGCATTAAAAAATTTAATTGAAAAAAGCAATATAGATAAAACCAAAAGCGGAAGATAATACATCTTTTGTTTACTGCTAACAGTTATTGCAATCGCAAGAATTGCTACCAAAATATCTATCACCAAAAAAATCAGCTTTGAAACGCTACTCGATTTGCTATACTCCGTATGATACACAACATAAGTTTTACCATCTTGCTCTACAACCTTGGCGTAAAGATTGGTAGAATTATCATTTTCAATATGCCTTGTGCGTGGATGGGAAATAAAAATTTTACCGTTTTTAAAACAATAAAATTCGATTGCACCTTCGCCGCTGATTTCTTCCCTGCAAATGCCTTGCATTTTCATAAATTTATCTATTGCATCCTGCTTTGTAGTAAAAAGCTCATATTTACCTTGGTTAATTTTTTTCATTTTCCCACCGCCATGAGTAAATTATAGCATAAAAGCGGCAAAGCCGCAATAATTATTCATTTTTCATCAGCGTAAACGACTTCAATATTCATTATTCATTTGAAAATCCGTTCTCGTTTAATAAATAATGAATGATGAATATTGAAGAATGAATAATACAAACGAAAATCCGCCCACTTTCGTGAACGGATTTTCGTTTGGCTCTACTTACCAAAAAAGAACGCGTTGAAAACCGAGAAATTTTATAATTTAAAGTTGTATTAAATTATTTGATATCTGCTCTACTAAAAACTATATAATCACTAGCACTCCCAAAACCATTAGAGAGAATTTGAAGTTTAAACGAACTCGCACCAGAAGGCACCTTATATATTACATACGCTTCCGCAGTAGAGTTAGGTAAAGTAGCACCAAAATTAATTTTGTATTTTTTCTTGTATAAAGATAATGCTGTCAAATTTATACATTGTTTACCATCTGCTGATAACATACTAGTAACAGGAGCGTTCTGAGTGTCATCAGTTGTATTCTTTTCGGATAACACAATAACCAAATACTCAAAACCTTCTTCACGTTCAATAACATCGAAATCAAAATCAGAAGGAGAATACCAATTTACTTCTTTTATTTGACATTCGAAGCCATCAACAGTTGTAATTTCATTGATTGAAATTTCTTTGTTTTCAGATGAACCACTTTCATTATTAGTACAACTGCATAAAGTGAACAAAAGAATGATTGACAAAAATACTGATAATATTTTCTTCATAAAAAACAACTCCTTATATATTTTGTTTAATATTATACTCGTTTTATAGAGCATTGTCAAGTAAAAGAGTAGTAATTACCATAATATATAAGAGGTGATATGATGATTTCTTATGAGCCCTTATATAAAACTTTAAAAGAAAAGGATATTTCAACCTATAAATTGATAAATGAATACGGAATTAGCCGCAGCCTACTTGACAGGTTAAAACACAACCGTCCAATAAGCACTGTAACTCTTAACGATTTATGTAATATTTTACATTGTAAAGTTGAAGATATTTTAGTTTTTACTGAAGATGATATAGATAAAAAACAAAAGCTGTGAAATTCACGGCTTTTTCTTATAACATAAAAGCGGCGAATGGACAAGGGTCAGTGAAATATTGGCAGAGCCGATATGAAATAATCCTTACGGATTATGAAATATTTTGCCAACGCAAAATGTGAAATAAAATTCGTTCCTTCATATGCCGTAGGCATATTTCATACGCGAAGCGTATTTCATATTGCGTAGCAATATTTCACTCGTTCCGCAAGGAACGAATTTCATTGAAAAAGAACTGGGTGAAAAACCTGATTTTCTTTATTTAAATGCAATAAATTTGAATTTTTATGGGTGTTCTTTTATTTCTGTAACTGCCCAATTTCCTTTGGCGTCTTTTTTAACTTTCCAAAGAGAAGGTATATTCCAACTACCATAATCTATTTCGCCGTTTATATCTAGTCCCTCTTGAGAATAATATACCCACAAATACCCCTCATTTTCACCTAAATGTGCAGACCACAGTTTAAGTGAGTATTTTGTTTTTACTGTTTCAGGGTAATTTTCTATTGAAGATGCATATACAGAGAGTTTACCGTACTTATTTTCATTTTCTTCTTCGGAATGACCGCAGTCACTAAACGCT
>SVPU01000015.1 GCA_015065685.1 Oscillospiraceae bacterium | reverse complement strand
ATCTTCCCACTGTTTTGCACGAAGATATTGGTCTGTTGATTTTCTGTATGCTTCTGCTTGGTCGAAATTAACCTTAAAACTGAAGTACAGATTAGTCCTCCCCATATTTGATAGCAGCCTGTGCTGCAGCGAGTCTTGCGATCGGCACACGGAAAGGTGAGCATGATACATAGTCAAGACCAATCTTATGGCAGAATTCAACAGATACGGGGTCGCCGCCGTGCTCACCGCAGATACCGCAGTGGATTTCGGGACGGGTTACCTTACCCATTTTAACAGCCATATCCATTAATTTACCAACGCCTGTCTGGTCAAGCTTAGCAAATGGATCGTTTTCATAAATCTTAGCATCATAGTAAGCAGAAAGGAACTTACCAGCATCATCACGGCTGAAGCCGAAGGTCATCTGAGTAAGGTCGTTTGTACCGAAGCAGAAGAACTCAGCCTCGCGTGCTACTTCATCAGCTGTAAGACAAGCTCTGGGGATTTCCATCATAGTACCAACTTCGTACTTGAGTTCAACACCTGCAGCAGCAATCTCAGCATCAGCAGTTGCAACAACAACATCCTTAACATACTTTAATTCTTTAACTTCGCCTGTAAGAGGAATCATGATTTCGGGAACGATGTTCCAATCAGCATGAGCCTTCTTAACATTGATAGCTGCACGGATAACAGCAGCAGTCTGCATCTTTGCAATTTCAGGATAGGTAACTGCAAGACGGCAGCCACGGTGACCCATCATGGGGTTGAACTCGTGGAGTGAAGAAATGATATTTTTAATGTCAGCAACAGTTTTGCCCTGTGCATCTGCGAGAGCCTTAATGTCAGCCTCTTCAGTGGGAACGAACTCATGGAGAGGAGGATCAAGGAAACGGATGCAAACGGGGTTGCCTTCGAGTGCTTCGTAAAGCTTCTCAAAGTCGCCCTGCTGATAGGGGAGAATCTTTTGGAGAGCAGCCTCGCGCTCTTCTACTGTGTCAGCACAGATCATCTCACGGAAAGCAGCAATTCTTTCAGCCTCGAAGAACATATGCTCAGTACGGCAAAGACCGATACCCTCAGCACCAAGCTCGCGAGCCTTCTTAGCATCAGCAGGTGTATCAGCATTGGTACGAACCTTAAGAGTTCTAAACTCATCAGCCCACTGCATGATTCTGCCGAATTCGCCTGCGATTTCAGCGTCAACAGTAGGAATGATTTCACCGTAGATGTTACCTGTTGAACCGTCGATTGAAATATAGTCGCCCTCAACATAGGTCTTGCCTGCGAGAGTGAATTTCTTGTTTTCTTCATCCATAATGATTTCGCCGCAACCTGATACGCAGCAGGTACCCATACCACGAGCAACAACGGCTGCGTGTGAGGTCATACCGCCACGAACTGTGAGGATACCCTGAGAAGCCTTCATACCTGTGATATCTTCAGGTGAGGTTTCAAGACGAACAAGGATAACCTTCTCGCCGCGGTTGTTCCACTCTTCTGCATCTTCTGCAGTGAATACAACCTTACCGCAAGCAGCACCGGGAGAAGCGCCTAAGCCCTTACCTGCAGGAACTGCAGCCTTGAGAGCCTTAGCATCGAACTGAGGATGGAGAAGTGTGTCAAGGTTTCTGGGGTCGATCATAGCAACAGCCTGTTTCTTATCGATCATACCCTCATCAACTAAGTCGCAAGCGATTTTGAGAGCAGCCTTAGCGGTTCTCTTACCGTTACGAGTCTGAAGCATGAAGAGCTTGCCGTGCTCAACTGTGAATTCCATATCCTGCATATCGCGGTAGTGGTCTTCAAGAATAGCACAAACTTTATTGAATTCTTCGAAAGCCTCGGGGAACTTGTTAGCCATCTCTGCGATAGGCATTGGTGTACGAACACCTGCAACAACGTCTTCACCCTGAGCGTTTGTAAGGAACTCGCCCATAAGGCCCTTATCACCGGTAGCGGGGTCACGTGTGAATGCAACACCTGTACCGCAATCATCACCCATGTTACCGAAAGCCATCATCTGAACGTTAACAGCGGTACCCCATGAATAAGGAATATCGTTATCACGACGGTAAACGTTTGCACGGGGGTTGTCCCATGAACGGAAAACAGCTTCAACAGCGCCCATCAACTGCTCCTTAGGATCAGAGGGGAAGTCTTTACCGATTTTGCTCTTATATTCAGCCTTGAACTGATTTGCAAGCTCTTTAAGGTCGTCAGCTGTAAGCTCAACGTCCTGAGTAACGCCTTTTTCTTCCTTCATTTTGTCGATAAGCTCTTCAAAATACTTCTTACCAACTTCCATAACAACGTCAGAATACATCTGAATGAATCTTCTGTAGCAGTCATAAGCCCAACGAGCGTTACCTGACTGTGCAGCCATTGTTTCAACAACCTCTTCGTTAAGACCAAGGTTGAGGATGGTATCCATCATACCGGGCATAGAAGCACGGGCACCTGAACGAACAGAAACGAGAAGGGGATTTTCCTTATCACCGAATTTCTTACCGGTGATGCCTTCCATTTTGTCGATGTACTCCATGATTTCTGCCTGAATGTCATCATTGATTTTTCTGCCGTCCTCATAATACTGAGTACAAGCCTCTGTGGTAACAGTGAAACCTTGAGGAACAGGAAGACCGATTTTGGTCATTTCTGCGAGGTTAGCACCTTTACCGCCGAGAAGTTCACGCATGCTTGCGTCGCCTTCAGAGAAAAGATAAACAAACTTTTGACTCATTTTAAGTCAACCTCCTATTTTTTTGGATATTATCCATTTTTAACATTTTCCAAATACTCTATTAGAGTATCCAAATTATTATAACAATTTTTTTCCTGAAAATAAAGGCTTTTTTGCAAAATTTCCAAAAAAAGTTATATTTAATAATAAAATAAACAAATTCGATGTATCTTTTATATATTTTATACCTAAAAAGGCGGAAATTCCGTGTTTTCTTTAAGGTACACAGAGTTCAATACCGATTACACCGTATTTTTTCTGTTCTTCCAAAGAATAATACTGTTCCATATCAGACGGCTTTGCTTTGTCAATATCTTCGGGTGTATATCCGCATTGCAAAAGCGGTAACGATTTGTATAATTCTTCAAAATCATCAAAGCGGTGTAATTTCGCAACGGTTGTATTGAGTGTTTCACCGGTAGTAGTATTTGTAAAAATAATCTTATCGCCGACTTTTATTTGCCTCCGCTTTTCATCGTATAAACGAAGTTCTATGGTTTTTTCACCGCTTTTTATCTTTTCAAAAGGTGATGAGTGCAATTTCATGTTATGTGTCATTTTACAAACTCCGATAATCCGTAATTAAATTTTATTGTCGATATACACGCTATGCGTGTCCGATATATTTTACTTCGTAAAATTCGATATAAACTCGCGTTGTTCGATTTCGATATGATATAAATCTCGTTGCCGTAGGGCAACATATCGAGTGCGGGAGCACATATCGAATCCTTTAGGATATATAGAAAATCTCTAAGAGATTTATATCGATGAGACTGTTTGCACTAAAAGTGCAACAGTCTCAACATGCGCTGTTCTCGGGAATAAATCAACGGGGGTATATTCTTTGAGAGTATATCCGAGGTGAGAAAAGATTTCCATATCACGCGCGAGTGTTGCGGGGTCGCACGAAACATAGACCACTCTTTCGGGTGAGAACTTTTCTGCGATGGTCCCAATAAGCTCTTCAGAGCAGCCCTTTCGTGGTGGGTCTACTATCACAACATCGGCAGAAATGCCCGATTTTGCAAGCTTTTCTGCAGCATCGGCCGCATCTGCACAAATGAATTCGGCATTTTGGATGCTGCCGAGCCTTGCGTTGAATTTTGCATCCTCCACAGCCTCCGGAACGATTTCCACACCTATTATTTTCTTGGCTCTTTTGGCCATTGAAAGTCCGATTGTTCCTGCACCGCAGTAAAGGTCGAGAACGGTTTTGTTTGTGGGTTCTGCATATTCTGCTGCCTTTTCATAAAGGCGTTCAGCCATGGTTCTATTTACCTGATAAAATGAGAGCGGGGAAAGGCGCACTCTCACACCGCAAAGAATGTCGGTTATGTATTCTTGGCCGTATAACACCTTGCATTTATCGCCTAAAATCACATTTGTATCGGTTTTGTTTATGTTGAGTTGAACGCTTTTAAGCGCGCTGCCGCAAACATTTTTAAGTCTCTCAACAAGCTGGTCTGAATGGGGAAGAGAATTGCCGTTTATAACGGCGGTAACCATTATTTCCTGCGTTTTTTCAGCCAAGCGGATATAAATATGGCGAAGAAGTCCGGTGTGAGCGGTTTCATCATAAATATTTATGCCAAAATCACTTATCCATTCTTCAAAAACAGCAACGATAGCTGCGAAAATTTCGGGCTGCAGCAAGCAGTTGTTGCAAGGAATAATTCTATGCGAATGAAAGGCATAAAAACCCGCTTTGCCATCACAGCTTATGGGAAATTGAGCCTTGTTGCGATAGCGCTCGGTATATTCGGCACCGATGATTTTGTTTGGTTTAAGGTCTGTTTTGCCTATTCTTTTTATAACCTCATATACCTGATTTTCTTTAAGTGCACATTCGGCAGAATAAGCCATATGTCTGTAAACACAGCCGCCGCATTTACTAAAAACATCGCAATCGGGTGTTATGCGGTCTTTCGAGGGGGTCAAAATTTCTTCTGCCTTGCCATAGCAAAAGCTCTTTTTAACCTTTAAAATTTTAACTCTTGCAATGTCTCCGATAGCGGTGAGCGGCACAAAAATAACCATATCGTTATATTTTCCAACGCCACTTCCCTCGCGGGTGATGTCTGTTATTTCAAGAATTATTTCATCGTTTTTCTTCATAATTTCTCCACACAAATTAATAGATAATTTATTTTAACATATAAAAGGGTGCGCAGTCAAATCATAAAAAAGCAATTTCTTGCAAATTGCGCTTTTTTGGTGTATCATTGGTGTAAAATGAGTTGGGTGGTGATTATTATTTTTTGTTTTGTTGACAAAATAACCAAAAAAGGAATTCTTAAAAATCTTAATGACAAAAACACAGATGTTAAAATTTTTAAAAAATTAGATTCAACAAACGAATTTTTAAAGAAGAATGCAACGGAAAACACTGCCACGGGTACGGTGGTTATAGCCCTCTCGCAAACAAAGGGAAGAGGCAGGTATAACAGAAAATTTTTCTCACCTAAAGGCTCGGGAATTTATATGAGCATTTTCTTAAAACCCACACTTGAAGCCGAGAAAAGCGTTTTAATTACTGCTGCTGCGGCGGTGGCTGTGAGTGAAGCGTGCGAGGCGCTCGGCAGCCGTGAAACCAAGATTAAATGGGTTAATGATGTGCTGATTGATGACAAAAAAGTGTGTGGCATTCTAACCGAGGGAAGCATTGATTTAAGGAGTGGAAAATTCCAAAATGCTATAGTTGGAATCGGCGTTAATGTTTACCGCCCAAGAAACGATTTTGCGGGAGAAATCAAGAATATCGCAGATGCGGTTTTCGAGCGAAAGCAAAGCAATCTTAAAAATGAGCTTATAGCCGAAATAATCAATAGGTTTATGAGATATTATTCCGAGATTGAGGATAAAACATTTATTGAGACCTATCGCAAAAAAAGCGCTGTGATTGGGAAAAATATAACCGTTTTAAAGGGCGAAAAGATGCTCGAAGCGGTGGTTGTTGACATTGATGAGAACTGCAGATTGCAGGTGGAATATGGCAATAAAAAGCGCGAGTTTCTCTCTTCCGGAGAAATTAGCATACGCCTCTAATTAGTATTGACAAATACCCCTAGGGAGTATAAAATAATGATTGGTAATACGAACGAAAGGGCAAGTAAAACAATGAAAACAGAGCGTTATAAAATAAGCGGAATGTCGTGTGCGGCGTGCTCGGCCTCGGTTATGAGAGTGGTCTCAAGACTTAACGGTGTGAGCACCTGCGATGTTAACCTTGTAACAGGGATAATGACGGTGCTTTTTGATGAACAAAGTGTTTGCGAAAGCGACTTTAAACGGGTTGTTGAAAAGGCGGGCTTTGGCATAGAAAAGGATGAGGAAAAGAAGCAAAAGAAAGCGGTAAAGGCAGAGAAGGAATCCATTATTCCGGTGCTTACTTCTGCCGTTTTCAGTGCGGTTTTATTATATATTTCTATGGGGCAGATGCTTTTTGAAAATATTCCGTTGCCGGCGGTAATTGATATGGAAAAGCAGCCCTTTAACTTTGCGCTAACCCAGCTGTTATTATGCTTGCCGGCGCTTTTCTTCGGAAGAAAATTTTTCACAAACGGAATACCCCTTCTATTTAAGGGACATCCGAATATGGATTCGCTCGTGGCCTTGGGGGCGGGAGCTTCGCTTGTATACAGTATCGTTATGACCTACACAATAAGCGGCAATCCACACGCGGTGCACAATCTTTATTATGAATCGGTTGCGGTGGTTATAACACTTGTTATGCTGGGTAAATTTTTAGAGCGCAGAAGCCGAAAAAAGACCCTTGCCGCGATTGAAAAGCTAATGGAGCTTTCTCCCGAATATGCAGTTGTTTTAAGGGAAAACATCCAGAAATTAGTGCCGCTCGAGGAGGTTAAAAAGGGCGAAATTTTGGTTGTTAAGGCGGGGGAGAAAATCCCGCTTGATGCCATTGTTTGCGACGGTGAGTGTGAATGTAATGAGGCGATGCTCACGGGGGAAAGTATGCCCGTGGCAAAGCACAAGGGAGACCGCGTTATAGGTGGAAGCATTAACCTTAACGGTCTTATATATGCCGAGGTTCAAAATATAGGGGATGACACAACTCTTGCTAAAATAATAAGGTTTGTTGAAGAAGCGCAGGGCAAAAAAGCGCCCATTTCAAAAACAGCAGATGCGGTTGCGGGAATTTTTGTTCCTGTGGTAACGGTTATTGCCGTATTATCGGCGGTTTTGTGGTTTATTTTCCAAAGGGACATTGCATTTTCACTTAAAATTTTCACAAGTGTTTTGGTGGTTGCGTGCCCTTGCGCATTGGGTCTTGCAACACCGACTGCGATTATGGTTGGAACGGGACTTGGCGCACAAAACGGAATATTGATTAAAAACGGCGAGGTTTTGGAAATAACCCACAAAATTAAAGCAATAGCCTTTGATAAAACCGGCACGGTAACGGTTGGCAAGCCTGTGGTTACGGATGTTATTTCAAGCGATAGTGAAAGGCTGTTGAAATATGCGGTTTTGGCAGAAAGTGGCTCCTCGCACCCGCTTGCAAAAGCGATTTTGCAGTTTGCGAATGCCGAGGAAATTAAGGGGGCAGAGGGCTTTCAAAACCTTGTTGGCAAGGGCGTTAAATGCGTTTACGAAAACAAGGAAATTCTGCTGGGAAGCGCTTTGCTTTTAGAGGAAAACGGTCTTAAAACAAAAGCCTATCAAAAGGATGCCGAGCGACTCTCAAGCGAGGGAAAAACCGTTATTTTTGTAGCATACGGCAACGAGGTTTTGGGTATTTTGGCAACATTCGACCAGCTCAAGCCCTCGGCTAAGGAAGCCTTCGAGAATTTAAGAAAAATGGGCATAAAAACAGTGCTTTTATCGGGCGATAACAAGCTTTGTGCAGAAAACACAGCACGGCTTCTTTCGGCTGATGAGGTTTATTCCGAGGTTTTGCCTAATAGGAAGGCACAAATTATATCTGAAATCAGGAAAAAATACGGCCGTGTTATGATGATTGGTGATGGAATCAATGATGCACCCGCACTGAGTGCGGCAGATGTTGGCTGCGCTGTTGGAGACGGCAGCGATATTGCTATAGAATCTGCCGATATTGTGCTTATGAAAAACGACCCTTGCGATGCGGCAAGGGTGATAAACTTGAGCCGAATGACCATTAAAAACATAAAGCAGAATCTATTCTGGGCGTTTTGCTATAACTCGGTTTGCATACCGATAGCGGCGGGTGTTTTGCACATTTTTTCAGGTCCGCTGCTAAGCCCCATGCTTGGTGGACTTGCAATGTCGCTGAGCTCGGTTTTTGTGGTTGGAAACGCACTTAGATTGCGAGGTAAAAAACTATGAGCGAATGCATATGTGAAAATAAACTGAAGCACAGAGAAGAAAAGGAATATAAGGCGCTGATAAACCGATTAAACCGAATTGAAGGGCAGATAAGAGGCATTAAAAATATGATAGGGCGGGATGCTTATTGCACCGACATTCTAATTCAGGTTAAGGCGGTGCAGTCGGCTTTGGATTCCTTCAATAAAAAGCTGCTCACAGAGCATATAAATACCTGTGTTGTGAACAACATTAAAAGCGGAAATGATGAAATTATTGATGAACTGATTGACACTCTGCAAAAATTAATGAAATGAGGAAAAGAAAATGATTTATAAAATTTTAGTTGAAGATATGCACTGTGAAAACTGTGTGAAAAGAATTGACAATGCGCTTAAAGAAACAGGCATAAAATTCGAGGTTGATTTGCAAAGCAAAACGGTCTTGGTTGATGGCTGTGAGCATTGTCTTAAAACTGCAATTTCGGAGCTTGAGGATTTAGGCTTCGCCCCGCAAAATATTTAAATTCCAGAAGTTTTTTGATTTTTTGTCGGTCCGGTATAATCCGGACCGTTTTTTTATGTGAAATTGAAGAAAAATAGGCCTTTAAAACGCAAAAAATTGGCTTATTTTAAGAAAATATAAATATATAATAAAATATTAATAAAATATCTTTATTTTTATAAAAGTTTGTGGTATAATTTACAATGTATATTTATGTTTTGTGAGGTGATGTTCTGTGGCAAGAAAAATCTTGGTCATTTTGATGAGCTTTATAATAGTTTTTTCGCTTTGCGGTTGTGATTTATTCGTTGCTGACACTGCAGAGCTTTTATCTCCGCCGGACCTTTCGGGAGACCTGAAGGATATTGCACAAGCAATAACCAAAAGTGTTAGCGGAGAATATACTTTGAAATATCCTTCTCGCGGAAATTACCGTTCGGCAGTTGTGCGTGAAGATATTAATAACGATGGTATTTTAGAAGCCTTCGCTTTTTACAGTATGACCGATGGCGAAATTGTTACGATGCACATTAATGCCATTTCCAACGTGGGCGGCGAGTGGAATTCGGTTGCGCAGAACAAAATAATTGCCGGCGGAATCGATATGCTCGATTTCTGCGACCTTGATAACGATGGCATTAAGGAAATTCTTGTTGGTTGGGAAATCTACGGAACAAGCGAGATGCAGCTTGCGGTTTACAGCATCGGCGAAAACACGCTGACACAGAGAATGCTTCAAAAATATACACATTTTGTTACCTGCGATTTGGATGAGGATAGCAAAAACGAAATTCTGGTTATTAAAACCTCTTCAGCAGAGCAGATTAATTCGGCATCCCTTTTCCTTATTTCCCCCGAGGGTGTAACAGAAACATCCTTCTGCGAGCTTGACAGCACGGCAAAAACCATAAGTGAGCCTGTGATAGCAACCCTTTCAAACGGAAAGCCCGCAGTTTATATTGATGAAATCAAAGGCGTGGGTGCGGTTACCGAGGTTTTATTTGTGGAAAAAGGAAACCTTGTGAATCCGTTGTTCCAGGCAGATAAGAGAGAAACGGTTGCAACCTTGCGCTCGGTTTTCTTCAGTATTGATGATATTAACGGCGACGGGATAATGGAAATTCCCGTTCAGGAAAATATTCCCTCTGTTACAAGCAGTGAGGTGAGTGAGAAGCTTTATCTTACAAGATGGTGCTCCTTTAACGGTGAAACTCTCACAACACAGCTAACAGCCATGATGAATGTTGATGACGGGTACCGTTACACAGTGCCGCAAAAATGGATTGGAAGCATTGCGGTTTTAAAGGATACGAGCAATCGTCTGAGGGAGTTATATAGATATAATCCACAGGAATCAACCGTTGGCGAAAGCCTTATTTATATAAAAGCCGTTCCGAAAAAGGATTGGGAAAAGGGTAAATACGGCGCAGATGGTGCAGTGGAAATAGCCACAAGCGGAGAAACGGTGTTTATCTGCCGAATTTCTCAGGCGGCCATCAATGAAGGTTTAACAATAGAAAACGTTAAGGCTAATTTCAAGCTTTTTGAATAGGAGAGAGCAAAGTGAAAAAAATTCTTATAGTAGAAGATGAGGCAGCAATAAGAGAGTTTGAGGCAATTAACCTCAAGCGTGTTGGCTATAATGTTGAAGAAGCTGGCTCGGGCGAAGAGGCGTTAGAAATTTTTGATAGCGCTACGGAGGGCTTTGATATAGCATTGCTAGATATTTCAATGCCGGGTATGGATGGCTTTACTCTCTGCAAGGAGCTCAGAAAGAGAAGCCAAACCTTAGGCATTATTATGCTCACTGCAAGAACACAGGAAATGGATAAAATAAGCGGGCTAATGCTTGGTGCTGATGATTACATAACCAAGCCCTTTAGTCCCACAGAGCTTTTAGCAAGAGTTGATTCGCTCTACAGAAGGGTTGAAATGCACAATCAGAAAACCGTTGTGGCGATTGATGAGATTGTTCTCGGAGATTTCACCTTAAATCTCAGAAAGAGAACCTTGCTTAAAGGCGGAAAAAATATTGAACTCACTCAGGTTGAGTTCCAGATGGTTGAATATTTCTTCCAGAATCCCGACGTTGCACTCGATAGAACTGACATTCTGAATCGCGTTTGGGGCAGCAACTATTTCGGTGAAGAAAAAATTGTTGATGTTAATATGCGAAGACTTCGCAAAAAAATCGAGGATGACCCTTCAGACCCCAAATATCTTGTTACCGTTTGGGGAATGGGTTATAAGTGGAACAGCAACTAAGTTTATGAAAAATTTCAGAAAGGAGAGAGCAAATGCAGTTCGAACTTAAATTCAAAAGTATAGCAGCGAGATGGTTTATGAACATATTTCTCTTGGTTGCAATTGTAATATCAGCGGCGGCAATTGCTTTCTCGGCGCTTTGCAATGCGATTTATGTTGAAAGAATTGAAGCATTGGCTAATGACTATGCTTATGAGTTTTACGCGCTTTCGGGCACAAACCGAATGACCTTTAACGACACCGCAATTGATATTGCAGGCAGCTTTAAATATAAGGATAAGCTGGAGGTTCAGGTTATTGACAGTAATGATAACCTTGTTGTTTCAACAACCGGCTTCAATTCCCCCGACCAGACTATGCCCGATTATTACAAAGCAAAAGAAACGGGCAAGTTTAATGTTCAAAAGGGCGAGACGGATGATGGCGAGAGGATTATGTCCGGCACCACTCTTATTTATGATGTTAACGGCGAATGGCTCGGTGCATACCGTTGGGTAACTTCGTTGCGGCCTGTTGACAGAACAACCTTTAATATCGTTCTTATGGTTGCGGTTGGCGTTTTAATGATTTTGGGCTTTTTCGCATTTTCGGGCTTATTCTTTATAAAGTCAATAGTTCACCCGATAAGAGATGTAAGTAATATTGCGCGAAAGATTGCCATGGGCGATTTTGACTCGAGGATTGAGATTAAGAAGAACGATGAAATCGGCGAGCTTTGCGATACGATTAACTATATGGCGGCGGAATTAAGTGAAGCCGAAAATATGAAGAACGACTTTATTTCATCGGTTTCCCACGAATTGAGAACACCGCTTACTGCGATACGCGGTTGGGGTGAAACGGCGAAAATGTCGGTTGGAATGGATGAGGAACTGGTTAACCGCGGACTTGACGTGGTGCTCTCTGAGGCGGATAGACTTTCAAGCCTTGTTGAAGAGCTGCTCGATTTTTCGAGAATGCAGAGCGGTAAAATGAGTGTTACCTCCGAGCGAATCAATGTTTCAAGGCTTTTATCTGAATCTGCCGATATGTATGCAGAGCTTTCTAAAAAGCAGGGCATAGAGCTGATTTATACCGAGCCCACAGAAGAAATTGAGATTATGGGCGATGCTAACAGAATTAAGCAGGTATTTATAAATATTATTGACAATGCCGTGAAATACACCGAAAGCGGCGGTCAGGTACTTATAAATCAAATAAAAGAAGAAAACTGTATTCGCATTGTGGTTAGTGATACAGGTGTGGGTATTCCCGCGCAGGATATTGACCGCATTAAAGAAAAATTCTATAAGGCAAATAAAACTGTCAGAGGGTCGGGAATCGGTCTTGCTGTGGCAGATGAAATTATTAAACAGCATCAGGGCCTTTTGATTGTTGAAAGTATCGAGAATGCAGGAACAACCGTAACCATAGTGCTTCCGCTTTGCGAGGAAGAAACAACAGAAAAAGAAATTTCAGAGGAAAAAGATAATGGCTAAATATACTTCTATCGGAGGTCAGGCGCTTATTGAGGGAATTTTAATGAAAAGTCCCGAAAAAACCGCAATGGCCGTGAGAATGCCCGACGGAGAAATTGATATTTCATATTTCGAAGAAAAAAGCATTAAAGAAAAATTCAAATTTTTAAAATTGCCTGTAATAAGAGGAGTTGTTTCATTTGTTGAATCAATGCTTCAAGGCTATAAGGCAATGATGATTTCAGCAGATAAATCGGGATTTACCGATTTGGAAGAAGAAAACAACAAAACAGATGAAGAGAAAAAGAGTGCGTTCTTTACTGTGCTTATGGTTGTGGCAACAGTTTTTGCAGTGGCAATATCGGTTGTTTTGTTTATGCTCTTGCCGAGACTTTTTGTGGCGGGGCTCGAGTGGCTTGCTGGGGCCGAGTTTTCGAAGCTCGTGCGTTCTTTCATAGAGCAGTTTTTAAAGCTTGCGGTTTTTGTGTTTTATGTTTGGCTTGTTTCATTTATGAAGGATATAAAACGAGTGTTTATGTATCACGGAGCAGAGCACAAAACAATCTTTTGCTATGAAAAGGGTTTAGAGCTCACTGTGGAAAATGTGCGTGAGCAAAAACGCTTTCACCCCCGTTGCGGAACCTCTTTTATGATACTTATGATTTTAATAAGCGTTATTTTTTCAACCGTTGTGCAAATTATTTTCCCGAGCGTTTATAATTTGGCACTCGTATGGGTTGCGGTTAAGATTTTGCTCGTGCCGTTTGTGTGCGGTGTGGGATATGAGGTACTAAAGGTTTGCGGAAGATATGATAATCTTTTAACCCGCATAATTTCAGCCCCTGGTCTTTGGCTTCAGAGAATAACCACAAAAGAGCCTGAGGATAAAATGATTGAAATTGCAATTGCGGCGCTCAAAGCTTGCGAGCCTGAGACACCAGACGTTGACAGAAGCATAGACAAGGAAACAGATAATGACAATATTTGAAGCTTATAACAAAACAAAGAAAAAGCTAGAGGCTGCGGGAATTGAAGACTTTGTTTTCGAAGCAAAACAGATTATAAAGCATATAACAGGCTTTACCGCACCGCAGATTCTCAGCAATTACAATAAAAATTTAACCGAATTCCAAGAAACGAATTTGGTTGCAATTACAAGGCAAAGAGAAATCAGATACCCTCTGCAGTACATATTCGGTGAATGGGATTTTTACGGCCGACCGTTTTTTGTGGGCCCCGGTGTTTTAGTTCCAAGAGCAGACACCGAAACGGTTGTGGAAGAATGCATTGATTTTCTCAAAAAAAGCCAAGGGAAAAATGTTCTTGACCTTTGCGCAGGAAGCGGTGCGATTGGCATAACACTCGCGAAAGAGGTTGCCGATTCACGCGTTACAATGGTGGAAAAATTTCCCGAGGCAGCAAGATATGCCGAAAGAAATATAAAACGCAACAACTCCGAGAATGCAGCGGTTTTGGAAGATGATGTTTTAGCACCGACTGCAGAATACGCAAAATACGACCTTATTGTGAGCAATCCGCCTTATATTCCCGCAAATGAAATGAGCGAGATTTCACCCGAAACAAGGTTTGAGCCTGAGACGGCACTTTTAGCGGAAGACGGTGGAATGCAGTTTTATAAAGCAATTATAGAAAACTACACCGATTATCTAACAATTGGCGGAATGATTTGTTTCGAGGTTGGAAAAGGTGAAAGCGAAGCGGTTGCAAAGCTTTTGAAAAACAAAGGTTTTAGTGATATAAAAATTAAAAAAGATTTAGGCGGAATCGAAAGAGCGGTTTCGGCAACAAAGATAAAGTGAGGAAAAAGATATGGCTAAAGTTCAAAGCACAAAGGTTCCTGTTAGAAGAGTTGAGGATGAAGAAAAGCAAAAGGCTCTAAAAACCGCGATGGACCAAATTGAAAAGAAATTTGGTAAGGGCGCGGTTATGAGACTCGGCGAGAATGCAGCAATGAATGTTGAATGCATTAAAACCGGCTCACTTATGCTTGATATAGCGCTTGGTATCGGCGGTATTCCTAAGGGAAGAATTGTTGAAATTTACGGACCCGAATCTTCGGGTAAAACCACCGTTGCGCTTCACTGTGTTGCAGAAGCACAAAAAGCGGGCGGCACTGCAGCGTTTATTGACGTTGAGCACGCGCTTGACCCTGTTTATGCCGCACACTTGGGCGTTGATATTGACAGTCTTTTGGTTTCACAACCTGATTCAGGTGAGCAGGCACTTGAGATTGCAGAGGCGCTTGTTCGTTCGGGCGCAGTAGATATAATAGTTGTTGACTCGGTTGCAGCATTGGTAACCAGAGCCGAAATTGATGGCGAAATGGGCGACAGCCATGTTGGTCAGTTAGCAAGACTTATGTCTCAGGCACTTCGCAAGCTTGCGGGTGCACTTTCAAAATCAAACTGTGCCGCAATATTTATTAACCAACTTCGTGAGAAAATCGGTGTTATGTATGGCAACCCCGAAACCACCCCCGGTGGACGCGCACTTAAGTTCTATTCGAGTGTTCGAATTGATGTTCGCAAGGGCGAGCCTATCAAAGAGGGCAGTGACATAGTGGGAACACACACAAAGGCAAAGATTGTTAAGAACAAGGTGGCACCCCCATTTAAGACCGCTGAGTTTGATATTATGTATGGCACGGGAATTTCGCACACGGGCGAGATTGTTGATGCGGGCGTTGAGCTTGGTGTTTTAAAGAAGTCGGGCGCGTGGTTCTATTATGGCGAGACAAGGCTCGGTCAGGGAAGAGACAATGTTAAAAAGCTCTTTGAGGATAACCCCGAGCTCGCCACAGAAATTGAAAACCTAATTATGAGCGCTGTTAACGAGGGCGAAGAAATTGTTGCGGTTTCCGGCGATGAGGAAATAGAAATTATGCCGCAAGACCCTGTTGCAAGACCTCATAAAACAGTGGATATAGACATTGCGGTTGATGAATAATGCTTATAACCGACCTTAAAAAAGATAAAAAGCATTTAACAAAGCTTTTGCTCTCAAATGGAGAAGAGGTTTTGCTTGATAACGATGTTTGTGCCGAAAACTGTTTAAAAAGCGGTGCGGAAATAGATTCGCAAAGGCTTAAGGAATTAAAGCACGAATCGGATTATAAACGGGCAAAATCGCGGGCACTTTGGTATCTTGACAGAATGGATTACACCGAAAAAAACCTGTTTGACAAACTAATCAAAGCGGGATTTTCCAAGAAGATTTCGGCAGAAGTTTTGGCTTGGCTTAAGGAATTTGATTTGGTTGATGATGTTCGCTATGCCGAGAGATTTGCCGAACGCTGCAAGGAAAGTAACATCTCAAAACGAGAGTGCGTTCACAAGATGCTCCAAAAAGGAATTCCTTATGATTTGGCAAAGCAGGTTACCGAAGAGCTTGAAACTGATGAAGAGGCACAGATAAATGCTTTGATTGAGAGAAAATATGCTCGAAAACTTCTTGAAGAAAGAGGAACAGAGAAAGTGTTTGCCGCACTTGCAAGAAAAGGTTTTGATTTTTCTGCAATTAAGGCGGCACTTAAAAAATTCAATGAAGAACTTGAGTTTAGCGAGGAAATTTGATGTATAAGGTTTGTATGGTGTCTCTCGGTTGTCCTAAAAATCAGGTGGATGCCGAAATGATGCTGAGTAGTTTAAAAAATGCGGGCTTTGAGATATGCTCCGCAGAGGCCGAGGCTGATGCAATAATTATTAACACTTGCGGTTTCATCGAAGCTGCCAAGGCTGAGGCTATTGAAAACATTTTAGAAGCCTCGAATTATAAGGCTGAGGGAAACTGTAAAGCTCTTATTGTTACGGGCTGTCTTGCAGAGCGCTACCGCGATGATGTTACCGAGGAAATTCCCGAGGTTGATGTTTGCGTGGGAATAGGCTCGAACAGTAAAATTGCTGAGATAGTTAAAAATGCTATCGAGGGCAAAAAGGAAAACAGCTATGGCGAAAAAACAGACCTCGACTTAAATGGGGAAAGAATTTTAGGTGGTTATCCGTTTAGCACCTATCTTAAAATTGCAGACGGTTGTGATAACTGCTGCACCTATTGTGCAATTCCGAAAATCAGAGGCAGAATGAGAAGCCGAACAATAGAGGATTGCGTTGCCGAGGCAAAAAGGTTGGCCGCAAACGGTGTTACAGAGCTTATTGTTGTGGCGCAGGATACCACGGCTTACGGTATGGATATTTACGGCGAATCAAGATTGCCAGAGCTTTTAAGTGAGCTTTGCAAAATTGAAGGACTTCACTGGATAAGAACGCTTTATACTTATCCCGATAAGATAACCGATGAGTTACTCGATGTGATAGCGGGTGAAGAAAAACTTATAAAATATCTTGATATTCCGCTTCAGCATGTAAACGGCGATATTTTAAAGCGAATGAACCGCAAGGGGGATAAAGAAAGCTTATCTTGTTTAATTGATAAAATAAGGGCAAAAATCCCCGAAATCACTTTAAGAACCACTCTTATTACAGGCTTCCCCGGAGAAACCGAGGAACAGTTCTGCGAAATGGCAGAGTTCGTTCGCGATAAAAGGTTTGACCGCCTTGGATGCTTCACCTATTCTGCAGAAGAGGGAACAGTTGCGGCCGAGCTTGACGGTCAGATAGATGAACAAACAAAGACCGACAGAATGGAAAATATAATGGAGCTTCAAATGACCATTGCCCTTGAGAAAAATCAAGAAAAGATTGGAACTCTCACAGAGGTTTTGGTTGAAGGCTGGGACGATTATATTAAATGCTATTTTGGAAGAACTGTTGCAGATGCCCCCGAGATTGACGGAAAGGTTTTCTTTATGTCAACAAGACCGCTTAAAATCGGGGATTATGTGAAGGTTAGAATAAATGACTGTATAGATTATGATTTGTTAGGAGAATTAGAAGAATGAACACACCGAATAAATTAACATTAGCCCGAATGATAGCAACACCTATTTTTATGGCTGTTATGCTTATCGCTTTCCCTTATCATTATGCCGTTTCGCTTGTGCTTTTTATTGCGGCATCGCTTACAGATGCGATTGACGGACACATGGCGAGAAAATATAATATGGTAACCGATTTTGGAAAGTTTATGGACCCCTTGGCAGATAAAATGCTCACCACAAGTGCTTATTTAGGTTTTATGTTTATCTATGGCGGCACAAGATTCGGCTGGCATATTGTTGTTATAACCTTTATTGTTTTGTTCAGAGAATTTGCGGTTTCTTCAATCCGCCTTGTAGCAGTTACTGCGGGCGGCAAGGTTGTTGCGGCAAATATGTGGGGTAAATGCAAAACCGTGAGTCAGATGGTTGGCATTGTTTTAGCCCTCGCAGTATATGCTTTTAACGAGATAGTTGCTATACCACAGTCAATTTTTGGTGTGTTTGATGTGATTATAATTGCACTTTTCTGGCTCTCAGCTGTGCTTTGCATTATTTCAGGTGCAATTTATATTTATGGCGGAAGACAGTATATTGCAAATGCAAAATAAACAGTAGGTGATAACTTTGTTTAAAAGGATGATTGAGGATGTTAACGCCGTTAGAGACCGCGACCCCGCAGCCAAAAGCTTTTGGGAAGTGTTTCTGCTTTATCCCGGCGTTAAGGCGATAAGAATGCATAGACGCGCCCATTTTTACTATAAGCACGGGCTTATGTTTTTGGCGCGTTATGTTTCGCAAAGAGCGGCGAGAATAACAGGAATTGAAATTCACCCCGGTGCTACTATCGGCAGAAGATTGGTTATTGACCACGGAACAGGTATTGTTATTGGTGAAACCACCGAAATTGGCGATGATGTTTTGATTTATCAGGGTGTAACCTTAGGTGGTACAGGTAAGGATACGGGAAAACGCCACCCGACCATTGGCAATAATGTTATGATTTCGGCCGGCGCCAAGGTGTTGGGACCGTTTAAAATAGGCGATAACTCACGAGTTGCCGCAGGTGCGGTTGTGCTTGAAGAGGTGCCGCCGAATTCCACCGTTGTTGGTGTTCCTGCCCGTGTTGTGCGTCAGGATGGGAAGAAGATAGAAGCTTCAAAAACACTTGACCAAATAAATATTCCCGACCCTGTTAAGCAAAAAATGGAGAGCTTGGAAAACAGAATTTTAGAGCTCGAAAAGCTCATTGGCGATAAGTAAGGAGAAAATCTATGAAAATTTTTAACACGCTCACAAGAAGCAAGGATGATTTTAAACCCATAACCGAGGGTGAGGTTAAAATTTATGCTTGCGGACCCACAGTTTATAATTACATTCACATAGGAAACGCAAGACCGCTTTGTGTTTTCGATGTTTTGCGCCGTTATTTTGAATGGCGCGGATATAAGGTGAATTTTGTTCAGAACTTCACCGATATTGATGATAAGTTAATAAAAAAGGCAAACGAAGAGGGCATAACTGTACCCGAGGTAGCTGAGAGATATATAAAAGAATTCTGGGTTGATGCGAAGGGCCTTAATGTTAAAGAGGCAACCGTTCACCCAAGAGCAACAGAGAATATTGAGCAGATAGAGGGCATAATATCTGCTCTTGTTGAAAAAGGCTTCGCTTATGAAGCAGAGGGCGATGTATATTTCAGAGCCAAGAAGTTCCAAGAATATGGCAAGCTTTCACATCAGCCTTTAGAGGATTTGGAAATGGGCGCTTCCGAGCGCGTTGATTCGGGAGATATCAAGGAAGACCCAATGGACTTCTGTCTTTGGAAGGGCGCTAAGCCGGGTGAGCCTTATTGGGAGTCTCCTTGGGGACTGGGCCGTCCCGGTTGGCATATTGAATGCTCTGCTATGGCGGGAAGATATTTAGGTAAGACTATCGACATTCACTGTGGCGGTCTTGACCTTATATTCCCTCACCACGAAAACGAAATTGCACAAAGCGAGTGCGCAAACGGCTGCGATTTTGCGCATTATTGGATGCATAACGGATTCATCAATGTTGATAATCATAAAATGTCTAAGTCGCTTAACAATTTCTTTACTGTTCGTGATGTTGCAAATGAGTTTGGCTATGAGCCGATTCGTTATTTCCTTATTTCTTCACAGTATAGAAGCCCGATAAACTATTCTGTAGATATTATCGAGCAGGCTAAAAATTCACTCGAGAGACTTTATAATTGCCGCGAAAACATTGATTTTGCACTTAAAAATGCAAATGACGGCGGCGAGATTCCCGCATTTATTGAAGAAAGAAAGAATGAGTTTATCACCGCTATGGATGATGACCTTAACACCGCTGACGCTTTGGCGGCTGTATTTATGCTCGTTAGAGATATAAATACCGCTATTGCAAACGGCGCAGGTAAGGATACTTTAAACGCTTGTGCGGATATTTTTGACCAGTTAACAGGTGTGTTGGGCTTGGTTTATAACCGCAAGGATGATAGCCTTGACAGTGAAATTGAGGCTCTTATTGAACAAAGAACTGCGGCAAGAAAAGCAAAGGATTTCAAAACCGCAGATAAAATTCGTGATAAATTAAAGGAAATGGGTATTGTTTTAGAGGACACCCCGCAAGGCGTAAAATGGAGCAGAATATAAAACGCGAGCCACTCGGAAAAGATTTCTTTGTTAATGTGTCGCCGCATCACACATTTGGTACAGATGCGGTGCTGCTTAGCAATTTTGCAAAGGCAAAACCGAAGGACACATTGGTGGATTTAGGAACGGGCTGTGGAATAATTCCGCTTATTATGCTCAGAGATAAAAAGCTTAAAAGTGCAGTTGGCGTTGATATAAGCCGTGAGGCTACCGATTTGGCCGAGCTTACTGTAAATCAGCTCGGGCTCGATAATTTTAAGGTTATAAACAGTAATTTGAAAAACCTTAAGGGCAAGATAGATTTTGGTTGCCACACGCTTGTTACCTGCAACCCACCTTATAAAG
This sequence comes from Oscillospiraceae bacterium, assembly GCA_015065685.1. Classification (GTDB taxonomy): domain Bacteria; phylum Bacillota; class Clostridia; order Oscillospirales; family Acutalibacteraceae; genus UBA737. The sequence continues at coordinate 16,492 of SVPU01000015.1, read as the reverse complement.
CAGAGGGTGCGGGCCTTACCAACCCCGATATAACTGAACGGGTAGCACGCCACGAAACCGAATGCACGCTTGAAGATATAATCGCAGTGGCGGCAAAGCTTTTGCAAACGAGCGGAAGGCTTTGTATGTGCCAGCGCCCCGAGAGACTTTCTGAAATGATTTGTCTGATGACCAAATACAAGGTTGAGCCTAAGAGACTGAGATTGGTTTGTCAGCGCAAGGGTGAGGAACCGTGGCTCATTCTTTTAGAGGGCAAAAGATGTGCCAACAAGGGAATGAGAATTGAGCCGACACTTTATGTGGAGGAAAACGGCGAATTTTCAAGTGAAATGTTAGAAATTTACGGATGCTATAAGGAGGCATATCTTTAAATGAGCGGTAAGCTTTATGTTGTTGGCACGCCGATTGGTAATTTAGGGGATATGAGTCCGAGAGCGGTTGAAACACTCGAAAAGGTTGATTTTATCGCCGCGGAGGACACCCGAGTTACCGTGAAGCTACTCAACCACTTCGGTTTAAAAAAGGAAATGCTTTCTTATTATGAGCATAATAAAAATTCAAAGGGAAATCTTATAATTGAAAGACTTCAAAAGGGCGAGAGCTGTGCCTTGGTTTCAGATGCGGGAATGCCTGCGATTTCAGACCCCGGTGAAGAATTGGTGTGCGATGCGAGAAAGTTTGGAATTGAGGTTGAATCTGTTCCGGGACCGAGTGCGCTTATAACTGCCATCAGCATTTCGGGATTCCCTTGCGGAAGATTTTGCTTTGAGGGCTTTTTATCTATGAATAAAATCAGCCGAAGAGAGCATCTTGAATTTCTTAAAAACGAGCGGCGCACAATGGTTTTTTATGAAGCACCGCATAAATTGCCCGCAACCTTAAAGGATATGCTGAATTACTTTGGCGATAGGGAAATAGTGCTTATAAAAGAACTTACAAAGCTTCACGAAAATGTTTTTAAAACAACCCTGCAGGAAGCAATCAAGCACTATGAGGAAGCCGCGCCAAAGGGCGAGTTTGTTTTGATTGTTAAGGGTAAGGAAGAAGAAAAAGAACAAAGCTTCACATTAGAGGATGCCGAAAAAATTGCCAAAAAGCTGATAGAAGAAGGAAATTCAGCTTCTTTTGCAGCAAAGGAAGCTGCAAATATCACGGGAATTAAAAAAGGCGAAATTTACAAAAAAATTATCGAATAATGCGTACAGAGCAAGGTGTATTTGGGTTATGAGTAAAATTGGAGATAAATATAAATCTCTCAATAAGAAAAAGAAAACCTTTATAAAAATAGGTATAGTATTAACGGTTATATTAATTTTGTTGGCAACGGCTTTTCTTTGCATAACTAATTATATAAAGAAAAATTTTAACTATAATTATAATGAAATAGTATCAGAGCCTGAGCAGTTAGGCTTCGAAGAGGTTAAGAGCGATAATGTTGTGAATATTGCACTTTTTGGTGTGGACACAAGGGCGAAAAACACTTTTAAAGGGCGCTCTGATTCTATTATTATACTTAGCGTTAATACTACCGACAAAAAGGTTAGGCTTATTTCGGTGCTCAGAGATTCTTTGGTGCCGATTGAAAAGAACGGAAAAAATACATTTAATAAAATAAACAGTGCTTACGCTACGGGTGGCCCCGAGCTTGCAATAAAAACACTTAATACTATTTTTGATTTAGATATTTCCGAATATGCAACGGTTAATTTCAGCGGAATGGTTGAGATTATCGATGCGGTGGGCGGAATCGAAATTGAGGTAACCAGCAAAGAAGTTTCGATGATTAACGGAATGGTTACTACTTATTACACGGATTTCGGTTTACAGGGCGAGCCGCCAAAGCTTTCCTCTGCGGGAAAACAGCTTTTAAACGGTGTTCAAGCAATTTCATATTCGAGAATAAGATATGTGCCAAATGCCGAAGGCACAAATAATGATTATGGCAGAACCGACCGCCAACGCTATGTGCTGGAGCAAATTTTCAACAAGGCTACTCAAATGGGTTTGTCGCAGTATATCGACCTCATAAAATTACTGTCGCCTTATTGCGAAACCTCACTGTCATACAGTGAAATTTTAAATCTTGCGGTAGAGGTTTTACTTTCTTCGCCAACCTTTGAAGAAAGCAGAGTTCCGCTTATTGAATATAAAATGCCGAGTCCCAATGCGGGGGTTGGGTCAATCGTTTATTATGACCTTAACTTTGCGGCAAAGCTAATTCACAATTTTATTTATAAGGATATTAAACCCGAAGATTATATCGCGGCTAACGGAATTGAACAGAACGATTGGTATAGACTAGGCTTTGTTGCGCCTAGTATAAATATAGAAGAGGAAATTACACAAAGCACCGAAAGTGCGGATATTGAGGTTGTAAAGTAACCGAAAAAGGCAGGAGTTTTTATGGAAAAGAAAAATAATTCGGATTTTATGTTTTATATTGAAGAAGATTCAAATACAAACGAGTTTGAGGATATTGTATCTGATTCGGGGAAAACGGACCGTGATATTTACAGTAATTCGGTGGATTTATCTTCTTTTTCGGGAAAGCACAGATATGCCAAAAAGCCCCGCGGCTTTTTCGGAAAGTGCGCTTATTGGTGGAGAAAGAGAAAAACATGGCAAAAGGCTTCAATGATAACTGCAGTTTCTTTCCTTTTGGTTTTTGCCATTCTGTTCGGTATAATAAGGGTTGTGTTTGACTACAATTATAACGATATAACCGATACGCCCGAGGATTTGGGCTTTGAAAATGTGCTTGATAAAAATATTGTTAATGTTGCGCTCTTTGGTATTGATACAAGAAGCACGATATCCTTTAAGGGCAACTCTGACAGTATAATGATTTTGAGCCTTAACACCGAGACTAAAAAGGTTAAAATCATTTCCGTTTTGCGAGATTCACTGGTACCTATTACCTATAACGGCAAAACTGTTTACAGTAAAATAAACAGCGCTTATTCACGCGGCGGTCCTGAACTTGCAATCAAAACCCTTAATACCATTTTCAATTTGGATATTTCCGAATATGCAACAGTTAATTTCTATGGGATGATTGATATTATAGATGCGGTTGGCGGAATAGATGCAGAGCTTACCCAGAAGGAAGTTGCGAAATACGATGGAACCCAGCATCAGATTAACGGCTGCATTAAAGAAATTTGCGATAATTTAGGGAAAGACCCCAAGGATTATTATATTTATACCCCCGGAAAGCAGCACCTTAACGGAATTCAGGCAGTGGCTTATTCACGCATAAGATATGTTGCAAATATTTGGGGAACAACTAATGACTACGGCCGAACCGACCGTCAGCGTTATGTTATGGAGCAGCTTTTTAATAAGGCCATAACACTTGAAAAAACACAGTATGTGAAGCTTGCAAAATCGCTTATACCTTGTAGCGAAACCTCACTTTCTTATACTGAAATAATGGGCTTGGCTTTTGATATTCTCTTGCATTCTCCCACCTTTGAACAGGCGCGAGTTCCGCAGCAGGAGTATCAGATGACTTCACCTAAAACCAGTGCGGGCTCGGTTGTTTATTATGACCTTGAGTTTGCAGAGAAGCTCATTCACAAATTTATTTATGAAGATATTGCACCGCAAGACTATATAGATGAAAACGGTGTTGAAAAGAACGATTGGTACAGAAAGAAGTTTGGCGACAGTAGTACTGTATCTTCAACCACACAGGGCTCGTCTGATGATGACGACGAAACCGATGAGCCAGTTACCTCAGATGATGAAGAAACAGAAGACCCTGAGGATTCTTCGAGCAATGAATCATCCACGGATGAAACAACAAGCTCGGGCAATGAGAGTGGAAACGAAAGCGATAGTGATAATGATAATGAAACAAGCTCTGAAGAAGGCGGAACAGAAGAGGGCGACGATGAACCCAGCAAGCCTTCTGACAGCACATCATCAGAAGAGGGTGGAGAGGATTCTACACAACCGCCTGAGAAAGAGCCCGAAAACAGTGGCGAAAATACTCGAAAAAGAAAAAAATAAAATATAAAAGGAGGAATTTATTTGGATAAAGAAAAGCAGAAAAAAAGAAGCAGTAAAAGCTATGGAAATTTAAAGCAAACGACACAAAAAGGTAAAAAAACAGCCCCAAAGGGCGTTAAAAATAACGGAAAAATTCAAAAATCCAATGTTGGCAAAAAAGCGTATGAAAATCAGAGAAAGCCTAAAAAGGTTAGCAAGCCAATAAAGATTATTCCGCTTGGCGGTCTTGGCGAAATAGGAAAGAATATCACCCTTTATGAATATGATGGGGATATGTTCTTGGTTGATTGCGGAATGTCCTTTCCGGATGAAGAAATGCCGGGTATAGATATTGTAATACCCGATTTTTCCTATATACTCGAGAATAAGGATAAAATTCGCGGCTTGATTGTAACCCACGGCCACGAGGATCATATTGGTGCAATACCTTATTTGTTAAGAAATTTTAATCTTCCGATTTATGCCACAAGACTGACAATCGGTCTTATTGAAGGTAAGCTCAAAGAGCACAAGCTATTAGGCGATGCAAAGCTTAATGTGATTAAGCCTTCCAGCAAGATAAACCTCGGTAAATTCACAATTGATTTTATCCATGTTAACCACTCAATTCCCGATGCGGTTGCCTTTGCGATAAGCTGCGATGCGGGAACGGTTATTCACACGGGAGATTTTAAGATTGATACAACACCTATTGATGAATATGTGATTGATATCGGCAAGTTTGCAGAATACGGCAAAAAGGGCGTTTTGGCGCTACTTTCCGATTCTACCAATGCCGAGAGAGCAGGATATACCGCTTCTGAGCGATTGGTTGGCGAATCCTTCTCAAACCTTTTCAACAAAGCAAAGGGACACAGAATAATCGTTGCAACATTTTCATCCAACATTCACAGAATTCAACAGATTATTGATGAGGCTGCAAACTGCAGAAGAAAGGTTGCCGTTTCGGGTCGCAGCATGATAAATGTTGTGAATGTTGCGGCAGAGCTCGGTTATCTAAAATTGCCCGATGGAATTTTAATTGATGTTGAAGATATAAACAATTATGAACCCGGAAATATTGTGGTTATAACAACGGGTAGTCAGGGAGAACCGCTTTCTGCATTGCACAGAATAGCTTTTTCTGACCATAGGCAGATTGAAATAATCCCCGGGGATATGATAATTATTTCTGCAACACCCATTCCGGGTAACGAAAAGCTTGTAAGTAAGGTTATAAACGAGCTTATGAAGCGCGGCGCTAATGTTGTTTATGAGAGAATGTATGATGTGCATGTTTCGGGACACGCTTGTCAGGAAGAATTAAAGCTTATGATGAGCATTACGAATCCTAAATATGTAATCCCCGTTCACGGCGAACAAAAGCATCTTAGTAAGCATGCGTTGCTCGCAGAACAAATGGGAATTGAAAAGGAAAATATTCTGATTGGCACAAACGGCTCGGTTATTGAACTTACAAACGATAAAATGACCTGTAGTGAGGTTGTGCCTGCGGGCAGAGTTTTGGTTGACGGACTCGGCGTTGGCGATGTGGGAAGCATAGTGCTCAGAGACAGAAAGCATCTTTCGGATGATGGCATAATTATTATTACTGTTACCATTGATAAGCTCACACGCGAGGTTTTATCCGGCCCCGATGTTGTTTCGCGTGGATTTATATATGTTAAAGAATCCGAAGAATTTATGAGCGAAATAAACGAGCTTGTTTGCGATATTTTAGAACGCTGTTATATAAATAATGTGCGTGATTGGAACACACTCAAAACAAGGATAAAGGATGGCGTTTCAAGATTCTTGTTCACAAGAACAAAGCGCAGTCCTATGATACTTCCCGTTATTATGGAAGTTTAAGTTTTAATTTTAAATGTTTTGGCTAAGGAGAAATTAATATGAAGGTAGTTTTATTGGCAGATGTTAAAGGCCACGGCAAAAAGGGTGAGCTTTGCAATGTTTCAGATGGATATGCAAGAAATTTCCTTTTCCCGAAAAAATTGGCTGTTGAAGCTGATAACGCGGCGTTAAACGAGCTTAAAAACCGCGAAGAATCGGTTGCACATCATAAGGCTGAAGAGCTTAAAGCCGCAAAAGAAACCGCAGCTAAGCTTGATGGCAAAACTGTTACCATCAAAGCAAAGGCGGGAGCGGGCGGTCGACTTTTTGGTTCTGTAACCTCAAAGGAAATTGCAGCACAAATTAAAGCCACACTCGGTGTCGAAATCGATAAAAAGAAAATGAGCGTGGCAGATATTAAAAATTTTGGTGAATATACCGCAGAGGTAAAGCTTCACCAAGGAATTATTGCAAAAGTTAATGTTAAAGTAACGGAGTAATATTATGAATGACGAAAAGCTTATCTACAATCTTGATGGCGGAAGATTGCCATATTCAGTAGAAGCAGAGCAGGCGGTTTTGGGCTCTGTGCTTATCGACCCCAAGTGCCTTAACGAAATTGCGGTGGGAATTAAAACTGAATATTTTTATATTCCTCAGCATAAAGAGATTTATGCCGCAATGGCTTCAATGTATGAACTGAGTCAAACCATCGATTTCGTATCCCTCTTGGAAAAGCTTAAAAAAGACGGTGTTTATGACGAAGCGGGCGGAAAGGCATATTTAACACAGTTGGTGCAGACAGTTCCGTCTGCAGCCAATGTGCTTACATATGTTGCAATTATCCGTGAGCGTTATTATGCGCGTTCGCTTATGACCGCCGCGCAGGATATAATTAAGGATATCAACGAAAATTCATTTGATTCTGGCAAGCTGCTTGATTCTGCCGAGCAGAGAATTTATGAAATTCGCCAAGGCAGAGAAATAAGCGGTCTTACCCATATTAAGTCGGTTATTGAAAACGAAACCTATGACCGTTTGGCTAAAATGGCAGACCCCGCAACCAGAGCGGATTATATCGGCATACCCTGCGGCATTGGCGAGCTTGATAAAATGATAACCGGTCTTAATAAGTCTGACCTTATTATTTTAGGTGCGCGCCCCGGTATGGGTAAAACCTCGTTTGCGCTTAATATTGTCAGAAATGTGGCTGTTGGAACGGGTAAAACAGTCTGCTTTTTCTCGCTTGAGATGACCCGCGACCAATTAGCACAGAGACTTCTCTCAAGTGAGGCGGGAATCAAGAGCGAAAAGCTTCGCACAGGTGAGCTTGATGACGCTGAGTGGACAAGACTAGCCCAAGCCGGTGAAAATCTTTCAAAGGCTAACATTTATTTTGATGAAAGCTCGGCTATAACAGTGCCTGAAATGAAGGCAAAGCTCAGGAGAATGAAGCAGGTTGATTTGGTGGTTGTTGACTATTTGGGTCTTATGAAATCTGCCAAAAACACCGAAAACCGTGTTCAAGAGGTTTCTGAAATCACACGAAATCTTAAAATAATGGCTAAGGAGCTCAAAGTGCCTGTTATTGTTTGTGCACAGCTCTCGCGTGGAACAGAAACAAAGGGAAAATCGCACAAGCCTATGCTTTCAGACCTTAGAGAATCGGGCTCAATCGAGCAGGATGCAGATATAGTTTTGTTCCTTTACAGAGAAACCTATTACGATAACGAAAAGACCGATGATGAAGACAGAGGCGATCCAAACAAGGCAGAATGCATTGTTGCTAAGAACCGCCACGGTGAAATCGGAACGGTTGACCTTTATTGGGATGGACAGTTCACACGCTTTACTTCTATGGATGTGTTCAGATAAATGGAAAATGCAGTTTTAAAAGCAATAGAAGATCTCGAACTATTTAAAAAAGGCGATGTTGTAACGGTGGCACTCTCGGGCGGCGCCGATTCAATGGCTTTGCTTTGCGCTTTGCTCGAAGTAAAGGCAAAATTGGGGATAACCGTTAAAGCGGCACACTTTAATCATCATATCAGAGGCGAAGAAGCCGAAAGAGATGAGAGCTTTGTGAAAGAAGAGTGCCGAAAAAGAGGGGTTGAGCTTTTTTGCGGTGGTGCCGATGTGCCAAAATTCGCAAGTGAGAACGGCCTTAGCACAGAGCTTGCCGCCAGAAAACTCAGATATAACTTTTTAGAGGATATCAACGAGGGAGTTATAGCAACTGCCCACACCGCGAGTGATAATTTGGAAACTGTGATTTTCAATTTAACCCGTGGCAGCTCTGCTGCAGGGCTTTGTGGAATACCTATAAAGCGCGATATTTTTGTGCGTCCATTGCTCTTTTGCACAAGAGAGCAGATTGAGGAATATTGCAAGGAAAAAAGCATCGAATTCGTAACCGATAGCACGAATCTAACCGATGAATATGCAAGAAACAAAATAAGGCATAATGTGATTCCTGTTTTAAAAAGCATTAACCCTAGTGTTGAAAGGGCTGTTTTGAGAACAACCGCTTCTTTAAAGGAAGATACCATTTTTTTGGGTGAGCTTGCACAAGATTATATAAATGAGAACACATCTTGCGATAACGAACTTATTTTAAATAGTTTTAGCATTTTGCACCTATCACTTGCAAAACGGGTAATAATAAATTATGTTAAAAAAATAAATGCCGATATTTCGCTTGAGGCAGTGCATATTGATGCGATTTTAAATATAATAAACAACACGGGCAGCGTTAATTTACCCAATGGCTTTATTGCCAAGGTGCAAGGCGGCAGGTTAAAGGTTTTGAAAAGCGGCCAAGAGGAAGAACAGTCGCAATTTTTCACAAAAATAACAAAAGTGAGAAAAAACGAAGATTTTTTTAAAAATATTAATAATTTGTTATTAAAAAACGCTCTTGATTGTGATAAAATTATAGGCAACTTGGAAATCAGAACCAGAAATGCGGGAGATAGCGTGCGGCTTAAAAATCGTGGTTGCACAAAAACTCTTAATAAGCTTTATAACGAATATAAAGTGCCGCAGGCGGATAGAGAAAATTTACCTGTTTTATCGGATGATAAGGGTGTTGTATGGATATATGGCATAGGTGTTGCGCACAGGTGTGCGGTGAACTCTGACACAGAGAACATTTATGTTATAGAAACAGAGAAAAAGGCTAAGGAAAATTAAGGGGATTTTTATGGAAAAGTGCATTGAAAAGGTATTAGTATCAAAAGAAGAAATTGAAGAAATTTGCCAAAAATTAGGAAAAGAAATCTCGCGCGATTATGCGGGAAAAAAGCTATTGCTTGTGAGCGTGTTAAAGGGTGCAGTAGTTTTTATGGCTGACCTTATGCGCAACATCACCTGTGAGTGCGAAATAGACTTTATGGCAGTTTCATCCTATGAAGGAACAAAAACAACAGGCGTTGTTAAATTCAAAAAGGATTTGGATATTAATCCTGATGGATGCGATATTCTGCTTGTTGAGGATATTTTGGATTCAGGCATAACGCTTGCATATTTAAAAGAGGTTCTTCTTCAAAGAAATGCGGCGAGTATTAAGATTTGCACTTTGCTTGATAAACCCGCAAACCGAAAAGCAGATATAAAAGCAGATTATGTTGGTGCAGTAATACCTGACGAGTTTGTTGTTGGGTATGGACTTGACTATAACGAAAAATACAGAAATTTACCCTATGTTGGAGTCTTATCACCTAAGGCTTATTGTGGCAAATAGGAAAGGAGCAGTCTCTTGAAAAAGAATTTAAAAAATGTGTTACTTTATTTAGGAATACCGATAATATTTATTATTGCGGTTGTATCGGTTTCTCTAATTACTAAAAACACGGCAGAAATGAAATATTCCGAAATTGTTGAAATGGTTAAGAATAACGAGGTTTCGGAATACACTCTAAACCTTTACAGCGGTCAACTCACCTATACCAAAAGGGCAGATGACAAGGTTTACCGCTACACTGTAGCAGACCCCTCGCTTTTCATACATGATGTTGAAGATGCGGTTATGCAAATCAAGAAAGAGTATGCGGGAACATCGAAAGATATCACCTTCGATTATGACAGAGGCGGCGAGGGAGCTTGGATTGTTAACCTTTTGCCGACCGTTTTAATGGTCGTTCTCTTAGCGGCATTCTGGATTTTCTTTATGAAGAAAATGAACTCTTCAATGGGTGCAGATAAAACTCTGGGCTTTGGAAAATCAAAGGCCAGAAGAGACACAGGCAAAAAGAAAACCACCTTTGCCGATGTTGCGGGCGCCGATGAAGAAAAGGAAGAAATGGCAGAGATTGTTGACTTTCTTAAGGACCCCAAAAAGTTTAACGATTTGGGCGCAAGAATACCCAAAGGCGTTTTACTTGTGGGCCCTCCCGGAACAGGTAAAACCTTGCTTGCCCGTGCAGTTGCGGGCGAGGCGGGTGTGCCGTTTTTCTCAATATCGGGTTCCGATTTTGTTGAAATGTTTGTTGGTGTTGGTGCTTCGCGTGTGCGCGACCTTTTTGGTGAAGCTAAAAAGGAAGCCCCCGCTATTATATTCATAGATGAAATTGATGCTGTTGGCCGTCAGCGTGGAGCGGGTCTTGGCGGCGGTCATGATGAGCGCGAACAAACACTCAACCAGCTCCTCGTTGAGATGGATGGCTTCGGTGTTAATGAGGGCGTAATCGTTATGGCGGCAACCAACCGCCCCGATATACTTGATAAAGCGCTTTTGCGCCCCGGCAGATTTGATAGACAAATCACAGTGGGCTATCCCGATGTTAAGGGCAGAGAAGAAATACTCAAGGTGCATTCGCGCGGAAAGCCATTGGGCCCCGATGTTAATCTTGCAACTATTGCAAAATCAACCTCAGGCTTCACAGGAGCCGACCTTGAAAATCTTCTTAATGAATCGGCCTTGCTTGCTGTAAGGCACGGCAAAAAAGCTATAACACAGGAAGAAATCGAAGAGGCTACAATTAAGGTTGTTATGGGCGCAGAAAAGAAATCACACATTGTAAAAGAGCGTGATAAGATGATAACCTCTTACCACGAGGCAGGCCATGCAATTGTTTCTTATTTCTTGCCCACACAAGACCCCGTTCATCAGATTTCAATCATAAAACGAGGTATGGCCGCAGGTTATACCATGTATTTGCCCACCGATGAAAAGGGCCATGTTTCTAAAAAGCAGATGCTTGAGCAGATTTGTTCACTCCTCGGAGGCCGTGCTGCTGAGCAGCTCACACAGGATGATGTTTGCACGGGCGCTTCTAACGATATTGACCGCGCAACCGATTTAGCACGCAGAATGGTTACTAAATTCGGTATGAGCGACAGATTGGGTCTTGTAACCTATGGAAACGATAATAACGAGGTGTTCTTAGGCCGCGATTTCTCTTCAACACCTAACTATTCTGAAAAAACAGCCGCAGTTATTGATGAAGAAATTGAAAATGTTGTTATGAATCAATATGCCAAGGCTTTGGAATTGCTTAACAACGCTATGCCCAAGCTTCACGAGGTGGCAAAGATTCTTTTTGAGCGTGAAAAGATTTCGGGCGATGAGTTCAGAAGCATAATGGAAGCGGAATAATTTAAAAAACGGCACAATTTTTGCGCCGTTTTTTGATATTAACCGTGTCTTTCTGGCAATAATACTTTTGGTGATTAGTTTGAAGAAAAAAACAAAAGTATTATTGAAAACTTACCTAATTTGTGCTTTGTGTTGTGCGTTTTTCGTGCTCACGGGGTATATTTATCTTGAATTTCCCGAGGAGAAGGTTGACAACCAAGTACCTAGTGTGCCTTATTATAGTTACACGCCCGACAGTGCGGGAGTGTTATTCGATATTTCGGGCAATCTGGTTTTCACATTTCTCGATTTTGAACGAGAGTCGATAAGCCTTGTTTTCTGCGAGGAAAACTATTCTTATGAGGATGAGATTTATGGCTACACTGTGGATTATACGATTACGGCAGACCATAATCTAATCGGCGGGATAGTTGACTTGCTTGACGGGATAGAACTCGAAAAAGAAGGCGAAAAGTTAAGTTTTATGGGAAGCCAAGTGGTAGCAGAACTTACAACCACCACAAACAGTGAAGAAAAAAGGTATATTATAAAACAAATAATTTCTAAAATCGCACAAAAAGGACTTGGCAAAAAGGATTTCCTATATATTATAGAAAACAGCGAAACCAATCTCACGGTGCCCGATTGTTATTATTGGAGTGACAGTATTAAGGCGGTTTGCAAAACAGTGGTAATTGTTAATTAAGAGGGGTGTAAAATGAAGAGGTTATTAGCGTTTTTATTAGTGGTAGTTATGCTTTTATCGGTAACGGGATGCAGATTAACAAGTTTCCCATTTGGATCCGATTCTTCCGATAATATGCTTGGATTTATTCCAAACATAGAAAGCGGGGTTACCGAGCTTAAAATAAAGGGTAACTTCACAAATAAGCCGTTCTTTAACGGTTGTTACAGCTCTCTTAACGATAAACAGAAAAAGCTTTATGAAATTTTCTGTGTGGCGGCAGAAAAAATGACCGAAGGGTTTATAAGTCTCGGCAGAGAATATGCCGAAATTGAAAATGACATTGCAATAAGTTATAATGCTTTTCTTTATGACAGGGTAGAAGTGTTCTGGATGCCGAGCACATATATAATAGGGCAGTCGGGTAAAGATAAGTTGATTGCTTTTGAGTATTCTGATGATGAAATGACATCACATTATCCTGTGACTAAAGCCGAACGAGACGATATGCGAAAACAGTTTGAAGCAAAACTTGATAGCATATTGGCGTTATCGGCAAAAAAAGAAAACGCATATGAAAAAGAGAAGTTTTTCAATGATTTTATCTGTCAGAACACAAAATACGATAAAGCTGCTGAGTTTTCTGACACGGCATACGGTTGTCTTATGCTCGGAAGTGCCTTGTGCGAGGGCTATTCGAAGGCCTTCAAACTGCTTTGCAACAGCGAAAAGATTAAATGCGAACTGGTGGTTGGAAAAAGCCGAGATATCGGACATATGTGGAATGCGGTGAAAATTGAAAATGAATATTATTACACCGATGTTACCTGGAACGATAATTACGAGGTTCCTACATATGTTTATTTTAACATAAATGAGCAAGAAGCGTTAAAGGACAGAACTTTCACACCGTTGGTGAGTGAAGTGAGCAACGAAGAGTTGCCCAACATGACAATCTTCAATTTTCAAAAATTCAACTGCAACGCAGATAAAAACAACTATTTTGTAAAAAACGACCTCGTTTTAGGTATGGATTACAGCGATAAAGCCAAGGCTATTATTGAAGAGGATTTCGGAAATGGAAAGACTTCAAGTAGCTTTGTTTTAGGACCCCAAGATTTGCAAGAGCAGTTCCAAAGGGATGATATGGGATTCATAAGAATAATACAAAAAAAACTCAAGAATATTACGATTGAAAGCTATGTAATTGAAAGAAATGTTTTAACCCTCATTTATAATTGACAAAGGTTTTATGCGATATTATAATAATTACAATAATAAAAACGGAGAAGCAAAGGAGTTGAGAGTATGAGCAAGGTTGATGAAATTTTCGGGCTGAATGTTTTTAACGATTCGGTTATGAAAGAACGCTTACCCGAGGATGTTTATAACATACTCAAAAGTACCATTAAAGAGGGCAAAACGATTGACAGCAGCATTGCCGACACAGTTGCCACCGCTATGAAGGACTGGGCGATTGAAAAGGGCGCAACACATTTCACCCACTGGTTTCAGCCGCTTACAGGCATAACAGCCGAAAAGCATGATAGTTTTATTAGTCCTGTTGGTGACGGACATATTATAATGGAATTTTCGGGAAAAGAGTTAATTAAGGGTGAACCCGACGCCTCTTCTTTTCCGTCAGGCGGACTCAGAGCCACCTTTGAAGCGAGGGGATACACCGCCTGGGATCCAAGCTCTTACGCATTTGTAAAGGATGAAACCCTTTGCATTCCTACCGCGTTTTGTTCATATTCGGGCGAAGCGCTTGACCAAAAAACCCCTTTGCTTCGCAGTATGGAAGCAATAAACAAACAGGCGCTCAGAATAGTTAAATTATTCGGCTACGAGGATGTTAAGCGCGTTAATGTTACGGTGGGACCCGAACAGGAATATTTCCTTGTTGAAAAAAATATGTATGAAAAAAGGCCAGACCTTATTTTCTGCGGAAGAACGCTTATTGGCGCTATGCCGCCTAAGGGTCAGGAAATGGATGACCATTATTTCGGTGTTTTAAAACCGCGTGTGGCGGCCTTTATGCGCGAGCTTGACAATGAGCTTTGGAAGCTTGGTGTGCTTGCTAAAACCGAGCATAACGAGGCGGCGCCCTCACAGCACGAATTAGCACCGATTTTCACCACCATAAATATTGCGGCTGACCATAATCAGCTCACAATGGAAATGATGAAGAAAATAGCGCTCAAGCACGGGCTTGTTTGCTTGCTTCACGAGAAGCCGTTTGACGGTGTTAACGGAAGCGGTAAGCACAACAACTGGTCGCTTTCTACAGATACGGGAATTAACTTCTTAAAACCCGGCAAAAAGCCTGATGAAAATCCGTTGTTTTTGATTTCTCTCGCGGCTGTTATTGCTGCAGTTGATGAGTATCAGGAATTATTAAGAATAGCGGTTGCAACTGCAGGAAATGACCACCGATTAGGTGCAAATGAAGCACCGCCTGCAATTATTTCAATTTACTTGGGCGATGAACTCACGGGTATCCTAGAGGCAATTGAAAACGGCGAACATCACGACAGCGCAAAGCGTGAAAAAATGAATATGGGTGCAGATATTATACCTTCTTTCAGAAAGGATAATGCTGACCGCAACCGCACATCTCCCTTTGCTTTCACGGGTAATAAATTTGAGTTCAGAATGTTAGGCTCGGCTTCGTCAATTTCAGATGTTAATGTTATGCTTAACACAATGGTTGCTGAAATTTTCTCGAGATTTGCGGACAGACTTGAAAAAGCCGTTGATTTTGAAGGCGAAATCAACGCCATCATCAAGGATGTTATGAAAAACCACAAGCGCATTATCTTCAACGGCGATGGATATTCTGAAGAATGGAAAAAGGAAGCCGAGAAGAGAGGGCTCCTCAATCTTGCGAGCACGGTTGATGCAATACCGCTGCTCAGCAGTGAAAAGAATGTAAGCCTTTTTGAAAAGCACAAGGTTTTGAATAGCTCGGAAATAAACTCACGAATTGATATTATTCTCGAAAACTATTCTAAAATAATTCACATTGAAGCTTTAACCATTCTTGAAATGATGAACCGCGAGGTTATGCCGGCGATAGTTGAATACACCAATGTTCTTTGCACAGCGGTACTTGATAAGAATAGCATTGGCGGAATAAATTCAACTGTTGAACGCGAGTTTATTTCTCGACTCTCTGCTGCGAATAAAGAAATTTATTCCTTGAGTGAAAAGCTAAAGATGACCGTGGCACGAGCTGAGAGAACAGAAGAGGTTCTTGAAAAGGCTAAAATTTATCACGATGAGGTATTAAAGCTTATGAGTGATATAAGAAAATATGCCGACAGTGCTGAAAGCGTTGTGCCTTCAAAATATTGGCCGTATCCAAGCTATGGCGAGATATTATCAAGTATTTAAAATTTAAAAAGACCATTCTTGCGAGACTTCTCATAAGGAAGTCTCGCAGTTTTATTCGCCTTGCGGCGAGTTCTATTGCTTCGCAGTGATATTCGGCTTATGCCGAGTGGTATTTGCTTCGCAAGTTTTGTAGGCAAATAAAATAACACTGAAACCGTAAGGTTTCAATATCACTATTGCCATAGGGCAATAATATCACTCCGACAGAGTCGGAATATCACTTGAAAGACTATCATTTTTTATGTATAATAGTTTTCGAGGTGATAATTTTGGCTGATAGCGTTTTAAGGGATAAAGCAAAAGAGTTTGCAAAAACTGTTGTCTTTCTCTGTCGTGATATGAAATCAAATCACAAAGAATCGGTTTTAATAAATCAATTACTTCGTTCTGCTACTTCAATAGGTGCTAATTTACACGAAGCACAATATGCGCAAGGAACAAAGGATTTTATTTCTAAACTTGAGATAGCACAAAAAGAATGTTACGAAACTGAATATTGGCTTGAACTGCTTTTTGAAACAAATTGTATGAACGAAGAAAATTATAAAGTATTACAAAACGATTGCGGTGCAATCCGTAGAATGTTAATTTCTTCGCTTAAAACCATAAAATCAAAATAGGGGTTTGGGCTTAGCCCAAAAGCATTTGTACAGACAAATGCGATGCTGGTTCTATACGAAGGGAGAAAAATTTTGTGAACATAATTGAGCATTATGATAAACTAATCGATGAAAATAATGACCCTGTATATGACCCTGAACCCTTGAAAGAGTATATGAATAAGTGGGACGGTCAAGTTTTTATTGATATAATGAAACTCGATAAAACAAAAACCGTTTTGGAAATAGGCGTTGGCACAGGTCGTCTCGCATTAAAAACCGTACCGCGCTGCAAAGAATTTGTTGGCATTGATTTATCCTCAAAAACAATAGATAGAGCGACACATAATTTATCGCAATATAAAAATGCAAGAGTGATATGTGGTGATTTTA
>SVPU01000002.1 GCA_015065685.1 Oscillospiraceae bacterium | reverse complement strand
AACACGTTTTATTTGTTTTGAGTTTGTTCTAAGAGCCTCTCATTTAATTTACTAGAGAAAATACAGCATATATGCAGTGTAAACCACCATACCGCCAAGCTTCGTGCTGTTTGTAGTTCTTTATCCGTATACATACTATGACAAACGGCGTTACGCATACCAAAACCGTAATCGCTTATATAAAATAATCGTAAATTACGGTTGAAAAATTAAAACGACTTAAGGATATTGATGATAAATTATCGGTTTTCTTTTCTGCAAAAGCCAATGTTATTGATGAAGAATATTCTGGATACTCCAGTGAAGTTATCGAGGAGATGAGATTGGTAGCTCTTTTAACCAAAGGAGGACATTCTTTATCTCGTGTTGAAAATCGCATGCAAATCCTTGCACATTACGTAAACAACACTAACACAAATAATACATCTTCAAAAATTAAGTTGATTGAAGAATAATAAATGTTAGGGAGCACAAAACAAATGAAAAAGAAAATTTGTATAAAGGTTAAACAAACTGAAAACAGCAAAAACAACTCCCCTAAGATTGAAGAAATGCCTATTTTAGAATATTTAGAAGTAGTAAAAAGCGAGTATAATAATGAACGACAAAAGAAGGGTAGTTTCGAAAGTAGGGCTGGTATATCATTTGCTTTTATAGGAACACTGTGTGTTTTTTTGCTAGATGAAATAAAAATATCAGATATTATTAAAATTTTTAATATTCCGATGACATTTATAGATTTATTAAAAATAACTTCAGGTCTTCTGGTTTATATTTCTCTTTTAATCTCTATGTTTTATTTAATTAAAACGATAAGAACTTCTCAACATTCTAATTTTGAAACAAACCGAATTGATGAAGTATTACTTGCAGAAAATAGAACAGACGGAATTGCTAAAATAATCTTTACTTATCGTGATGTTATAAAACAGCATAGAGAATCCAACGAAAAAAGAGCAAAATACTATCAAATCTCTTTATATTCAATTGCTGCTATGTTGATATCTATCATTTTTTACATAAATATTTAAGAAAGGAGAACATAATATGCCTAATGACCCTAAAGACCAAGTAGTTGATTGGTCTAAAACTACGAATACCAGTAATTCTAACACTCAAACTCAAGGAACGCTTATTACATCACTTAATGAAGGTATGAATTTAATTGGCGTTGAAACATCCTCAAATAATATTCTTTTAGGTCGCGAAACGTTTACAAAGAATAAAAACAAAAAGTAAAAGATATATGTCTTCCAAATGTCTACCAAAGTTCTATAAAACATCAAAAACAGTGATTTCACCGAATTGCTGATAAAATCACTGTTTTAACTGAAAAAGCCTTTATTTATGCGGTTTTTAAGGAGCTTTAATGATATTAGAAGCGCCGTGCAGAACTGGCTATTAAATGATTCAGGTTCTAGTCGGGGCAACTCGGTGCAGGTTCGATTCCTGTTATCCGCACCAAAAAAAACCAAGGACTGATTGTCCTTGGTTTTTTGATATCTTTATAAATGATTTGAGTAAAATAATTAATCGGAAAGCATGCCTGAAATCACAAGTTTTTCTTCGGGGAATGAAGTTTTTTTGATATAGTCTTTAATTGAGTTAATGTTGTTTTTTGTAATTAAAGGATAATCACTAAAAGTCCATTCAAAATTCAGTTTATGATATTTGTTTTGACAAGCTTTGTTGAAAGTACATAATTCCCAACGAGTGACAACATCGAGAAGATTTTCGTTAATAAACTTTGCAATAGCAGTAACGTTTTCTTCGGTTGCTGTGATATTTGGAATAAGCGGTGTGCGAATCCAAAGTTCCGAATTGTATTTACCGCACCGCACATCTTCGGCAATCCTTTTCAGATTTTCTAATATCTGCTCGTTAGGTTTTCCTGTGTATTTTTGATGCGCATTGCTATCCATAACCTTTATATCAAACAATATGCAATCCGTAAATGGTGATACCTCTTCAAAGTATGAATAGGGAACTGCTCCGCAAGTATCAAGCGCGGTGTGGATACCTTTCGTCTTTAAAAGCGCAAAAAAATTGCGCACAAATTTGTGTTGAAGCATAGGCTCTCCGCCCGAAGCGGTAACGCCACCACCGAAATTTTTATAATAGGTTTTATATTTTTCTGCTTCTTTCACCAATTCCTCTGCAGAATAATTTTTGCCTATAAATGACTGTGCACCACTCGGACAAGCCTTCACACATTTTCCGCACAATGTGCAAGATGCGGTGTCTGTGTAAATACCCGATTCGGTTGCTTTGCAGCAACCGAATGGGCAACTTTTAACACATTCGAAACAGCCAATGCAAGCAGTGCTATCCCACCAGACTTGCTGTTTTGGCGAAATACTTTCGGGGTTGTGACACCATGCGCAATGCAGTGGACAACCTTTGAAGAAAACTGTTGTTCGCATACCGGGACCGTCATGAGTGGTGCCACGGTAGATATCAAAAACAAAGGCTTTTAAATTTTCCATAAGCAAATTTAAATTGATTCGTAGTTGTTTCTGCCAACAAATTCAATCTGGAAGGGCTTTGCAAGGCAAGTAAAGCGGGTTGTGTAACCTGTTACCTTTATAATAATATTTCTGTAAGCAGGGTCATCGGGGTGGTCGATAGCATCCTTTAATTTTTCAAGGTCAATTATATTAAGGTTTATCTGGAAAGCGCCTTGCTCAAAGAATGTTTCGGTGAAATGCTTGATATAATCTCCGATATTTTCCTTGCCATCAAAGAATTTGGGTTGCAGTTCAACCTGCAAAGAACCGCCTTGGAACTTATAATTCTTGATTTTCGCAACAGAGTTTGCTGTGGCCAAAAGACCGTTAATATTTCTTCCTGCTGTTGGGTTGCATCCGTGTGCCAAAGGTTCTTCAGCAAGACGTCCGTCGGGGGTTGCAGGCAAAACATCTGTACAGGTGTGTCCTTGGAACTGGAAGAGGGAAGCGCGGTATTGCTGACCGCGGTTGTTATAAGTATTATCGAGAATGTCTGCAATAATATCGCAAATGCGAACACAAAGTTCATCAACACCGTCAAGGTCGTTTCCGAACTTTTCTTGACTTAAGAAACGCTGGCGCATAACTTCATTATCTTTCCAGTTTTCAGTCGTAGCACGGCGTACTTCTTCAAGGGTATAAGCGCCTTCTTCAAAAACGAGTTTCTTTATTGCGTAGAACGAGTCGGCTACGTTGGGAATTCCCAATATATTTGTCGAAGTGAACTGCCAATCAACACCGCGGGGACCTGTCATATCGGTGCCGCGCTCAATCGGACCGTGGCAGTTAAGTGAGGTTGCCATTTCGGGCCATACTTTGTCGAGAACATCATACTGAGCATCTTTAAAGATTCTAAGTGCTTCGCTTGTGCGACCGAATTCTTCGGCAAAGATTTCCATAAGACGCTCAAAATCTTTTACATCTTCTTCAATTCCGCGGTCAATAGTTCTCCACATAGGGTCAAGAAGCACAAGTGCGTTGACATCTTGGTCACAATATTCTCTGCCGGGGAGACAGAACCACTGACAACCGCTAACGGCAACATTCCAAGCAACTTCGGGGTCAACACCTGAGCGAAGTTCGCAGTCAACAAGTAAATCATAGTTTGCCATTGAGGGAACACTCGCACCGTGACGCGCCAAAACATCACAAGCATAATCCATAAGTTTGGGATTGATATCTTTGTGCCACATAAGGAAAAGGTTGTTGTAATCGTCAATCATATCGTAAGATTCTAAGATTACAAAACTCATTTCATTAGAAGCATCGCTTCCGTCTTTGAGTCTACCGCCAATAGAGAAGTGCTGACCGCGAACTTTGAGGAACATTTCTGCCAAATATTCACGCGCATCCTGACGGGTTATTCTGCCTTCCTCGATATCTTTCTTATAAAAGTCAATAAGATATAAATCAAGTCTGCCGTAACCGTTTCCGTGACCTACAATTCTGTCTGTCATAATAGCGAACTGCAACCACTGAATCGCCTGATGGAATGTTGCAGGTGGTTCGGTTGCAATATGAGCGCAGTCTGCTGCTACCATTTCATAAAGCGCTTTTTGCTCGGGGTCGGTTTCTTTGCTTGCCAACTCATAAGCGGCATCGGAATATTTTTTGATATAATCAATTATTGCTTGGCAAACAATTTTAAGACCTCTGAGATAACCTGCTTTTTCTTTGTGCTCTAAGCGTTCATACATAGCGAGAGATTTATCAATACGCTTCATAATTCCGCCCCAGCCTTGAGTAAGACCGATATTGAAGTCGGGACAGGTATGTCCATGGCTTGTACCGCCTGCGCCGAGTTTCCTAACCTCGCGGCCGAGTTCGTGAACATGGTCGCCAAAATGGTATTTTCTCACTTCGTTCATTTCCCAATGGAATTCACCAACGATTGATTCGGATTCGTGGATTGAAACGGGAGTATTTTCAAGCAGGAAAGCATAGTCCTTCGCCCAACTTTCAGCAGTTGCCTCATAGCCGTTTACATGTGAAGGCACCTCATCATATCTTGGGAAATCCTGTGCAATATCAACGCGGCAAGCGTGGTCGCCGAGAGAGAGATTCATCTCAGGTGGATATGACCATTCGCCAGTTTGCGGCACAACACCGTTACTCTTATCTGTCCAATGGTAAACAAGTTGTGTTGTGTCAGCAGTATAGAGGTTACGGCGACCTGTGTATGCTAATTTTTGGTTATAATCAATAACCTTTTTTAGTCTTTCACTCGGTTTAAATTCGGTTTTATATTCGTTTCTTACGTTTTTCATTTAAAACACCTCTTAAAAATCGCAATGGAAAAGTTCAGGCAAAAGAATTGCGGCTTGCTCATCATTAACAGGCATAAGCATTGCGCCGGTAGCCTCTTTCCATCTTTTAATAGCGGGCATTTCGCTTTTTTTCTTCATATCCGCTTCGTAATCATCACCGATATACTCGCTGTAAGAGAAGAGATAATCACCGATATTATATATAGAGAAGTTGCGTGTGCCACACTCGTGAGAGGCTGCAACAACATCTTCCCAAATTTCATCGTGAATCTTCTTGTAAGCTTCAAGCATACCGGGTTTTACCTTTGTGATAGTGGCAATTCTTTTCATAAATAAAAACTCCTTTTTTATTGTATCTGTAAAAATTATATTATTTATCGTTTTTAAAGTCTATCAAACAAATTTAACAAAATTGTAACGTTTCAATTATTTTAATTGACAAGGTTTTTTGAGGATTATATAATTAAAATATAGTTAAAAACTAAGGAGTTAAAATATGAGCACGATTAAGGATGTTGCTAAACGGGCAAATGTTTCAATCGCAACCGTTTCTAACTATTTAAACGGAACAAATCCTGTTTCAAGCGGTAAAAAATTGCTGATTGAACAGGCTATGAAGGAATTGGACTATATGCCCAATATTTCTGCAAAGTCGCTCAAATCAGGACAGAGCAAACTGATAAATATTGTTTTGCCGAGTTTGTCTGACCCTTATTATGTTCAGTTTTTTGAAGGCGCGGAAGACCGCCTCAGAAAAAAGGGGTATGATGTTAATATCAGCGTTACCCACGAAAACCCCGAACTTGAATTGGAAATTCTTAAAAAGTTCAAGTCGCGCCAAGGCGCAGGACTTATTATTGCATCTTGCCAAACCGAAGAAAACGATTTTTTAACAAAACTCAAAACTCCTATAGTTCAACTTGAAAGGCATTTTACAGAGAGCGCAGGTTTTATTTCTTGTGATTATAAAAAGTCGGTTAAAGAATTAACCGAAAAATTCCTTTGTGATAAAAAGAATTTTGTTTCAATTATTGCGGGACCCGAGGGATATTTTAATGAGGATGAAGCAGTAAAAGGCTTCACGGAGGCGTGTGATTTTGCTAAATATGCCTTGAATGATACATCAATTATCCGCGGAATCACAACCAAACAGTCGGCATTTTTCTCTTTTCTTGAGGTTTATAAAAACGATATTCCCGATGTGATTATTGTGACTTCCCAAAGCGCCGCCGAAGGCATAAAGGAAGGACTCAGATTTATCGGTAAAAAATTCCCTGAAGAGACCATTGTTGTAGCCTTCGGTGTAAACAGTTGGAGTGAAATGGACAGTTGTGACGGTGTCTATTATGTAAAACGCCCTGCAACAGAAATTGGTGTCAGAGCAGCAAAAATGCTTGAAAGCCTTATGAATGGGAACGAAGCCGAAAAACAAACCATTCCGCTTGCGACCGAATCGGTGTTTGAAAGATGGCTTCCCGCCGTTTCGAAACATTCTCCAAAACGAACTCTCAGACTTGTTTTGCCCGATTTTCCGCAGATGCACACCTTTGCGGCAATGTTACCGCAATTTGAAAACGAAAATAACTGCAAGGTTGAATTAAGTTTTTGTCCGCTTGAAAGTTATCTTAAAAAACTTCTCTTTGATAAACTGAAGGGTGATGTTTTTGTTATTGACCGTTCGTGGCTACTAAATTTAGTTGAAAAAGGCTTGCTTGCCGATGTTTCAAACTATATTTTGGCAAACCCCGAAATAACCGGACGTTTTCTGGTTGGTTCTCTTAATTCAATGTGCTATGCAAAGGGTAGATACTACGGTATCCCGCTTACTTGTATGCCGCAGATTATGTATTATAGGAACGATTTCTTCACAAATCCAATGATTTGCAGAATGTATGAGCAAAAGCGAAATTGGAGACTCAGACCGCCAAAAACCTGGGCGGATTATAACAATATTGCAAAGTATTTTACCCGTGAATTTAATCCTGAATCCCCCACTAAATACGGTACATCCTTTGCCGCCGCATTTAATTCTTGTTTTTTGTCTGAATTTTATGTCCGTCTTAACGGACTTAACGGCTGTATTTATGATAAAGAGTTTAATGTTCGGCTTAACTCAAAAGAATGCCGCGCGGTTTTCGAGATGCTGCTTGAAACTGTTAAATGTTGTCCACCCGATTTTTTTGAAACCGACAACTCAAAAGCAATGAACGACTTTTTGCAGGGTGAAACTGCAATGATTATCTCTTACAGAACGCCACAGATTGAATCGAGCATATTAAAAAACAACATCGGCACAAAGCGAATCGGTTTTGCGCGTGTTCCGGGCGGTTGCTCGATACTCGGCGGTTGGAGTATCTCTCTCTCAGCCACTTCTGAGATAAAAGATTTGGGCTTTAAGTTTATGGATTGGGCTTGCAGTGAAAGTATTTCGCCTTATCTTGCTTTGCTAACAGGTCAATCGGCTATTGCCGATATTTATAATAACGAAGAACTTATGATTATGAATCCCTGGATGCCGACACTAAAGCAAATTACCGAAACGGCAAAACCCATTGTTCCGCCCAACTCGTTTATGTTGGAAACGATACCGCAGGATAAAATTTCTGAAATCCTTTATTCTTCGTTTAAGGATATTGTTTTAGGTAAGTGCGATATTGATATCGCACTCGAAAAGGGCGAAGAAACCCTTAAAAATATTTTTATTAAATACGGTTATAAACAAAATTAATTTTGAAAGGTGATTTTTATGCTGAAAACTTCTTGTATTAATTCGCTTATTATGAAAAAACTCAGTCTTTGCGGTCATGGGGATAAAATCCTTATTGCAGATGGCAACTATCCGCTTGATGCCGAAAGCGGTGAGGCAGAAAAGGTTTATCTCGGCGTTTCATCGGGTGTTCCTACCGTAACTCAGGTGTTAGAAGCACTTTGCGGTGTTGCAAATTTTGAAAAAGCAGAGATTATGATGCCGGATGATGGCACAGAGCCTGAAATTTTCGGCGAATTCAGAGAAATTCTCGGCACAGAAGAGTTAGGAGCACTCGGCCGTTATGAATTTTATGAAGAATGCAATAAACCAAAGGTTCGCCTTGCAATTTCAACTGGTGAAAAAAGGGTTTATGCAAATATATTACTTACTGTAGGAGTGGTTTAATATGAGTATTGTTTCTTCTAAAATGGGTGTTTTGAGCACAGGCGAAGAACTTATTTGCTACCGTTTGCAAAACAAAACCGGTGCTTATTGTGACATTGTTAATTTAGGTGGCGCGGTTATTCGCATTATGGTGCCTGATAAAAACGGAAATCTTGATGACGTTATCGTGGGTTACGATACCACCGAATCAATTGAAGCCTGGGGCGGTTTTTTCGGAAAACTCGTTGGCAGAGTTGCAAACCGTATTGGCGATGCACATTTTACTCTTAACGGTAAGGAATATGTTCTCGAAAAGAATAACGGCAAAAATCATCTTCACGGCGGTCAAACGGGTTTTCACAACAAAATCTGGGACTGTGAAATAGCAGATGATAAACTTGTTATGACTTTAACCAGTCCCGACGGTGAGGGCGGTTATCCCGCAGAAGTGAAGGTTAAGGTTGTTTATTCTTTTGATGAAAATAACACTCTTTCGATTAAATATGAAGCAACCGCCGACCAAGATACAATTCTAAACTTAACAAACCACGCGTTTTTCAATCTGGGCGGTGTTAACGGCACACCCGTTCACGACCACATTATGCAGATAAATGCAGATTACATAACAGCAGTTGCAGATGAGGGTTGTATCCCCACGGGCGAACTAATGAACATTAAGGGAACTGCCCTTGATTTCACAAAGCCTTATAAAATCGGCGAGAGAATCTTTGATACCGATAAATGCGAACAACTGCTTTTCGGTAACGGATATGACCATAACTATGTAATAAACGGTTATGACAAAACCTTACGCCTTGCCGCAATGACAAAGGAAGAAAAATCAGGCAGAGTAATGGAAACATGGACCGATTTGCCCGGTGTTCAGTTCTATAGCGGTAACGGGCTCGGTAATTACCCCGATACCCGCGGTAAAAATGGTGTTCCTTATGTTACACACGAGGCTTTTTGCTTGGAAACTCAGTTTTTCCCCGATAGCATTAATCATGAAAATTTCCCCTCTTGCATTTTAAAGAAAGGTGAAATATTTAAAACCAAAACAGAGTATAGATTCTCTGTTGAAAAATAGGAAAGGTGAAGCTTTATGTTAAACTACAAAGTTAAAATCGGTCTTGTCCCCGTAAGACGAGATGTTGACCCAAGAAAAGGTATTTTCAATTGGGAAAAGGCAAGCGAACGCGGCAGAAAGAATGTTAAATACATTAAAGAGCATTTTTCGAGTGAGAATGTTGAGTTTATCGACCTTGAATGGCTTAACGACCACGCTATTCTCTTTAATGAGTTCGATACCGATGCAGTTGCAGAAAAATTCCGTGAAGAAAAGGTTGATGCAATAGTTATCATCAACGCAAACTTCGGTCCTGAAGAAACTGTTGGTCTTTTGGCTGAAAAGGTGGGCAAACCTGTTCTTATCTGGGCACCCATTGATGATGAATTTGAGCCCGACGGTGCCCGTTGGACCGATAGCCAATGCGGTCTTTTCGCGGTTAGCCGTTTCTTGCAACGCAGAAACATTCCTTTTTCTTACATCGAAACCTGCGCAGTTGATGAAGAACCTTTCACAAAAGGACTCAAAAACTTTATTGCGGTTGCTTGTATGGTTAAATACTTCAAAGGTATGCGCGTGGGACAAATGGGACTTCGCCCGAAGCCGTTTACCTCTGTAATGTTTAACGATAGCGAACTCTTGCAAAAATTCGGAATTCGCATTGTTCCCGTTAACAATGTTGTTATGCGCAAGAAGTTTGATGAAATAATGGCAGAAGATTCTAAGGAACTAAACGATGGCGCACAGCTTATTCTTGACCGCTACATTTCACCCGATATGACCATGGAAAAAGCCAAAAAAGAATATGGTTTGGTTTTGGTTTACAAATGGATGTTCGAAGAATATA
Organism: Oscillospiraceae bacterium; assembly: GCA_015065685.1. Lineage (GTDB taxonomy): Bacteria > Bacillota > Clostridia > Oscillospirales > Acutalibacteraceae > UBA737. The sequence continues at coordinate 132,445 of SVPU01000002.1, read as the reverse complement.
AATTTGATGTAATCTGCGCAGAGTGTTGGTCTGCTTTGATGGAAAGCTTCGGCGGAATCGGTGTTATGCCTTGTATCGCGTATTCAATTCTTGCCGATATGGGCTATATCATTTCTTGCGAGAGCGATATGTACGGTGTTCTCACAATGGCGCTTCTTTCTTGTGCTACACTCGGCAAAAATCCACCTTTCTTCGGCGAGTTTACAGTTCGCGGTTTGCACGATAGAAACGCAGAACTTATTTGGCACTGCGGTCCTTTTGCTTATTCGCTTAAAAAAGAGGGTTGCGTTGCAAAGAGTCTTGACCAAAAGCAGTGGTTTACCGTTAAAGACGGTCACTACACCGTTTCCCGTTTAGACCAGGATAATGGAAACTATAAATTATTTGTTGGCGAGTTTGATACTACCGACGGACCTTATACCACAGGTACATATCTCTGGGCAAAATTAGATGATTTTGCAAAATGGGAAAGAAAATTGATTGAAGGACCTTATATTCACCACATGGCTGAAATTGAGGGCTCTTTTACAGAAGCATTCAAAGAATTCTGTAAATTTGTTCCCGAAATTGCCTTCGATGGTGTGAATTAAGTGATAAGAAAGGAAGAAAATTATGAAATCAGAAATTGTTGCTCAGTTAAAGGAACAAGCATTTGAAATGCGCAAGATGATTGTTAAACTTGCAGGTAAGGTTGACATTCATATCGGCGGTGACTTATCAATGGCTGATATGATGACCGCTATTTATATGTATAAAATGCGCAAAGACCCCAAAAATGTTAAGTGGCCCGGCAGAGACAGATTCTTGCTCAGTAAAGGTCACGGTGCAGGTTGTCTTTATGTTGCTATGGCTATGGCGGGTTACGATGACCTTGATGAAATTTACGAAACCTACGGTAAATTCGGCAGCCGTTACGGCGCTCACCCTTGCAAAGTGCAAAACCCCGCGCTTGAAATGTCTTCTGGCTCTCTCGGCCACGGACTTGCTCTCGGCACAGGTATGGCATTGGCAGGTAAAATGAAAAAGGAAGACCACTATGTATTTGTTATGCTCGGTGACGCTGAGTGTGCAGAGGGCTCTGTTTGGGAAGCAGCAATGTCGGCTGCAAACTTCAAACTCGGAAATCTCGTTGCCTTTGTTGACAGAAACAAGTTCGGTCTTTGTGCCGCAACAGAAGATTCACCTAACGGAATGAAAATGGAACCGTTTGCAGATAAATGGAAAGCTTTTGGTTGGAATGTGGTTGTTATTGACGGTCACAATATGGAAGAAATTGTTAACGCTTTAGATAATCTTCCGCCCGAAAATTCAGATGTCCCAACCGTTATTATCGGAAACACTGTTAAGGGTAAAGGTATTGATTTCATTGAAAACAATGCTCAATGGCATAACGGTTTCTTTAGCACATCTGAACAGTTAGAAGCCGCATTAAAGGCTTTGGAAAACAGTTATAATTAAGGGGGAAATTTAAAATGATTAAAACTTATGATTTAGGCGAAAATATTCGCAGCGCCCGTCCTATAATGGATGAAGTTATTCTTGAATATTCAAAGAAAAATGAAAAGTTCTGTCTTGTTTCTCCTGATATGACACGTGCTGCTTTTCCGAAATTTATGAATAGCGGTTGCGACCGCCACTTTAACGTTGGTATTGCAGAAACTGCCGCAATTGATATTGCATCAGGCTTAGCGCTTGAGGGTTATCTCCCTTATGTATACGGTATGTCGGCATTCCTTAGTATGCGCTCGTTTGAAGCTATCCGCACAAACGTATGCTATCAGAATCACAACGTAAAGATTATTGCCTGTAACACAGGTGTTTCACTTGGTGTGTTGGGTTCAACCCACTATGCAATGGAAGATATGTCACTTATAAGCAGTATTCCCAATATGACTCTTATCTGCCCAGGCGACCCCGACCAAACAGTTAAGGCTTTTTACGCTGCCGCTGAAATCGACGGTCCCGTTTATATCAGAATGGCAAACGGCAAAAACGAATCTGCCGTTTATAAAGAGGATTATAAGTTCGAAGTTGGTAAGGGTATCACCATTCGCGAGGGTGAAGATTGCGCAATTATCGCTTGCGGCGTTATGGTGGCTTACGCTAACCAGGCAGCAAAAGAACTTGAAAAACAGGGTATTAACGTTACCGTTATTGATATGCACACAATTAAGCCGATTGATAAGGATTTAATTCTTAAAACCGCTAAAAATATCGGAAAAATTGTTACAGTTGAAGACCATTATGTTGCTTGCGGTATGGGTTCTATTGTTGCAAACGTTGTTGCAGAATCAGGAATCGAATGCAAATTCAAAAAACTCGGTATTCCTGATATGTACCCCGGTTTTGGTTCATTTAACGACCTTAGAAATGCAATGGGATATGATACCGAGCATATTGTTGCAGCAGTTAAAGAACTCATATAATTAAGGAGACAAAAAATGAACGCACTTGAAAGTTTTATTAATATCAGCAAAGAAGAGTTTTTGAAATTTGCCGATAAAATTGATACCGCGGCAATTAAAAAAGCAGCGGCTATAATTAATGAGGCTAGGGAAAACGGCAACCGTTTGCACATAACAGGTATTGGCAAACCCTCACACGTTTCAACCTATATTGCATCGCTTTTCTCTTCAACAGGAACCCCCACATATTATCTCCACGGCACCGAAGCAGTTCACGGCTCTTGCGGTCAACTTTGTGAAGGTGATGTTGTTATCTGTATTTCAAACAGTGGTGAAACCACCGAACTAAAAGCCACCGCAACCGCAATTAAGAATAACGGTTGCAAGGTAATTTCGGTTACAGGAAAACCTGAATCCTGGCTTGGTGAGTTTGGTGAAGTTTGTCTTTTTGCGGGTGTGGACCAAGAAGGCGGCGTGCTAAACCGCGCACCGAGAGCATCTATTCTTGCAGAGATTTTTGTTTTGCAGTGTCTTTCGGTTGAGTTGCAGGATTATGTAAAAATCACTCCCGAGCAGTATGTAAGACGTCACCCGGGCGGTGCACTCGGTAAGATTCGAGACCACGAGAAATAATTTTAAAAGGTGTTTATAACATTTCGTTATGAACACCTTTTTTATGCTATAATATTTTAGTATTAAACACGCTGGATTCAGGTTCTGGTAGGGACAACTCGGTGCAGGTTCAAGTCCTGTTATCCGCACCAACAAAAGCACACCAAAATTGGTGTGCTTTTTGTATTTATGATTTTTGATAATTTTTATAATTGTTTAAAATTCTATTAATGCCTGCATAGTTGGCAAATTTAAAATAACTGTCGATTACGAATTTATCATCATTCAATTTATCCGTAACGGTAAAGTAATAAATTTCCTTTCCGCCACTTAGAACTTTAAATTCTTTACCATAATATTTTAAATAAGCTTTGCTTAATTTTGTTGTTCCGTTTTCGGAAAGGATAATAGTGAATTTCATGTTTGAGTCCTTTAAAAATCCAACTCTGTTTTTAATGAAGTCGTTTTCGTTTATAATAATATTGCCGTCCGGGTCGCGAACTTCAAGATAAGAAATATATTCATAGTTACCAGCTGGGTTTTTAATTTTATTTTGAGAAAATAACCAACTAATAGCTTTACGGTCTCTAAAAGCATAAAACCACGCATCGTGTCCAACGTTTTGAAGTTTTGTGAAATGTATTTTATTGCCACCGGCGTTTTTAATTGCATCAAACATACTTTGCGAACTCTGAAAAGATACAGTTGTGTCGGCGGTACCGTGGAAAATCCAAATGGGTATTTCTTTTAATATGTTAGCCATCGAACTATCGCCCCAACCACAAGCGGGGATTCCGGCAGCAAATAAATTGCTGTATCTTGATAATGCTTCCCAAGTTCCAAAACCACCCATTGATAAACCTGTTACATAAACTCTATTACGGTCAGTAGGATAAGTATCTAAAACATTTTGCAATAATTTAACTGCAGTACTCAAATATCCGTTATTATCACCGTAATAATTTTTATCAAGGTACCACCAACCGTTTTCAGGACATTGCGGACAAATCACAAATGCTTGTGATATTAAATCTCCGTTTACTTCAAAAAGGGTTGAAGCCTGAGTCAAGTGTTTCGCATTATCGCTTCCGCGTGAACCGGCACCGTGAAGGTAAAACAAAACAGGATATTTTTTTGAAGGGCTGTAATCTGCAGGGAAATATAAAGTGTAGGGAATAGTGTTATTGCAATCAGGGTCTTTGAAATTACCGGTAACAATCTTATCTGGTATGCGGAAGTTGTCTTGGTAATCAAATGTTTTAGTGATTTTTTCAGGCCTTAAATCAACGTTCTCTTGTTTATTTTCTAAATAGTCATCATTTTTATCGGAAACCTCTAATTTATCATCTGAATTTTCTTTTGAAGTATCGATATTACTTTGAGGTATAAAGGAGTTTTGATTGACAGAAGTATTGTTTGGTGTTTCTTCAGTTTGGTTGTTAGCTGAAAGCGATGAATTATCCGTCATTGATGATTCTATGAATGGAGATTCATTGTTTTGAGATGAAACATTTTTGTCGTTACAAGCAGAAAATGTTAAAACCAAAAAAACGGACAAAAATAATGAAATAATTCTTTTCATAATATCACTCCTTAATTTAATTGTACTACTTATCGTAACAAATTGATAGTTAAAATACTGTAATATTTTATCTCGTTGACAAAAGTTTACCTATTTTATATAATTAATTTAATAATGTGATAAAGGAAATAAGCATTTTGAATATTAAAAAATGGCTTTCAAATAACTGCTGTGATTTAGGCGGTAAAACCGTGGCAATTACAGGTTCAACCGGTGGACTTGGGTTTGAAATATGTAAAATTTTAGTAGAACACGGAGCGGATTTAATTTTAATTAACCGAAGCCTTGAAAGAAGCTTAAAGCAAAAGGAATTACTGAATGAAATCAGCAGTGATTCAAAAATCAATATTATTGTTTGCGACCTTCAGGATGAAGAGTCTGTTTATAATGCTACCGAGCAGCTCAAAAAGATGAAAATTGATGTTTTCTTTCACAATGCCGGTGCTTATAGCATAGAAAGAAAAATTTGTAAAAGCGGGTTTGATAATGTTTATACAATAAACTTTCTAGCGCCCTATTATATGATTAACGAGCTTTTACCGAATTTGAGAGAAAATAAGGGCAGAGTTATTGCAGTTTCAAGTATTGCGCATAATTATTCGAAATCTAATCCGCAAAACTCTGATTTCAAGGGCGTTAAGGCGGCTAGTAAGGCTTATGGTAATGCGAAAAGATATTTAACATTTGCGCTTTTTGAACTCTTTAAAACTGAATCGCAAGTAAAACTTTCGATAGCTCACCCCGGTATTACATTTACGAATATAACTGCGCACTATCCAAAACTAATTTTTGCAATCATTAAAAACCCAATGAAAATTATTTTTATGAAGCCTAAAAAGGCGGCTGTTTGCTTGATTGCGGGGTTATTTGGTGATACACCTTATCACACGTGGTTTACACCGAAATACTTTAATATATGGGGTTATCCTGTTTTGAAAAGAATGAAAACCGTGTCTGAAAAAGAAAGTGAAGAAATTTTCAAAACTGCGCAGAAAAATTTAGAAAATTACAGAAATTACACAAGGGATTTTTTCAATGGATGATAATTTAAAATGTTGTTTCACGGGCTATAGACCATCAAAATTACCGTTTGATGTTTATAAAGCGAACAAAGAATATACCGAATTCGAGAACCTGCTGATTGCAAAAATTCTTGAAACGGTGGATATTGGCTGTAATACCTTTTACACGGGTATGGCAATGGGCTTTGATATTATTGCTGCGGAAACTGTTTTGCTTGTCAGAAAGCTTTATAAATCAGAGATTAAGCTCGTTTGCGTGCTACCTTTTAAGGAACAAGCCGATACATTCTCGGAATTTTGGAAGAATAAATATAAAGGCATTATTGCCGACTGCGATGAACAAATTATTCTATCTGATAACTATTTTAAAGGCTCTTATCAAGTGAGAAATAAATATATGGTTGATAATTGCGATTTTGTTTTAACTTGGTTTGATGGTAAGTCGGGTGGAACTAAAAACACGATTGATTATGCTCTTAAAAAGGGAAGAAAGGTTATCAATATTAATAGCAATTTTGATGACTGTTTAAATTTACAGCAGCGGTTGGAAATATAATTTTTTTTAACTTTAGGTTTAGGTGGTGATTTTTTGAATATTTATGCCGATTCTGCAAAATTAAGTGCTTTAAAACAAAAGGCAAATAAATTGCCGTTAGATCCTGGTGTTTATATTATGAAAAATTCCGCCGGAGATATTATTTACATCGGCAAGGCAAAGGCTTTGAAAAATAGGGTAACGCAATATTTTGGAAGCGGAAATCAGCACACCGAAAAGGTTAAGCACATGGTTTCAAATGTGGAAAATTTCGAATATATTGTTTGCGATAGTGAGTTCGAAGCGCTAATTTTAGAAAATTCACTCATTAAACAGCATCAACCGAAATATAACATTTTGCTTAAGGATGATAAGGGCTATTCATACATTAAAATAACGAATGACAAATGGCCGAAAATTGAATCGGCAAAAATTGTTTCGGAAAAGGATGATTATATAGGCCCATATAATTCGGGCTTTGTTGTTAAGGAAACGGTTGACGAAGCAAGAAAGATTTTCAAGTTGCCGAATTGTAACCGCAGCTTTGATAACCCCTCAAAACCTTGTTTGAATTACCACATAGGGCTTTGTGATGCGCCTTGTAAGGGTAATATATCCCTAGAGGATTATCTCGAGACAATAGAATCGGCAAAGGATTTTATCAAATTCGGCGAAAACGGTAAAAATTCGATTGAATTCTTAACCGAAAAAATGAATGCCGCGGCAGAAAATCTGCAGTTTGAAACTGCAGCGAGACTTCGCGACAGAATTAATGCAATAAACAAAATTAAAGAGCATCAAAAGGTTGTTAGCATTTCTTATAAATCGCAGGATGTTTTTTCTTCGGTTTTAATTGGCGAAAAGGCCTGCGTTGCAGTTTTAATCTTCCGCAATTATCGTTTAGTTGATAAAAAGAATTTTATAATTGACGGTTTTGTTGATAAATCATCGATTTATAATGAGTTTTTGAGCGTTTATTATTCTAACGCAAATGATATTCCACCGCGCATTTTAATTGACTGCAACGATGATTTTTGCTTAACTGAGAGATGGCTCAGTGAAAAATCGGGTCATAATGTGCAGTTTTTAAATCCGCAAAGGGGAGAGCAGCTTAAAATTCTTAGAATGTGCCAGAGCAATGCTGCAGAAAATCTTTCGGAGGTTACCGAAAGAACGGGCAGAGAAATGGGCGCTTTGAATGAATTGGCGCAGCTTTTGGGGCTTGAAACCGTGCCGAGATATATAGAATCTTACGATATTTCCAACACGGCGGGCAGTGATAACGTCGCGGGTATGATTGTTTTTAAGGATGCTAGACCCCTTAAGCAGTTCTATCGCAAATTTAAAATTAAAGGCTTTGTTGGTCAGGATGATTATCGTTCAATGGCCGAGGTTTTGGACAGACGGTTTAATGAGTATGAAAAAGGGGAGGATGAAGCCTTTAAAATTCTGCCTGATTTGATTTTGCTTGATGGCGCCGTGGGTCAAATCAATGCCGTTTTGCCGATTTTTCAAAAATATAATATCAATGTTCCGATTTTTGGTATGGTTAAGGATTCTAAGCACAGAACTAGAGCAATTGCTACAACGGGCGGTGATATTTCAATTAAATCAAACCGTAAATGCTTCACACTTATCACAAATATTCAAAATGAAGTGCACCGTTTTGCAATTGGTTATCATAAATCCTTGCATTCTAAAAACACTTTAAAATCTGAACTGTTGAATATTAAGGGTGTTGGAAAAAGTAGGGCAGAGGTGCTGCTAAAGCATTTTGGAAGCATTAAAAAAATTAAAAATGCAACTGTTGAAGAATTATGCACCGTAAAAACCATTAATAAAGATGTTGCAGAAAATATTTTCAGGTTTTATAACAATATTTAGTGTTTTAACGCTTTAATGTGTTGACATTTATCGCAAAATATGATATTATTTTCGTATAAATACCGATAGAGGTGCGTTATTCATTAGTAGTGCTCTTTTTGGCGGACAGGCTCGGGTGCACAAAAGGGGATATCGCCGAAACAACGGGGAAGCTGTTCATAGCCGTTGTTGGTTTGTTACAGAATATGTAACCGACTGTCACAGATGTGGAGCGCTATCTAAACTTCAAGTTTAACCGTGGTGCTGTGCATCGCGGTTTTTATTATTTTAAAGGAGAGAAAAAAATGAAGACGAAAAACGTTATCTCAAAAATTTTGATTTTAGCATTCGTTATCGGATTCGGTGTGCTTTGTGCATTCACAGGTAAAATTACCGACCCCGTTGGAACGCTATGGTCATTATTTCCCCCTGTAGTTGCTATCGGTTTAGCACTTATCACAAAAGAGGTTTATTCTTCACTGTTTGTGGGCGTTTTAGTGGGTGGCTTGCTTGCTAATGGATTTAGTCCTCTTAAAACTGTTGACAGTATCACAAACGATGGTTTAATCGCTTCTGTTTCAGGAACAGCAGGTATCTTTATTTTCCTTGTGGTTCTTGGCGTTATTGTTGCATTACTCAATAATGCGGGCGGTTCACAGGCGTTTGGTAGATGGGCTGCAAAGCATGTTAAGGGAAGAATTGGTGCTTCGCTTGCAACATTTGCATTTGGTGTGCTTATTTTCATTGACGACTATTTCAACTGCCTTACAGTTGGTGCTGTAATGCGTCCTGTAACTGACGAGGCTAAAATCTCACGCGCAAAGCTTTCTTATCTTATTGATGCTACCGCCGCTCCGATATGTATGATTGCTCCGATTTCTTCTTGGGCTGCTGCAGTTTCTGAGTATGTTCCTGAAGGTCAGGATGGTCTTTCACTCTTTATTAAGGCAATTCCTTTTAACTTCTATTCACTTTTAACATTCGTATTTATCATCGCAATCACTCTTATGAAGTTTGATTACGGCCCGATGCGTTTACACGAAGCAAATGCTTTAAAGGGCGACCTTTTCACATTCGGCGGCGAGGTTAAGGATGAAGATGAGGTTGAATATGATGAGGAAGAAATTCTTGATAAATCACATGCAAAAGTTATCGACCTCATTCTCCCAATTGTAGTACTTATTGGCGTATGTGTTTATGCACTTTATTACATAGGTCAGTCAGGCGGTCTTGGATTTGCTGAAGCATTCGGTAATACTGATGCCACAGTTGGTCTTCCTTGGGGCGGACTTATTACATTGATTTTCGTTATGATTTATTTCATTGCAAGAAGACTTGTAACCTTTAAACAGGCAATGGCTTGTATTCCTAAGGGCTTTAAGGCAATGGTGCCTGCAATTCTTATTTTAACACTTGCAACAGCTCTTAAGAATATGACCGGTCTTTTAGAGTCTGACACATTTGTAAAGCTCGCTCTTTCCGGCGCTGAAGGCTTAAGCAATTTCTTACCCGCAATTATCTTCTTGGTTGCTTGTGGTATATCTTTCGCAACAGGTACATCTTGGGGAACCTTCGGTATCTTAATTCCTATTGTTCTTGCAATTTTCCCTGTTGGCAGCACACTCGGTATTATTGGTATGTCTGCTTGCCTTGCGGGTTCCGTTTGCGGCGACCACTGCTCACCGATTTCGGATACAACAATTATGTCATCTGCAGGTGCACAGTGCGACCATATTAACCACGTTTCAACCCAGATGCCTTATTCATTAACCGTTGCAGGTATTTCATTTGTGTGCTACATCATTTCAGGCTTTGTTTCAAATTGGGTTATCGTATTACCAATTGGTGTTGTATTAACTATTTTAACATTGTTTGGAATCAAAGTTTTCACAAAGAAGGCTGCATAAATTAAAATATGTATAAAAAAAGGAGCGATTACTCGCTCCTTTTTTTAATCTCCGGCCTCGGTTCTGTTGCGGAATAAAAGTGAAATGCACCAGATTCCCGCCAATGCTATAACGGTGTAAACAATTCGGCTGATAAGCGCTGTCGGTCCACCAAATGCCCAAGCAACCAAGTCGAACTCAAAGAGACCAACAAGACCCCAGTTGAGCGCACCGATTATAATAAGAATCAAACAAATTTTATCGAACATAATTTCAACTCCTTTTTGTGTTAATATTGTGTTCAATAAAAAAATATTTATTCAAAATTTTTAAAATAAAAAAACTGCCTTGCATTTTGCAAAGCAGTTTAATTTTTATTAATCGTTTACATAAGGAAGTAAAGCCATTTGACGAGCACGCTTAATAGCGGTTGTCAACTCGCGCTGGTGAGCAGCGCAGGTGCCGGTTGCACGGCGGGGAAGAATCTTCGCACGCTCTGAAATATATTTGCGAAGACGAGCTACATCCTTATAATCAATGCTTTCAACACGATCAACGCAGAAATGGCAAACCTTCTTGCGGGGTTTCTTGTGCATCGGTCTATCGTTTCTTTCGTTTTCCATTTAAAAGCCCTCCTTAATTGAATTTTAAATTAAAACGGCAAATCGTCGTCAGTTACATCGCCTAAATCAGCGAAATCGTTAACGTCAGCATTAGAGAAAGTAGCAGGAGCAGCATCGCCACCCATTGTGTTATCTCTCTTAGATTCAACAAACTGAACGTTATTTGCAATAACTTCAAAAGCGGTGCGGTTATTACCGTTCTTATCTTGATATCTACGGGTTTGAATAGCACCCTCAATACCGATAAGACTGCCTTTTTTGAAGTATTTAGTTATAAACTCTGCGGTTTGACGCCATGCGACGATATTGATAAAATCGGTCTGACGTTCTTCACCGGAACGATAACGGCGGTCAACGGCAATGGAGAAAGTTGTGACCGAAAGTCCGTTAGCAGTGGTTTTAAGCTCAGGGTCAGCAGTAAGTCTGCCGGTTAAAACAACTAAGTTAAACATTTTTAAACCTCCATTACTTTTTAATTACCATAACGCGTAAAACACCGTCGGTAATTTTTACGATACGCTCAAGCTCAGCGGGGAAATCGGGGTTGCTTTCAAAATTGTAGAAAACATAGTAACCCTCAGCCTCGTCGTTGATGAGATAAGCAAGACGACGCTTGCCCCAATCGTCAACACTTTCGATTGTACCGTTTTTAGCGATAAGGTCGTTGATTTTTTCTTTTAAAGCAGCAGTTGCTTCTTCGCCACCTGCAACAGAAAAAATAACACCAGCCTCATACTTATTGGTCATTTCTTTGCACCTCCCTTTGGACTATTGGCTTCGCACTTTGTCGAAGCAAGGAGCTAACGAAAATACATATTTTTCCGTTTAGCACACTGTATTATAACAACAAAATCCCAAATTGTCAATAAAATTCTTGATTTTTACTATATATAATTATATAATACTATAAAGAAATAATTTGGGGGTATTTTCGTGCTACTTACAATTGACATAGGAAATACTAATATAACTCTCGGTGCTTATGATTCAAGCATTTTAAAATTCACCGCAAGGCTTGCTACTGAGCAGAAAAAAACATCTGACCAATATGCAATTGAAATGCAAAGTATTTTTTCTTTATACGGTATATCTTCAGAAGAAATTGAGGATGCAATCATCTCTTCCGTTGTGCCGTCCGTTGGGAAGAGTATTAGCGATGCAGTTGCCAAGCTTTGCCATATTGTGCCTTTGATGTTAGGTCCCGGTGTTAAAACCGGTCTTAATATAAAAATTGATAATCCCGCACAGCTTGGTGCCGATTTGGTGGCGGGGGCAGTGGGTGCTATCGAAGCATATCAGATGCCTTGTGTTGTTATTGATATGGGTACCGCATCAACCATTAGTGTGCTTGATAAAAACGGCACATTCTTGGGCGGCGCGATTGCTTCGGGAGTTAGACTCACTTTGAAGGCTCTGACTGAAAATACCGCGCAGTTAACCTCGATTCCGATTGAAGCACCTAAATCTGTTATTGGAACTAACACTATTGAATGTATGCAGTCGGGTCTTGTTTTTGGAACTGCTGCTATGATTGATGGGTTGCTTGAACGCATCGAAGAAAATCTTGGCGAAAAGCCCACCGTTGTTGCAACAGGCGGTCTTTCAAAAGAGATTATCAAATATTGTAAATCAACTATTATTTATAACGAAAACCTCTTGCTTGACGGTCTTCGTGCGATTTACGATAAAAACAATTAGGTAATTACGCCAAACGGCGTTTTACATATTATTATGAACTGTACCATATGGACAGTATCGGAGGTAATTTTTATGACAAATGAAAGAAGAACAAACACGCAAAAATTGGTTTTGGGTGCAATATTTACAGCACTCGTTGTAATTTTGCAGTTGATGGGGTCGTTTATTCGATTTGGTACATTTTCCGTTTCGCTTGTGTTAATACCAATCGTTTTGGGCGCCGCCACATGTGGTGTTGCTATTGGTGCATGGCTTGGTTTTGCATTTGGAATAGCCGTACTGTTAAGTGGCGATGCCGCAGTATTTTTAGCAATAAGTGTTCCCGGAACAGTGACTACGGTTCTTTTGAAAGGACTCGCTTGCGGACTTATTGCAGGATTGGTTTATAAGTTTTTGGCTAAGTTTAACCAATATCTTGCTATTATAGCAGCTGCTATAGTTTGTCCTATTGTGAACACGGGTGTATTTTTACTTGGTTGCAGCATTTTCTTTTTGGATACAATCAATCTATGGGCAATAACTTCTAGCGTAAAATATGAAAATACTTTTGCATATATGATTTTAGGCCTTGTTGGTGGCAACTTCATATTCGAATTGATTTTTAATGTTGTTTTAAGCCCCGTAATTGTGCGTGTTTTAAGTTTCGAGCGTAAACTTAAAGCATAAATTCATTTAAATTTTTAAGCAGAACAGACTTTATTGTTTGTTCTGCTTTATTTTTTTGCTAAAATGTTTAAAAAAGTAGGGGAATGATATTGACAGAATACTTGCACTTGTGTATAATTGTATACAGTTATACGTGAGGTGATAAAAATGTTAGAATTATCTAATAAAACTAATTTGCTCGAACAGTCTATGTATAGATATTCTTTGCAAGATGTTGAAGACCCTAATTTATACAGAGACCTTTATAATTATGAAGATGTTCCGAAGGTGGCATTCAACCACAGAAGAGTGCCGATGAATATGCCGCAGGATATCTGGATTACTGACACTTCTTTAAGAGACGGTCAGCAATCGGTTGAGCCGTATACCGTAAAGCAGATAGTTGACCTATATAAACTTATGTCAAAACTCGGCGGTCCGTTCGGAATAATCCGTCAAACTGAATTTTTTGTTTATAGCAAAAAAGACAGAGAGGCATTGGAACAGTGTCAGGCTTTGGGCCTTAAATTCCCCGAAATCACAACCTGGATTAGAGCAAGTAAGGAAGACTTTAAACTTGTTAAAGATTTAGGTGTCAGAGAAACGGGTATTTTGGTTTCCTGCAGTGATTATCACATATTCAAAAAACTTAAAATGTCAAGAAGACAAGCGATGGATACATATTTAAAAGCCGTTGCCGAAGCATTTGAATCGGGCGTTATGCCGAGGTGTCATCTTGAAGATATAACAAGAGCCGATTTTTACGGTTTTGTTGTTCCTTTTGTTAATGAACTTATGAAAATGTCTAAAGATGCGGGAATCCCCGTTAGAATTCGTGCTTGTGACACAATGGGTTACGGTGTGCCTTACAGCGAGGTGGCGCTGCCCCGTAGTGTTCCCGGTATTATTTACGGTTTACAGCATTATTCTGATGTACCTTCGGAAATGCTCGAATGGCACGGCCACAATGATTTTTATAAGGCTGTTGCAAACGCTTCAACCGCGTGGCTTTATGGTGCTTGCGCCGTTAACTGCTCGTTACTTGGAATTGGAGAAAGAACCGGCAATGTGCCGCTAGAGGCTATGATTATGGAATATGCATCGCTGAGAGGCTCACTTGACGGAATGGATACAACCGCTATTACCGAAATTGCCGAATATTTCAAAAATGAAATGGGTTATAAAATTCCGCCAATGACACCCTTTGTGGGCAGAAACTTTAACGTAACAAGGGCGGGAATTCACGCAGACGGACTTTTGAAAGACGAGGAAATTTATAATATATTCAATACCGAAAAACTACTTAATCGACCTGCTTCGGTAACTATCAGTAAAACAAGCGGTCTTGCCGGTATTGCTTATTGGATTAACAATAACTATAAACTTTCCAAAGAAAATATACTTGATAAAAAAGACCCGCTTGTTATTGCTATTAAAGAGTGGGTTGACAAGGAATATGAGGACGGAAGACAAACTCCGCTTTCCAATGATGAACTTGAAAGTAAAATTCACGAACTTTCAAACGGAAAATTTTAAAGATGTGAGGAAGAAATTATGATTGAACATAAAACGGTTTCCCTTGCTGACCAGGTTTTTGAACACTTAGAAACCGATATTTTAAGCGGTAAATATAACCGCGGTGAAATTTTAACCGAAAGCAAACTAAGTGCCGAACTTGGTGTTAGCCGAACACCTATAAGAGAAGCGCTAAGACGTCTTGAGCAAGAACATTTAATTGAAGATTCGGGTAAAGGTTCTGTTGTTATTGGTGTTACAGAAAAAGATTTGGAAGATATTTATTTAATTCGCGAACAGATTGAATGTTTGGTGGCTTCAATGGCGGCAGAAAACAGAACTGATGAACAGTTAGCCGAACTCAAAGAAATCTTGGAATTGCAAGAATTTTATCTTGCTAAACAAGATGCCGACCATATCAAAAAAATGGATAACAAATTCCATAATAAAATGTATGAATTGAGCGGAAGTATAGTTTTTTACGATACATTATTGCCGCTTCACAAAAAAACTCAAAAATACAGAAAAGCATCTATGCAGAGCAATAGCCGTGCAACTGCATCGGTTGAAGAGCACAGAAAAATTTATGATGCGGTGGCTTTAGGCGATTCTGAACTCGCTGCAAAATATGCAAAAGAACATGTTGAAAATGCTTTTAATCATATCAAGAAAGGATAATTATAATGGGTTTAACTATTGCACAAAAAATTATTAAATCACACTTGATTAGCGGTGATATGACCGTGGGTTCAGAGGTTGCACTTAAAATCGACCAAACCTTAACTCAGGATGCAACCGGTACAATGGCTTATCTTGAGTTTGAAACGATGGGACTTGACCGTGTTAAAACCGAGCGCAGTGTGGCTTATATTGACCATAATACCTTGCAGTCTGGCTTTGAAAATGCCGACGACCACAGATATATTCAGTCTGTGTGCAAAAAACACGGAATTTATTTCTCACGTCCGGGTAACGGCATTTGCCATCAGGTGCATCTTGAAAGATTCGGCAAACCCGGCAAAACTCTTATCGGTTCTGATAGCCATACTCCAACGGGTGGCGGTATCGGTATGCTCGCAATGGGTGCGGGCGGTCTTGACGTTGCTGTTGCAATGGGTGGCGGCGCTTATTATATTACAATGCCCAAAATGTACAAGGTAAATCTAACAGGCAAGCTTAATCCTTTTGTAACGGCAAAGGACATAAGCCTTGAGATATTGCGCATTTTGTCGGTTAAAGGCGGCGTGGGTGCAATAATTGAATGGGGTGGAGAGGGCATTAAAACTCTTTCTGTGCCAGAGAGAGCCACGATTACGAATATGGGAACAGAGCTCGGTGCCACAACATCTATTTTCCCGTCTGATGAAATCACAAAGGCTTTTTTGGAAGCAGAGGGCAGAGGCGAGGATTATATAGAGTTATCAAGTGATGCAGATGCAGTTTATGATAAAGTGATTGATATAAATCTTTCCGAGCTTGAGCCGCTCATTGCTTGTCCCCATAGTCCTGATAATATCGTTACAGTTGCATCTTTGCAGGGAACTAAGGTTGATCAAGTTTGTATTGGCTCGTGTACCAACTCTTCTTTACTCGATATGCTAAAGGTTGCGGCGCTTCTTAAGGGAAAGGTTATTGACCCGCTTGTTAGCCTTTCGATTTCACCCGGCTCAAAGCAGGTGCTTAAAATGTTGGCTGATTGTGGTGCATTAACCGATATTTTGGCATCGGGTGCACGCTTGCTTGAATGTGCTTGCGGACCTTGTATCGGTATGGGCTTCTCACCGAACAGTGCGGGTGTATCACTTAGAACATTCAACAGAAACTTCGAAGGCAGAAGCGGTACTGCGGATGGTCAGGTTTACCTTGTTTCACCCGAAACTGCAGTTGCGGCGGCACTTACGGGTTATATAACTGACCCGAGACTTTTAGGCGAAATGCCCGAAATTAAAATGCCCGAAAAATTCCTTATTGATGATACCGCCGTTATCGAGCCTGCTTCACCCGAAGAGGCTGAGAGCTTAGAGGTTCTTCGCGGTCCCAACATTAAACCTTTTCCAACAGAAATTCCGCAAACCGATTCGTTAACTGCAAAAATCGGTTTAAAGGTTGGCGATAATATCACAACCGACCATATTATGCCTGCGGGTGCTAAAATTTTGCCTTATCGTTCTAACATTCCGCACCTTTCAAAATTCTGCTTCGGTGTTTGTGATGATACATTCCCCGAAAGAGCAAAAGAACTTGGCAAAAGTATTATCGTTGGCGGCAGTAACTACGGTCAAGGTTCTTCCCGTGAACATGCAGCACTTGTTCCTATGTATTTGGGTGTTCGTGCCGTTATCACCAAGAGTTTTGCGCGTATCCACGTTGCAAACCTTATAAATGCGGGTATTATGCCGTTAACCTTTAAAAATCCCGATGATTATGATAAGCTGAATCAAGGCGATGAATTGACACTTTCAGATGTTTTCAGTGGTATGGATAAGGGCGAAATTACTTTAAAAAATGAAACAACAGGCGAGAGTTTCTCACTTGCAGTTTCTTTCACCGAAAGACAAAAAGCGATTCTTAAAGCAGGCGGTCTTTTAAGTTACACCAAAAAAGGAGAATAATTATGGAAAACTATGTAAATGCAGCGGTTGAACAGTTTCGTTCAATTTTAGAAGAACAGATTGCGCGTCAGCGTAAAATGGAACAGGATAAAGCATATACCGATTATAAAAAACTCGATAAAATAATCATCGGTGTTTGCGGTGGCGACGGTATCGGCCCGATTATTTCTGCAGAATCTGTTAGAGTTCTTGAGTTTATTTTAAAAAAGGAAATTGCAGAGGGTAAGGTTGAAATCAGAACTATTGAGGGGCTTACCATTGAAAACAGAATTGCTCATAACAAGGCGATTCCTGATGATGTTCTTGCAGAAATTAAGGCTTGTAATGTAATTCTCAAAGCCCCCACAACAACCCTTAAGGGTGGTACACTCGAGAGCGCAAACGTTGCTATGAGAAGAGAACTTGACCTTTATGCAAATGTTCGCCCTGTTGCAGTTCCTGAGGATAATATTGACTGGACATTCTTCCGTGAAAACACCGAGGGCGAATATGTTTTAGGCTCTCGCGGTGTTGAAATTCCCGATACACTTGCTTTTGACTTTAAGGTTACAACTAATGAGGGTACAAAGAGAATTGCCCGCGCGGCTTTCGAATATGCCAAAAATAACGGAAAAACCAATGTTGCTATCGTTACAAAGGCAAACATTATGAAAAAGACAGACGGTAAGTTCTCTGAAATCTGTCACGAGGTTGCTAAAGATTATCCCGGAATTGAAGCAGAAGACTGGTATATCGACATTATGACCGCAAACCTTGTAAATCCACGAGTTCGCTCAAAGTTTCAGGTTATTCTTCTTCCTAATCTTTACGGCGATATCATTACCGATGAAGCCGCACAGTTACAAGGCGGTGTTGGTACTGCGGGAAGCGCAAACCTTGGTGATGTTTATTCAATGTTTGAAGCAATTCACGGCTCCGCACCTCGTATGATGGAAGAGGGCAGAGGTATGTATGCTAACCCCACAAGTATGTTCAAGGCAAGCGAAATGATGCTTCGCCACATCGGTTTCACAGAATATGCCGACAAACTTGATAAAGCACTTCATATATGCACAGAGGTTGAACCTAAGTATGTAATAACAGGCAGAAGCGATGGCGCAACCTGTTCAGAACTTGGCGATTACCTAATGGAAACAATCGAAAAGCTTTAATTTTTATGCTCCGATGGTTAAAACTGTCGGAGTTTTTTTATTGTTTGAATAATTTATTATTCAAAGATATTGAAAAGTCTATAAAAAAGTGGTAAAATATTTTAATAAAATGGCTAATTATATTTTCAAAAAGGGGTGATAATATGGGTTTCAAAAAATGGCAGGTTGCGGAATATGATAAGGAGCTTGCTAAAGCATTGTCTTTCGAATGTGAAATTGACCCTATTGTTGCTCTTATAGCCTCTTCGAGAGGCTATGCCGACCCTTGCGCTTTGGAAGAATTTGTTTCGGATGAACTGATTTTTTCCAATCCCCTGGAAACTGCTGATATAGTTCGCGCCGCTGAAATTATAAATGCGGTGATTGAAGACGGCGAAAAAATTGCTGTTTACGGAGATTATGACTGCGACGGTGTTTGTGCAACATCGCTTCTTTACCGATATTTAAAATCTAAAGGTGCCGATGTTATTTATTACATACCTGACCGTTTTCAAGAGGGTTACGGTATGAATACCGATGCAATTCATAAACTTCATAATCAGGGCGTTAAACTGATTATTACTGTTGATAACGGAATTAAATCATTCGAAGAAGCGGCTTTGGCTGAAAAACTCGGTATCACTCTGGTGGTGACCGACCATCATTTGCCTTCAGATGAATTGCCCAATGCTGCCGCTGTGGTTGATCCCCACAGAAATGATTGCCCATCATCTTATAAATCGGTTTGCGGAACGGTTGTTGCTTACCGCCTTATTTGTGTTATGGAAAACTGCGAGCCTGAGGAACTATTTTCTGAATATGCTGACCTTTTAACTGTAGCAACCATTGCAGATATTATGCCTTTGGAGCTTGAAAATCGCAGCATTGTGAAATTCGGTGCGGAAAAAATTAAAAATTCACCGCTTGTTGGAATTTCTGCACTTCTTAATGTTGCGGGAATCGCTCGCGATTCAGTTAATGCTCAAAAAATAGCATTTGGCATTGCACCGAGAATAAACGCGGCAGGAAGAATGGGAAAGGCTTCTCGCGCTGTGGAATTGCTCACCACAGATAATATGATGACGGCACTCAGCATTGCAAATGAAATTGATGCAGATAACGCCTCACGCCAACAAATTGAGAAAAAGATTTTCGAAGAGGCGGTTAAAATAATTGAAGAAAAGGGCTATGGCTTTAACCGTGTTATCGTTGTTATGGGTAATGATTGGCATCACGGTGTTGTTGGTATTGTTGCGTCCCGAATTGCCGAAAAATACGGAAAACCCACAATTCTTGTATCATCTGATGGCGAAATTGCTTCCGGCTCGGGCAGAAGCATTGAAGGCTTTTCACTTTATGAAGCTTTGGCGCACTGTGAGGATTTAATGATTAAATTCGGCGGTCATGACCAGGCAGCAGGTGTAACCTTAAAGACTGATGATGTTGATGAATTCCGTAACAGAATCAATGACTTTGCATATTTAAAGGAATATAATCCACCTGTTTTAAAGCTTGACTGCAAATTGAATCCTGCGGCACTTTCACTTGATTTGTGCTTTGCTTTACAATCGCTAGAGCCTTATGGTTATGGCAATAAAACTCCGCTTTTTGGAATTTTTGGTGCAAAGCTCGAAAGAATTTCACCCATTTCAAACAACAAGCATTTGAGACTTTTGTTTTCTAAAGGCAACAATTCTTTCCAATGCGTTCTGTTTGGCACCTCAACTGATAATTTTTGTTATGAGGTGGGCGATATTCTCGATTTAGCCGTAGGTGCCGAAGCAAATTATTATAACGATAATTATATGCTTTCGGTGCAGATTAAAGCCCTTAGAATGAATGGTATTGATGATGAAAGCTTATTTTATGATATTGAGCAGATTGACCGCTTTGAAACCGGCCGCGATTTTTGCACAAGCATTATTTTGCCAACGCGCGAGGATATTGGAATAATTTATAAGAAAATCTGCGAAAAACCGATATTGGAAGAAAGAATAAAAAGCATTTTCATTAAAAGCATCGGTTATGCAAAAACATATATTGCATTAAAGGTTTTATTAGAACTTAATTTAATAACCCAAAGCGCTAATTCTTCATACTGTGCAGTTGGGAATGCTGCGAAAACCAATCTTAATTCTTCCGCAACATTTAAATTTTTAACTGAAAGGAGCAATAACAATGTTGGATAAACATTTAAGAGATTACAACGAATTATATGAATGTATGACTTCTGTTGGTAATAATTTCGATTTTGATATGATCAAAAAAGCATTCGAAATTTGTGTTATTGCTCACGAAGGTCAAAAGCGCAAATCTAATGAGGATTATTATATCCATCCATTTAATGTTGCGAAAATAATTGTATCTCTCGGTATGGATTCGCAGTCTATTGCGGCGGCACTGCTTCACGATGTTGTTGAGGATACCGATTTTACACTCGAAGATATCAAAGAAAAATTTGGCGAAGAGGTAGCACTTATTGTTGACGGTGTTACTAAAATCGGCAGACTTAATTTTTCAACCAAAGAACAGCAACAAGCAGAAAGCCTTAGAAAAATGCTTATTGCGATGGGTCAGGATATCAGAGTTATTATTATTAAACTAGCCGATAGACTTCACAATATGAGAACACTTGACGCTATGCCAAGCCAAAAGCAACGCGATGTTTCGGTTGAAACCTTGGAGATTTATGCCCCTATTGCACATAGACTCGGTATTAGACCCGTAAAGGAAGAGCTTGAGGATTTATCTATCAAGCACCTTGACCCCGTGGCTTATGAGGAAATTGAGAAATCTCTTACGCTACACAAGAGACATAGAGAACAAATCCTTGAGGAAATTAAGAATAGAATTGCAGATAGACTCAAGGAAGAAATGCCCGAGGTTAACCTTAAGTTTCAAGGCAGAGTTAAATCTGTTCACGGCATTTATAGAAAAATGTATGTTCAAGGAAAAGATTTTGATGAAATTTACGATGTTTATGCCATCAGAATCATAACGGACACTGTTGCAGACTGTTACAATATCCTTGGTATTATGCACGATATGTTCAGACCTATTCCCAATAGGTTTAAGGACTATATTTCAACACCGAAGCCTAATATGTATCAGTCGCTTCACACAACTGTTATCAGTCGTGCGGGAATACCCTTTGAAATTCAAATCAGAACCTTCGAAATGCACCACACTGCAGAATTCGGTATTGCGGCGCACTGGAAATATAAAGAGGGCATTACCGACAACGATAAGAAAATGGAAGACCGCCTTGCTTGGATTAGGCAGATTCTTGATAGTCAGGATACTGCGCCCGATGTTACTGATATTGTGCGCAGTATTAAGGTTGATTTGGCTGAAGAGGATGTTTTTGCCGTAACTCCCAAGGGCGATGTAATAAATCTTCCTGTTGGTGCTACCGTTGTTGACTTTGCTTTTGCTATCCATTCAGCCGTTGGTGTTAAAATGGTTGGCGCTAAGGTTGATGGTAAAATTGTGCCTATTAACCACGAGGTTAAAACAGGTGAGGTAATCGAAATTTTAACCACAAACCAAGCAGGCCACGGACCAAGCCGCGATTGGCTTAATATTGCTGTTACAACGCAAGCAAAGGCTAAAATCAGGTCTTGGTTTAAAAAGGAAAAGCGAGCCGAAAATATCGTTGCGGGCAGAACCGATTTTGAAAAAGAGCTTCGCAGAAACGGTATTGAGTTTGATGATGAAGAATATGAAAGCTATATTGAAGATTTAGCTAAAAAGCTTAAGCTTGCAAATGGTGAAGAATTCTATGCCGCAATCGGTTATGGCGGAATTCTGCTTTCTAAAATTATTCCGAGAGTTAAGGAGGATGTTAACCGAAAGCATTCTTCTGCTAAGGCACCCGAAATTGTGCCCATCAATGAAAGCAAGGCTTTCAAATCCTCCGAGGGTGTTATTGTTGAGGGAATTGATAACTGTCTTATTAAGCTTTCAAAATGCTGTGCACCGCTTCCTGGAGATGAAATTATCGGCTTTATAACACGCGGGCACGGTGTTTCGATTCATAAGATTGACTGCAACAATGTTCCTAAGAATATTGCAGAATCAGAAGAGCCTGAGCGTTGGATTTCTGCACATTGGGCAGGTAATAGAACCGAATCGTTTACAACAACCATTCAAGCGATGTTTATCGATCGCGACGGTATAGTTATTGATGTTATGAATGCCATCAATAATATGCGAGTGCCTGTTCATAGCATTAATGCGCGTGAAGCTAAGGGTGGCAACTGTATGGTTACGGTTACCATCAGCGCAGAAAGCGTTGAGCATTTAAGAAGCATTATTATGCGCATTGAAAAGATTCAAGGCGCATATAGCGTGGAAAGGATTAATCAATAATGAAAGCTGTTATACAAAGAGTTTCCTCGGCTTCTGTTGAGGTTGATGGAAAAATTATCGGTAGTTGCAATAAAGGTTATATGGTGCTGCTTGGTGCCGCCGAGGGCGATACCGAGGCGGATGCTGAAATTTTGGCCAAGAAAATTTCAAATTTGAGAATTTTCTGTGACGAAAATGATAAAATGAATTTATCAATTTTAGATGTTGATGGCGAAATTCTTGCCATTTCACAGTTCACCTTACTTGCGGATGTTAAAAAAGGGAATAGACCTTCTTTTATAAATGCTTTAGAGCCCGTAAATGCAGAAAGGTTATATAAATATTTCTGCGAAAAATTACGCGAAGCAGGTGTTAAAAAGGTTGATGAAGGTGAATTCGGTGCGGATATGAATGTGAGCCTTGTTAACCAAGGTCCTGTTACAATTCTTTACGACACTGAAATTTGGAGAAAAAATGGAAATTAAAACTATCGTTTTGGGAGGAATCGGCACTAATTGTTACTTAATTTCAAGTGATAATGCCGCCATTGTTATTGACCCCGGATTTGAATGCCAAGAAGCAGCCGAGTTTTTAAATGTCAACAACTTAAAAGAAAGGCTAATTCTTTTAACACATTGCCATTTTGACCATATTGGTTTTGCAAAAGATTTAAGTGAAAAAACAAACACTAAAATTGCAATTGGCGAGCTTGATGCCGAAGGCTTGAACGATAATAATGTTAATTTATCAAACCTTTTCGGTTTACCTTTAAAGAATTTTAATGCCGATATCGAACTTAAAGACAAAAGCATTTTAAAGGTTGGCGATATCGAAATTAATGTGATTCACACACCAGGTCATACAATTGGTGGCTCTTGCTATTTGATTGATGATGTTCTTTTTGCGGGAGACACCTTGTTTTGCGAATCTATTGGCAGAACTGATTTCCCGGGTGGCGATTTCGGCGTGTTAAATGCTTCTATAAAAAAATTGTTTTCATTACCCGATGAAACGGTCGTTTATTCGGGCCATGGACCTATAACCACCATCGCTCACGAAAAACTTTATAACCCATTTATAAGATAAAGGAAAACATATGAATCTTTGCTTGATTGGACACGATTTTAAATATGAACTTGAAAAGTTAATAAGAATTTTTTTGCCTTTTGAAAAGATAGAATTCTTTAATGAGATTTCTCTTTCTGATGACTATGCTATTACTGAAATTAAGGAAAATAAAGCAACTGCAAAGGTTTGTCTTAATGGAAAAACCACCCAATTTTCAAAGATAATTGATGCTGTTAGTGAAATCGAAAAAGAGGCAGAGCTCAAAATTGCAACCGCGCTTTTTAACTGCTTTACCGAACTCACGGGCTATTATCCTCAATGGGGATTATTAACGGGAGTTCGCCCTGCAAAGCTTTTTTCAAGGCTCTCAAGCTCTTTAGGCAATGGGGAAGCGGAGGACTATTTTAAAAATAAATTAAAGGTTACTGATAAAAAGCTAAAGCTCTGCAAAGAAACCTTTGAGGGCGAGCATAAGATTATCTCTTTATCAGAGAAAAATTCCTTCAGTCTTTATATATCAATTCCTTTTTGTCCAAGCAGGTGTTCATATTGCTCTTTTGTTTCACACTCGGTCGAATCAGCAAAAAAGTTAATTCCAAAATATGTTGAACTTTTGTGTAAGGAAATTGAGTTAACTGCAAAAATCTCAAAGGAAAACGGCTTAAGGCTTGAAACGGTTTATATTGGCGGTGGAACTCCAACTGCCGTTTCGGCAGATGAAATAAAGAAAATAATGCAAGCGGTGCGAGAAAATTTTGATTTGTCTCATTTGAGAGAATACACTGTGGAAGCGGGCAGACCTGATACCTTTTCAGAAGAAAAACTGCAAGTTATTAAAGATTTCGGAGCCACAAGAATTAGCATTAACCCCCAAACTATGAACGATTCTGTGCTCGGCATAATAGGTAGAAAGCACACAAGCCGAGATACCGTCGATGCCTTTAATATGGCTAGAAAAATGGGTTTTACTAATATTAATATGGATTTAATTGCAGGACTTCCCGGTGATTCCTATGAAAGCTTTAAATTAACCTTAGATGAAATTTTAAAGCTTAATCCCGAGAGCGTAACTGTTCATTCGCTGTCTTTAAAACGCTCTTCTTTTATGAATTTAAAGGGAGATTTGCCCGAAACCGAGATAGGCAAAACGGCATCATTAATGGTTGATACCGCTCACGATATGCTAAGCGCTAACGGGATTGTCCCGTATTATATGTATAGACAAAGTAAAACGGTTGGCAACCTTGAAAATGTTGGCTATTCTAAAAAGGGTTACGAATGCTTATATAATGTTTATATTATGGATGAAACCCACTCGATTTTAGCCTGCGGTGCTTCTGCGGTTACTAAGCTTCGTGAGCCGGGCGGAAATTATATAGAACGAATTTTTAATTTTAAATATCCATATGAATATATTGAGCGTTTCAACGAAATAATTTCACGAAAGGATGGCATCAATAGTTTTTATGCAGATTACGGTTACAGAAATTAATAATGCGGTTAAAACGCCTGAAAAATTGGTGGCTTTTGCCGAAGAACAATATATAAACGAGATTTATTCGGTTGCTGAAAAAATTGCATTTGATGATGATATAAAAATTGTGGCTTTAGCGGGTCCTTCAGGTTCTGGCAAAACAACAACGGCGCATATTCTGTGCGAAAAATTAGAACAACTCGGTGAAAAAACAACGGTTGTATCACTGGATGATTTTTATCTTTCAAATGAATTTATTCCCGTTTTGGAGGACGGCAGCAAGGATATTGAATCGGTTAATGCTTTGAACATTGATTTGATAAAAAAGTGTTTCAATGAGATAATAAGCACGGGAAAAACCAAATTGCCTCATTATGATTTCGCGCTTAAAAAGAGCATACCCGATTATAAGCTAGTTGATATTTCAAATAAGGGTATTATCATTGTAGAGGGTCTTCATGCGATGAATCCGCTAATTACAGATTTTGTGCCGAAGAAGAATATTTTTAAAGCATATATTAGCGTTAACTGTTCTATTCTCGACAGCTTTGGCGAACAGCTGCTCTCAAGCCGACAAATAAGACTTGTCAGAAGAACATTGCGTGATAAGATTTTCAGAGGCGCTTCTTTGGAGGATACACTAAGGCTCTGGAACGGTGTTATTGAAGGGGAAAGAAAATATCTTTATTGCCATAAAAACACCGCAGATGTTTTGATAAAAACATTGCACATTTATGAGCCTTGTGTCTATAGGGATGAATTTTTAAAATTAAGAAATGAGATTTCACCCGATAATCCGCTATATAATTATTTTTCAAGAACAATAAATGCTATCGAAAAATTTGATTCGTTAGATAGTCGCTATGTGCCCCCAAATTCGCTTATAAGAGAATTTATCGGCAATGGCAAATATAATTAATTGGGTTTTATTTTAAAATTATATAAACTAAAATAACGGAGGTTTTATTATGGATTTTTTAGACAATGCTGTTGAAAAAGCAAAGGATTTTTTTGAGGTTGCTTGCAAAAAAACCAATGAGGTTGTAACAACCCAAAAACAAAAATTTGATGTTGCTTCAGAAAAGGCAAAAAGAGCTAAGGATTTTGAAAAGCTAGGCGAAATTTATTATGAATTGATTAAAGATGATGAAAATGTCGATAATCAAACCAGAGAATTGGTTAATTCAATCACAGAAAAGAACGAAAAAATCAATTCTATAAACGAAGAAATTAATGCGGCCAAGAACAAAAGAATTTGTGCTAAGTGTGGTGCATTAGTTGAGGAAAATGCGGTATTTTGCTCAAAATGCGGCGAAAAAATTATTATAGATAGTGAAGAAGAATAAATGAATATGTTAAAAATCGGTATTATTGTTGCGGATATTGATGAATATAAATCGCTAAAGGAATTTATTGAGTCAAGGGAATTTTCTGCTTATGATTTTTTAGGCAGAACCGCACACAAGTTTACGATCAAAACCGACCGTAGCTCTGCAGAGGTGATTTCAATACTTTGCGGTATTGGTAAGGTCAATGCCGCTGCTGCCGCTATGCACTTGTGTGATATCGGTTGCAATGTCATTCTGAATTACGGCCTTTCAGGTGGAATAAGCAATGTACATAAGGGCGAGCTATGCTTGTGTGATGCCTTTTTAGAGCACGATTTTGATTTAACGGGAATCGGGTACAAGCTTTGTGAAAAACCTCTTCAGAAGTATATTTACAAGGCTAATAATGAGCTTTTGCAGTTGTTTTGCGAAAAGGTACTGGAGATAAATAAGGGTACTGCAGTTTCCGGCGACCGCTTTATATGCGACGCGGCAGTTAGAAATTCCTTGAGGGATAATTTCGGTGCTATGTCGTGTGATATGGAGACTGCGGCAATCGCTTATGTGTGCGATTTTGCCGATGTTCCTTTTTTGTCGCTCAGAAAAATTTCGGACGATGCAGGAGAAAGTGCAATCGATAGCTACCGCGAAATGAATCTATATGCACAAGCTGAGCTTTCAAGCTTCATTCTCAAACTCATTGAGGTAATGATTAATTGTTCATATGAAGGGAAAAAATATGAGTAAAACTTTAAAAACGGAACAAACACTTGAAAAGGGTGCGTTTCTTTTACTTTTTTCAACGCTTTTAGCAAAGATTATAAGTGCGGTGTTTGTTATACCGCTTTCTATGGATTTTTGTCTTGGTGATTTGGGCTTTGGTTATTTTTCTGCTGTGCATGATTTGTTCGTTCCGATTTCCACATTGGCGGTTTCCGGTTTTCCAATTGTTGTTTCAAAATTAGTGGCTGAAAAATTTGCTCAGAAAAGCGGGGAAGATGCAAAAAACATTTTCTTGGTTTCAAGAAAATTACTTCTTAAAATCGGGCTCGTTGCAACTGCGTTATTATTAGTGCTAATTTTCCCACTTGTTTATTTTACTGATAAATCCATGCAAAGTATTTATGGATACTTATGCCTTTTACCCTCAATAATTTTTTGCTGTTTTGCATCGGTTTATCGAGGATTTTATGAGGGAATTAACAATATGTCTCCCGCGGCGGTTTCGAATGTTTATGAAGCGGTAGGAAAACTTATTTTCGGCTTTGGTGTGGCAATGTTGGTTATTAAAACCACAAATAATCCCGCCTTAGCGGCAGCTGCTGCAATACTTGGCATTTCCTTTGGAAGCTTTGTTTCTGCACTTTATTTGCACCTTAAATTTAAAAAGGACAAGCTGTTAATACCTAAAACAGAATCGGTTAAAAATGAAACGGGTATTACGGCAAAACACTTTTTAACAGTGGCCTTTGCAATTTCGTTTGCGGCTTTGTGCGGTAGTATTATAGCTCTTATTGATACGCTAACTGTCAGATGGCAGCTGACATATTCTGTTAGCCAAAATTCCGCTTTTTTTAGCCAATTATATGGCGGGATTTTAACGGAGTTTAATGAAATTTCTAATAGTTCAATTTCTTATTTAGAATTGCCAACCTTACTATATGGAATTCGCAGCAAAGCGTTTGCGGTTTATAATTTAATTCCAACCCTAACCATCTCGATTGGGGTGAGTGCAATTCCTCTTTTTGCCTCGGCTTTTTCCAAAAAAGACTGGGGTTCATTAAAAGAAACTTATTCAAAAACCGTTAAAATGACAGCGGTTATAACACTGCCTGCTGCAGCCGGACTTATTGCAATAGGACCGAGAATTTTAAGTCTGCTTTACGGCGGAGATGCTTCTGCGAGTCTTGGCGGCAAAATGCTGATTTTATTTGGCGTTGCTACTATTTTTGCGGGATTTTGTGTTGTTCAAAATTGTATTCTTCAGGGGCTTGATAAGCAAATGATTGCAATGAGAAATACAATGATTGGTATCTTGTTAAAAGTGGCTCTTAATTTGATTTTAACCGCAAATATAACGCTCAATATTTATGGTAGTGTGATTGCAACACTTTGTTGTTTCCTTGTGATTTTCGTCTTAAATCTATATTCAATTTCGAAAATTAAAGGATATTTCAAAATATTTTTTGCTTCGGTTTATAAGCCCTTTATTGCTGCGATTTTCTGCGGTGTAAGTGCCTTTTTTGTAACAATCTTTGGTGAATCATCACTTATAACGGTTTTTGCAATTTTATTAGCAGCTTTGATTTATTTTTTCATTTTGCTCATATCTAATGCGTTTACGAAAGAAGAGCTGTCAAATTTTCCCATAATTTGTGCTTTTTTCAAGGTAAAAGGCCGTTAAAAGTACAATTTATTGAGAAAATTTGAAAAAATTACTAAAAAACTATTGATTTTCAACAATGGATATGTTAATATTACTAAGGCGAATCATTCAATTAATACTTTTTTGTTAAAAAAATTTGGAGGTTTTAAAAATGAACAAGACAGAATTAGTTGCTGCTATTGCAGAAAAAGCAGGTATTGCTAAAAAGGATGCTGACAAGGCTCTTGCAGCTTTTGTTGACACAGTTGCTGCTGAACTTAAAAAAGGCGAAAAGATCCAGCTCGTTGGTTTCGGTACATTCGAAATCCGCAAGCGTGATGCTAGAACAGGTATCAATCCTCAGACAGGCGCTAAGATTAAGATCGCTGCTTCTAAGAATCCTGTTTTCAAAGCTGGTAAAGCTTTAAAAGACGCTGTAAAATAATTACTGATTAAGCCGTCCAAAAGGACGGCTTAAATTTTTAAGAGGTTACAATGAGACTTGATAAATATTTAAAAATTTCTCGCATTATCAAAAGAAGAACAATAGCCAACGAGGCGTGCGATGCGGGCCGAGTTATCGTTAACGGAAAAGCTGCTCGCGCATCTTACGATGTTAAAATCGGAGATATTATTGAAATCACTTTTGGTGCGAGACAGTTTAAGGCACAAGTTACCGCAATTTCTGAGACGGTTAAAAAAGAAGATGCGGCATTAATGTATAAAATTTGCGAATAAGAATTGCACTCCCGAAATATATTTAATTAGAATATTTTCGAGGGGTGCTTTTTTTGGAAGAAAAAACATATCTTAACCATAACATAATTATAGAAAACAGAAAAAAATTTGTGTTTTCGGGAATCAAAGATATAATTAATTTTGATGAAGAGAATATTCTGCTTGATACTTCACTTGGTAAATTGGCTGTTAAGGGTAATAATTTGCAAATCACGAATTTTAATAACGAAAACGGTGATTTAAACGGCGAGGGAAGAATACACGCAGTGATTTATACGGCACAAGATTCGGGCCAAGGCTTCTTTTCAAAATTGTTCAGATAATTATGTGGGAAATTGATATAAAATCACAACTGATAGGTTTATTGTATTTCTGCGGATTGGGAATTGCTTTTTGCTTGTTTTATGACGCTTTGAGAGCTTTAAGAAAGGTTAAATATTTTTCTTCCAACTCGGTTTTTCTGCAGGATATTTTTTATTTTTCGGTTATAACGCCAATCACATTTTGTTTTTTGTTAAGCGTTACAAACGGAGCGCCCAGAGCATATACAATCATCGGTTTAATAATCGGTTTTGTTGTATGCCGTTTCACACTATCGATAATTTTTTTATTTGTTTTTGAAAAGGTTTTTCTGATTTTTATTCGATTTTTTCATTTTCAAAAAAGAGTTCTCAGCATTATTTTTCGCAAAATTTCTAAGCTTTCGAACAAAACAAAAGAAATTTATAAAAAAATATTTAAAAATGTTGTAAATCGCAGAAAAAAGGCTTGAAAAAAACTTTGGGGTTGTGTATACTAACTAAGTACTTTAATTCGCTTTATGGAGCTTTAAAAATGAAACGTAAGCCTAAAAAAAATAAAAGTATTATTCTTAGACTGTTTATTGTGTTTGTTTGCGGTTATATGGTTTTCACACTCTTAGGCCTTTGGGGAACGCTTAACCAAAGCTATAAGGAGCTTTCCGCTCTCAAAGAGGAATACCAGACACAGCAAAACAGTATTGAAGAGCTTCGCACACTTCTTGAATACGAATCGGACTCAAAATTAATTGAGAAAGCTGCCAGAGAAAGATTAGGCTATATTTATTCCGATGAGCAAGTTTTTATTGATATATCGGGTAATTGATTTTATATGAAATTTTGAGGAGGATTTCGTTTTTCTATGCAACTCACTGTGGGACAAATTGTTGAAGGTAAGGTAACAGGAATAACCAATTTCGGTGTTTTTGTTGATTTGGGCGATGGTAAATCGGGTTTAGTACATATTTCTGAGGTTTCCCGTACATATGTTGAGGACATTAAACAGGTCGTTAAAATCAACGATGTTGTTAAAATGAAGGTTTTAAATATTGGGGATGACGGTAAGATTTCTCTCAGTATTAAAAAAGCCTTAGAACCCGAAAAGAAGGGTGAACGTTTTAATCGTTCTGAGAAGCGTCCGGCGCCACCTAAGCCCGATGGTTCTTACACTTGGACACCTAAAAAGCAGGAACCCGCAAGCTTTGAAGAAATGATGAGTCGTTTCAAGCAAACAAGCGATGAAAAGTTTTCTGACTTAAAGAGAAAAAATCCCGAAGCCAAGCGTTCAAAGCGTGGCGCGGTAAGATAAATTTTCGGGTGGAACGCCTTCGGCAGTTCCACCTTTTCTTTTAAAATGGGGTGAAATTTTGATTAGAGAAATTTCTTGCGAAAAAATTACCGAATGTGTTGAAGATTTATGCATAAAGGCAAATATGGTTTTACCGAACGATATCACCGAAAAGCTTAATAGAGCTAAGGAATCTGAGACAAATGAATTGGCATATTCCGTGCTTTGTGATACGCTGAAAAACTGTGAAACCGCTAAATGTTTGAATTTGCCCATTTGTCAGGACACGGGTATGGCTGTTGTTTTTTTAGAGGTGGGACAAGATGTGCATTTCACAAACGGTCAGCTTAATGAAGCAATAAACGAAGGCGTGCGAAGAGGCTATGAAAAGGGCTTACTTCGTAAATCCATTGTTTCGGACCCAATTGACAGAGTTAACACAAATGATAATACCCCTGCTGTTATCCACACGGAAATCGTTAGCGGGGACAGAGTGAAAATCACTGTTTGTCCCAAAGGATTCGGCAGTGAAAATATGAGCACCATAAAAATGTTAAATCCCTCTGATAGCTTAATGGGTGTTAAAGAAACAGTTATAAATGCTGTGAAAGCCGCAGCATCAAACCCCTGTCCGCCAATGGTAATAGGTGTTGGAATCGGTGGCGACTTTGAGCAATGTGCCTTGCTTTCAAAAAAAGCATTATGCCGCAATACTAATCTGCGAAACGACAATAAGTTTTATTCAGATTTAGAAGAAGAGCTTTTAAAAGAAATTAACACGCTTAATATAGGTCCGCAAGGCTTTGGTGGGAAAACGACTGCGCTTGCGGTTAATATTGAAACTGCGCCGACTCATATCGCGGGTTTACCCGTTGCGGTTAATGTTGGCTGTTATGTAACGAGACACGCGGAATGTGAGGTTTAAAATGGAAAAATTTAATTTGGTGGCACCTTGCCTGTTCGGTATTGAAAGTGTTGCCGCCGATGAGTTCAGAAGAATGGGCTTTGAGACAGTTAACACTGAGAATGGCAGAGTGCTTCTGCAGGGCGATGCCAATATGCTGGCAAGGGCAAATATTTGCTCGCGATTTGCCGAACGAATTCTTATAAATGTTGGCGAATTTACCGCACTTACCTTCACGGAACTGTTTGATAATGTTAAGGCAATTGCTTGGGAGAATTATATTTTAAGAGATGATGCTTTTCCTGTTAACGGGTGGAGTATAAACTCGCAATTACACAGCATTCCTGACTGTCAGTCAATTATAAAAAAAGCGATTGTTGAAAGATTAAAGCAGAAATATTCGTTAAATATTTTCCCCGAAACCGGAACTGAAATTAAGGTGCGTTTTTCAATAAACAAAAACGCAGTTACTATGATGATTGACACTTCGGGAGATGGCTTGCACAAAAGGGGATACCGCAAAAATTCTAATGATGCACCGCTTAAAGAGACTTTGGGTGCTGCAATGTGCGATTTGGCTCGAATCTATCCTGATACACAGCTTTTCGACCCATTTTGCGGAAGCGGAACCTTGCTTATTGAATCTGCAATGATGGCAGCCAATATTGCGCCCGGTCTTCGCAGATATTTTGCGGCAGAAAGATTTTCTTTTCTTAATTCACAAATTTGGCGTGAGGAAAGAACAAGGGCGCAGGATTTAATCAGACATAACATTGATTTTAAGGCGCAGGGCTTTGATATTGACCCCAAATGTGTTGAGCTTACAATGCAAAATGCTAAAAAAGCAGGCGTTGAAAAATATGTTAAAGCCGCAGTTGCTGATATTAAAGATTTTACGCCGCCTAAAGAGAGATGCTTAACAATTACGAATCCGCCTTACGGTGAGCGTTTGCTTGATATTAAGACGGCCGAACAGCTCTATAAAACAATGGGCGAGCGCTTTAAATTCGGTGATGGACAGAAGTATTATATTATCAGTCCACATGATGAATTCGAGCACTTTTTCGGCAAGACCGCTGATAAGCGCCGCAAGCTTTATAATGGCATGATTAAATGCCAATTATTTATGTATTTTAAGGGCTAATTTTTTAAAAGAGAAGAAACTGAATTTTTTTCGGTTTTTTCTCTTTATTTTTTTTGAAAATATTCATTAAAATATGCATTTTATGCTTGAAATAATGCATATTTAAGTATATAATAATATATAATTATAGTTAACTATTATAAGGGGATTTTTTTATGACGAGAAAATTGGCGCGTGAAGAAGCTTTTATTTTGATTT
Source organism: Oscillospiraceae bacterium (assembly GCA_015065685.1). Classification (GTDB taxonomy): domain Bacteria; phylum Bacillota; class Clostridia; order Oscillospirales; family Acutalibacteraceae; genus UBA737. The sequence goes on along the minus strand of SVPU01000002.1, from coordinate 99,161 downwards.
TTGAAAAGATTTTTAATAAAGACAGTGTTGAGCAAATTATCGAGCTTGCTAATGAAGCAAGAGACCTAAAACCCGATGATTACATAAAACAAGTATTCTTTGGAGTTTATGAGAATGTTGAACTAATCGATGAATTAATTTCAAAAAATGCTGTTGGTTGGAAAATCGAAAGAATTTCAAAAACTGCTCTTGCTGTTTTAAGACTTGCAATATATGAAATTAAGTTTTTTGAAGAAATTCCCGTTTCGGTGTCGATTAACGAGGCTGTTGAAATTTGCAAAAAATATGCAACCAAGGAAGATGCCTCATTCGTTAACGGCATTCTTGCTACAATAGTTAAAGAAGCTTAAGGTTATGTTGAATTCTGTTTTAACAGTAAGGCAATTAAATCTATATGTCCGTTCCTTGATTGAGAGCGACCAAAAGCTTTTCAATGTTAGTGTTGCGGGCGAGATTTCAAACTTCAAAAGTCATTACTCAAGCGGACACTTGTATTTCACCCTTAAAGATAATGATGCTGCCATCCGATGCGTTATGTTTAAAGGCAATGCACAAAAAATTAAATTTGATGTTTGTGATGGTCTTAAGGTTACATTGCGAGGTAGAGTTTCGCTTTATGAAAAGGATGGACAATATCAGTTTTATGCCGAAGAAATGCTTCCAAGCGGAATCGGCGATATAGCTTTAAAGTTTGAACAAATAAAAGCTAAGCTTGAGGGCGAGGGTTTATTTGATGCTTCTTCTAAAAGAGCCTTGCCAAAATTCCCTAAAAGAATTGCAGTTATCACTTCAAAAACAGGAGCTGCTGTTCAGGATATTATAAACATTTTATCGCGGCGTTGGCCTGTGGCAGAAATTGTTATGTGTCCGGTTTCAGTTCAGGGCGAGCTGGCCGTTGGCGAAATGCTAAACTCGCTCGATAGAGTTTATGCTTTAGATGGTATTGATGTTATCATAATCGGTCGCGGCGGCGGTTCAATTGAAGATTTATGGGCTTTTAACGATGAGCGACTAGCACGAAAGATTTATGAATCTCCCATTCCTGTGATTTCAGCTGTTGGCCACGAAACCGATTTTACAATTTGCGATTTCGTTGCTGACCTCAGAGCGCCAACACCGTCTGCAGCAGCAGAGCTTGCGGTGCCATCTGTTGATGATTTTCAAAGGATTATTTCACGCTACCAAAACAACTTAAAAAATTCTCTTAATTCGAAATATTCGCTCTGCAAAGCCAAGCTTGAAAAATATGAATCGAATGTTTATTTTTCAAAACCTGTTGACTCGATCGTAAATCATCGCTATCAATCGGTTGATAGCTTGGTTGAACGATTAAAAAATGCAGCTTTAAGCAATTTCGAGGCCGATGAAAAAACTTTTGAGAAATTGGTTTCAAAGCTTGAAACATTAAGCCCATTAAAAACGCTAACCCGAGGCTACACTGCGGTTAGTAAAAATGGGGTGAATGTTACTTCGGTTAATGAAATTAGTAAAAAAGATTTGCTTAATCTTAAATTTGCTGATGGTAGCGCTTCTTGTGAGATTATCGAAGTAAACGTCAAATAATCATAATTTTCACGAAAGGTTAATATTATGTCTGAAAAAAATACTGATTTTGAGAAATCTCTTTCTTCATTAGAAAAAATTGTTGAACAACTCGAAAAAGGCGATATTTCACTTGAAGAGTCTATTTCGCTTTTTGAAGAGGGTATGAAAAATTCTTTAGATTGCAAAAAAGCCTTGGAAAATGCAAAAACTAAAATTGTTGAGCTTACTGAGTTTGAGGCGGAGACGTAGACTTGTTTAAATCGAAATTTGAAAGTTATGTTAATCTGATTGAGAAAACAATCAATGAAAAATTCCCCGAAAGTAATTCAGAATATGCGCTTGTTAACCAAGCATCGCGTTACAGCTTGCTTTTGGGCGGAAAAAGAATAAGACCTATATTAATGCTAGAATTTGCAAAGCTTTTCGGAGCTGCCGATAGCGATGTGCTTCCTTTTTGTGTGGCAATCGAAATGATTCACACATATTCGCTTATCCACGATGATTTGCCTTGCATGGATAACGATGATTTGAGAAGAGGAAAACCTGCGTGCCATAAAAAGTTTGGCGAGGATATTGCTCTGCTTGCAGGGGATAATCTATTAACGGAAAGCTTTAAAATTGCTGCCGATTCTTCTGCTTGTGCCGAGAGAAAGATTAAGGCCATTAGCATATTAGCAGAACGTGCGGGCTTTAACGGAATGATTGGTGGTCAGGTTTTAGACCTTTGGTTTGAAGAATGCACCCCAAACGCAGAGCAAATCACCAGAATGTATATGATGAAAACGGGTGCTTTGCTTTCGGCTTCTGCAGAAATCGGTGTTGTTTTGGGCGGCGGCAGTGAAGAAGATTTGCAAAACGCCACCAACTATGCTTTGAATTTGGGATTAGCCTTTCAGATTATTGATGATATTCTTGATATCACGGGCGATGAAAAGCTGCTCGGCAAACCCATTGGAAGTGATGCCGATAATAATAAAACAACGCTCGTTAGTATTTTGGGTCTCGAGAACGCCAAGGCATTGGCGCAAGAATTAACACAAAAGGCACTTGAGTGTTTATCAAAATTCGAGGGCAATACAGAGTTTTTAATCGAGTTAACCTCAAGCTTACTTAACAGAAATTATTAAAAGGATGTTGTAACATTTTGGAATATTCAATTTTAAAAGATATTAAGTCTCCAACAGATATTAAAAAATTGAATAAAAATGAATTATCGGTTTTGTGTGATGAAATCAGAAACTGCATTATTGAAACTGTTTCTAAAAACGGCGGTCATCTGGCCTCTAATTTAGGCTCGGTAGAATTGACAGTGGCTCTTCACAGGGTTTTCAATTCCCCTGAAGATGCTATCATTTTCGATGTCGGTCATCAGTGTTATACTCACAAGCTGCTAACAGGCCGTTTTGATAAATTTGCCTCATTGCGCACGGAGGGTGGCATTTCAGGGTTTATGAGACCGAGTGAAAGCGAGCACGACCCCTTTATCACAGGACATAGCAGTAATTCAATTTCGGCAGCTTTCGGTATTTTCAAAGCCAAAAAGCTTTTGGGTCAAAAGGGAACAGCCGTTGCTGTTATTGGGGATGGTGCCATGACAGGCGGCATGGCCTATGAAGCATTAAATAATGCGGGCAGCTCAAAAGGAAATTTCATTGTTATCTTGAATGATAATGAAATGTCCATTTCAGAAAATGTTGGCTCGCTTGCACGCAGCTTAACTAAAATGCGCAATAAACCGCGTTATCATAAATTTAAAAATGCTATAGCCAAAATTTTGATGGGCATACCTTTTATCGGTAAATATTTAAAGCATGTTATTTCTGTTTTAAAGGATGCTTTTAAGACAGTTATTTATAAAAAGAATATTTTCACATCTCTAGGGTTTGATTATTTAGGTCCGGTTGATGGCCATAATATTTCTCAAATGGAGGATTTATTTAAAATTGCCTATGAGAGTAACGAGCCTTCGCTTATTCACGTTGTAACAACTAAAGGCAAGGGTTATTCATTAGCTGAAGAATTCCCCAAAAATTATCACGGGGTTTCTCCGTTTGATATTTGTGAGGGGTGTGCGGTTAATAAAGCGGACACTTTTTCGAGTATTGCGGGCAAAACCCTTTGTAAGTTGGCAGAAACCGACTCTAAAATATGCGCAATAACCGCTGCTATGACCGAAGGAACGGGACTTTCAGAGTTTCAAGAAAAATTCCCCGAGAGATTTTTCGATGTTGGCATTGCTGAGCAACACGCTGTAACATTTTCTGCGGGTCTTAGCAAGCAAGGTGCAAAGCCTTTCTTTGTGGTTTATTCATCCTTTCTGCAAAGAGCTTATGATCAGCTCGTTCACGATGTTGCAACCGAAGGTTTGCCGCTTCGGCTTTTAATTGACCGCGCGGGAATTGTTGGAGAAGACGGCGAGACGCACCAAGGCGTGTTTGATATTTCGTTTTTAACGAGTGTGCCTAAAATTCAAATTTATTCACCTGCAACCCATAAGGAATTGGAATATCGCATTGAATTTGCCGCACAAAATGATAATAATGTTGCAATCCGCTATCCTCGCGGTGCAGAGTGTGAAAATATTAATTTCGATTTTAAATCGGATTATAATTTTTTCAAATCGCGGAACGATACTTTGGTTATTTCTTACGGAAGGCTGTTTTTCGAGGCTTGTAAGGCTTATGAAAAGCAAAAGAATTTTGATGTTTTAAAACTCAATAAAATCTTTCCGCTTGAGGATAAACTAATTACCGAAATTTTAAATTATAAACGAATTTTCATTTTTGAAGAAACCGAAAAAAGTGGCGGTGTAGGTGAGCATTTATCGGCATTACTGCACGAAAACGGTTTCAAGGGTGAATTTAAAATTCGGGCAATCAATAATAAATTTGTGCCATCAATGACTGTTGGCAGAGCACTTGCTTTAAACGGTCTTGACAGTGCTTCAATGATTAAATTTATTAACGGAGTAGATAATGGCAGATAAAATCAGATTAGATGTTGCACTTTTTGAGCGTGGTTTTGCCGAAAGCAGAGAAAAGGCAAAAGCCTTAATTATGGCGGGAATTGTTTTTGTTAACAATCAGAAATCAGATAAAGCGGGAAACACCGTAAAACCCGATGATGTTATTGAAGTTCGTGGTCATGGGCTTAAATATGTTAGCCGCGGTGGATTAAAGCTTGAAAAAGCAGTAAATGTTTTCGGTGTTAATTTAAACGGCTTTGTTTGTGCCGATATTGGCGCATCAACAGGTGGCTTTACCGATTGTATGCTTCAAAACGGCGCTAGCAAGGTTTATGCAATTGATGTAGGTTACGGACAACTTGCATGGAAACTAAGGACCGATGAGCGCGTTGTTAACCTTGAGAGAACTAACTTCAGATATGTAACAAACGAGCAAATCCCTGAAGAATTAGATTTTGCCTCGGTTGATGTTTCTTTTATTTCGCTTTCACATATTTTACCTGTTATGCGAACACTATTAAAGCAAGGCGGTAGGGCAGTTTGTCTTATTAAACCGCAGTTTGAGGCGGGAAAAGAGAATGTGGGCAAAAAAGGTGTTGTCAGAGAAAAAAATGTTCACATTGCTGTTATTGAAAAAATTCTCGAACTAATAAAAGAAGAACAATTTTCATTGCTTGGTCTTGACTTTTCACCGGTTAAAGGCCCTGAGGGAAATATTGAGTATTTATGTTACATTGAGAAGAATGATGAAAATCATTCGGTAAGGGTTAATGCAGAAGACATAGTTAACGCTTCTTACGAGGCTTTGAATATCTAGAAAGGAAGATTAGATGAAGGTTGCAGTTATACCTAATCTCGATAAATACGGCTCTGCCGAAGTTGTTGAAAGGCTATCGGGAATACTTAATGCAAATGGTTTTGAAGCGTATATACCCGATAATATCTGTGCTACGGGCTTTAACCATTTGCCCGAGGATGAGCTTTTTAAAATCGCAGACTTTATTATTACCATTGGTGGAGACGGTACTATTATGCGCTATGCCAAACGCGCCGCCCTTGATAATAAACCTGTCCTCGGTATCAATGCGGGTAGAATGGGTTATCTTGCGAATATCGAACAGAATGAGTTGGGTTTGATTGAAAAACTCAAAACCAAAGAATATGTAATTGAAAAAAGAATGATGCTTTCGGTTAGTGTTTATGATAACGGTAAGCTAATAAATGAATATAACGCTCTTAATGATGCAGTTATAACAAGTGGCTTTATATCAAGAATTATTGATATTTCTGCCAGTGTTGGCAAGGATGCCGTAAATTATAGGGCTGATGGCCTTATAGTTTCAACGCCTACAGGCTCAACCGCATATTCAATGTCTGCAGGGGGACCTATCATTGACCCGCTTACAGAGTCTTTTTGCATCACACCGATATGCTCTCATTCACTTTCTGCAAAACCAATTCTTTTGGGCTCATATAACATAATTAAGCTTAAGGCTTTCTCAAAGAAAAGAACAGATATTTATTTAACTGTTGATGGCAGAAAGGTGGCTTCAATGAAGCCTAATACCGAAGTTATAATTAAGCGTTCTGAAAAGACGGTGCAGTTAATAAGGCTGAATAATCGCTCTTTTTTTAAGACGTTATCCTATAAATTTAAAGATGGTAGGAGTGTTTAAATTGAAAACTAAAAGACAAGAAAAAATTCTTGAACTTATTTCGCAAAAAATCTGTTTAACTCAAGAGGATTTGCAAAACGGTCTTGAAGATGCAGGCTTTAATGTTACACAGTCAACAGTTTCGCGCGATATAAGAGAGTTGAAGCTCGTTAAGGGAAGAGATGAAAACGGAAATTACCGTTATCTCTCACATCGCCAGAGTGCAAACTCTGCAAAGTCATATAACCGCTATCAAGAGTTTTTAATCAGAGCAGTGAAATATGTTAAATATTCACTTAACAATGTTGTGATTAAATGCGATGTCGGTATGGCTTCGAGCGCTTGTGTTGCGGTTGATGAGTTGTTTGGTGATATGATGTTGGGCTCTCTTGCGGGCGACGATACAATTATTATCGTAACTGCAGGCGAAGAGGAATCCAAGCGTTTGTGCGAAAGCATTAATAAGCTTTTATAATGGCGGTAATCTTATGCTGAAATATTTACATATTGAAAATATTGCGGTTATAGAGCGTTCTGAAATTGAATTTAAAAACGGATTTAATGTTTTAACGGGTGAAACGGGTGCGGGTAAATCAATTGTTATTGATTCTATAAACGCGGTTTTGGGCGAGCGTACCTCAAAGGATTTAATCAGAAATGGATGCGATTCGGCAGAGGTTTCTGCTTTGTTTGGCGATTTTTCTGATGAGACTATTGAATTTTTAAAATGCTTTGATGTTTTTCCCGATGAAGATGGCAATGTGTTAATCACAAGAAAATTAAGCCTTGCGGGCAAAGGTTTAATCAAGATTAACGGTAAACCATTTACTGCTTCTGTTTTGCGTGAGATAGCATCAGCTCTTATCAATATTCACGGTCAGCACGATAATCAGGATTTGCTTAATCCCGAAAAGCATGTTTCGTTTATTGATGCAGTGGCACAAAACGAGAATGAAATTAGTGAATATTATTCCGAGTTTAAAAATCTTAACAAAATTCGCAAAGAATTAGTATCGCTTGAAGAATTTGAATCTGATAAGGAGCGCAAAACCGAGCTTTTAAAATATCAGATCAATGAGCTTGAGACTGCAAATATAAAAATTGGCGAAATTGAAGAGCTTAAGCATTCGCTCGAAATTGCCGAAAATTATGAATCGGTTTTAAAGGGTTTTACCGCCGCTTCACAGCTTTTAAGCGGTGATTCTGAGAACGACGGAGCTTTAACTCTTCTCAAAAACGCCTATAAATCAATCAGTGGATTAAAATCGAATGAGTTTGACAGTTTTGCTTTAAAGCTAAGTGAAATAATTTCACTAACAGAGGATTCTGCGGCTAATATAAGCGGTTATCTTGATTCTCTTGATGCTTCAAATTTGGATGTTAACAGTATTAACGGCAGGCTCGACTTTTTGCAGAGACTTATGCTTAAATACGGTGGCTCCGAAGAAAAAATGCTTGAATTTTTAAGTGATGCTAAGCTGCAGCTGCAAAATATTGAAGGCTATGATAAGCGAATCGGCGAGCTTTCAAAATTGCTTGAAGAATCAAAATTAAAGCTTATTTCTCTGGCCGAAATTTTAACCGAAACAAGAATAAAAGCTGCTCAAAATTTCGAGCGTGAGGTTTGCGAGGTTTTAAGCTATCTTAATATGCCGAATGTTAAATTTGTTGTGGATATAAAGGGTGGAAGATACACTAAAAACGGGTGCGACAATGTTGAATTCTTAATTTCGGCAAACTTAGGGGAAAATTTAAAACCGCTTTCCAAAATTGCTTCCGGCGGTGAGCTTTCAAGAATAATGCTTAGCATTAAGAGCTCGCTTTTGGGCCGCGATAATGTGGAAACTATGATATTCGATGAGATTGACACCGGTATCAGCGGCTTTGCGGCTGAGCGAACGGCTGCCCAGCTTAAAAAGGTTTCAAAGAATACACAGGTTATTTGTGTAACCCATTTAGCGCAGATTGCCGCTAAAGCGGATAATCATTTGCTAATTTCAAAAAGCAGTAATAACGGCAGAACTTATACCGAAGTTACGCCGCTCGATTACGACGGAAAAATTAAAGAAATTTCGCGAATTATGTCAGGTAGTGATATTACTGAAAATATTTATAATTCTGCGAAAGAAATGATAGATAGGAGTTAAATTATGAAGATTTATGATGAATTAGTAGCGAGAGGACTTATCGCTCAGGTTACTGATGAGGATGAAATTAAAGAGCTTATTAACGAGGGTAAAGCAACCTTTTATATTGGTTTTGACCCCACTGCAGACAGCTTGCATGTTGGACACTTTATGGCACTTTGCCTTATGAAACGCTTGCAGATGGCAGGCAACAAGCCTATTGCGCTAATAGGTGGCGGTACTGGTCATATAGGCGACCCTTCGGGCAGAACTGATATGCGTTCTATGATGACTGCCGAACAAATTCAGCACAATTGCGATTGCTTTAAAAAGCAGATGAGCAAATTCATTGAATTTGGCGAAGGCAAGGCACAAATGGTTAATAACGCTGATTGGCTTTTAAAGTTAAACTATATTGACCTTTTGCGTGAGGTTGGAGCGTGCTTCTCGGTTAACAATATGCTTCGCGCAGAATGTTATAAGCAGAGAATGGAAAAGGGTCTCTCATTCCTTGAGTTTAACTATATGATTATGCAAAGCTATGACTTCTATCATCTTTTCAAGGAATATGGCTGTAATATGCAGTTCGGCGGCGATGACCAATGGAGTAATATGCTCGGCGGTACTGAGCTTATCCGCAAAAAGCTTGGTAAGGATGCATATGCTATGACAATTACCTTGTTGCTCAATTCCGAGGGTAAGAAGATGGGTAAAACCGTTGGCGGTGCTGTATGGCTTGACCCCGAAAAGACTTCTCCCTATGAGTTCTATCAATATTGGCGCAATGTTGGTGATAAGGATGTTCTTAAATGCATCAGAATGCTTACCTTCTTGCCGCTCGAAGAAATTGATAAGATGGATGCTTGGGAAGGCAGCCAATTAAACACTGCAAAAGAAATTTTGGCATATGAGCTTACCAAACTTGTTCACGGAGAAGAAGAGGCAGAAAAAGCACAGGCAACTGCAAGAGCAGTGTTCGGCGGTGCCGGTAATGATGAAAATATGCCCACTACCACACTTTCGGCAGCTGATTTCATCGATGGCAAAATCGGTATTTTGGATATGATGGTAAAAGCCGGCCTTATTGCCTCAAAGGGCGAGGGAAGAAGACTTATCCAACAAGGCGGTGTTTCGGTTGATAACCAAAAAATCACCGACCCTGCTATGAGCTTCGATATTGCCGACTTTGGCGAAGTTATAGTTAAAAAGGGCAAAAAGGTTTATAACAAATTTGTTGTTGAAAATTAATGCATGCTACTGTATTTTTTTCTGTTAAAAGGCAATACAAATAAAGGTGATTAATTTGTTTTGGTTTTTTCTAATTTTAATAATTTTGCTTGTTTTCTTAGGTGTTCTGTTTTATTTCTTTGCACTTGCTTTTATAAAACAAAATATGGGCGATGTTGATGATATGGATTCGCCTGTTAATAAACCACTCGAGGAATTTAAAGAAACAATACAAAACGGCATTGATGTTGTTAATTCAAAACCGCATAAATGGATTTATACAACAAGCTTTGATGGACTGAAATTAGCCGCGAGATATTATGACAATAATTCGAAAAAGACTATAATTCTTGTTCACGGATACCGTTCTTCCGCCGCAAGAGATTTTTCGTGTGCGGTTAGTATGTATTTAAATTTTGGCTTCAATGTTTTGCTGATTGATCAGAGAAGCCACGGCAGAAGCGAAGGTAAACTTATTACCTTTGGTGTTAAAGAAAGCTACGATGCGGTTTCTTGGGCAAATCTGATGGTTAGTAAATTTGGTGCCGAGGAAATTGCATTCAGCGGTCTTTCAATGGGAGCCACAACGGTTGTTTTAGCTTGCAAGAGAGGATTGCCGAGCCAGGTTAAATGCGTTATTGCCGATTGTGGATTTACTTCACCTGTGGATATTATTAAAAAGGTTGCGAAGGACAGTTTCAAGATTAATGCCAACTTTTTCATTCCGTTTTTAAATGTTTTTTGTTTGTTATTCGGTAAATTTTCGCTTTATAAGGACAACACGGTTGAGGTTGTTAAGAAATGCACTATGCCGATACTATTTATCCACGGTAAATGTGATAATTTTGTGCCGTGCGAAATGTCCCAAAAAGCTTATGAAAACGCTTGTGATAAATGTAAAATCTTAACTGTTGAAGGCGCATCGCACGGTTTAAGCTTTTTGGTTGATACTGAAAATGTTAAGCAAACCGTGGGCGACTTTTTAAACACATATACCTCTTGAATTTAATTAAAAATAATTTTTAGTATGGAGTGATTCGATGAAAAAAACCACTAAAATATTTTGTCTTATTATTTCGGTTCTTTTGATTTTTTCTGCTGCGGCGTGTAGTCCTGTTGATGATGACTACGGTGTTTCCTCGGTGGAGGAGGTTACTGATAAGGAAGCCGAAAATATCGCTGATGAAAATGTTGACACTACAATTATGTCTCTCGATAGAGTAATGTCTAATTATTTTGATATCAGCCTTTTTGATGAAGAAAATTATGCGAATATTTATCTCGGCAAGAAATTCGAGATTGATGCTACCTTTGCTGGCGATGAATTTACTGTTCCAATGAGAATGAGCAAGCTTGAAGAGATTGGTTGGCAAATCGCAGAGGGAAATGCTTATGATGGAAATTCACTCATTTTCACTTATGAGACTGTTGATGTGGTTTTCATTAATGAAAATGGTGCGAAAATTTATGCACAATTCTTTAATTCATCGCGCTCTTCAAGAAAAATTAAAGATTGTAATATAGTTAAGTTCAAAATTATGAACGATTTTTATTTAAACAATGCTGCATATAACAGTTTTTCTGTTAATGGTATTACAAACACAATGGCAATAACAGATATTGTTGATACATTGGGAACCCCATCACATTTCTATAAGGTTTCTGATACATCATATTATCTTGATTATTTTGTTACTAAAAAAGACCGTAGAAACGGCATCACGGTTTATATTAATCCGGTTGACGATTTAATTACAGCAATCGAGTTTTCGTGCTACAAATAGGTTTAAGGAGCTTTTTATGGAAAAACAATTTCTCTTACCGGCCAACATTTTATTGCCGAAAAAGGATGCACATTTGTGGTCGGTTATTGCTTGCGACCAATATACTTCAGAACCTGAGTATTGGGAGAAAGTTAAGGAAACGGTGGGTTGTGCGCCATCGGCTTTAAATATTATTTTGCCTGAGGCGTATCTTAGTGATGATGATTCTGAAAAAATTAAAAAAATTAATCAGACAATGAATGATTATTTGTCTGACAATGTTTTTAAAACGATTGAAAACTCTATCATTTATACTCAAAGAACTTTGAAAAACGGCAAGGTTCGTAAGGGTCTTGTTGGACTCATTGATTTAGAGGATTATTCTTATAAAAAAGGAGCTAAAACCGCAACAAGAGCAACAGAAGAGACCGTGCTAGAACGAATTCCGCCGCGTGTTGAAATCAGAAAGGATGCTGTGCTTGAAATTCCTCATATTATGATGCTGATTGATGACCCGCAAAATACAGTTTTCGGTTGCGTTGAGGCGACTGGGGCGCTTGAAAAGGTTTATGATTTTACCCTGATGCAAAATGCGGGCTCGATTATTGGATATTCTTTGCCTTCGGATTACATAACTAATGTGCAGAATGCATTATTGGAATTATCTAAAAATAGTGCCGATGGCTTGGTTTACGCTGTGGGCGACGGTAACCATTCGCTTGCGACTGCTAAGGAATGCTATAAAATGGGCAAGGGAAGTCGCTACGCCTTGGTTGAGGTTGTTAATATTCATGATAACTCGCTCGAATTTGAGCCGATTTACCGCGTGCTTTTCGGCGCTGATGCCAAAAGTGTTATGGCAGACTTTGTTGCTTGGTGCGGCGGCGAATATTTTGGAGAAGATGCGCAGAAATTTACCTGTGTTTATGGTGAAATCGAGAAAGAAATTTCAGTTAAAGGAAAGGGCACCTTGTGTGTTGCCACACTTCAAACCTTTCTTGATGGCTATATCAGAGAAAAGGGTATAACTATCGACTATATACACGGAACAGATTCTGTGCGACAGCTTTGCAAAAATGAAAATACTTTGGGCTTTATTTTTGAGGGCATGGGTAAATCTGATTTATTTAAAGCTGTTTCACAGGATGGCTCACTACCGAGAAAAACATTTTCTATGGGTTGTGCAGATGATAAACGCTTCTATTTAGAAGCTCGAATTATAAAATAGAGGTATACTATGGATTTTAATGCAAAAAAAGGTTTTATTTGTGATATGGACGGTGTTATATATCACGGAAATAAGATTTTACCGGGTGTTGTTGAATTTATAAACTGGTTGCAAGAAGAGAAAAAGGAATATCTATTTTTGACAAACAACAGCGGTTACACTCCTCGCGAGCTGCAGCAGAAGCTTGCGAGAATGGGCCTTGAAGTTCCCGAGGAGCGTTTTTATACAAGCGCCTTGGCAACGGCTTCATTTTTAAAGGAGCAAGCACCTGGTTGCTCTGTTTATGCAATCGGAGAAGCGGGTCTTTTTAACGCTTTATATGATGCGGGAATCACAATGAATGATGTTAATCCCGATTATGTTGTGGTTGGCGAGGGTAAATCTTATTCTTTGGATTCTTTGACTAAGGCCACCAATCTTGTTTTGGGTGGTGCTAAGCTGATTGGTGCGAATTCCGATGTTTCGGGACCGGTTGAAAACGGCATTATGCCCGCTTGTGGCGCCTTGGTAGCACCTATTGAGATTGCTACGGGTAAAAAGGCATATTTCTGCGGCAAACCAAACCCGTTAATGATGCGAACAGGTCTCAAGCTTTTGCATTGCCACTCTGCAGAGGCGGTTATGGTTGGAGACCGAATGGACACTGATATTATTTCGGGTCTTGAAAGCGGTATGTCAACTGTGCTCGTGCTTTCGGGCGTTTCCACAAGAGAAACGCTTAAAACCTATGGTTACCGTCCATCAATTGTTTTAGACGGTGTTGGTGATATTGTCAGCATTGCAAAAGGATTATAGTATTTAAACGGCTTTACGAAAAGTAAGGTCGTTTTTGTAATTATTGGGAATTTTAGTAATATTTTTTTGTCGAATTCGGTTGACACATTTGCCGAAAAAAGATATAATAAATTTGTATGTTTCATAAATTTATTTGTGAGGTATTTTAATGAAAAGTTTTAAAAAATCATTATCGGTTTTTTTAGCGGTTGTGTTGCTTCTCACTTCGGCACTTTATAGCTGCAATTTCACATCTGCTGCAACAGTAACCACTGCATATATCGAGGGCGATAATGTTAATGTTAGAACAGGCCCTGCAACAACATTTCCTGTAATTGAGAAGCTTTCCTATACCAGCGCTACCGTTCTTTCCTCTGTTCAAACGGGTGATAGCATCTGGTATCAGATTACATACCATAACGGAACACAGCAAGTAACGGGATATATATTTTACGATCCGTCATATATTAGAATTGTAACATATAACCCCGACGGTGATTTTGAAACCAAATTACAAGCCTTTCCTGCAAGCTATCACAATGCATTGCGTTCACTTCATGCAGCGTATCCTAATTGGGATTTTATTCCCGATCCCGTTGCTATGACATTTGATGAGGCGGTTGCACTGCAGTCGATTAATATGCGAAAACAAACAAGCTTCTCTTCAGATGCGATTTCTTGGCTTTCTATGGGACCCGGTGCTTTTGATTGGTCTAAGAATGAGTGGGTTGTAACTAACGGTAATTGGGCAGCTGCTTCAAGAGAACTCATTGCTTATTATATGGACCCGCGCAACTTCCTTAATTCGAGCGAAATTTATATGTTCTTGCAACAAGGGTATAACCCTGCCGTTCAAAATGAAGCGGGTGTTTTAAAAATTATTAAAGGCACCTTTATGGAAAACGGTTATAACGACCCTAACGACACGGCTTACGGAGGCTCTTATGCAAAGGTTATTATGGCTGCTGCACAAAGCTCGGGTGTTAGCCCTTATATATTAGCTTCAAAAATCCGCCAAGAAATTGGAACGAGTGTTAGTAATATGGTTTCCGGCGTGTATACCGGTGCTAACAATGAATATTACGGATATTATAATTTCTTTAATATCGGTGCCTCTGGTGGAGATGCTTCAGCAGTTTTGCTTAACGGTTTAAAACGTGCTAAGCAAGAAAATTGGAACACACGCTCGGCTGCTATTATCGGTGGTGCGAAATTCCTTTCGAACAACTATATCTCATCGGGACAGGATACTTATTATTATCAAGATTTCAATGTCCATAATCCCGACCGTTTGTGGCATCAATATGCACAGGCAGTTCATGATGCGCGCTCGAAAGGTGTATCACTTGCTAAAACCTATCAGGATGCAACCGATTTTGTGTTGAACTTTAAAATTCCTGTTTTTTCATCAATGCCTGATGTTGTTTCAAATCAACCAATAAAAAATTCCTATAAAAATAATTATTATTTTGAGAACATTTCTGCTATAGGCCTCACACCGTCTTTCTCAATGTATAATTACAGTTACGATTTGTATCTAAACGGTGATGCAAGCATTTATGTTAAACCGGTTGTGAATGCTTCTTATGCGGGACAGCCTTATTTCAACATTAATGCAGGATATAATCTGATTTCACTGAAGGTTTCTGCCGAGACAGGTTATGTTACAAATTATTTTATAAATGTTTTTGCAGATACCGCTTGCAAGCTCACAGTTACAACGGTTTCACCTCCCGTTGAGCCGCCTGCGCCACCTCAACCAACATACAACAAGGGTGATACGAATAACGACGGTAATATTACTGCATCTGATATTGGTTTAATTATTTGGCATTTATATGATTCTAATAAATATGGTTTATCTTCTTCTGGTAAAAGAAATGCTGATGTTAATAACGATGGAAAAATTACCGCAGCTGATATTGGTTTATTGGTTTGGTATTTATATGACCCGATTAAATATCCTTTATAATATATTAAATATTACATTATTTCTTATAAATGAGGTTTTGTTATGAAAAGAAAAATTTTAAGTATCGTCTTATCGCTGGTTTTTATTTTTGTATTATCACTTTCTATACTACCAATAAATTGTTTCGCTCAAGGTGAAACCTATATAAATTTTGAAAATAAAACTTATAATCCGGGCGATGAAATTAATGTAACTGTTTCGGTAAAAGGTGAGGCAATATCGGTTGTTACCTTAGAGGTTACCTATAATCCTGAGGTTTTAGAATATGTTAGTGGCGGTACTGGGGGCGGCGCTGGCGTTGCTAAAATTTATGTTACTCATAGTGTTGCCGAACCTGTTACTTTATCTAGTCATAAACTGGTATTCAAAGCTCTTAAAGCTGGTTCTTCTAATATCAAAGTAAGTGGTGGCATGTCGGACGGAGTTCCACCAAATTTAAAAGATGTTACGATTGCAGGCGCATCAGCATCTTTATCTGTGGTTGACGCAACTCTTTCTTCCAATGCCAATCTAAGAGCACTTTCTTTAATTAATATTAAATTAACTCCTAGTTTTTCGCCCGACCGCACAACCTATGATGTTGCAGTTGCTAATTCTGTTACCGAGTGCCGAGTATCTGCAAGAGCGGCTGATGCAAATGCAAAGGTTGAGGTTACAGGTACCCCCAAGCTTCAAATCGGTCTTAACACGCGCACTGTTGTTGTAACTGCACCTGACGGTACTCAAAAGACTTATACGATTAATATTACACGTAGCGAAACCGCAGATGAACCCACTTCGAGCGACGAGCCAACCGTATCGGAAGACCCGTTTGCTGCCACTGTTGAAGGTGCGCCTTACACCATAATATCCGATATTTCAACAATTCAGTTGTTTAAAGGTTTCACAGTTAAAGAAAAAGAGTTCAAAGGGACTACTGTTACTGTTGCGGTTGATGAAGCGGAAAATTATGAGATTTTCTACCTAAAGGCCGATGGTAGTGAAGAATTTGTTCCTTTTACTTATGATGAAGAAACCGAAACATTTACTAAATTAGCCTATATTACTCAGGGTGAGTTTACTTATATTTTGGCCGATTTACCTAGTGAATTAGCAGTACCTGAGAATTATTACCGTTCTAACACAAGAATCAATGGATTCGATGTTTGTTGCTATTCTGATTCCGATTCTGCGCTTTCGGATTTCTATTATATTTATTGCTATAATGATGGTAAATACTCTTTCTATAGATATGATAGTGCCGAGAATGTTTTGCAACGTTTCCCCGAACTCAAGGCTTTCAAACAAACCGATGCGCCGATTGATGATGAAGAAATCGGTTTCTTTGATAGATTCAGTTCATTAACAGTTAATGCAAAAGTTATTGTTATCAGCGTTACTTTATTACTCGTGGCTGCTATTGTATTAATTGTTTTAGTGGTTATGAAACTTTTTAAACGCGACAACAATATTGAAGATGAAATCGAAACCTTTGATTTTGATAGCGAACCGTTTGAAAGTGTTTCATTAAACAATTTCTCATTTGCTTCTGAAACTGAAGATTTGGACGAAGACTATGACGAATCTGAAGAAACTGATGATTTAATCGGTTTAGAGGATGATGAACAAGAGGAAGAGTAAAATTTTAACCGTATCATCTTTTGGTGATACGGTTATTTTTTAAAACACAGTCGGCATATAATAATTTGGTGATTATATGAGTTTTTTAAAATATGCTGCGATTGTGTTGTTGGCGCTCTCTTCATTTATAATAGTAATTTTTTCAATCTTAAGCGGTAAACCGATTAAAACATTGTTTTTTAATTCGTTTTTAGGTGTTTTTGTACTTTTAATGATAAATTTAACAAGCAAATTTTCGGGAATTTACATACCGTATAATTATTTTTCTGTTATAGGTGCATCGGTGTTTGGAATACCGGGTGTTTGTTTATTGTTAATTTTTCAAATACTGTTTAGTAATTTTTAAGAATTACTGAAATTTTATAAAATTTACTCGTAAATTGTGAAAAAATGTGTTAAAATAAAAGAAGTTTAAAGGTTGGTGAAAAAATGCTTCAGTTTATATTCGGAAAACCCTCTTCGGGAAAAACTTTTACAATTTTAAATATGATAAAAAGTTTATCTGAAAAAGGTGATAAATGTTGCCTATTGGTGCCCGAACAATTTTCTTTTGAAAGCGAAAAAGAAATTGTTAAATTGCTTGGTGAAAAAGCTTCAAGCAACGTAGAAGTTCTTAGTTTTACAAGACTTTGTGATGCAGTTGACCGCAATGTTGGCGGTTTTGCGGGTATACTTCTTTCTGATAGCGATAAACTGATTTTTATGAAGCGAGCCTTAAATGAGGTATCATCCGATTTGACTTTATGGTCAAAGTATTCTAATTCCATTAACTTTGCAAAAACAATGGTTGATACAATTAGTGAATTTAAAATCAATTCAATTTCATCAACCGATTTAAAAATTCTTAGTGATAATGTGAATGAACCCACGCTTAAAGCAAAACTAAATGATATTTCATTGATTTTTGAATCTTATGATTTGTTATTAGGTGAAAAATTCATCGACCCAATCAATAATATTACAAAATTGTATAACGATTTACAAAACTTTAATTTCTTTGATGGAAAAACTGTTTTTATTGATTCGTTTAAGGGTTTTACAGGCCAACAGTATAAGATTATTGAAAGAGTTTTAACAGGGGCAAAGGATGTTTATATTGCCCTCACAAATGATGTGGATAAAACTGCGGAATATAATCTTTTTGCTAACATTAGAATTGCAGTTTCAAAAATTAAAGCAATTGCCAAAAAACACGGTATTAAAATTGCGGATAGCATAACCTTAAACGGCTCCAATTTTTCTAATGAATCACTTAGTTTTTTTGAGGAATTTTTAAAAGGCGAAAAGGGCGATTCGCGAAAATTAAATGGTGTTACTGTGTGTAAATGTGCAACGCCATTTGATGAGGCGGAGTTTGTTGCAAGAAATATCAGAAAATTAGTGCGCACAAAAAATTACCGTTATCGCGACTTTTGTGTTATTGCTCGCGACCCCGAAACCTATAAGCAGTTAATTTCTGCAGCTTGCAAAAAAAATGATGTCAGCGTGTTTTATGATGCTAGAATTCCGCTTTATGCTTTTCCGCTATCACGAGCGGCCGAGTCTGCTATTAAAGCCATTAGATTCGCCTCTGAGGATATTCTCAATTTTCACAAAACGGGTCTTGGCACATTGAGTTTTGAAGAAATTTCACTTCTTGAAAATTACGTGTTTATTTGGAATATAAAGGGTGAAATGTGGCAAAGAACCTGGGATATGAATCCCGATGGTTTGGTTGCTGAAGAAAATAAAAATTCAAAAAATAAAATTAAGTTATATGAAATAAATGAAATTAGAATCAAAGCAATCACGCCGCTAATTAACTTTAAAAATTCGATAGGCAAAAACGCTAAATCGATGACAAGCGCCCTTATTAATTTATTTGATGAATGCGGAAGTTTTGAAAAGTTAATTAATTTATCAAGCAAACTCTCAAAAATTGATAAATCTTATACATACGAAACTCTGCGCCAATGCTATGATGAATTTATAAAAATTCTCAATAGTTTAGTTAATAGTTACGGCGAAAAAGACATAACTGTTTCCGATTATCTTGAAACCATAAATCTTGCTTTATCTAATGCGGATATCGGTGTTATTCCGCAGATGTTGGATGAGGTTACTTTTGGTGCGGCTGACAGAATCAGACCATCAAGACCTAAGATTGCATTTATTTTGGGCGTTAACCAAGGGGTTTTCCCGAAAGCCGTTCAGAATTCGGGCGTTTTCAATTTGATTGAGCGAAAAAATTTAATTGAAAAATATGAACTTGAAATTTCCGATAATTCAATTTTTTCTGCCATTGATGAAGAATATTTATTATATTCAAACCTCTGCTGTGCTTCGAATGAGGTTTATATTTCATATTCTGAGCAAACCTTTGATGGACAAGCCCTGGAGCCTTCTTCGCTGATAAAATCACTTACAGATAACTTTGAATTAGAATTAAGAACAGAACCCGAAAAGACTCTTGACATCAACAATTTGCCCGAAACCGAATCGGCACTTGTGAGCGAAAGCTATAAACGGCTGCGCAAGCAAAATTCCGATTTTTTGACATTGGCAAAAGCTTTAAGTGAAAATAATAACACAGTTGATTTTGGGGTCTTGGATAACACTTTCGAAAAGAAAATCACAAGTGAAAATGCACAAAAGCTTTTTGGAAAAAATATAACACTGTCCGCAACAAAGCTTGACACTTTTTACCGTTGCCGTTTTTCTTTTTTCTGCAAATACGGCTTAAGGGTTAAAAAAATTCAGCCTGCAGAATTTGATGTTATGCAAAAGGGAACAATTGTGCATTTTGTTCTCGAATCCTTAATCAATGAACATAAAGATAACCTTTCGAATTTAACAGATGAAAATTTAGATGCTTTAACCGAAAAATATGTAAAAGCTTATCTTGACAGTGTTGGAGGGTTTGCAAGTGTTATAGATGAGCGCATCGAGTTTTTGATTTCAAGGCTGATTCGCTCTTTAAAAGAGGTTGTAAGACATATTGCACTTGAACTCTCTCAAAGCGATTTTAAACCCGTTTCGTGTGAGCTTAAAATCGGCGGCGAAAATGCCGAGATAGATTCGCCGCGATTTAAGTATTCAAATGGCGAGGTTTCTATTATCGGTAGTATAGACCGAGTTGATGAATACAACGGTTATATCAGAATCATTGATTATAAAACCGGTTCAAAGAGCTTTAAATTGCCTGACATTCTCTTTGGCCTTAATTTGCAGATGCTAATATATCTTTACTCAATAACGCGCGGAAAGGGCATTTCCGATGATTTTGCAGCGGGTATTTTATATCAGCCATCAAAACGCGATTTAAATAATAAAGGTATGGCTATGAACGGGCTTTTACAAGCCGATGAAGCTTTATATAAGGCAATGGAAAAAGACGGTAACGGAGAATTCGTTCCTAAGCTATATTTTAACAAGGATGGCAGTATTTCAAAGCGCGCTTCAAGCTATATTGAAAGTGATGGCTTTAAAGAGATTTTTGATCATCTTGAAAAAGTGATGAGCAAAACGGGTGAAATTATTTCAAGCGGTGATATTGCGGTTTCTCCGATTGACGGTAGGGAAACACCCGCTTGTAAATATTGCGATTTTGCCTCGGTTTGCGCCTTCGAAAATGCTATTCCTCAAAGAGTGCCTGACTTGAGCAACACCGAAGTTTTTGAGCAATTAAGGAAGGAGGGAAACAATGAAATTTTGTCCGACTGATGAACAATTAAAGGCGATTACCACAAAGGGTAATGTTTTAGTATCCGCCGCGGCGGGCTCGGGAAAAACTGCCGTTTTGGTTGAGCGTGTTATCTCAATGCTTTGTTCTAAGCAAACACCAATCAGTGCGGACAGACTCTTGATTGTAACCTTCACAAATGCAGCTGCCGCTGAAATGCGCACAAGAATTGAAAAACGATTGGATGAAGAATGCAGAAATAATCCGGGTGATGTTGCGCTTTTAAAACAAAAGCATTTACTTTCAAGTGCGAAAATCTGCACAATAGATTCATTTTGCATTGATTTGGTGCGCGAGAATTTTGAAAGGGTTGATATATCACCCGATTTCAAGATTTTAGATGGCACTTCTTTAGACGCGATAAACCGCAAGGTTTTAAACCGAATTATTGGCGAATATTTAAAGAAAAAGGATGAAGATTTTCTAACGCTTCTCGATATAATCGGCACTGAATATGATGAGCAGTCATTTATAGATTTTGTTTTGGGAATTTTTGAATATAGCCGTCAGTTGCCGTTCCCCAAAATGTGGTTTAGCTCGTTTAGGGATTTTTATAGCAGTTTTTCGCCAGAGAATATTTGGTGGAAATACTGCTTTGAAAGAGCAGGGGAAATTGTTAGCGGCTTGAGGGAAATGCTGGGCCGTGGTCTTGATTTGTTAAGCGACTATGAAAAGGCTAATGAGACTTATTTTCCTTACTTTTGTGAGCTTTCTGAGCGTTTAGCGGATTTTGATGAAGCCCTTAAAACAAACGAGTGGGATAATTTTTATAATCTGCTCTCAGAGTTTTCGCTCACTTCACTTCCGACATTGAGAGGATTTTCGGATGTTTTAGAGGTTAACACCGCAAAAGAAATTTATAAAAATTACACCTTAAAGGAAATTGAAAAATTAAATAAGCTCTTCTTTGCGGATAAGAAAACTATTTGCGAGCAGTTTTCAAAATTATTGGCTCCAACAAGGCTTTTAGCAGAAATTTTATGCCGTTTTGATGATGAACTGTTTGCAGAATATAAAACCGAAAACTGTTTTACTTTCCACAATACAGAGCATATGGCTTTAAAATTGCTTTGTGAATGTAATTCCAATGGCGAAATTAGGCTCAAGGCCGATGCCGAGGAATTATTATCGCGCTTTGATGAAATTTTGGTTGATGAATATCAAGACACTAATGATTTGCAAGATATTCTCTTTACTGTGTTATCGGATAATTCGCAAAAACTGTTTGCAGTGGGAGATATCAAGCAGAGCATTTATGCTTTTCGCGGTGCAAACCCGAAAAACTTTCTTAAAAAGAAAAACAATGCTATATTGTCTGATGAGGCTCTTGAAGATGACACCAAGAAAATTATTTTAAGCAGTAATTTCAGATGCAAATCGGATGTTTGTGAGTTTATAAATTTCTTCTTCACGCTTTTTATGACACAAAACACTGGTGATATTTTGTATAACGAAGAAGAAAAATTGCTTCCTGCTGCTGTTTTTCCGAAAGTTGATACATCCGCCACTGAGCTTCACATAATAAATTGCAAGGGCTCTGAAGAATCCAAAATAATTTATGAGGCAAGGCATATTGCTGAAATAATCAAGGAAACGGTTGATAACAAGAAAATAATAAAGCTCGATAATGAAAATTTGAGAGAGGCAAAATATTCTGATTTTGCAATTCTTTTGCGTTCAGCAAAGCTAAAGGCACCGATAATAGCCGAGGAACTAAAAAAGCAGGGTATACCTGTATCATATACGGCAGATAGCTTTGCAGATTCCATTGAGGTTGCGGTTATCACATCGCTGTTGGCGGTAATTGATAATCCCACATTAGATATCGAGCTATTATCTGTTGCGATGTCTCCGATTTTTAAGTTTAGTGCTGATGAATTGGCTGAAATTCGCGCTGAAAAGCGGGATGGTAATTTATATTCCGCATTTTTAAAAGCCTCAGAAAACGGCAATAAAAAGGCGGAAAGCTTAATTAAAGAAATCAAAAAATTCAGATTAGCTTCTGTTGTGAATCCTTTGCCGACTTTCGTTTTTAACACTTTAATTGAAACCGGATATTTTGATTTAGTTTCTTCAATGGAGGATGGCACAAGAAGAAAGAACAATCTTTTGTTATTCTGCGATTTGGCAGAGCAATATTCGGCCGCTAATTTCCCAACACTTTCAGGATTTTTAAAATATGTTAAAAATCAGAATGTTGCAAATAATAAAAGTGCAAATTCCTCGGATAATGCAGTTAAAATTATGAGTATTCACGCTTCAAAGGGCTTGCAATTCCCGATTTGTATTGTTGCTAATCTTTCAGGCGAATTTAATAGCAGCGAATCTAAGGAATCAACATTATATACAACTGATTTTGGTATTGGCTATAAATATTTCGATGAGGATATAAAGCAGAAGGTTACAACTGTGGGTTACCAAGCAATTCTTGAGAAAATCCGCATTGAACGACTTAGTGAAGAATTAAGGCTTTTATATGTTGCTATGACGCGAACACAGGACAAGCTGATTTTAACTTCTTCAATTTCAAATTTTGATAAGAAAATTGAAGATTTAAAAATGTTGCTCTTGGCTAGCGGAAATGAAATTAACGGTAGTCTCTTCTCAAAAACTAAGTCTTATCTTGATTGGCTACTTATTTCTCTTCTTTTGCATCCAAACGGCGACAAGCTGCGTGGAACGGCTTCATCAATTATTGCTGTTGCAAGTAACAGCAAAATTGATATCGAAATTACTGATTGGGCTGATACCGCTTCAACCGAAGCTTTGGTTGAAAATAATTATGAGCTTGACGCAGATTTAGTGCAAAAAATAAATGAAAATTTATCTTTTGAGTATCCGTTCGAGGAACTGATTTCAGTTGAATCCAAGGCATCGGTTTCTAAGCTTGCAAACAGCGCCGAAAGTGCCAAATTTGCTTTTGCCACAAAGCCCGGTTTTATGAGCAATAAAGGCATAACAGCAACCGAGATAGGAACTGCGATGCACAAGGTTATGCAGTTTTATGATTTTGAAAAATTTCATGATATCGGCGGAGAGTTGGATAGACTTTTAGAATGGCAGTTTATTTCTGAGAGGGAATATAACGCCATTAGCACTGAAAAGATTGCGAAATTCTTTGATAGTGATATTTTCAAACGAATTTTAAAATCGCAGAATATTAAACGCGAGATGCGTTTTTTGACAGAAGTTCCTGCAACACAAGTTGCGCCTCACCTTGATAAGCGTTTTGAAAGCGAAAGCATTATTGTTCAAGGTGCTGTTGATATTTGTTTTGAAGAGCAAGATGGAATTGTTATTCTCGACTTTAAAACTGACAGAGTGGATGATATTAATTATTTAGCCGAGTCTTATGCAGAGCAGTTAAATTTTTATGCTAAGGCTTGCGAAAAGATTTTCGGCAAACCGGTTAAAGAAAAAATCATTTATTCTTTCAATTTATCAGATTATATTTTAATTTGATGATGCTGCCTTGAAACAACAAAACTCCCGATACAAAATGTATCGGGAGTTTTTATATAGGTTAATTTTAAATTACATATCCACCGTTTATACCAAGAACTTGTCCTGTTATGTAATCAGCTTTATCGGATGCTAAGAATTCGATGGCAGCCGCAATTTCATCGGCGCTGCCCATTCTGCCTAGCGGTATTTCGTTAACAAAATCAGATAATTCTTCAATTGTTAAATTTGAGTTCATACTTGTTTCTATAAGACCGGGGGCGATAGCGTTAACGGTAATTCCACTGGGGGCCAATTCCTTTGCCAAGGCTTTTGTAAGACCGATTACACCAGCTTTTGAAGCCGAATAAGCAACCTCACATGAAGCGCCAACCTGACCCCACATAGAAGATATATTGATTATTTTACCTGATTGACGGCTCACCATTGAGGGTATAACAGATTTGCAGCAATTAAATACACCCTTTAAATTAACGTCGATTATTCTATCAAAATCAATTTCGCTGGTTTCGGTTATAACCGCTTGTTGTGAAATGCCGGCATTATTAACGAGAATATCAAGACTGCCGAATTTATATAGCGTTTCCTTAACCATTAATTCAACCTCAAGCTTATTTGCAACATTTGCCTTGTGAGTCATAACAGAATAGCCGTTTGAAACTAAGGAACGGCAGAGCAGGGAAGCTGATTCATAAGAATCATTATAGTTTATAACAACATTGTATCCTTTTTGAGCAAACAAAATTGCGGTTGCCGCACCGATTCCTTTCGATGAACCTGTAATTAACACCGTTTTATTCATAATATCTCTCCGTAAAAATCATTTTAATATAGTATATCATAAATTTTGCGAAAATAAAAGAAAAATATTTTACAATAAATAGGGTTATTCGACAAAATACGGGGGTACATATTGTGTGGTTAACATAATAAGTTAACATAATCCAAAAGGTTACAAAAATGTAAATTGATTTAAAAGAGAAATTGTTGTATAACTATTTATGCTCGAGAAATATCGGGCTATGCTTAATTTTCTTCGAGCTTTATCTTAGGGATTTGGTTTACATAAAAACGGAATTTCTCAATATTTTGTGTAGGCTTTTAATCTAACAACTAAATCTTGTTGTAATATCTTGTCCGTTGCATTCATATTATTTTGAATAGAACGGAGTGATAATCGTGAGCAGAGGAACTGTTTTCAGAATAAAAGGTTATAAAGATATTTTTAAGTGCTTTGTTGACAATAAACTTTTAATATTAACCACACTTTTTTTAATAATCGGTATCTTTTTTGGTGTATTTTTTTATGATAAATACTCGCTTTTAAAAGAAATTCCCGAAAATTTCTTAAACGGTTTTATTGAAAAACGAATTGATGCCACATTTTTTAAAATATTTTTTGATTCATTTTTAGGGTCAATGATAATTTTCGTATCACTGTTTGCTTTCGGAACCTCAATGCTCGGTGTGGTTTTTATACCTATGATAGTAGCGCTTAACGGTGTTTTTTACGGTAGCCTAGTTTCCTTTCTTTACGCCGAATTTTCACTCAAAGGTATTGCTTTTCACACGGTGATTTTTGTTCCCACTGTGATTTTCATAATAATTGGTACGATTTTAGCTTCGCTACAATCACTAGATTTTTCTTTTTTGCTTGCAAAACATACATTTTATGAAGATTCAAGCAAACCGATTTACGAAAATTTCAAAAAATATTCGGTTAAGTTTTCGTTGTATATTTTGTTGTTTTTAATAGCAGCTTTAATTGATGCTTTGATTTCGGTGAATTTATTATCGAGTTTTAATTTATAAATTTTAAGGAGGTGCAGTATGACAGATTATATTGAAATTTTCAAAAGCTATTTACTTAATGAAAAAAAGTCTTCAAGTAATACTTCGGAAGCGTATTTGCGCGATATAAATCAGTTCACATCATACTGTGCTTCGGTTGAAAAAATTGATAATGTTATTTCTGTTGATAATGGCTTGCTTGATAAATATTTTAGTTATTTATCCGTTTTAGGTAAATCTGATTCAACAAAATCAAGAATTGCTGCTTCGCTCAGATGCTATTATCGTTTTCTTATAAATAAAGGAATTGCGAACAGTAATCCAATAGACAAAATCAAGCTCAAAAAAGCCGAGAAGAAATTACCCGGTGTGCTCGATTCCTCGGAAATTGTTTTATTGCTTTCGCAACCTAAGGGTGATGATTTCAAGAGCGTTCGCGATAAAGCAATGCTTGAGCTGCTTTATGCCACAGGCATCAAGGTTTCCGAACTGATTGAGCTTACCTTGAATGATATTAATTTGCAAATTGGTATTATACATTTGCATAACGATAAAAAGGAGAGAATTGTTCCGATTTATCCCGCTGCAGTTAGAAGTCTTACCGATTATGTTTATAATGTAAGACCTGCAATTGTGCTTGATGAAAATGAGGACAAGCTCTTCACAAATATGTCGGGCCAGCATCTCTCTCGTCAAGGCTTTTGGAAGATTATTAAGCACTATGCTGAAATGGCGGGAATTAAGAAGGATATCACACCTCACACTCTGCGCCATTCGTTTGCGGCACATTTGCTCGAAAACGGTGCAAAGCTTTCGGATATTAAGGATATGCTCGGTCATACCGATATATCTTCAACTCAAATTTATGCAAAATTGATTAAAAGCAAGTATAACACGGCTTATGCTAAGTTCCATCCACTTGCAAAATGATTTTAATGGCGGTCGAAAAGACCGCCATTTTTTTTGTATTTATATATAAATAGTTATTGATATATTTAATTAAATATGGTATTATAAATTGAATATAAATATCTTGGGGTGATTATATGTTCGATAAACGCGCAATAGGTGTTTTTGATTCGGGTCTTGGCGGTTTAACGGTTGTTAAAGAGCTTTCCCGATATATGCCTTCGGAAGATATAATTTATTTTGGTGACACAGGCCGTGTGCCTTATGGAACCCGCAGTAATGAAATTATCAGAAGATATGCCCGAGAGGATGCCGAATTCTTATTAAAAAACAATGTCAAGTTGATTATTGCGGCTTGTGGAACGGTTTCTTCGGTTGCTTCGGATATTGGTGTTGATTTAGATGTTCCTTTTTTTGAAGTGGTGTCCCATGCGGCAAAATCTGCGTGTAATGTAACAAAAAACGGTAAAATCGGCGTTCTTGGAACTTCAGCTACAATTCGAAGCCAAAAACACGCCGAATACATAAAAAGTATATTACCCGATGCACAGGTTGTTTCAAACAGCTGTACGGTTTTTGTGCCGCTTGTTGAAGAGGGTTGGTATGCAGATGATGACCCCATTGTTGTTGAAACGGCTAAAAGATATTTAAAACCGATTACTGATGCCGAGTGTGATACTGTGATTTTAGGCTGCACACATTATCCCGTGTTAAAGGGTGCTATAAAATCGGTTGTTGGTGATAAAGTAACCTTAATTGAAGCAGGTACCTCAACCGCTATTGCAGTTAAAGAATTTTTGAAGGAAAATTCAATGGAAAATGAGAGCTGCAATGTTGGAAAGCATAGTTACTTTGTAAGCGACAGACCCAATTCCTTTAAAAATATTGCTTCGGTGTTGTTAGGCAAAAAAATTGATGATGATGAAATTAAACAGGTGGATATCAGCAAACTATGATTAAGGATGTTATTATTGATATAAAGGGTATTCAAAGTCTCGGTGAAGAAAGTGATACCATTGAATTTGTAACCGATGGCCGATTCGGTCTTAAAGACGGAAGTTATTATCTTTCTTATGATGAGAGTCATATGCTTGATTCGGGCGAGACGGTTAAAACCCACATTTATATTACAAACGAAAATTCTGTTGTTCTTCAAAGAACAGGCAGTGTGAAAAGTAAAATACTTATTGAAAAAGGCAAAAGAAACAATTGCTTTTATTCAACTCCGCACGGCGACCTTACAATTGGCGTTTTCGGTGAACTTTTGAAATTCGATTTAAATGAATCGGGCGGCAAAATTAAGTTGAAATACAGTATCGATACTAATTTACAGTTATTAAGTAAAAATGAAGTTAACATATCTATCAGAGAGGCGAATTAAATGTCATTAGTTGTAAAAAAAGCAAAAGAACAAATTAAAGAAAAAATTATTTTGGCTGCCAATGCTGCTGTTGCTAAAGGTCAGTTGGATGAAAATCAACTTACTGATTTTGTAATCGAAGTGCCTTCAAACAGAGAGCACGGAGATTACGCGGTTAATGCGGCAATGGTTTGGGCAAGAACCTTTCGCAAGGCACCGCGCCAGATAGCTGAAATTTTAACCGAAAATATTGATTTTTCAGATTCATATATTAAATCCTGCGAAATTGCGGGTCCCGGTTTTATAAACTTCTTTCTAAACGAAAATTATTATTCTGATATAATTTTAGATGTGGAAGAAAAGAAGGCAGACTATGGCAAGAGTGATTTTGGCGAGGGTAAGAAAATTCTTGTTGAATTCGTTTCTGCCAATCCCACGGGACCTATGCATATCGGTAACGCGCGTGGCGGTGCTTTGGGTGATTGCCTTGCGGCAGTTTTGGAAACTGCAGGTTATTATACCGAGCGTGAGTTCTATATTAACGATGCGGGAAATCAGATGAACAAATTTGGTTTATCACTTGATTTAAGATATCAGCAGCTTTATAAGGATAATATCGAAATGCCTGAGGATTCGTATCACGGTGAAGATATTATTGCGCATGCTAAGGCTTTCGCCGAAATTCACGGCGATTCGTTTATCGAAAGGGATGAAGCTGAGAGAAGAGCAGCGCTTGTTGAATTTGCGTTGCCTAAAAATATTAAGGGTTTAGAGGTAGACCTCGGTAAATACCGCATAACCTATGATACCTGGTTTAAAGAAAGCACACTTCACAACAACGGCGAAACCGCAAGAATTATTGAGCTTTTAAAACAAAGCGGACACACTTACACAGAAGAAGATGCTCTTTGGTTTAAAGCCACTGATTTTGGCTGTGATAAAGACTTCGTTTTAGTTCGTGCTAACGGTGTTCCAACCTATGTTGTTCCCGATATTGCTTATCATTACAATAAACTCGTAACCCGTGGCTTTGATAAGGCTATTGATATTTTAGGAGCCGACCATCACGGTTATGTGCCGAGACTCAAGGCTGCTTTAACAGCACTCGGAGTTGATGCCGACAGGCTCGATGTTGTGCTTATGCAGATGGTTCGTCTTGTTCGTGATGGCGAGGTTATAAAGGCTTCTAAGCGTTCGGGTAAGGCTATCACACTTGTAACTCTTCTTGACGAAGTGCCGATTGATGCCGCAAGATTCTTCTTTAATCTTCGAGAACCTAACAGCCACTTTGATTTTGATTTGGATTTGGCAGTTAACGAATCGAACAGTAACCCCGTTTATTATGTTCAGTATGCCTATGCGCGAATTTGCAGTATTATCAGGAATTTAGAGGCTGAGGGAATAGCGAGAAGAACTTGCAATGCTAGTGAGTTAGCGCTTTTATCATCGGCAGAAGAAAAAGAACTTATTTTACACATTGCTGCCTTAACTGATGAAATTATTGCATCTGCTAAGGCTTATGACCCTGCAAAAATCACTCATTATGTGCAAGAACTTGCGACAAAATTCCATAAATTTTATTCTGCTTGCAGAGTAAAAGGTGAGGAAGAGAGCTTAATGCAAGCGAGACTTACGCTTTGCAGTGCTACCGCAACGGTTATTAAAAATGTTTTAACAATGATGAAGATTGATGCACCCGAAAAGATGTAGTTTTCACGTGCTTTGTTTATTTGAAAGGATTTTAAAATGGAAAACAAAAAACTAAATCTTACAATGATTATGGACATGTATGAACTAACAATGGCTAACGGTATTTTCGATAGCGATCTGCGCGATACCGTAACATATTTCGATATGTTCTTCCGCCGAGTTCCCGATAAGGGCGGTTATGCCATTATGGCAGGGCTTGAGCAGCTTATTGAATATATGTCTAGTTTGCAATTCACCGATGAAGACATTGAATATTTAAGGAGCCTAAATCTTTTCAGAGAAGATTTCTTAGAATATCTCAGAAATTTTAAGTTTAGTTGCGATGTTTGGGCTGTTCCGGAGGGAACTGTTATTTTCCCGCAAGAACCGATTGTAACCGTTCGCGGCCCCGCTATGCAGGCCTTGATGCTTGAAACAATGCTTTTGCTTACAATAAATCATCAGTCATTAATAGCAACAAAATCCAACAGAATTGTTCGTGCGGCTGACGGTAGAGTTGTTATGGAATTCGGTGCGCGCCGTGCTCACGGCTACGGTGCTGCTTATTATGGCGCTCGTGCTGCAATTATTGGCGGTTGCACAGGCACATCCTGCCTTTTAACTGCTAAAGACTTTGAGGTTGCAGCGTCAGGCACAATGGCTCACAGCTGGGTACAGTTGTTCGACAGTGAATACGAAGCATTTAAGACTTATGCCCAAAAATACCCTGACAGTTGTCTTTTACTCGTTGATACCTATAATGTTTTAAAATCAGGTATTCCTAACGCCATAAAGGTTTTTGATGAGGTTTTAAAACCGCTTGGAAAGCGCCCCAAAGGCATTAGAATTGATAGTGGAGATATTACCTATATTTCTAAAAAAGCCCGTAAAATGCTTGATGATGCAGGATATCCCGACTGTAAAATCTGCGTTTCGAACTCGCTTGATGAATACCTTATCCGCGATATGATTTTCCAAGGAGCCAAGGTTGATAGCTTCGGCGTTGGTGAACGCTTGATTACGGCTTCAAGTGAAGCGGTTTTTGGTGGAGTTTATAAGCTTTCGGCAGTTGAGAGCGATGGGGAAATTATCCCTAAAATTAAAATTAGCGAAAATGCCGCAAAGGTAACCCTACCTGGTGTTAAAATTCCTTGGCGACTTTATGACAGAACAACCGGCAAAGCTATCGCCGATGTTATTACATTGGGTGATGAAAAAATCGAATCCACAGAGCCCTATGAAATTTTCGACCCCGTTCACACCTGGAAGCGCAAGGTTGTTACAAATTTTGTTGCAAGAAAACTGCAGGTTAAGATTTTTGAAAAAGGAAAGCTGGTTTACGAATGTCCCACAGTTAAGGAAATTTCAAAGCACAGAGCAGAGCAGGTTGATGCTTTGTGGGATGAAGTTACCCGTTTTGAGAATCCGCATACTTACTATGTTGATTTATCTGAAAAATTGTGGAATTTACGACACGAGCTTTTAAATAAATTAAGAATTAAGGAATAAATTTATGAAGAAAATTTTATCTATTTTATTAGTTTTTGTACTGATTTTTAGTTTTGCCGCTTGTTCAAATGCAAAAACATCTTCTGATGATTATGATATTGACATTGAATATTATGCTAATCTTGGTAAAATTCCCGAGTGCGAATATGCCATTGGTACAAGTGTTGAGGAAATTAAGGATTGGTTTGAAGCTGAAAGCGAATCAAGCGAGGCGCCTTATAGCGTTATTGAAGGTAAAAGTGATGTTTTGATTCAAACAGGTAACTATGATTTTTATTATAAAAAAGCAAACGAGGATGATGGCGTTACCTATATTATAAGCTATGAGAATGCTTTCGGATTTGATATAGGCGATGTTGTTGTTTCGGTTAAAGAACAGCTGGGTTCCTTTGATTTTACCGAAGAAGCAATTAATGAAGACAATGCATTTTTCCTTTTTGGCTCACCCGAAGGTAAGGTTATAACCTTAGAATTCGAGCGATATAATGTTATGTTTGTTTTTGAAGAAAATGCACTTTGTGCCACTGCTATTTATGATAATTCCGTTTGGTAAGGAGAACTTGAATTGGTTGAAATTAACGAGACAGCAGTAAAAATGCCGCTCTTAGCATTAAGGGGAATGGTTATTTTTCCAAAAACAATTGCATCGTTTGATGTTGCAAGGAAAAAATCCGCCAATGCTTTGAAAACGGCTATGGACACTAACCGTTTACTGTTTGTTGTAACTCAAAAGGATTTTTATGTTGAAGAGCCAACTCGCAACGACCTTTATGAAATTGGTTGCGTTGTTAAGGTGAAACAAATTTTAAAGGTTTCTGATAATCTTGTTAAGGTGTTGGTTGAAGGCTTATACCGTGCAAAGATATCCGATTTCTTTGCGGGCAATAATTATTTGGTATCAGATATTTTACCGCTCGATGAAAAGGGTATCACTAACCGCCAAATTTATGCTGAGACCTTAATTAGAAAAATTAAAGCTCAGTTTCACAAATATGTTGCGCTTTTGCCATCTTTGTCTCCCGATGTTTTATCGGCTGTTGATGGTATAAATGACCTTGGATACCTCAGTGATTTTATTGCATTTAATATTAACGCTCCATTTGATGATAAGCAGTATGTTTTAGAACAAACCTCACCCGTAAAGCGAGGCAAAATTCTTTTAGAGCTGCTTAACAAAGAGCGCGAAATATCAGAAATCGACCGTAAAATTAACGAAAAAACGCGCGCGGCAATTGATGAAAATCAACGTGAATATTATTTAAAGGAGCAAATCAGAGTAATAAATACTGAGCTTTACGGTGATGATTCTGCTGATGAGATTGATAGATATTATGCCGCTATTGATTCTTTAAATGCCTCGGATGATGTTAAACAAAAGTTAGCTTCCCATGTTTCCAAGCTTCAAAAAATGCCTTTTGGCTCGCACGAAGGCACTGTGGAGCGCGGATATCTTGATTTGTGTCTGGAATTGCCTTGGGATTCTGTAACCAAGGTTTTAACCGATATTAAAAAAGCTGCGAAAATCCTCGAGCGTGATATTTACGGTATGAAACCGGTTAAAGAAAGAATTTTGGAGCTTTTGTCTGTTTATAAATTAGCACCCGATATTAAGGGACAAATTATCTGTTTAGTTGGCCCTCCGGGTGTTGGTAAAACATCCATCGGCAAAAGCATTGCTGAATGTATGGGACGACGCTTTGCAAGAATTTCTTTGGGCGGAATTCACGATGAGGCCGAGATTCGCGGCCACAGAAAAACCTATATCGGTGCAATGCCCGGTAAAATTATTAATGCAATTAAGCAATCGGGAAGCTCAAATCCCTTAATTTTGCTTGATGAAATTGATAAATTAGGCAATGACTATAAGGGCGACCCTTCTTCAGCACTTTTAGAGGTTTTAGACCCCGAGCAAAATGCAACCTTTGTTGACCATTTTGTTGAATTACCGTATGATTTAAGTAAGGTTGTGTTTATTGCAACGGCCAATAATATAAACACCATTCCCGCACCTTTAAAAGACAGAATGGAAATCATTGAGCTTTCTTCATATACAAGGGAAGAAAAGTTCAATATTGCAAAAAAACATTTAGTTGCAAAACAGCTTGAACGCCACGGTATCAAAAAGAATCAGTTAAAGATTAGTGATGGCGTTTTGTATGGTATTATTGATTTTTATACACGCGAAGCGGGTGTCAGAAAGCTTGAGCGTAATATTGCATCGCTTTGCCGCAAATCTGCTAAAATGCTAGCAACAAATGAAGCAGAGAAAATCATTCTCAAAGAATCCGACCTTGAAAAAATGCTTGGGAAACGCAAATTTAAACCTGAAGTTATTTTAGAAAAAGATGAGGTTGGCATTATCAACGGTCTTGCTTGGACGTCGGTTGGTGGCGAGATAATGCAGCTTGAGGTTTCTGCAATGAAGGGAACGGGTAAGGTTGAGCTTACTGGCTCTCTTGGCGATGTTATGAAAGAATCTGCAATGGCAGCCGTTAGCTTTGTTCGTGCTAACGCCGAAAAATATGGCATTAATCCTGGGTTTTATAAGGATAATGATATACATATCCACGCTACCGAGGCTGCTGTTCCAAAGGATGGACCATCTGCAGGTGTAACAATCACCACCGGTTTAATTTCTGCTTTAACCAACAAACCGATAAAACGCGATATTGCGATGACGGGTGAGGTTACAATTCGTGGTCGTGTTTTAGCTATCGGCGGTTTGAAAGAGAAGTCAATGGCGGCATTCCGCGGCGGTGTTAAAACAGTATTTATCCCAAAAGATAATATCCCCGATTTAGAAGAGGTGGATGAAATCGTAAAGCAGAATGTTAATTTTGTCCCCGTATCTTTTGTTGATGAAATTATTTCTTCTGCAATTGTTGATGTTTTCACAGATTCTTCTGA
Organism: Oscillospiraceae bacterium; assembly: GCA_015065685.1. GTDB lineage: Bacteria > Bacillota > Clostridia > Oscillospirales > Acutalibacteraceae > UBA737. The sequence goes on along the minus strand of SVPU01000002.1, from coordinate 64,938 downwards.
TTGGTCGGTAAACACTAATTTAATTCAAAATACTAACATTAATTCGGTTAGACAATAGGTGTTAAAATGAATTTTAATAATGCACAGTTTGAAACCTCGTTTGCAAATGCTAAACAATTCATAGCTTCAGATGTTCCTGAGATTTGTTTTAGCGGCAGGTCAAATGTTGGCAAATCTTCACTTATTAATAAGATTCTTAATCGTAAATCATTTGCACGGGTTAGCTCGAAGCCCGGAAAAACGGTTACCATTAACTTTTTTAAGGTTGATTCGGTGCGATTGGTTGATTTGCCCGGTTATGGCTACGCGAAGGTTTCTTATGAAGAAAAGGAACGCTGGGGCGAGTTGATGGAAAGTTATTTTGGCACAGGCAGAAACATCAAAATGGTTTTTCAACTGATAGATATGCGCCACCCCGCAACCGATTTTGATATTTCAATGCTTGAGTTTTTATCTGCGAATAATATTCCGTTCACAATAGTGCTCACAAAATCAGATAAACTTAATAAAACCGAAACTGCTAAGCGTTTAGAGCTAATCAACGAAGAATTAGGTGAATATGCTAATATGGCGGATATCATTCCTTTTTCAATTCAAGATCATGCTTCGGCGGAGCGAATTCGCGAGATAATTTCTTCCTTTTCGCTTAATTAGTTGACTTTTTATTATGTAAATGTTATAATGATTAAGATATTTTTAAAGGCTATGATTGAGAGAAGTAATATTATTTAAATTATAAAGCGAGCCGCGGTTGGTGTGAGCGTGGTAAATTTGATGATATGAATAACACTCAGGAGCTGCAATCTGAAAGGTGTTTGCTTAGTAGGTGCGTCGTTGCGGTGCGTTAAACCGTTTTGAGCGACTGTTTTTTTACAGTAAATTAGGTGGTACCGCGGATACTTTACGTCTATTCGTCCTATTATATGGATGGATAGACGTTTTATTTTTAGCCTTTGGCGGAATGGAGTTTTTTATGAAACACATTGATATTATTGATATTTTTGAAAAGGAATCTTTTTTGAACACCGACGTAACCGTTTGCGGTTGGGTGAGAACTTCCAGAGATTCTAAAAACATGGCTTTTATTGAGCTTAATGACGGTACTTCACTAAAGCACCTGCAAATTGTTATTGATAAAACTCAGATTTCAGAAATTTCTGAGTTTATGAAGCTCGGCACATCTCTTAAGGTTGTTGGCACTGTTGTTAAGTCTGCGGTTGCGGTTGATTCTGTTGAAATCAACGCAAAATCTATTGAGGTTTTAGGCGTATGTCCGCCCGAATATCCTTTGCAGAAGAAACGCCACACATTAGAATATTTGCGCACCATTCCACACCTTAGAGTCAGAACAAATACATTTAATGCTGTTTTCAGAGTTCGTTCTGTGGTTTCTCAGGCAATTCACGAATATTTCCAAGATAGACGCTTTGTATATGTTCACACACCTTTAATCACCGCAAGCGACTGTGAAGGCGCCGGTGAAATGTTTAAGGTTACCACAATTGGTTATAGCAATGACTATAAAAACGAAGAGGATTACAACGCAGATGATTTCTTCGGTAAAAGGGCAGCACTCAGTGTTTCGGGTCAGTTAGAGGGCGAGGTTGCCGCTATGGCGCTCGGCAAGATTTATACATTTGGCCCTTCTTTCAGAGCAGAGAAGAGCAATACACCCCGACACGTTGCGGAATTCTGGCACGTTGAACCCGAAGTTGCTTTTGCTGAGTTGCCCGATATTATTGAAATTGCAGAAGGTCTTATAAAGCATATTATCAACACTGTTATTGAAAAATGCCCACAAGAGCTTAAGTTCTTTGATGCTCATTTCGAGAAAGGTCTTATTGATAAGCTTAATAGCGTTGTTTCAAATGATTTCGCTGTTATGACTTATACCGAAGCTATCGACGCACTTAAAAAAGCCGATGTTAAGTTCCAGTATCCCGTTGAATGGGGCTGTGATTTAATGACAGAGCACGAGAGATATATTTCGGAAGAAATCTGCAAGAAACCCGTTTTCATAACCGATTATCCCAAAGAAATTAAATCTTTTTATATGAAGCAGAATGCTGACGGTAAAACAGTTGCCGCCACTGACCTTTTAGTTCCCGGTGTTGGTGAGATTATCGGCTGCAGCGAGCGTGAGGCAGACCTTGACAAATTGTTGGAAGCAATGAAGGTTAGGGGAATGTCTATTGAAGAATATGAGCATTATATTGCTCTTCGCCGCTTTGGCTCTGTGCCGCACAGCGGTTTTGGTTTGGGACTTGAAAGAATGATTATGTATGTTACAGGCATCCAGAATATACGCGATGTCATTCTTTATCCAAGAACTGTTGGTAGTATTTATTAATCGGAGTGTTTTTAATGGAAAAATATGTTCCTTTGCTAAACGAGTTTGATACTCAAAGCGCAATTGCCTTGGTTAAGGATAAATTTGCGGCTGAGCTTTGCGATAGCCTCGATTTATCGCGTGTCTCCGCACCGTTGTTTGTAAAGCGGGGAAGTGGACTTAATGACGATTTAAACGGCGTTGAGCGCCCTGTTAGTTTTGATATTTTGGAAACAGGGGAATATGCTGAGGTTGTTCACAGTCTTGCAAAATGGAAACGAATGGCTTTGCTTAAGTATAAGTTTCCGATTCATACCGGTCTTTATACCGATATGAATGCTATTAGGCGCGATGAAAAGTGTGATAACATTCATTCGCTATATGTTGACCAATGGGATTGGGAAAAAATTATTCTTAAGGAAGACAGAAACGAAGAATATTTAAAAGCCACTGTCAGAAGTATTTATGGCGCACTTGTTCGCACAGCAGATGCAGTTTGTAAAAAATTCCCGCAGTTAGATAATTTTTTACCCAAGCAAATTCACTTTATAACTTCGCAAGAACTTGAAGATTTATATCCCGATTTAACCGCAAAGGAGAGGGAATATAAAATCACAAAAGAAAAAGGCGCTGTGTTTATAATGCAAATTGGTTGCCGCCTTAAAAGTGGCAATAAGCACGATGGCAGAGCCCCCGATTATGATGATTGGTCTTTAAACGGCGATATTTTGGTTTATAACAGTGTTATTGACTGTGCTCTCGAAATTTCTTCAATGGGTATCAGGGTTGATAGAGAAAGTCTTATTAGTCAGTTGAAGGCTGAAGGAAAGGAAGACCGTCTCGAATTCGAGTTCCATAAGATGCTGATGAATGGTGCTTTACCGCTCACGGTAGGCGGTGGAATAGGTCAATCAAGACTTTGTATGCTATTGCTCAGAAAAGCTCATATAGGCGAAGTTCAGGTATCAATTTGGCCTGAAAAAGAAATTTCTAAATGCAAAACAAAGGGTATATCATTACTATAAAAATTAGAAGGATGTAATTATGAAAAACCGTAATCTAACACTCGTATTGTTTTTACTGTGCGATTTTCTTTTAGCGGAATTTTCTTTAGCAATCTCTCTTTTGGTAACACATAATCAAGTTTTTTTCAACAAATTTGATATTATTTCGTTTTCATACCTTGCATGGCCGATTTTATTGCTTTTAATTCTATACATATTAAAGGTTTATAATATTTTATGGAGCCATTCGGGTTATATGGAAATTTTAAGAATTTCCGCGTCTGCTTTCTTTTCAATTTTTGGTTTAGTGTTTGCACAATTTTCACTATTTGGTAACTGTTTTGAATCGGAAGTTTTTATTATTCTTTTATTCTTGTCAATTTCTTTGATTTATGCTTCGAGATTACTTTTCAAAAAACTCACAAACATTCAAAAACATATTGATTTTGATGAAAGTTCCAAACTTTTAAGCGGAAATATTATGTTAATCGGTGCGGGAAGTGCCGGTGAAATGATTATTAATGAATTTACCACTAAACCCGAATATTCTAATTGTAAAATCAAATGTGTTATTGATGATAATGTATATAAGCATGGTAAATATATTTCCGGAATTAAAATTATCGGCGGTCGTGAATTAATTGTTTCTGCTGCTGAAAAATTTGATATTTCCACCATTGTTTTTGCAATTCCAAATTGTAATAGCGATGAAAAGTCTGCTATTTTGGATTTATGTCAAAAAACGGGCTGCAAATTAAAAATTGTTCCTTCAATTTGCAGATTATATAATATTTCAGAAATTTCTCACACATTAAGGGAAGTGCAAATTGAAGATTTGCTCGGTCGTGACCCCATTGATTTAACTAAAAATATTGACCTTCAGTATCTTAACAATAAAGTTGTTTTAGTAACCGGCGGTGGCGGTTCAATTGGTTCGGAATTATGCCGTCAGATCGCATCGGTTGGTCCATCGAAGCTTATAATTTTTGATATTTATGAAAACAATGCCTATGAAATTCAGAATGAATTGCGCAACAATTTTCCTAATTTAAAACTCGTTACTTTAATCGGTTCTGTTCGCGATTCAAATAGACTTGAATCAGTTTTCAAAACATATAAACCGCAAATTGTTTTCCATGCTGCTGCTCACAAGCATGTGCCTTTAATGGAAGATAGCCCTAACGAAACAATTAAAAACAATGTTTTCGGCACTCTTAAAACGGCTAACTGTGCCTCCAAATATAACGCAGAGAAATTTGTTTTGATTTCTACCGATAAAGCAGTTAATCCTACAAATATTATGGGCGCTTCAAAACGAATTTGCGAAATGATTGTTCAAACCTGTAACAAAAACTCTGAAACCGATTTTGTGGCTGTGCGCTTCGGTAACGTTTTAGGCTCTAACGGAAGTGTTATTCCTGTGTTTAAAAATCAGATTGCGCATGGTGGTCCTGTTACTGTTACAGACCCTAATATTATCCGATATTTTATGACAATTCCCGAAGCGGTTTCCTTAGTGCTTGAAGCGGGTTCTAAGGCGCACGGCGGTGAAATTTTCGTTCTTGATATGGGCAAACCGGTCAAAATTTTAACCCTTGCTGAAAATCTTATTAAGCTTTCAGGCTATACACCGTATAAGGATATTCAAATTCAGTTTACAGGGCTCAGACCCGGCGAAAAATTATTCGAAGAATTGCTTATGTCTGAAGAGGGACTTGAAACAACCGACAACTCGCTAATCTACATTGGACAACCGATTGACATTGATGAAAAGCTTTTATTTGATACACTTGATAAGATGAAAGCGATAATGTATGATGATTCTGCGGATGTTAGAGCTCTTGTTTCTTCAATTGTTCCGACATATAAGCCACCGAAATAATAATTTTTGCTATTATTTTTAAAAAAACTATTGCATTTTAACGAGAGTTGTGTTATCATATTTTGTGCATGAAATATAGTATTTAAGGCAAACTTTTGCTTTACTAAGTGTTGGGAGGTGTCATGATGCCGAATATTAAATCTGCTAAAAAGCGTGTTCTCATAAGTCAAGCTAATTATGAAAGTAATAAAGCTTATCGTTCTGCTTTAAAGACTGCAGTTAAAAAAGCAGATGCTGCTATCGATGCTAAGGCTGAAGATATGGAGGTTTCTGTTAAAGCTGCTGTTAAGAAGATTGATCAGGCAGCTTCCAAGGGTATTATTCACAAGAATAATGCAGCTCACAAGAAATCTGCTTTGGTTTCTCGTTATAATAAAGCAAAGGCTTAAGTTTGATTATTTAAAACGCCGTGAATTTTCACGGCGTTTATTTTTTGCAATAAAAAAGGGAACCGTTTAGGTTCCCTTTAAATATTTAATTTAGAAAAGTCCTGTAATCACGCCGTTTTCATCAATATCAATTCTTTCAGCGGCGGGGGATTTAGGAAGACCGGGCATAGTCATAATATCACCTGTGAGCACCACAATAAAGCCTGCACCTGCTGAAATCTTAATATTTCTGACAGTTACGGTAAATCCGGTGGGCGCACCAAGCTTTGTGGGGTCATCAGAGAAGCTGTATTGCGTTTTTGCAACACAAATGGGACAATTCTCGAATCCCATCTGCGAAAGCTTCTCGGCTTGTTTTTGAGCGTTTGGCGTAAGTATTACACCATCTCCGCCGTAAACCTTTTTAACAACCGCTGCAATCTTTTCTTCGATAGAGCAATCAAGGTCATATGAGAAAGTGAAATCGCCCTTTTCCTCTTCGCAAAGTCGAACAACCTGGCGTGCTAATTCTTCGCCGCCTTTACCACCCTCGGCCCAAACATTAGAGAGAACAACATTAACACCAAGCTCTTTACATTTTTCGATGATAAATTTGATTTCATTGTCAGTGTCGGTAGGGAAGCGGTTAACTGCTACAACACAGGGGAGCCTATAAACATTTTTGATGTTTGAAACATGGCGAAGAAGATTGGGAATACCTTTTTCAAGGGCTTCTAAATTTTCTTCACCCAAAGTTTTTTTATCAAGCCCACCGTGCATCTTAAGTGCACGAACTGTTGCAACCATAACAACTGCAGAGGGTGTAAGCCCTGCCATACGGCATTTAATATCGAGAAACTTTTCAGCACCAAGGTCTGCACCAAAGCCTGCTTCTGTGATTGCATAATCGCTGAGTTTCATTGCCATTTTGGTTGCAGTAACCGAGTTACAGCCGTGTGCAATATTAGCAAAAGGACCGCCGTGAACGAGCGCCGGAGTGCCCTCGAGTGTTTGCACAAGGTTTGGTTTTATTGCATCCTTCAAAAGCGCCGCCATAGCACCTGCAGCGTTTAGTTGACCTGCAGTTACAGGCTCATCCGAGAAAGTATAACCAACAATAATTCGAGAAAGTCTTTCTTTAAGGTCAGTAATATCAGAGGCAAGACACAAAACCGCCATAATTTCACTTGCAACTGTGATATCAAAGCCATCCTCACGCGGAACACCGTTAACCTTACCGCCAAGACCATCGGTTACAAAACGCAGCTGGCGGTCATTCATATCAACACAGCGCTTCCAGGTAATCTTGCGAACATCAATTCCTAAAGCGTTGCCTTGATGAATGTGGTTATCAAGCATAGCTGCGAGAAGATTGTTAGCAGCTCCGATAGCGTGAAAATCTCCTGTAAAGTGAAGATTTATATCTTCCATAGGAACAACCTGCGCATATCCGCCGCCCGCAGCACCGCCTTTGATTCCAAAAACGGGACCTAAAGAGGGCTCGCGAAGGGCTACACAAACATTTTTGCCAATTCTGTTCATTCCGTCTGCAAGACCAATGGTTGTTGTGGTTTTGCCTTCGCCCGCAGGTGTAGGAGTTATAGCAGTAACAAGAATAAGCTTACCGTTTTCGCGATTACTTTCCTTTAAAAGAGAAAGGTCAATCTTTGCTTTGTAGTTACCGTATTGCTCAAGGTATTTTGCATCAATTCCTGTTTTTTTAGCAATTTCGTTAATATTTTGCATTTTGCACTGTTGTGCTATTTCAATATCGGTTAAATATGCCATTTGAAACACCCCTTATTTAAAATATTTTACTGCAGATTTAAACATTTTAATATCGTAATTACCGGGTACATTCTTATAAAGTCCGTCTCCCCAGCGTTCGCTGTGTCCCATTTTACCGAATACTCTACCATCGGGAGAAGTAATACCCTCAATTGCAAACATAGAATCATTTGGATTGAAATGAACATCGCTAGTAGCATTACCGTCAAGGTCAACATACTGTGTTGCAATTTGTCCGTTTTCGGCGAGTTTTCTAATTAGTTCCTCAGAGGCTAGGAATCTTCCTTCACCGTGAGAAATCGGGACATTATAAATATCTCCAACATTAGTATCACTAAGCCAAGGCGATTTATTAGAAGCAATTCTAGTGCGCACAATTCTTGATTGGTGTCTGCCGATGGTATTAAAGGTGAGTGTTGGGCAGTTTTCATCGGTATCGATAATCTTTCCGTAAGGCACAAGACCAAGTTTAATAAGAGCTTGGAAGCCGTTACAAATACCGCACATAAGACCGTCTCTATTTTGGAGAAGATCTGTTACTTGTTCTTTAATGGCGCCGTTGCGGAAGAAGGCGGTGATGAATTTGCCGCTTCCATCCGGCTCATCGCCACCCGAGAAGCCGCCCGGAACAAATATCATCTGTGCAGTCTTAATCTTATCAGCAAAGCTATCAACCGAACGGGCAATACCTTCGCTAGACTGATTGTTAATAACAAAAATTTCGGGTTCGGCACCAGCATCACGCATAGCCTTTGCAGAATCAAACTCACAGTTTGTTCCGGGGAATACGGGGATAAGCACCTTCGGTTTTGCAACCTTAACGGCGGAAGCAACCCTCGATTCGGCAGAGAAAGAGAAATTCTCCATAGGTGATTTAGAATCCTTAATATTGCATTTATAAACGCCTTCTAACTTGTTTTCATAAATGCCGAGCAATTCATTTAATGAGAGCTTTTCGTTATTATAAGAGATAATTGCATCACTTGTTACTGTTCCAACAAAGATAGCATCCTCAATATCCTCGGTTACTTCTAAAAGGAAGGAACCATAAGAATAACCAAACAAGCTTTCAACCGAAAGGGCGTTATTAAATTCAAAGCCAAAGCCGTTACCAAATGCCATTTTCATAACTGCTTCGCCTATACCGCCAAGGCCTAAGGTGTAGCAAGATAGCACCTTGCCTTCGCGCATAAGCTTTGTTACTAGGTTGAAGGTTTTAATTTGAGAAGCAGTGTTGGGTAAATTCGTTTTATTATCATAAACAGGGCAGAGAAGAACAACCTTGCTTCCTGCCTTTTTAAATTCAGGCGAAATGATATTTTCGGTTTTATCGGTGGTTACCGCAAATGAAACCAAGGTGGGCGGGACATCTAAATCCTCGAAAGAACCACTCATAGAGTCCTTTCCGCCGATAGAGCCAATGCCGAATTCAAGCTGTGCTTTAAAAGCACCAAGCAGTGCCGATAAAGGCTTGCCCCAACGTTTGCCATCCTTACCAGGACGCTCAAAATATTCTTGTAAGGTTAGATAAACATCTTCGAATTTAGCACCCGAAGCAATCAACTTGCTAACCGATTCAACAACCGCTAAATATGCACTGTGGTATGGGCTCTTATCTGCGATAAACGGATTATATCCCCAAGCCATTAACGAGCAATCGTTTGTGTGCTTCTTTTCAACTGATATTTTTTGCACCATGGCTTGAATAGGAGTTAACTGATTTTTACCGCCAAAAGGCATAAGAACGGTTCCTGCGCCAATTGTTGAGTCGAACTGCTCTGAAAGTCCTCGCTTTGAGCAGGTGTTTAGGTCATCAGCAATAGCTTTCATATTATCACTGAAACTGCCTTCAACTGTCTTACTGTAATCCTCAGGCATTGCAGGGGTAATGGTAATGTGCTTTTCAGCACCGTTGGAATTTAAGAATTCGCGGCTGATATCAACAATTGTTTTACCGTTCCAATGCATTGTAAGGCGTGGTTCTGCTTTAACCTCGGCCACCTTAACAGCATTAAGGTTTTCTTTAGCGGCAAGCTCTAAGAAACGGTCGATGTTTTCTTTTTCAATTACAACAGCCATTCTTTCTTGTGATTCACTGATTGCAAGCTCTGTACCATCAAGACCGTCATATTTCTTAGGAACTGCATTAAGGTCAATTTCAAGTCCATCAGCAAGCTCACCGATAGCAACCGAAACGCCACCTGCGCCAAAATCATTACAGCGCTTAATCATTCGGCAAGCCTCATAATTTCTGAAAAGTCTTTGAAGCTTACGCTCTTCGGGTGCATTACCTTTTTGAACCTCTGCACCGCAAGTTTCAAGTGAATGTAATGTGTGCGATTTTGAGGAACCTGTTGCACCGCCGCAACCATCGCGACCGGTGGCACCGCCAAGGAGAATTACAACATCTCCGGGGGCGGGAACCTCGCGGCGAACATTTTCTGCGGGTGTGGCAGCAATAACTGCACCGATTTCCATTCGCTTAGCGGCATAGCCATCGTGATAGATTTCATCAACAATACCAGTTGCCAAACCGATTTGGTTGCCGTAGGACGAATAACCGTCCGCCGCTGTGGTTACGAGCTTTCTTTGAGGCAATTTACCCTCCATAGTCTCTGCAACGCTTTTAAGCGGGTTTGCGGCGCCTGTAACACGCATTGCGCCATAAACATAGCTTCTGCCTGAAAGCGGGTCACGGATAGCACCGCCAATACAGGTAGCAGCACCGCCGAATGGTTCGATTTCGGTTGGGTGATTATGTGTTTCGTTTTTAAATAGCAATAGCCACGGCTCAGAAACACCGTCAACCTCAACATCAATTTTAACAGTACAAGCATTAATTTCTTCGGACTCATCCAACTTATCAAGCTTGCCATCCTTTTTTAACTGACGCACAGCTAAGGTTGCAATATCCATAAGACAAATTGGCTTTGTTCTGCCAAGTGCCTTTCTTGTGTTAATATATTCATCATATGTTTCTTGTAAAAGCGCATCTTCAAACTTAACGGCATCAATATTAGTTAGAAATGTGGTGTGACGGCAATGGTCAGACCAATATGTATCAATCATTCTGATTTCCGTGATTGTGGGGTTGCGATTTTCACCCTTGAAATAGTTTTGACAGAAGGTGATATCATCAATATCCATTGCAAGTCCAAAATCGCTAACAAACTTTTCAAGACCTGTTTTATCAAGGTCAATAAATCCATCTAAAGTAGCCACAGTGGTTGGAATATCGTATTTTGTTTCCAAGGTTTCGGGCTTTTCAAGTGAAGCGATTCTAGCTTCTACAGGGTTTACAACATATTTTTTAATCTCAGCAATTTCGCTGTCAGATGGACTACCCTCTAAAATATAAACCTTTGCAGTTTTAACACGCGGTCTTTCGCCCTGAGAGATAATTTGAATACACTGTGCGGCAGAATCTGCTCTTTGGTCAAACTGACCGGGCAAGAATTCAACCGCAAACACGAAACCGCCGTTTGCATCGAAGTTATCGGTAGCAATATCAAGCTGTGGCTCTGAAAAAACAGTGCCAACTGCATAGTCAAACAAATCTTTTTCGATATTATCTACATCATATCTATTGAGGATTCTCACGTTTTTAACAGAAGCAATCTGTAAAAGGCTATTAATATCATTTAAAAGGGCATTAGCTTCGTGGGCAAGCTCTTTTTTCTTTTCAACATAAATTCTATAAACCATTAGCTTTACTCCTTATGCTTTTAAGGCTTTAGCGCCGATATCTTTACGGTAAAAAGCGTTTTCAAATGAAACCTTTTTAACATTTTCGTAAGCCTTACTAAGTGCGGTTTCAAGGTTTTCTGCGGTATCAGTAACACCTAAAACCCTGCCACCTGCAGTTTTTAATTGATTATTTTCAAGCTTAGCTCCCGCAACATATACTTTATCTGCCACCGAACTGTCAATTTTAAGCTCAAAGCCGCTTTCATATTTTTGAGGATAGCCACTTGAAGCCATAACAACACAAGCCGCTGCACCATTTGAAAATTTAACCTCGGTTTCAGCTAGTGTTCCGTTGGTTGTTGCCATCATAATGGTTAGCAAATCACTCTCAAGCAAGGGAAGAACAACCTGAGTTTCAGGGTCGCCAAAGCGGCAGTTATATTCAATAACCTTTGGTCCGTTAAGCGTGAGCATTAAGCCAAAATATAGGCAACCCTTAAAGGATCTGTTTTCATTGTTCATAGCTTTGATTGTTGGATTAAAAATAGTCTCCATACAAATATCGGCTATTTCTTTTGTATAGTAGGGATTGGGAGCAATCGTACCCATACCACCCGTATTAAGCCCTTTATCGCCATCCAGAGCGCGTTTGTGATCCATTGAGGAAATCATTGGCTTTACGGTTTTGCCATCTGTAAAGGCTAAAACAGAAACCTCAGGGCCGGTTAAAAACTCTTCAATAACAACATTGCTGCCGCTATCACCAAAAATTTTATCCTGCATCATTGATTTCACTGCATTTTTAGCATCTTCGCGAGTTTCGGCAATTATAACACCCTTGCCAAGCGCTAAACCATCGGCCTTAATAACGGTTGGAATCGGTGCGGTTTCTAAATATTTGATTGCATCATCTGGATTGTTGAATACCTCGTATTGCGCAGTGGGAATATTATATTTTTTCATTAAATTTTTTGAAAAAACCTTGCTTCCCTCAATAATAGCCGCAGCTTTATTCGGACCAAAGCAGGGGATACCGGCATCTGTCAGAGCATCAACGGCACCAAGTACCAACGGGTCATCGGGTGCTACAACAGCATAATCAATTTTATTCTCCACAGCAAATTCAACTTGAGCAGCAATATCCTTAGCGCCGATATTCACACACTCAGCATCCATAGCAATACCACCATTACCGGGTAATGCAAAAATCTTTGTGATTTCTTTATTCTCTTTAAGTTTTTTGATTATAGCGTGTTCTCTTCCGCCACCGCCAACAACCATTACCTTCATTTTGAAAACTCCTTAAAAGCAAACTGAAAAATACCTAAAGCCTTCCCTTTAAGGAAGGCTGAAAATTAATAAATAGGGAACTTAGCGCAAAGATTCTGAACTTCATTTGAAATATATTCTTTATGTGGCTCAAAATCGTTAACACAGCAAGAAATCCACTGTGCAATAAGCTTCATTTCCTTTTCTTTGAAACCGCGTGTGGTAACAGCAGGGGCACCAAGTCTTACACCGCTAGTAACAAAAGGACTTTGCGGGTCATTAGGAACAGTGTTTTTATTCGCGGTAATATGAACCTCATCAAGTCTGTGCTCGAGCTCTTTGCCTGTAACACCGGTCTTAATAAGGTTAAGCAAAACAAGGTGATTGTCGGTACCGCCTGATACAATGTCAAGCCCCTCATCAAGGAGACCTTGGCAAAGTGCAGCAGCGTTTTTAACAACCTGTTTTTGATATTCTTTAAACTCAGGAGTTAATGCTTCGCCAAGGGCTACTGCCTTTGCGGCAATAATGTGCATTAAAGGACCGCCCTGAGTGCCGGGGAACACAGCCTTGTTGATTTTTGTGTAAATTTCTTCATCGTTACAAAGAATCATACCGCCGCGTGGACCCCTCAAGGTTTTATGAGTGGTAGTCGTAACAACATGAGCATAAGGAATAGGGGAGGGATGCTCACCTGCAGCAATAAGACCTGCAATATGTGCCATATCAACCATTAAATATGCGCCAACCTCATCGGCTATTGCTCTGCAACGGGGAAAATCAATAACTCTTGAATAAGCAGAAGCGCCGACAACAATAAGCTTTGGTTTGCACTCAAGTGCAATTTTTCTCATTTCATCATAGTCAATAGTTTCGGTTTCATTGCTAACACCGTATGGCACAATGTTAAAATATTTACCCGAAATATTAACAGGCGAGCCGTGTGATAAATGGCCACCTTGCTGAAGATTCATACCCATAACAGTATCACCGGGTTGAACGAGAGCAAAGAAAGTGGCAAGGTTTGCATTAGCGCCTGAATGAGGCTGAACATTTGCAAAATTACAGCCAAAAAGCTTTTTAGCGCGCTCGCGTGCAATTTCTTCAACAATATCAACACACTGACATCCGCCATAATAACGCTTAGAAGGATAACCCTCGGCGTATTTATTTGTGAGAACACCACCTGCGGCAAGTAAAACAGCCTTTGAAACGATATTTTCAGAAGCAATTAACTCAATATTATGCTGCTGTCTCTGAAGCTCTGCATTACACGCTTCAAAAACCTCGGTATCATAATTTTTTAACTCATCAAAAAAGTTATTCATAATAAATCTCCTTAATTATTAATGATGGAAAAGTCGCATTCCTGTGAAGGCCATTGCAATTCCATATTTATTGCAGCATTCAATTACTGCATCATCTCTGATAGAACCGCCGGGCTCTGCAATATAAGAAACACCGCTTCTATACGCTCTTTCAATATTATCATCAAATGGGAAGAAGGCATCCGAGCCTAATGCCACACCCTTACAGGTATCAAGATAATCTCTTATTTCATTATCAGTAAGGGGAGCAGGCTGTGATTTAAAGTATTTCTGCCAATTACCGTCCGCACAAACATCCTCTTCGTTGCGATTGATATATCCATCAATAACATTATCTCTTGTAGGTCTTGCAATATCATCTTTAAAAGGAAGATTTAACACTTTATCGTGTTGGCGAAGGAACCAGGTGTCTGCCTTTGAGCCCGCAAGCCTTGTGCAGTGAATTCTTGATTGCTGACCCGCACCAACGCCGATAGCTTGACCATCAACCGCAAAGCAAACCGAGTTTGACTGCGTATATTTCAAAGTAATAAGAGAAATTATAAGGTCTCGCTTTGCACTGTCGGGTAATTCCTTATTCTCGGTTACAAGATTTGAAAGTAATTCTTCATTAATTTCGAAATTGTTTCTACCTTGTTCAAAGGTAATACCAAAAACCTGTTTGTGCTCGATAGCCTCAGGAACATAGTTGGGATCAATCTCAACAATATTATAGTTACCATTTCTCTTTGATTTTAAGATTTCTAACGCTTCAGGTTCATATCCCGGAGCAATTATACCATCGGAAACCTCGCGTTTAATAAGGAGTGCTGTGGTTACATCACAAACATCAGATAGCGCAACCCAGTCGCCAAAAGAACACATACGGTCAGTACCGCGGGCGCGTGCATATGCACAAGCAAGTGGAGAGTTATCAAGACCTTCAATATCATCAACAAAGCAGGCCTTTTTAAGCTTATCTGGAAGAATTGTTCCAACAGCTGCACTTGTGGGGCTAACATGCTTAAAAGATGATACTGCGGGAAGACCTAATGCTTCCTTTAATTCCTTAACTAACTGCCAAGAATTAAAAGCATCGAGGAAATTAATATAACCGGGTCTGCCGCATAAAATTTTAATAGGCAATTCGCTTCCATCAGCCATAAAGATTTTTGATGGCTTTTGGTTTGGGTTACAACCGTATTTAAGTTCAAACTCTTTCATTTTTCTACTCCTTATTTGTTTTTATTAACAATTCTTGATTCGTAGCTGCCGTCTTCTAAATCAATATATCTGACAAAAAGTGAAACCTTATTATCATTATTTAAATTATTCCAAATTAAATCCGTTAAAGCGTCTATATCACAATCAGGTAGCTCCAAAGTTTTAGGCTCGCCCTCAAAGCTTGGTAAGGGGTTGCCATCGCAAGCATAGGTGTGAATAAACTTTGCTTTACCGGCTAAGGGATTACTGTAAGCAAAGGTGTATCTTTGGCAAGAACTTCCATCTCCCTCAGCAGATTTTAAGATGGACATTGCAAAGTTCATATCATTATTTTCAAGGCGGATAATACCGGAAATTCTGGGTGTAAAGTTAGGAGCATCATCCTCAAACTCGCGTGTGCGAAGTGATTGCTCAAATGTCATCTGTCTATCCATTAGCTCATAAATAGTATCGGTCTGGTCGCCGTTAGTAACAATAGTTTTGTTACCCAAAACTCTAACGGGTGCATAAATAATGAGATGTGGGTCGGTCATCTTTGATTCATCGAAGGCTTGAGTTCTAATTCCCGCACCATCTTCAACAAAAACTCTGTTTCGGCTATTTTCACTTCTGCCCATAATAAAATAAGCAGTGATAGCTTTTTTGCCGTCCACACTTTTACCAATAATAATTCCTCTGCCGTGATAAGCTAAAGAATTTAGCTCGTTTTCAATAGACATAATTTTCATAAATATTCCACCTTTGTTTAAATTAATTATTCTAATTCAGAGCAAACCTTCTCAAGTGAGAGGGGGAGAATTTTCCATTCAGCTTCTTCCATCACTCTTTTTTGAAGAATTTCGGGGGTATCGCCGTCCTTAATCTCAACAGCCTTTTGCATTATGATTTTACCGCCGTCGGGAATTTCATTTACAAAATGCACTGTGGCACCTGTAACCTTAACGCCATACTCAAGTGCTGCCTCGTGAACGCGAAGCCCATAAAAACCCTTACCGCAAAATGCCGGGATAAGCGAAGGGTGAACATTGATTATTCTGTCAGCAAAATGCGAAGTGAATTTTTCACTTAAAATACACATAAAGCCCGCAAGAACAATAACATCAATTTTATTTCCTTCAATTATCTCAATTAATCTGTCTTCAAACGAAGCATTGAGCTCCTTTTTACTGCAGACACAGGTTTTGATATCAGCTTTTTTTGCTCTTTGTAATGCATAAGCATCAGAATTATTAGAAATAACAAGCACAATTTTACCCGATTTAATAACACCCGAATTTTGTGCATCTATAAGCGCTTGTAGATTTGTTCCGCCACCGGAAACTAAAACTGCAATATTTTTCATTTTAGCACCTTAAACAAATTTAAATTTTTCGTGGGATTTAACAATTTTTCCGATGATATAAGCATCTTCGCCGTTGTTCTTTAAAATTTCAATTGCTTTTTCGGCATCTTCCTTTGCCACAACAATGCTCATACCAACACCCATATTGTATGTGTTATACATATCTCTTTCGGGAATGTTGCCAACCTTTTGAAGCAATTCGAAAATGGGAAGAACCTTGATGGCCGATTTCTCAATTTCAGCACCGAAGCCATCGGGAATGCTTCTTGGAATATTTTCATAGAAGCCACCACCCGTGATGTGGGAAATTGCACGAACATTTACCTTTTCGAGCAAAGCCAAAACAGGTTTAACATAAATCCTTGTGGGAGTAAGCAAAGTTTCTCCAATAGATTTTCCGCCAAGTTCATCATAAATTTTATTAAGGTCGCAGTTTTCAATATCAAAAACTTTGCGGACAAGTGAGAAACCGTTCGAATGAACACCCGAAGAGGGAAGTGCAATAACAACATCGCCCTCTTGCATGGTTTTATTATCAATAATTTCTGCCTTATCGACAATACCAACTGCAAAACCCGCAAGGTCGTAATCGTGGGTGGGCATAAGTCCAGGATGCTCCGCTGTTTCACCGCCTATGAGCGCTGCACCCGACTGAACACAGCCCTCGGCTACACCCTTAACAATTTCGGCAATCTTTTCGGGAATATTTTTACCGCAAGCAATATAATCAAGGAAGAAAAGCGGTTTAGCACCAACGCAAATTATATCGTTAACGCACATAGCAACTGCATCAATGCCGATAGTATCGTGCTTGTCCATAAGAATAGCCAATTTAACCTTAGTTCCACAACCGTCTGTTCCGGAAACCAAAACAGGCTCTTTCATACCCGTGGGAAGACCGAAACAACCGCCAAAACCGCCAACATCATCAAGACAACCTTCATTTCTTGTTCTTGCAATGTGCTTTTTCATTAGCTCAACTGCTTTGTAACCCGCAGTTATATCAACACCTGCATCAGCATATGATTTAGATTGTGAGTTATTCATAAAAAACATTCCTTTAAAATTATTCTTTTCCGTTCCAACAGTAAGTACATAGACATTCTTTGGGTAGACCGATTGCTTCAATAACGCCCTCTAAAGACTGAAACTCAAGTGAAGCAAAATTAAACTTTTGGGCAATTGCTTTTCTAAGGCTTTTACCGCGCTCGGTTTTTGAACTGCTATATTCATCAATAAATTTAAGACCTTCTTCACCCTCGAGTTCTAATATAACTCTTCGCGCTATAAGCTCCATATCACTTGTTGCTCTTGAAAAATTAAGATATTTGCAGCCATACATAATCGGAGGGCAAGCAGAACGCATATGAACTGATTTAGCACCGTTTTCATAAAGAAAATCAACCGTTTCCTTAAGCTGTGTTCCGCGAACAATAGAATCATCAACAAAAAGAAGATTCTTATCGGTTATAAGCTCGTGAATGGGAATTTGCTTCATTTTAGCAATTTTGCTTCGATCGTTTTGTTTAGCAGAAGTAAAGCTTCTGGACCACGTAGGAGTATATTTAATGAAAGCTCGGGCAAAATGCTTACCGCTTTCATTAGCATAGCCAATAGCGTGCGGTGTGCCCGAATCTGGAACTCCGCCGACATAATCAATATCATCAGCAAGATTGTTTAGCTTATCATTCTGCGCCATTATTTTACCATTGCGATAGCGCATAATTTCAACATTAACGCCCTCATAGCACGAGGTTGGATAACCAAAATAACTCCAGAGGAAAGAACAAATCTTCATTTTCTTTTGGGCAGGGGAAAGCACGGTTAATGAATTGTGTGTTAATTCAACTATTTCTGCGGGGCCTAATTCTTTCTCATCGGCATATCCAAGCTTTAAATAAGCAAACGATTCAAAAGAAACACAATATCCATCCTCGTTTTTACCGATAAGAACAGGGATTCTACCGAATTTATCACGTGCTGCAATTAAATTACCATTCTCTTTCAGGATAAGTATCGAAGCAGTGCCTTCGATATTGTTCTGTGCAAATTCTATACCATCTTTAAAATTATCTTTTTGGTTAATTAGTGCAGCGACGAGCTCGGTTGAATTAACCTTGCCGCCTGTCATAACACCGAAATGACCGTTTAAATCAAAATATTTTTTTATAAGCTCTTCTGCATTATTGATAACACCAATAACACAAATAGCGTATGTACCGATTTTTGAACGAATAAGCAAGGGCTGTGGGTCATAGTCGCTAATACAACCGATTGCTGAACAACCCTTCATTTCTTCCAAAACACCATCAAACTTTGTTCTGAATGGTGAATTTTCAATATTATGTATTTCTCTTTGTAAACCGATTTCACTGTCAACCGCTGCCATACCTGCACGGCGTGTACCTAAGTGTGAGTGATAGTCAGTTCCAAAGAAAACATCGGAAATAGCATCGTTTTTACAAACCGCTCCGAAAAAGCCTCCCATATAAAAGGACCTCCAAAATTAATTAAACTGGGTTTCAATCTTTTGATTTTTTTCTAAAACCTTTTTAGCATCGTTAATTCTTTTTTTATTTAACTTATCGGCTAATTCGGCATTTTCAACTGCTAAAATCTCAACACAAAGCAAAGCGGCATTTGCGGCACCGTCAATCGCAACTGTTGCAACGGGGATACCGCTTGGCATCTGTACCGTTGAAAGAAGAGCATCAATTCCACCGAGATTGCCCGATTTAATTGGAATACCGATAACGGGAAGAGTTGTATTAGCAGCAAGGGCACCTGCAAGGTGAGCCGCCATACCGGCTGCCGCAATTATTGCACCAAAGCCGTTTTCTCTTGCATTAACACTAAACTCTTTTGCTTCAAGAGGGGTTCTGTGTGCTGAAAAAACATGCACTTCATATGGCACACCGAAATTCTTTAAAACCTCAACCGCTTTAGAAACTATTGGTAAATCACTGTCGCTTCCCATAATAATGCCGATTTTTTTCATAAAATAACCTCCAAATTATCATAAAAAACAAAAAGAGCGCACTAATCCGTTAAAGAAAAGTGTGCCCAGACGGTCGGCCGATGAAAAATCATCTGTTGTTCTTTGCTCCACGCGGTAATCCGCTTATCCGTCAGTCACAAAGAACGGTATATCTTGTATATAAATATATTATCATATACAATTTATTTTGTCAATTAAACAATTCAATTTCATAATAAAAAACATTTATATCACGCAAGTTAAATATTTTTTGTTGAAATTGTTGGTAATTAAGTGTAAAATTGAGATAATTCAAAGAACGGAGAATTAAAAATGAATAATTCTAATGATTTTTTCCAAAAATTTTCATTGCTTAAGGAAGCGTTTGAGCCCAACTGTAAAAGGGCAGATATTTCACCCGAATCTGCAATCTTTTTAGTTGCGTTACATTACGGAACCAATTTATCGCATTTTTTTAAGGATGAATATAAAACAGAATTGGAAAAAGTTGGCTTTATAACTGAAAATAATTTTGAAATTAAGTTAACAGGAAAGGGAAGTATTTTTGCTAAATCACTCGAGCCGACACTTAAAAAAATATTAAGTATTTAATTTCCGTCAAACACCTCTTGACTTTTCCTGACTTTTAGTTTATTATATTTTTACTATAAATTTAAATTACAATATTTGGAGGAATAATTATGAATATTAAGCCATTGGCTGATAATGTTGTGATTAAAGCAACTGAAGCGGAAGAAACCACAAAAAGTGGCATTGTTTTAACATCTGCCGCCAAGGAAAAGCCGCAAATTGCAGAGGTTATAGCAGTTGGACCTGGAGGCATTGTTGATGGAAAAGAAACTGTTATGACAGTTAAGGTTGGCGATAAGGTTGTTGCCGCAAAATATTCGGGAACTGAAATTAAAATTGATGGTGAAGAATATACAATTCTTCGTCAAGCAGATATTTTAGCAATAGTTGAATAAGGAGTTTTTTATTATGGCAAAAGATATAATTTTTGGTGAAGAGGCCCGCAAGGCTTTGCAAACCGGCGTTGATAAGCTTGCTAACGCTGTTAAGGTTACGCTTGGACCCAAGGGCAGAAATGTAGTTCTTGATAAAAGATACGGCTCACCGCTAATTACTAACGATGGCGTAACAATAGCAAAAGAAATCGAGCTTGACAATCCCTTTGAAAATATGGGTGCACAGCTCGTAAAAGAAGTTTCTGTTAAAACTAATGACGCTGCAGGCGATGGCACAACAACCGCAACAGTTTTAGCACAGGCGCTTATTAATGAGGGTATGAAAAATGTTGCTGCGGGTGCCAATCCAATGGTTGTTAAAAAGGGTATTAAAAATGCAGTTGATACCGCCATTAAAACCGTTATCAATAATTCAAAAATGGTTAGCGGAACTGAAGATATTGCCCGTGTTGCAACCGTTTCTTCAGGTGATGAAATTATCGGTAATCTTATTGCCGAAGCAATGGCAAAGGTTAGTGCAGATGGTGTTATCACTGTTGAAGAATCAAAAACTGCCGAAACCTATTCTGAGGTTGTTGAAGGTATGCAGTTTGACCGTGGTTATATCACACCTTATATGGCTACTGATACCGATAAAATGGAAGCTGTTCTTGACGATGCCTTAATTCTTATTACAGACAAGAAAATCTCAAATATTCAAGAAATTTTGCCCCTTTTAGAGCAAATTGTCGGAGCAGGTAAAAAGCTTGTAATTATTGCAGAAGATATTGAAGGTGAAGCACTTTCAACCCTTATTGTTAATAAGCTTCGCGGCACATTTACTTGCGTTGCAGTTAAAGCACCCGGCTTTGGCGACAGACGCAAGGAAATGCTTCGTGATATTGCAATTCTCACGGGCGGTGAAGTGATTTCCGAAGAGCTTGGTCTCGACCTTAAAGAAACCAATATTTCACAGCTAGGCCGTGCCCGTCAGGTTAAGATTTCTAAAGAAAACACTATCATTGTTGATGGCGCAGGCAATTCAGTTGCAATTAAGGACAGAATCGGTCAGATTAAGAACGAAATTGCCACCACAACCTCTGATTTTGACAGAGAAAAATTGCAAGAGCGCCTTGCTAAGCTTGCAGGCGGTGTTGCAGTTATTAAGGTTGGCGCTGCAACTGAGATTGAAATGAAAGAAAAGAAGCTTCGCATTGAAGATGCTCTTTCTGCTACAAAGGCCGCAGTTGAAGAAGGTATTGTTGCGGGCGGCGGTGTTGCTTTAATTAACGCAATTCCCGCAGTTAAAGCATTGCTTGAGTCAACCGAAGGCGATGAAAAAACAGGTGTTAATATAGTTCTTAAATCTTTGGAAGCTCCAATTAAGCAGATTGCTATCAATTCAGGTCTTGAAGGCTCTGTAATTATTGATAAGATTATTGGAAGTGGCAAGGTTAATTATGGTTTTGATGCTTATAAGGAAGTCTACACAGATATGCTCGAAGCAGGTATTGTTGACCCGACTAAAGTTACCCGTTCAGCCCTTGAAAATGCCGCTTCGGTTGCCGCTATGGTGCTTACAACCGAAAGCCTTATAGCAGACAAACCCGAAGATAAAGCCGCTGCTAATGCTGCTGCAGCCGCAGCTGCTGCGCAGGGTGGAATGTATTAATTATAGATAAATAAAAATCCGAGTTCACTTGAACTCGGATTTTTTTAATATTCATTTCTAATGGGTGTTATTATCGGTTTTCCCGAAGAATCTAAAAGGGGAGTAAGACCGCCACCGTAACCGCCGCAACGATAGAGATAATTAACACCAGTCTCTTTATCAACCCAAATTTCCATACTGCCGCAACCTTGGGAAAATGTTTTTATAAATCTTTTTTCTTTTGCCATAAAAATTACCTCAAAGTTTTAATATTTTTTTGAAACGTTTTATAACAATTGGAATTATAAACGCAAAAATAAATGCAAAAACTATTCCTGCGCCAATTTTTATAGGTAAGAATATTTTTAGTAAACCGTTTGAAAGGTCAGCAATCCAATTACTTAAATACATAGCCAATGTATTTAAGCAGGATAGAAGGATTGAACTTATAAAAAATTGAACACCTAAGATTAAGGGTTTATCTTTTTTGTGAAAAGCTAAATATAGCAAAGCCACTGACATGCTATAAATAACTGTTGGTGCCATCCAAAGCAAAGTGTTCCAGCTTATTCCGTAGCTTAATTGAGAAATAAAAGAGCCGACAATAGCAGTGATTGTTCCCCAACTAAAACCAAACATAACCGATGCTAAAATCAAAGGAAAACAGCTTATTGGGATTTGATAGTTATCCAAAAAAGCAATCTTCCCAAAGGTCGATGCTATCCACTCTAAAGCAACATATAAAGCTGCTAGAACAGAACAAATACATAATTTTTTGATATAATTTTTTGACATAAAAATAACCTCCTTACCCGTTTTCCGAATAATAAGGAGGTTAAAAATTCACCTAATATTACACGGCAGCGGGATGCGATTGTCAAACCGTGGTGAAAACCTTCGTCTTTTTGGCAACTCCCCGTCCAAAAAGCACTTAACGCAAGACAATCTACTCTGCAAATTTATATACTAATTATAATACTAATTCATGAAATGTCAATCAAATTTTTTATAACCTCACCGGCCAGAATCATACCGGCACAGGCGGGAACGAATGGGGAAGAGGCAGGAATTCTTTTGTTTTCGACATTTTCAACTTTTTCAATCGGCTTTTCTTTCGAATAAACAACCTTTAAGTGCGAAATACCGCGTTTTTTCAGTTCATACCTGATAACACGCGCTAAAGGACAAACGCTCGTTTTAGAAATATCTGCAACCTCAAGCATAGATGCTTCTAATTTATTACCAGTGCCCATTGAAGAAATTATTGGAATATTATTTTTAACACATTCTTCAATAAGCAAAATTTTTGAGGTTACTGAGTCAATTGCATCGATAACATAATCATAATCCCTTAAATTTATTTCACTTGCGGTTTTATCGGAATAAAAAATATTATGCTTTAAAACATTGATTTGCGGGTTGATTTCAAGGATTCTTTCTTCGCAAGCATCAACCTTGTTTCTGCCAATAGTTTTTTCGGTTGCAATAATCTGTCGGTTTAAATTGGTAATATCAACCGTATCAGAATCAACTAAATCAATGCTGCCGACACCCGCGCGAACTAGCGCTTCAACGGCATATCCGCCGACACCCCCGATTCCAAAAACTGCAACACGGGAATTGGAGAGTTTTTCGAATTTTTCGGTACCTATTAAATTTATAAATCTTGAAAATTTCTCGTTCATATAAAACCTCTGAAAGCTATTTTTAATAATTTTAATTTACAATAGAATTTTTGTCAAGTTGTCTTGGGAAATTGGCTTGACAGGACTATTAGGATTAAATATAATTGAACTATAAATTTTGAGGGTGATATTATGTTATTATCAACTATGACCGGTGATTTAGCTCAAACCTTTTCACACAAAAAAGCTATAAAAATCATAAAAGAAGCGGGTTTTGATGCATTTGATTTAACGCTATGTGATATGTTTATCAACGCAAAAAAGCCATTTAATGAAAATTGTCCTTTCAATAGCGATGATTATTTGGACTATGCTAAGGATTTACGCAAATACGCCGATAAAATCGGTATTATTTGCAATCAGGCTCATGCGCCTTTCGGCTCGAGCTGTGGAATACCTGAAACAGATGAAATAATTTTTAAACAAATTGTTCGTTCAATGGAAATTGCATCAATTATGGGTGCCAAAATTATAGTTGTTCACCCAAAGCAGCATTTAACATACGCTGAAAACACTGAAGAATTATTCAATCTAAATGTTGAATTTTATAAGAGCTTAATCCCTTATTGTGAGAAATACAATATAAAGGTTGCCACCGAGAATATGTGGCAATACAACAATAATTCAAAATCGATTATTGACAGTACGTGTTCAAGAGCTTGGGAATTCTGTAAATATATCGACACTATTGACAGTGAATGGATAGTAGGCTGTCTTGATATCGGCCACGTGTCATTAATTGGTGCTGATATTCCTGAATTTATAAAAACCATGGGCAATAAGCGTTTACAGGCGCTTCATGTACACGACACCGATTTTATTCACGATTCACACACAATACCATTCCTTGAAAAAATTGATTTTACCGCTGTCTCAAAGGCATTAGGGGAGATAGACTATCAGGGTGATTTCACTTTTGAGGTTCAGGCAATTTTCAGAAAATATCCTAAAGAATTATTACCGTCTGTTGCGAAATTTTTATGCGATGTTGGAAGATATTTAATTGAACAAACTAAATAACAGAATGTATGATTTGTTAATATTTTAACAATGGGTAAGTGGCATTAAGTTTAATAGGCGATAATGCTTTTGCTATTTCTGACATTTTAACATAAAATAAAAAATTAAAGCCTCAACTGCGATAAAAGCATGTCGAGGCTTTAATGTTGGTGCCGGTGGCCGGACTCGAACCGGCACGGTATCGCTACCGGTGGATTTTGAGTCCACTACGTCTGCCAATTCCATCACACCGGCAAATTTGTCAACGTAAGGTATTATACTATATACATTTAATAAAATCAAGCATTTTTTCATCGAATAGAAAATTTTTATTTGATGAAAGTATCATTTAGAAAATTTCTATTCGATGAGAGCTGAAGATGTTTTTATACATATTTAAAAAATAATATGTAAATCAACAGAAAATATAAAGTAAAAAATTATGAAACAAAATATTTTTGAAACAAGCTTGGTAATGAAATTTAACGATTCTATATAGTATTGTGTAAAATACGTTATTTCAAGGTAATATATAAGAAAAGGCGACGAAAAAGCTTATTTGCCATTATTTGATTATAATCACTCCCCTTAATTGCGCGAAATATTCATTTAGTATAATTGGATATAAAATTTTCAGGGAAACGTGCTATTCGTTTCCCTTTTATAATTGTTATTTAATCATTTCTAAGAATTCTGTTTCATCAATTATTTTAACATCTAAAGCTTTTGCTTTTTCTAATTTGCTGCCCGCATCTTCGCCCGCTAAAACAAAATCTGTTTTCCGTGATACAGATGATGAGGTTTTTCCGCCGAATTTTTCAATGAGCTCTGAAGCTTCATTTCTTTTTAATGTGGGCAATGTTCCTGTTAAAACAAAAATCTTGCCCTGTAAGCGGTTGTCCCCTATTTTTTTGTTGGACACCATATTAACGCCTTGAGCTTTTAAACGGTCTATCATTTTTATGGTTTCTTCAAGGTGGAAAAACTCCGAAGCAGAAACCGCTAAAATCTCGCCAAAACCATCAATTGCCTCAAAATCTTCGGTTTTAGCCTCTAAAACGGCATCAATATTACCAAAGTGCTCGGCAATGAGCTTAGCAGCCTTTTCACCGATATGGCGGATACCGAAAGCGTAAATTAGCTTTGATAAATCATTCGATTTTGAGTTTTCAATGGCATTTTTAAGATTATTTAAGGTTTTTTCGCCCGTTCTTTCAAGCTGTGCCACTTTTTCAAAATCAAGTGCATACAAATCATCTATATTATGAATTAAATCTGCATTGAGAAGTTGTTCTAAAACAGCGGGGCCTAAGCCTTCAATATCCATTGCATCGCGTGATGTGAAATGAATCAAATGTCTTAGTAATTGCGCGGGACAATCAGCATTTTCGCATCTTAAAACCGCCTCATCGGGCTTCTTATACAACGGAGAATTACAAGAGGGACAAAATTCGGGCATTTTATAAATCTCACTACCCTCACAATGCTCAGAAACGGCCAACACCTCAGGAATGATATCCCCTGCCTTACGCACGATTATTTTATCTCCAATGCCAATTCCTTTTGAAACGATAAAATCCTCGTTATGAAGCGTAGCACGGCTCACAGAGGTGCCTGCAAGCATAATTGGGTCAAATATTGCCGTTGGTGTTATAGCACCTGTTCTACCAACGTTAATTTCAATGTCCTTTAAAACGGTTTCCTTTTCTTCAGGCGGATATTTAAAAGCCACCGCCCATTTTGGAAATTTTGAAGTGCTGCCAAGCTCTTCTCTATATTCAAGATTATCAACCTTAACAACCGCACCGTCAATATCGTAAGAATAATTTCCGCGGTTGTTGCCTAAGTTTTCAATTTCGGCAATAACCTCATCGATATTGGCACACTTTTTATATGTGGGTAAGGTGTTAAAACCAAGGCCTTTTAGGAAATCGAGCGTTTCTATGTGCGAGGCGAATTCCTTATCACTAATGCGCTGAATATTGAAAATAAATATGTCAAGTTCTCTTTGAGCAGTGATTTTGGGATTCTTCTGTCTCAGAGAACCAGCCGCTGCATTACGGGGATTTTTAGCGGGTGCCTCGCCATTGTTTTCTTGCCAATTACGAAGCTTAAGGAAGCTTTCGCACGGCATATACACCTCTCCCCTTACCTCTAATTCGCCTTCAAATTCAATGGCTTTGGGAATGCTTTTAATTTGCATTAAATTAGCGGTAACATCTTCGCCTGTAACACCATCACCTCGTGTTGAGCCACGGAAGAAAAGGCCATCACGGTATTCAAGCGAAACCGAGAGTCCGTCAATCTTAGGTTCAACTGAAAATTCAGTGATTTCGGTATTGATTTTTTCGCCAAAATTCTTCAATTCATCGAAATTAAATACATCCTGAAGGCTTTCCATTTTAACCGAATGCTCAACGGGTGAAAAAAGTCGGTTAGCGGCGCCGCCAACATTTTGAGTGGGTGAATCCTCCCTTAAAAACTGAGGAAACTGGCTTTCTAAATCTTCAAGTTCTCTGAGCATTGCATCATATTCAAAATCCTCAATCTCGGGAGAATCTTCAAGATAATATTTTCTGTTGTGATATTTAAGCTGCTCGCTTAAAGCTTCAATTCTAAGCTTTGCTGAATTAACGTCCATTATTTCCTCCAAATTTTAATTTAAAGCCCCGTAATCGTTGATTAAACCCGCCGTATTATCAGTCTCCTGCTCAATAACATTGGTAAATGCATCGGGGCTTTTTCCAACAATAACCGTTTGCGCGGCTATTGCAGATGTTGATACATTTATACCCTTATTATATCCCATAATTATAAGGTTACCTTTGATATTTATATCTATCATAACAAGGTGCAAAACCTGATTAATTCCCGCAGATTTAAATTCGTGCCTAAAATCAACAAATGCAGTGCAAGTAAGCTGCATTTTAAATTTTAATTTTGGTCCGTAACCCGCGGTATATGTATTGCCTAAAAATGTACCAACAGGGATTTTAACATCATAAAACTCTCTGCTATCTACTAAATTTGAGGTTTTATTTGCAATCAGGCTCTTTAAAAAGTTTATCTCATAAATATCTATTTCAAGGCTCGTAACATATCCATCATTATTCTTTGATAGATTAACAATATCTAAATAAGAAATTTCATTCTCGCTTAAAATTTCTACAACAGCATCGTTGGCAGAATTAAGCATTGTTGTTTCTGCAACACTCACCGCATATTTCATTATTACAGGGTTCATAAAATAGATAAAACAAGAAAAAACTATTGAAAAAGTCAACAAAGAAACCAAAAATAACCGCAAAAGCTTATTTTTTCGTGGTTTTTTCATATTACACCGCCAAATCGTTTTAATATATTCTACGAAAAAGCGGAAAAATTGTTAACATTAAAATTATATCATATTTTTTTAAAAATGTAAACGAAAAGCAATATAAAGCTTACATTTTTTAGAAAAAAGTTAAACTTCGGTGTTGACTTTTGATTTACAGTGTGATAAAATATCAAAGTCGCATTCGGAGAGGTATCGAAGTGGTCATAACGAGGCGGTCTTG
The DNA here is from genome assembly GCA_015065685.1 of Oscillospiraceae bacterium. GTDB lineage: Bacteria > Bacillota > Clostridia > Oscillospirales > Acutalibacteraceae > UBA737. The sequence continues at coordinate 36,904 of SVPU01000002.1, read as the reverse complement.
AAAACCGTTTGGGGGCAACCCCACATGGGTTCGAATCCCATCCTCTCCGCCATTTTTTTATTTAATATTTTTATGGCGTTTAGCAATTTGGAGTAGTACTCAAGTTGGTGACGAGGCGCCCCTGCTAAGGGCGTAGGCCGGCTAAACCCCGGCGCGAGAGTTCGAGTCTCTCCTACTCCGCCATTAAACAGCACTGATTAAATTCGGTGCTGTTTTTTTATTATAAAATAACGAACTCGAGCGCCGAGGCGCGGGCTTTGAGCAGGAGCACTGCCTGTGGCAGATTAAGCGACTGCGAAATGGCGCAGCAGTCGAAATTTGTCCGCGCTCCAAGCGGGTAACAAATTTCGTGAACTGCAAGAGGGTCGAGTCTCTCCTACTCCGCCATTAAACAGCACTGATTAAATTCGGTGCTGTTTTTTTATTATATACAAACTGCTTAATTTTTAAAACAAAACCGCCCTCAAATGAAGGCGGTATAATAATTATTTAATTTCCTTTAAAAATTCTTCAATTCTGTTGATTGCTTCAATTATATGCTCTGCAGAATAGCAATAAGATGCGCGGATAAAGCCTTCACCGCTATCACCAAATGCAGTGCCTGGCACAACAGCAACCTTTTTAGACTGCAAAAGCTTTTCACAAAACTCTTCACTAGTCATACCTGTTGACTTAATTGATGGGAAAGCATAAAACGCACCCTTTGGCTCACGGCAAGTAAGACCAATTCTATTGAATCCTGACACCATTAAACGGCGGCGCATATTATATTCTTTAACCATCAATGCAACATCTTCATCACAGTTTTTAAGTGCCTCAATAGCGGCTGATTGCGATGTTGTTGGAGCGCACATAATTGCGAATTGATGAATTTTAATCATCTGATTGATAATTTCTTTTGGTCCGCAAGCAAAGCCTAAGCGCCAACCTGTCATTGAAAAGGCTTTCGAAAAACCGTTAATTGTTATCGTTCTTTCAAGCATTCCATCAATTAAAGCGGGAGAAATATGTGAATTTTCAGAAAAAGTGAGTTCTGAATAAATTTCATCAGAAAGAACAACAATGTTTGTTCCCTTTAAAACCTCTGCTAATTTTTCAAGGTCTTCCCTTTCCATAATTGCGCCTGTGGGGTTGCAAGGATAAGGTAATATCAAAACCTTGGTTTTATCAGAAATGGCCATCTTGAGCTCTTCAGGGGTTACCTTGAAGTCATTTTCAGCCTTTGTGTCAATAATAACGGGCACACCGCCGACTAGACGGGTTATCGGCTCATAGCAAACATAACTCGGTTGCGGAATAATAACCTCATCACCGGCATTAACCAAGGCTCTGATGGCAACATCAATAGCCTCACTTCCGCCAACTGTAACCAATATTTGTTCCTTTGGGTCATAATTAAGGTTATATTTTCTTTGCATATAAGAGCTAATCTCTTTCAGTAAAGCAAAATTACCCTTATTAGAGGTATATTTCGTTTTACCCTGCTGCAAGGAGTTGATACCGGCCTTTCTGATCTGCCACGGTGTTTGAAAATCAGGCTCGCCAACACCGAGTGAAATCACATCATCCATAGTAGCCGCAATATCAAAAAACTTTCTTATCCCCGAAGGCTTAATATCAGAAACAGCATTATTTAAAACCTTCGAATAATCTATCATATCCAGAGCTGCCCCCTGTCATCCTCTTCTTGAGATACAAGCTCAACATCCATTTCCTTATATCTGCGCATTACAAAATGAGTTGAGGTTGATGTTACAGAATCGATAGAAGCCAATTCCTTTGCAACGAACCAAGCAATATCCTTAAGAGTTTTACCCTTAACAACAACATTAAGGTCATAAACGCCCGACATAAGATAAACAGATTCAACCTCGGGGTATTTCATAATCTTTTTGGCAACCTCTTCAAAGCCAAGACCTGCCTTGGGAACAACATTAAGTTCAACAATAGCCGAAACATAGGCATCATCAAGCTTATCCCAATCTATAAGTGCTTTATATCCACGGAGTAATCCATCTTTTTCCAACTCGTTTATAGAATTCTTAACCTCGGCAGAATCGGTGCCGAGCATTGTGGCTATTTCTTCAGGAGTGTATCTCGCATTTCGAGCTAAAAGCTTAAGAATTTCATATTTCATTTTAAAATCCTCCTAAAAATCATATAATTAAATATTATTATACAAAGATAAATTAAAATTGTCAAGAAAAGCAAAAAAGAACGGTTTTAAACCGTTCTTTAATATTTGCGAATTTCAAGCGAAGCATCATCTTCACCTTTTTCAATTTTTCTGATAACAACGTTGTAAGAGTATGTGTCATCAATTTTAACACAGGCGCTGTCCCCAACCTTTTTACCGAAAAGCGCACTGCCCAAGGGCGACTCTTTGCTGATGATTTTATTAAATGGGTCTCTTCTGAGCGAGGTTACAATGCGCACCTGCTCCTCACAGTCATCTTCTTCAACATAATAAGTAATCGTATCGAACAAGCCGACCGTGTCAGCATCGCTTTTTGTATCGATAATAACGGCGGTTTTAATCATATTACGAAGATATCTGATTCGGCTTTCATTCTTACCACGCTCGCGCTTTGCAGCGTGATATTCCGCATTTTCAGACAAATCGCCGTAGCTTCTTGTGAGCTTGACCTCCTCGAGAATAACGGGTCTTACCTTGGTTATGCGGTACTCAAGCTCTTCCTTCATTTTTTCAATATCAACTTTAGTTAATTCATCGTACAATCAAATCACCATTTTGATAATCTTATATTAAACTACCGTATCGTTTAAAGTTTTAATGCAGTGCTCCGAATTAGACGACACCAAAACCGTTTCTTTACCGATTACTTCGATTTCGTTCCAAGAGATAATGATATCATCTTCTCGACCGAAAAGGCCGAAAAAACGAAGTTTTCCGTAAATTACGATAGCTTCAACACTTCCGCTTTGGGTGTTGATTTCTATATCTGAAACATATCCTAAAACACCGCCGTTTTTAACACAAACAACCTGTTTATTTCTTAAATCCCCTATTCTGCAACGCATATATATCACCGATTAATATATATTGCGAAAAAGAACTTTTTATTCGTTAAAAATCCTCAAAATCGCTTGTGTTTGAATATCCATCAACCTCAAGACCTAAATCAAGGCGCTTTTGAATGTCTAAATCGGGATTTTGCTCATAATAAGGGTCGATAATGAACTTTTTAATTGCGGGGAAAGTGCAAAATTGAACTAAAAGATATTTAAAGCACGGGAATGTTGCTAAATAAATTATAATTTCAACTGCAATTATAAAATCAGCAAATTTAACGAACAAAATCGGTATTATAGCATAAACCGCATAAACTAAAATTATTGCAACAAAACATAGAAGACTTTTCCAAAAATTGAGGAAAACAAACTTAAAGCTGTTTTTATAAATCTGCTTAATTGTATAATTAAAGGTTATCATCAATGTCCAAATGTAATAATTCATCAATGTGAAAACGAGCAACATTGCAAGAACAATACCAATAGCTACAGTTGCAAATGTTGTGTTAATTGGATAAAAGAAGAATAAATCGAAAATTAAAACGGCATAAATTAAAACATTAATAATTCCAACCGCCAAAGCCTGCTTCCAATTCTTTTTAATTGTATCAATAAAATCGCTGATACCAAAGGTGTGCTTCTCTCTTGCAGTGTTGCGGGTAATGTTAGTTATTCCAACCGCAGCAATGCCGTTTGTGAGAATAGGAAGCGAAATTATGCTATGTAACAAATTGATTGAAATAAATTTCCAAAAATTGCGGAAAAACACTTCGAAAAAGTTAAAAAAGGTGTGCTTTTTCGGCGCGTTTTTGCTAACACCGGGTCCCTCTTTTGTGTAATCAAATAATCCAAAAATTCCTGCCATTTATTTTCTTTCCTTTTTATACATTAATTTTTGCGCAATAGAAATATCCTTATAGCCCAAATAATAAGCAAGCCCTGTAATAATAGGTACGATTAACAGCGTTGCGAACATCGATACAATTTGAAGAACTTTTAGCTCGCCGAATAACATTAAACCATCAAATATCAATTCATAAATTGAATAAAACGCGGCGCTTAGAAACTTGATGATAAAAAGCGGAAACTTTGCACCGATGTTTGACACATTCAAGCTTAAAATCAAATAGAAAATTGCATAAGGTATTATTGCAGCAAGGCCTGTTTTAAAGCCTAGTAATTTATCACCCTTAATATGACCAAAGGCTGCGAGATTCGAATCCTTGTTGCCCCTCTCCCAAATGTGCGAAAAAACAAAATTGATGAAAAGAACGAGTGTCATTACCTGAGTAACAATTAAAAAGATGCTTTTTCCCTGCTTTGAAACTTCGGAACGGTTATTAACCTTGGTTAAGATATAGCCCGCTTTTTCATATTCTTCAAATTTTAAGTCTTCACCATCTGCAAATTTATGCTCGTAAAGAACCTCTGCTTGTTCTGCACCATCCTTAGCACCATAAACTGTGTAGCCGATGTTCTCAGTGAAAAAACCCGTTGTGATTACATTGGTCGAAATAACAAGAATTAAGCACAAAATATTAATAACAAAAACTCTCAAAAATAACTTTGCGCTGCTTTTTAAAAAATCCTGCATTTAAATACCTCTTTTAAAGTTTTTAACTTTAATCATTATATTCTAAATACCAAAAAAATGCAAGAAGATATCCCCTACTTCCTGCATTTTTAATATTTTATTTACAAAAGCACAAAAATTACTACCGCCAAAGCCAAAAAAACCGAAAATCCGATAAGAAAATATTTAACACCCTTTTTCAGTTTATATCGTTTTCTGAGTGTGGGTTTTTGGGCAGAGCTTGAGTAATTAAAAGAAAAAGAGGCGGCTGCTTTTTTTAATTGCTTTGCATTTAAATTTCCATATTCGGGAGTTACATAAAAAACAATTTTCTCGAAAAGTTTACTTCCTGTGTCATTAACCTCTATAATAGTCTTACTTACACCTTTTACCATTAAAAACCAACCTTTAAATAATTCTTTATTTTAAGGTTTGACATAAAAAGGAAAAATTATTCAAAAAATTGGTTAACATAAAAATGTTGATAACTTGGTGGAAAAGTGGGATAAAACCACAATTTAAAAGGGTTTTACTTATTTTAGAGACAAATTTATGTCGAATTATGTAAATTTAAGCGGTGAATAATATTCATATTTTTCCGTTTAAAAATTCAACAACTTTTTCTACAGAATACATAATTTCGTCCGACTTTTTTTCGCCATTTGCAGAACGATAATCATAAATTTTGCAATATTCAGAAACATTATCATAAAGCTTTTTCGAATATTCACTCGTGATTCTGGTGAGATTTTTAGAGAAATCGCCGCCGTAACGTTTCATCTTGTGCTTATCCGTACCTTTTATGAGTCTTTCAAAGTGCGGCAAGCAAAACGCTTCTTGATTATTAAACATTTCTCTGAAATCTTTTTCATTTTCGTAGCAACGATAAATTGTTTCAATCATTCTTGAAACACCAAATTCTATTTTATTGCAAATAAAGCAGCTGTCGTGTAATTTAGCGGCCTTTTCACCCTTTTTAGCGGCAGAATTAAAGATGCTATCAGCGAAAACAGTATTATTTATTTCATCTATATGCGTTTGAAGCATAAGTGCTAGCTGAAGTCTGCCCCTGCGCGAGAGCATTTTATTCAGATGCTCTTCGCAAAAGCCAACCTTATTAGTTTCGATTCTAACATCAGGCTCCATCATGGCATCGCCCATTATATAATCAATAATTCTGTTTTCAACTGTGCTTATCATTCTGCAAATGGGACAACCGTCGTTAGTTTCAAAAACTTCACTGACGGGTATGGTACAAATATCATCTCTCATAATATTTCTCCTAATAATTTATTATTTACATTTTAACATAAAAATTATATAATATCAATCGGTGATTATATGTTTAAAACAGAATTTAAAAACAATAATGTATATGTTTCGGGTGTGCAGAATTTTTCTTTACCCCAAACACTTGATTGCGGTCAGGCTTTTCGTTGGAGCGAAAAAGAAAACGGAATTTGGTGCGGAGTTGCTTTTAATAAGTATTTAGAGCTCGAAATTGATAAAAACGATGTTATTATTCTTCATAACACGTGTCTTGAGGATTTCGAAAGCATTTGGTGCAATTATTTTGATTTTAACCGCGATTATGATGAAATAATACGTGAAATTAGCGGTAATGAAATATTAAAAAATGCCGCCTCATTCGGCAAAGGCATCAGAGTTTTAAATCAAGAACCGTGGGAAACACTTTGCTCCTTCATTATTTCGCAAAACAATAATATCAAGCGCATTAAAGGAATTATATCAAGACTTTGTGAGAATTTTGGCGAGAATATGGGTACATATTTCACCTTCCCCTCAGCAGAAAAAATTGCATCACTTTCGCTGGAGGATTTAAGTGTTTTACGCTCAGGATTCAGAGCAAAATATATTCTCGATGCTGCAATTAAGGTATCAAACGGTGAAATCGATTTAAACAACCTTAAAAATCTTTCCACCGATGAAGCAAGGCAGGAATTGATGAAAATTAAGGGTGTGGGACCAAAGGTTGCTGAATGTGCGCTTCTCTTCTCTCACCAACATATTGCTGCTTTCCCAAAGGATGTTTGGATAAAGCGCGCTATGCAGGTTTTATTTGATGGCGAACTGCCGAAAGAAGCTGTTCCATACGCCGGAATTGTGCAGCAATACATTTTCTTTTATGCAAGAGAAACAAAACTGAATATTTAAAAAAAGGCGGTATTCCGCCTTTTTTTAATACTTTTCTAAAAATGAATGCAGTTCCCCACTATCACTATCACGCCAACCGGGCAGTGTTGCAAAATTAACGTTATGCAAGCTGCGGAAAACATTGTCCTCAACCTCGGGATTCTGTGTTTTTATATATTCAAACAATGCTTTAATTTCTTTTCTTTTGGACATCAGCTCGATATCTGCATTTTTTTCGGTCATTTTACAAGCACATTGCAAAAACTTAAGCTCGTTATAATTACTCCAAGAAATAATATCCTTTTCTTTAACCTTATATAAGGGTCTTATAAGCTCCATACCCTCAAAATTTGTGCTGTGAAGCTTTGGAAGCATTGTTTTAATTTCTGAAGAATATGTCATGCTCATAAGCAGAGTCTCAATAACATCGTTTAAATGGTGTCCTAGGGCAATTTTATTGCAACCGAGAGACTTTGCCTTGCTATAAAGACAACCGCGCCTCATACGCGCACAGAGATAACACGGCGAGCCACCCACCCTATCAGTTACCTCGAAAATATCACTTTCAAATATTTCAACATTTAAATCAAGCAGCTTGGCGTTATATTCAATTAATTCACGATTTTTAGGCGCATAGCCGGGGTCCATAACCAAATAAACCAATTCAAAAGGCACCTCGCTGTGCTTTTGTAATTGTCTGAGGCAACAAGCCATAAGCACTGAATCCTTACCGCCCGAAATGCACACGGCAATTTTATCGCCTTCTTTAATTAGTTCGTATTCTTGAACAGCACCGACAAAATTGCTCCATATATTTTTTCTGTATTTTTTAATTATACTTCTCTGAACTAGGTCGCTCTTTTTAAGATTTCTTTCAGCCAAATCAATTCTCCTTAAATTAAAACACTCTGCTACAATTATACTTGTAACAGAGTGTTTTTTCAATAGTTTAAATTATTTGCCATACTTTTCACGAGCAACATAGCTTGTGTGTAAATCATGGTGAGCCTTATGACCGCCGAAGCCATCAGTATACCACTCGCTGTAAAGTGTTTTAACAACGGGCGATTCGTGTGATTTTCTGATGGTCATAGCAGCATCCTGATCATAAAGTGCTTTAGCACGAACTGCTTTAAGGTCAACAGTATCACGAACATATTGAGGTTGAATAGGCTGACCGCCGCCGTTTACACAACCGCCGGGGCATCCCATAATCTCAACAAAGGTCCAACCGTCAGGGTTGCCGGCCTTCATTCTGTCCATAACAACCTTAGCAGCAGCTGCGCCTGAAGCTACAGCAACCTTAATATCACTGCCCGCGATATTAACAGTAGCCTGCTTAAGACCTTGTGTGCCGCGAAGCGCTGTGAAATCAACCTCGGCATTATCCTTACCTGTGAGCCAATCGTTAGCAGTTCTAAGCGCTGCTTCCATAACACCACCTGTAGCACCGAAGATAACAGCTGCGCCGGTATCTTCACCAAGCGGATTATCAAATTCTTCATCAGGAAGAGCTGTGAAGTTGATACCTGCGCGCATAATCATACGAGAAAGCTCTCGTGTTGTGATAGCAATATCAACATCGGGGACGCCTGCTGCAGATTGATCTTCTCTGCCAATTTCAAATTTCTTAGCTGTACAAGGCATAACAGAAACTGAAACAATATCCTTAGCATCAATGCCCATCTTGTTAGCATAGTAGGTCTTAATAACCGCACCAGCCATCTGCTGAGGAGATTTACAAGATGAGAGATGGTTAATCATATCAGGATAGTAATACTCACAGAACTTAACCCAACCCGGTGAGCAAGATGTAATCATAGGAAGAACTCCGCCGTTCTTAATGCGCTCAACAAGCTCGTTTGCCTCTTCAACGATTGTAAGGTCAGCAGCAAAGTCGGTATCGAATACCTTGTCGAAACCGAGTCTCTTAAGAGCTGCAACCATTTTGCCCTCAACATTTGTGCCGATAGGCATATCGAAGCACTCGCCGAGAGTTGCACGAATAGAAGGAGCAGTTTGAACAACAACATGCTTTGTGGGATCTGCTAAAGCTTCCCAAATCTTATCGGTGTCATCCTTTTCAACTAATGCGCCCGTAGGACAAACTGCAGTACACTGACCGCAAGAAATACAGGGAACATTGTTAAGACCAACCTCAAAAGGAGTGCCGATGTTTGTATCAATACCACGGTTGTTTGCACCGATAACGCCAACATACTGCTCTTGACAAGCAGCCACGCAACGACGGCAAAGAATACATTTATTATTATCTCTTACGAGATGAGCGGTGCTGTTATCAAGCTCGTAAATCGGCTTGAAGCCACCGAATGCGCCTTCATCTACACCGTAATCACGGCAGAGCTTCTGAAGCTCACAATTAGTAGAACGAACGCAAGAGAGACATTTCTTATCGTGTGTTGAAAGAATGAGTTCGAGTGTGGTTTTTCTAGCCTTCTGAACCTTTTCAGTGTTTGTGAGAACTTCCATACCCTCTGTGCAAGGATAAACACAAGCGGTAACAATACGGAAGCCCCTTCCCTCGTTAACCTCAACAACACAGATACGGCAAGCGCCGATTTCATTCTTTTCTTTCATAAAGCAGAGTGTGGGAATTTCAACACCTGCTAAACGAGCTGCATCTAAAACAGTAGAGCCCTTAGGTACGCTAACAGCAATACCGTTAATTTTAACATTAATCATATCCATTATTTTAAGGCTCCTTTCTTATATCTTTGAAATTGCTTTGAACTTACAGTTACCAAGACAAACACCGCACTTGATACATTTTTCAGCATCAATGGTGTAAGAAGGCAACTTGTGTCCGGGAGCAACATAGTCGGTCTTAGAAATTGCAGAAACAGGACAGTTTCTAGCACAAAGACCGCAGCCGATACACTTATCCTGATCAATTGTGAATGTAAGAAGATTCTTACATACACCTGCGGGACATTTTTTATCTACAACGTGAGCAACATATTCTTCACGGAAGAATTTAAGTGTTGCAAGAACGGGGTTAGGAGCAGTTTGACCAAGACCGCAAAGAGAATTCTGCTTAATGTAATTACAGAGTTCTTCGAGCTTGTCAACATCTTCGAGTGTGCCCTTACCGTCAGTAATCTTATCAAGTAATTCAAGAAGTCTCTTTGTACCAACACGGCAAGGTGTACACTTACCACAAGATTCATCAACTGTGAACTCGAGGAAGAACTTAGCCATGTCAACCATACAGGTGTCTTCATCCATAACAATAAGACCGCCGGAACCCATCATACAGCCGATAGCTGTAAGGTTATCAAAGTCAACCTCGGTATCAATGAGAGACTCGGGGATACATCCGCCTGAAGGTCCACCTGTTTGAGCTGCCTTGAACTTTTTACCGTTAGGAATACCGCCACCGATATCATCAATGATATGGCGAAGAGTTGTTCCCATAGGAATTTCAACAAGGCCTGTGTTATTGATGTTACCGCCCAGTGCGAATACCTTTGTTCCCTTTGAACGCTCGGTACCCATAGAAGCAAACCAATCAGCGCCGCGAAGGATAATCTGAGGAACGTTAGCAAAGGTTTCAACGTTATTTTCAACTGTGGGTTTACCGAAAAGTCCCTTAACTGCAGGATAAGGAGGACGAGGTCTCGGCTCACCGCGGTTACCTTCAATAGATGTCATAAGAGCAGTTTCTTCACCACAAACGAAAGCACCTGCACCAAGACGGATATGTAAATTGAAATCAAATCCGCTATCAAAAATGTTCTTGCCTAAAAGACCATATTCACGAGCATCATCAATCGCCTTCTGCAAGCGCTTAACAGCTATAGGATACTCAGCACGAACATAAACATAACCCTCAGTTGCGCCAATCGCATAACCTGCAATTGTCATAGCCTCAACGAGACAGTGTGGGTCGCCTTCGAGAACTGAACGGTCCATAAATGCACCGGGGTCGCCTTCGTCGGCATTACAAACAACATATTTTTGGTCTGCTTTGTTAGGAGCAGTTAAAGCCCATTTACGACCTGTGGGGAATCCGCCGCCGCCACGGCCACGAAGACCTGAATCTGTGATGGTTTTGATAACATCTTCAGGTGTCATTTCGGTAAGAACCTTACCTAAAGCAGCATAACCATCCATAGCGATGTATTCATCAATGCTCTCGGGGTTAATCACACCGCAGTTACGAAGAACAACACGGTTCTGCGATTTATAGAACGCAGTATCGTTAAGAGCAACATTGGTAATATCAATATCTGCAGCTTCTTCACCTGTATCACTGTAGATAAGTCTTTCAACCTTTCTACCTTTAAGAAGATGCTCTTCAACAATTTCTTTAACATCATCAGTAGTAACGCGGCTGTAGAAGGTGCCATCGGGATAAACGATAACAACCGGTCCTAATGCGCAAAGACCGAAACAACCGGTTTGAACAACCTTTACCTCTTCAGAAAGACCAAAGGCTTCGATATTATCAGCAAAAGCTTTTTGAATATCAACACTGCCTGAAGAAGTACAGCCTGTACCACCGCAAATAAGTACATGTGCACGAATCATAAATTTTTACCTCCACTTATGCATTAAAAGCAGCTATTGTGCAGTCAGCAACAATTTTGCCACCCTTAAGATGCTCTTCAACAACGCGCTTAGCCTTGTCAGCATCCATTTTAACATAGGTTACTTTTTCTTTTCCTGCTTCATAAACCTCAACGATGGGCTCATATTGGCAAAGACCAACACAACCTGTTTGAGAAACTGTAACCTTATCTGCAAGATTGCTTTCATTTACAGCCTCAACCAATGCATTAAGAACAGGACGAGCGCCCGCTGCGATACCACAGGTTGCCATACCAACAACAACACGAATATCTGCAGAGCCTTCGCGAAGAACAACCTTGTTCTTCATTTTTTCTTTAATTGCTTGTAATTCAGCTAATGATTTCATATATATCTTCCTTTCTGTTTTTTAAGTTATATATTGCTCATTTAGAAACTCTTTTATCCACTTTATAACCTCGAAACTGTCAAGAGGCACATCTTCTAATACAGTTCTGAGCTCTCGGGTATCAAGACAAACATTTTTATCCTCAAACTTGTGCGAAAACAAAAAATCTCTGTCCGGATGGCCTTGAATTAAAGTGGTGATACTTGCAATCACATCGCCAAGCGGCGTGTAATCGATATGATTTTTATAGAAAACCGCATGAACACAAGTGCCATGCTCATTAGGGAATTCATTTATATGTTTAGATGTTACAGTGAGATTTCCGCCTGTCATTTCACATTCTAATTTTAAAAGCGGAAGTCCAAGACCTACCTTGCGGGTTGTTCTGGTTGTGTAAAAAGGGTCGGTAACGGTTTGTAAAACCTCATTGGTCATACCGCAGCCGTTATCTTTGATTGTAAGCGAAAGTGTCTCTTCATTTTCATCAATTAAAATTTCTGTAAGCGAAGCGCCCGCTTTTACAGAATTTTCAACAATATCAAGAATATTAAGCGACAATTCCTTCATATTTTACCCCTTTAAATATTCGATAAGATACTTCCCTGCTTCCACACTGCCTTCTTTAATTTCTTTAAGATTTACAAAATCCAACCTTTCTTTTATATCCCAAAGGTAGTGTGCATCAGAATTAATAAGAATTTTCTCACGACTCAGTCCCGAAAACTCTAAAAACTCAGGAAGCTTTGCTCTATCGTAAACTTCTGCACAAGAAAATTTAGGATATTGTGGAAAAACACCCAAAACAGCAGAAACACTGTTTGAATTGCGGTCAATATGAGCCGGAAAGCAAATGCCGTCGAATTTTTCCACCAAAGAAGGTGCTTCATCTAAAGAAACTGTTGTTGCAGTTGACAATAAATGTTCATCGGTTGAAATGACATTATCCTCACTATCGCAAATGAGCTGATTGCCGAAAATATCAGTTCTGTTCGGAATTAAAATCCGTTTTGTTTGAATCGCATCGCCAAATAAAAGAGCATTTTCAAGTGTGGGAAACAAACAAACCATGTGAATTTCTTCCGATGTAGTAAGCTCCATACCTGCTATAGGCAAAATACCATGTCGTTTAGCGGCTTCAAAAAAAGCAGGACAGTTTTTAACGGTGTTATGGTCAGTAAGAGCCATAATATCCAAACCGTTTAGCTCCCCCATACCTACAATACTGTCAGGCGTTGAAGCATCATCGCCGCAAGGCGATAAACAAGAATGGATATGCAAATCATAAAAATAACTTTTCATAGCATCTTGCCAATCGTAACCGCAATATTATAAGCGCTTAAATCTGAGCTTATGATATTTATGCCCTTTTGCTCGGCCGTTTCAATTATGTCATTCTCAAGGGTAACACCCTCAGCAAGAATGATACACGATGTATCGGCTAACGAAGCTACCGCCAAAACATTAACATTAGACATTATTGTAATCCAAGCATCGTTACTTGACGCTCTGCCCATTACCCAACTGAGTAAATCGCCAATATAAACACCACAAATTTCGCGTTTAGGCTCAGGTAAAACAACCGATTTAAACTCTTTTAAAGAAGCTAATTCTTTAACGGTCATCCTTATCTCCGCCTTCCGCAATTCTTTGTTTTCTTATAAGGCAATCATCAATATTTGCTTGGCCTTTAACAACATCTTCCGCAAATGCTCTACAGTTTGGTGCACCGCATGAGCCGCAATCAATACAAGGTAATTCTTTTTTAAGCCTTTGAATTTCAGACATCATTCTCATAGATTCAGCCATACTGTCGCTTAATCGAGAAATAGGCCTATAAATAGGAAGATTCTCGAAAAGGAACCCGTCAGGCAACGCCTTAGTATCATCAGAAAGCGTATTTTGTGAAATTGGCAAATATCTTCTGAGTGAACGAAGTCTAGCTTTTGCAATAAACGGATTTTGTATGGTTAAAACACCGCCGACACAACCGCCTGTACAAGCATTAAGCTCAATAAAATCAAGAGGTGGGATATTTCCGTTCTCAACCTGATCAAGAACACGGATAACATTATCAATACCGTCTGCCGCTAGATAATTTTCATTAAATATTGCGGTTGCCTCACCGCCTGATGAAGCCCAACTGATACCGATAACACCTGAATTCGAGAGTGTTTTTACTTCGTCTCCGTATTTCATAACAGAAATAAGCTGGAAATAAATATCACTCACCGAAACCACAACATCAACCTTAGATTTATAATCGGCAAAACCGTTATTAACATAACTCGCTTTTGCAGGACACGGCGAAATAAAGCAAACGCCGATTTCATCATCCTTAAGTTCGGGATGAAGCTGTTTTGCCCTATCACGCGCCAAGAGTGCTGCAATTTCCATTGGTGGAAGCATATGAATTATATTTTCCTTGAGCGACGGAAATCTAAGACCGATAAGCCTTAAAACCACAGGGCACGCAGAACTGATAACGGGTTTTTTAACCTTTTCATTTTTAAGGTAAACTCGCGTATAAGCAGAAACAAGTTCAGCCGCCGCAGAAACCTCAAAAACATCATCAAAACCAATTTTCAAAAGTCCATCAAGAACATAATCCACATCGTCAAGATTATCAAACTGACCATAAAGTGTGGGTGCAGGAAGAGCAATCTTCCATTTGAATTTGTCCATTGCAGAAAGCTTACTGCATTTAGCCTTTTTAGCACTGTTGGGACAAACCCTTATACACTCACCGCAGTCGATACATCTTCCCTCGTTAATAACAGCGTGATTATTTTTAATTCTTATAGCTTCTGTTGGGCAATGCTTTAAACAGGTTGTACAGCCATTACATTTTTCGACATCTAAATATACTGAATGCTGATATGTATTCATAAATTGTACCTGCCGGAAAATTTATTATTGGATATTAACCCTCATTGTAATGTTGGTTCCTTGACCAACTACAGAATCAATATGCATATGATCGGAATATCGCTTCATATTAGGCAAACCCATACCGGCACCAAAACCTAAAGAACGGATATTGTCAGTAGCGGTTGAATAACCCTCCTGCATAGCCTGTTCTATGTTTTTTATACCGGGGCCGTTATCACGCAAAATTATTTCGACATAATCCTCTGTTACATTAACATCAGCTTCGCCGCCACCTGCGTGGATAACCATATTGATTTCGCCCTCATACATAGCGATTGAAACTCGCCTGATAATCTCAGGCGGTAAACCTAATTGGCGCAAATTCTTTTTTACTTGCACTGAGGCTTGACCTGCCGAAGTAAAATCCTCACCATCAACCAAAAAATGAAAATTAAGAATATCAGACATTTTTAACTCTGTTTCCATAAAGGCCATTGCTATATAAAATACCGCAAGCCTCATACATTCTTT
Organism: Oscillospiraceae bacterium; assembly: GCA_015065685.1. Taxonomy (GTDB): domain Bacteria; phylum Bacillota; class Clostridia; order Oscillospirales; family Acutalibacteraceae; genus UBA737. The sequence goes on along the minus strand of SVPU01000002.1, from coordinate 21,806 downwards.
TTTTAGTTGCTAACAAAACAATGCCGCTTTCCTCGGCGAGCTTTGTCATTTCGGCAGTAGGAAGTTTCGAACGCACAAAAACAATGCATTTCATATCCATCATTTCTGCAGTTCTGATAACCTGAGAATTTACAAGTCCTGTAAGAAGAACAGCTTGATCTTTAACATAAGCCAATACATCGCTCATCATATCACTTCCACAAGCGGAGTATACATGATGCTCAAGCCCCTCTTCACAACATATTAATTCTGCATCTAAAAGATTTTTAATTGTACTGATTTTCATATACAAATATCCCTTCGGGAATTATTTTTATTATTTTCCGAAGCCGTATTTTTCGAGAATACCGTCCACATCGTCCACAGTAAGACGACCGTAAACTTCTTCATTAACTGTAAGTACAGGCGCAAGACCGCAAGCACCGATACAACGACAAGCAGTAAGAGAGAACTTACCGTCAGCAGTGCATTCGTCAGAACCAATACCAAGTCTTTCGCTTAATCTGTTAAAAATATCGCCTGAGCCTTTAACATAACAAGCGGTTCCCAAGCAAACAGAGATGTTATACTCGCCCTTGGGAGATAACGAGAACTGAGCATAGAAAGTAGCAACACCGTAAACCTTTTCGAGCGGCACATCCATACCCTCTGCGATCATTGTCTGCACTTCGATCGGAAGATAACCGTAAATATCCTGTGCTTGTTGCATAACAGACATCAAAAGACTTTTGTCATGCTTACATCCTTCGATTACTTCCTTCAGCTTCTGTTCCTGTTCAGCTGTTCCCTTAAACGGGAGATTACTGATTTTTTTTAGCATGAAACCGAATCCTCCTCTAAAAAATCTTATATGCATAGTAACTGTATATATCTATATAAATACAGTACGCATATACATACAGATGTATTATAGCACACTATTTTCAATTTGAAAAGGGTTTTTTGATAAAAATTGTATATTTTTTAACAATCGTTAAATTTGACGAAAAAAGCTCCCAAAAACGGGAGCTTTTAAGTAATTATTCTTCTACAACATATATAACATTCTCTAACTCGAGAATTTTTTCAATATCGAATTCACAAGCTTTATCCATAACGATGTTGAGGCCTATATTCCCTGCCCTTGCACTTTTGGGCGGAACAACATCAACATGGTGTTTATAGGGTACAAAATCGGGGAGCTTAGATATAGTCTCATTTACCTTTTTCATATCATCAAGCTCGGCATAAACCACACCGATTTTTCTCTTTCTGCTCTCGAATTTTGCAAAAACCATAACAGCAAGCATAAAAGCGACGCTTGCTATCAAAGCGGCAATATAATAGCCGTATCCGATTGCAATACCAATAGTCGCAACAGACCAAACACCCGCGGCGGTCGTGAGACCTGTAACCATATTTCCGTTGCGGTGAATAATCATACCGGCACCCAAGAAGCCGACACCCGAAATAACCTGTGCTGCAATACGCATAACATCACCCGTACCAACAGTCTGCTGTATGTAAAGACCGGTCATGGCTGTAAGTGTTGAGCCGAGACAAACAAGAATGTGGGTTCTCATTCCTGCAGAGCGACCGTGTCTGCCACGCTCAGCACCGATAATACCGCTTATAAACACTGCAAGAAAAATTTTAAATGCAATAACAAAAATTTCGTTCTTAAATAATTGTTCCATACTCTTTCTCCTAAATTTAAATTCCAACTGAATATGTTGGTAAGCTTTCTTCAAAGCTCTGCTTTAAATGTTTGTTATAATCCGCCACCGCAAACCTACAATGTACGCAATAAGCGGTTAAAGCATAAGGAAGCGTATAAATCATTGGGAAAATGAACAAAGATAACAAATACCAACCAATAAAGCAGAAAATCAAATAAATAAAATCAATAAGTGTTTTTCTCGAGATTACTTTTGACATATAAATTGCTTCGTCAATCGCCATATTTTCATCTGCGACTAATAAAAAAGGACTCATATAATACTTTAATGCAATCAATGAAAAAACCACAGCAGAAACGGGCCTTAAAATTTTATAAACATAATTAAGGTCGGCAGTCCACATAGGAAGCGGAATATCAAGCACTGAAAACAGTTTACCCTCTGCGATAAACCAAACAAAAACAACCGGTAAGAAAATAAGCAATGCTATTGGTAAAAATTTCAAAAACAGATGGAATAAAAATGAGAGTGATTTAATAAATAACACTTTTTCAGAAAAATAGTAAAACACCGAAACCGGATTTAAAACATCTCCGCTGATTAAATGCCAAAAATATCGGAGTGCGCCCATAAACAACGGAAATAGTAAAAACAAAGCATATAAACAGAAAAAAATCGAAGCAACGGTGCCACCGAAAACATAATCTAAAAACGATGTTGATAAAACACCGATGAAAAATGAAAAAATTATAGTGAGCACTGCAACAATAGAATTAAGCCACTTTCCCTTTAATGCAGTTTTTGCCGTTATTTTTACAACATTATTATTCGCTGTCAAAAAACCATCTCCTTTCAAACTATTATACAATAAATTAAAGTGAAATTATTTGCTAAAATGTTAATTTTGCGTAATTAGCCATAATTTTTTTAGTTCCAACATTTTCAAAAGCTATTTCTAACAGCGTGTCAGCACCGGTAGGTGTTACGGATAGTATAACGCCGCTGCCAAAGGTCTTATGGTGAACCGTCATTCCAACCTTATAACTCGAACTGCTATCAGTCTTAGGCTTCACAAATGAAGAAGCCGTTGCAAACGAATTAGAATAAGACTTTTGGGCGGAAAATGAAGAATTTTCGTAAGAATCCTTAAAATTATATGTTCTAACCTTATAAGAATTATATGGTGTTTCGCAATAATCTTCGGGAATCTCTTTTAAAAACCGCGAGGGCGCGTTTCTTGTGGTCGAGCCAAACATCATTCGGGAGAATGTGTTTGTAACGGTCAAACGCTTTTTAGCTCTTGTTATCGCAACGTAACAAAGTCTGCGTTCTTCTTCAATTTCATCTGGGCCCATATAAATCGACTGATTTCCGGGGAAAATCCCCTCTTCCATTCCAACAATAAAGACATTGTTGAATTCGAGACCCTTTGCCGAATGAATAGTCATAAGAACTACACGGTCAGCATCAGATTCCAAGGCATCAATATCACTGATTAAAGCAATTTGCTCTAAAAATTCTGCGAGGTTAGGCTCTTCATTCTCGAATTCATATTGAGCAATGGTAGAGCCAAATTCCTTAACATTATCTAATCTATCTTGTGCTTCAGGGTCATCGATAGAAAGCATTGTTGAATAACCGGTTTTTTCAAGAATATGCTCAAAAAGCTCACTGATTTGACAGGTATTTGAAAGCTCGGTTAAAGAATTTATAAGCTTACAAAATTCTTTGATTTTTGCCGAAGCTCGCGAAAGCGGAGCATATTCATCGCAATGATTTAAAACCTCAAAAATCGAAATGCCTAGCGAAGCCGCAATTTCGGCTGCTTTATTAACAGTTGTATCACCGATGCCACGCTTTGGCTCATTTATAATTCGGCGAAGTCGCAAATCATCACTATTATTATTAATGAGTTGCAAATATGCGATAATGTCCTTAACTTCTTTTCGGTCATAAAATCTTATGCCGCCTATAACCTTATAAGCGATACCGCTTCTCAAAAATGCGTTTTCAATAGCATTGGATTGTGCATTCATTCTGTAAAGAATAGCATGGTCAGAAAACTTTTCTCCCATTCTAACATTTTCGAGAATGGTGTTAGAAACATACTGCGCTTCATCACGCTCATCAGCGGCAGTATATAACACAAGCTTATCGCCATCGCCGTTATTGGTCCAAAGGGTCTTCCCTTTTCTGCCTCGGTTATTGCTAATAACCGCGTTGGCAGCATTTAAAATATTGGTTGTTGAACGGTAATTCTGCTCTAGTCTGATTATTTTGGCGCCCTTATATTCATCCTCAAAAGAGAGTATGTTTTCAATTGTGGCGCCTCTGAATTTATAGATACTCTGGTCATCATCGCCAACAACACAAAGGTTATTTTGAGCCGATGCTAAAAGACTTATAAGCACATATTGTGCGTGGTTAGTATCCTGATATTCATCAACCAAAACATAACGGAATTTATTGGAATAATACTCAAGCAAATCATCATTATTCTGCAAAAGCTCCACCGTTTTAACAATCATATCATCAAAATCCATCGCATCCGCTTTCTTAAGTGAATTTTGATAAATAGAATATAGCTTTGCAATGGTCTTCTGCCTATAATCATTACCAACCGATGCTGCATATTCCTCGGGTGATATTAGCTGGTCCTTTGCAGAGGAAATTGCCGACAAAACAAACTTGTGCGGGAACATTTTATCATCAATATTATGAGTTTTTAAAATTTCCTTCATTAGTCGGCGTTGGTCATCTGTATCATAAACAGTAAAATGTGAAGAGAAACCTAAACGGTCCGCATTTCTCCGCAAAATTTTACCACAGATGGAGTGAAAAGTTCCCGCCCAGATATCATCTGCCAAATCGCCAAGCTTAGTGGCTATTCTATCCTTGAGCTCGCCCGCAGCCTTGTTCGTGAAAGTGATGGCAAGAATCTGCCAAGGATTAGCGGCAGAAACAGCAAAAACTCTATCGGGTATATCATCAATATTGCCATTCAAATAATCTTCGGCTATTTTAAAATCTTCATCAGAAAATTGGGTGGAGTAATTGCTGTTATATGCATCGCCAAACTTAATAAGATTTAAAATTCGGTTTACTAAGACAGTTGTCTTTCCGCTTCCGGCACCCGCTAAAACAAGTAGCGGTCCGTTAACGGTTGTAACGGCTTTGAACTGCCTATCATTCATATTATTAAAATATTTTTCAATAACTCTTCGTCTGAGTGTTAAAAAATCCATTAAAGTTCTCCGTGTCGTATATTATCTATTAATAATACTATTAAACGATTAAAATGTCAAACTTTTAATTTTTATGTTGCTTATTTGAATTTTTTCTGCTATAATCAAATAACCAAAATAAAGGATGGAAAAAATATGGCAATTGGATTTAGAAAAAGCTTGCTTGGTTTTAACTGTAACGATGTTATGGATTACATCGAGAGAACCCATAAAAATTTCATTTCCAAAGAGAAAAATTTAAGTGAAAAAATTGATGAGTTATCTAAAAACATTGAAAACATAACTGAACAAAATGCAAAGCTTGAAGCCGAAAAGTTAGAGCTAGATAATCAAATTAAAGCATTCAATGCAAAATATGAAGAAATTGAGCGTCTTTCTGAAAACATCGGAAAGCTTTATTTGGTTGCTCAAACAAATGCGCAAACCATTATCGAAAATTCTAAAAACAATGCAGAAATTTCAAATCAAGAGGTTAATCGCAACCTCTATTCAATCGATGAGGCGCACGAATCCTTAGAACAACTTAGAAATAATATTTCCAAAACCTCCAGTGATTTTATTGCTGAGGTTGAAAAATTGATGAATTCTTTAACCGATACTCGTTTGAAAATTGCTGAAAATAATCAAAATATTGAAGACGCCAAAAAAGAATTTACCGAAATTTTTGAAAGCATTGTGCAATGAAAGAATATAAAATCAACACAAAGGACTTAAAAGACTTCTGTGAAGTGTTGAAGGTTGGCGATAAGGTTTATCTTTCGGGTACGGTTTTCACAGCCCGTGATGCCGCACACAAGCGAATTTTCGAATATTTGGAAAGCAACCGTCCTCTCCCCTTTGAAATCGAAAATTCCGTTATTTACTATGCAGGACCAACTCCAACTCCCCAAAATTTGCCTATTGGCAGCTGCGGACCAACAACATCAAAAAGAATGGATTTTTATACACCGAAATTACTTGATTTGGGTCTTTTAGCCACCATCGGCAAGGGCGAAAGAAACGCAGATGTAACCAAAGCAATTATAAGAAACCGTTCGGTTTATCTTTGTGCTATCGGAGGCGCAGGCGCACTTGCTGCAAAATGCATTAAAAATTGCGAAGTAATCGCTTTTGATGATTTGGGCTGCGAATCTATCAAAAAATTAGAATTAGAAGATTTTCCCTTAATTGTCGGAATTGATTCCTTAGGTAACAGTATCTATAAAAAATAATTTATCCCCCAATTGCTTGGGGGATTTTTTATATGTATTTTTTATTGCTTGCTTTATTAACGCCTAATATACCGCCTATAAACGAAGATAACAAAATAATAATTAGCCTAAAAATTGTGTTTAGTGTAACTGCACCATCATCAACAATGAAAGAGACAATTATTAAAATCAAAAATGTTATTCCACCAACTATCAAACCGTTGAGAATGCCTCTTTTTCCTTTTTTATATGAAAGATAATAAGAAGCAATGAAGGTACCGATTGCAGTTGAAACGGTTGCGAAAATCGAAGCATAATCAAAAAAGCTCTCACTAAAAAGCATTATTGCGGCAAAAATTAAAACCGAAATTAAAATTGCGAATGCTTCGATTATAAATGTTGTTAAATATAAAAACACATTTTTATTTTCCGAATCATTTCTCACAAAAAATCCCTCCCGACATTTTAATATATTCGGGAGGGATAATTTTTATAACCTATATTTATTTTGCAGGTGCATCGTCATGAACAGTGAGATTGGACTGCATTGCCCAACGAGCAACAGTAATTTTTGAGTGGTCGCTTAAAGATTCGATAACCATTGTATCTTCCTTTAAAGAAATTACTCTGCCGTAAATTCCGCCGATTGTAACGATTTCATCGCCAACCTGTAGATTTTCACGCATTTTCTTTTCTTCTTTTTGCTTTTTCTTATTAGGACGAATGATAAGAAAATACATTACACCAAAAATAACCACGAGATAAATAATCATAACCCATGGCGGTAACTGAGCGGGTGCGCTCGCTGCTAAATTAATCATATTCATTGAAATTTGACCTCCGTTTTTAATACTATCGGTTATTATACATTAATTTTTTTGAATTTGCAAGTGTTATATACGCGTTGAATAGATTTCTTCTTTTTCTTTCTTGAATTCAGCAAACTCGCCATTATCAAGCGCATTGCGGATATCAATCATAAGATGATTATAAAACCAAAGATTATGCATAACAAGAAGTCTTTGTGAAAGCATTTCTTCTGCTTTAAGTAAATGTCTCAAGTATGCCTTACTGTAGCGTCTACAAACCGGACAATCGCAGTTTTCATCAATAGGAGTCATATCGTGGTCATACTTCTTATTATTTATGTTGATGATTCCTTTTGTTGTGAACAAATGTCCGTGTCTTGCATTTCGGCTGGGCATAACACAATCGAATAAGTCGACACCGCGTTCAACCGCATTTAAAATATCTGCAGGTGTGCCAACGCCCATTAAATAGCGAATTTTATTCTTCGGCATATAAGGTGTTACCTGCGCGATAATATCATACATAACCTCATTCGGCTCGCCAACCGCCAAACCGCCGATTGCATAACCATCTAAATCCAAATTTGCAATTTGTTTCATATGCTCAATTCTAAGGTCGGGATAGGTGCAGCCTTGATTAATGCCAAATAGCATTTGCTCGCGGTTAATTGTGGTTTCTAAAGAATTTAACCTTTGCATTTCCTTTTTGCAGCGCTCAAGCCAACGGGTTGTTCGCTCACAAGATGCCTTCGAATAAGAGTGTTCTGCCGGGTTTTCCACACATTCATCAAATGCCATAGCAATGGTTGAGCCTAAATTTGACTGAATTTGCATACTTTCTTCGGGCCCCATAAAAATTCTTCTACCATCAATATGGCTTGCAAAAGTAACACCCTCTTCTTCAATTTTGCGAAGTGAAGCAAGTGAGAAGACCTGAAAACCGCCACTATCGGTTAAAATTGGGCCGTCCCAGGTTGTAAATTTGTGAAGACCGCCGCAATCCTTGATTAATTCATCACCCGGGCGTACATGCAGATGATAGGTATTAGAAAGCATTACCTGACAATCAAGTTCTTTTAAATCTTCGGCAGAAACCGCGCCTTTAATGGCACCGCAGGTTGCAACATTCATAAAAGCGGGTGTTTGAACTGTTCCCCTGTTAGTTACAAACTCTGCACGCCGTGCGTTATTTTCTTCTTTAATTAATTTATACATTTATTTACCTCTTAAATCAACTATCATAAAATCAGCATTGCCGAAGTTTACGGGATATGTGAGAAATATTTATTAATCCGTCGACGAAGCCGACACCTTATTTCTTCACTATTACATCTTACTTCTTACCTGCTCATCCTTTAAAGGATGAGCATTGCGTCTCCGAAGCTGAAAAATCTATATTTTTCACTAACTGCTGTATTATAAGCATTCATAACATTTTCATAGCCCGCAAAGGCTGAAACCAACATTATAAGCGTGCTTTCGGGCAGATGGAAATTGGTTATTAAGCCATCCATACACTCGAATTTAAAGCCGGGATATATAAAAATTTCGGTTTCCCCCGAGCATTCTTTAATTTCGCCATATTTTTCGGCAACACTCTCTAGAGTTCTGCAGCTTGTTGTTCCAACACAGATAACCCTACCGCCGTTTTGTTTGGTTTTGTTAATGATTTCTGCAGTTTCTTTTGAAACCGAATAGTGTTCTGAATGCATTTTATGCTCTGTAACATCATCAACCTTAACAGGTCTGAAGGTGCCAAGTCCCACATGCAATGTAACAAAAGCAATATTAACACCATTTTCCTTTAATTTTTCCAAAATTTCTTTTGTGAAATGAAGACCTGCGGTTGGTGCTGCAGCAGACCCAAGTTCCTTTGAATAAACCGTTTGGTAACGTTCTTTATCATCAAGCTTCTCTTTAATGTAAGGTGGCAAAGGCATTTGACCCACCTCATCTAAGCACTCAAAAAACTCACCCTTTGGCTCGAATTTTAAAACCCTATTGCCATCGGGCAAAACATCGTGAACAATAGCGCTCAGTCTTTCAGAAAACTTAAAAGCATATCCGGGCTTTGCTTTTTTTCCGGGGCCCGCTAAACATTCCCAAAGATTAGTGCCCAACTGCTTGAGCAAAACAAATTCAACCACCGCACCTGTTCCTTGTCTTATACCGTAAATTCTCGCAGGAAGAACGCGCGTATCGTTTAAAACAAGGCAGTCGCCCGCATTAAGATAATCAAAAATATCGAAAAAATGCTTATGCTCAATATTCCCGCTTTCGCGCCCTAAAACAAGCATACGCGAATTATCTCTTTTTTCAAGCGGTGTTTGTGCAATTAACTCTTGCGGAAGTTCATAGAAAAAATCACTTGTTTTCATTATTTAATCAAAGTCCGTTTCTTTTAAAAATAACATAAAATAATTTGACAAACATAACATATAATGTTATTATAATTTAATAGAAATATTATATTGCATATTGCGATATATATCAAGTTAAATTTTCAAAAAGGGTATGATGTAAAGTGAAAAAGTACAATGTTGGTATTATCGGTGCTACCGGTATGGTTGGTCAGAGATTTAGCTTATTACTCTGCAACCATCCTTGGTTTAATGTAACTGCATTAGCAGCCAGCTCATCTTCTGCAGGTAAAAAATATAAGGATGCAATCGGTAACCGCTGGGCAATGAAGGAAGAAATTCCAACAAATCTTGCTGATATGGTAGTGCTTGATGCCGAAAAAGATATTGAAAAAATAGTTAGTGCTGTTGATTTTGTTTTCTGCGCAGTTAATATGAAAAAAGATGAAATCAAGGCTTTGGAAGAAAAATATGCAAAAATGGAATGTCCCGTTGTTTCAAACAACAGCGCACACCGTTTCACACCCGATGTTCCAATGATTATTCCCGAAATTAATCCCCAACACACTGACATTATTGATTCGCAGAGAAAGCGCCTTGGCACAAAAAGAGGCTTTATTGCGGTTAAATCAAACTGCTCACTCCAAAGCTATGTTCCTGCACTTTATCCGCTTGATAAATTCGGTGTTGAAAAATGTCTTGTTTGTACATATCAAGCGATTTCAGGAGCAGGCAAAACTTTTGAGCGTTGGCCCGAGATGATTGATAACGTTATCCCCTTCATCGGTGGCGAGGAAGAAAAAAGCGAAAAAGAGCCACTTAAAATTTGGGGCGAAATTAAAGACGGTGAGATTGTTCCTGCAACAACTCCAAAGTTCACAGCACAGTGTCTTCGTGTTCCCGTGTCGGACGGTCATATGGCCGCAGTTTATGTTACATTTAAAAACAAGCCCTCTAAGGATGAAATTTTAGATGTTTGGAAAGAATTCTCAGGTGTTCCTCAGGAATTAGAGCTTCCCAATGCACCTAAGCAGTTTATTCATTATTATGAAGAAGATAATATGCCTCAAACCAAGCTTTGCCGTGATTTAGAGGGTGGTATGGCTATTCACGCAGGTAGACTTCGCGAAGATACACAATATGATTATAAATTTGTTTGTCTTTCACATAATACCTTAAGAGGTGCTGCAGGCGGTGCTGTTCTTCTTGCAGAATTACTTTGTGCAAAAGGTTTTATGGATAAATAATTAAATTTAATTTTCCGTTAGGAGTGGTCTTATGAAAAAAAGAATTTTCACGGGTGCTGCAACTGCACTTGTTACCCCTATGAATCAAGACGGAAGTGTAAATTTTGCAAGACTTGAAAGCCTTGTTGATGAGCAGATAAACGGCGGAATTGATGCGCTTGTTATCTGCGGCACAACGGGCGAAAAATCCACATTAAGATATGATGAGCATTTAAAGGTTATTGAAAAAGCCGTTCAATCTGCTGCGGGCCGTGTGCCAATTATTGCAGGAACCGGTAGTAATGACACTGTTTATTCAGTAGAGCTTTGTAATGATGCCGAAAGCGTCGGCGCAGATGCTTTTTTAATGGTAACTCCCTATTATAACAAGGCTTCACAATCGGGTCTTGTTGCTCATTATAACTATATTGCTGATAGAGTTAACAAACCGATTATTCTTTATAATGTTCCTTCAAGAACAGGTGTTGCTATCGCACCCGAAACCTATAAGGAACTCAGCAAGCACCCCAATATTGTTGCAACAAAGGAAGCAAACGGTGATTTATCGGCTATTGCTAAAACGAAATATCTTTGCGGAGATGATTTGGATATATATTCAGGCAATGATGACCAAATCGTTCCGATTATGTCGCTTGGGGGTATCGGCGTTATCTCGGTTTTATCCAACCTTTTACCGAAAGAAACTCACGATATTTGTGCCGAATACTTAAACGGCAACTGTTCTTTATCCTCTGAGCTTCAAATAAAATATACAGGGCTTATCAATGCTTTATTCTGCGATGTTAACCCCGTTCCCGTTAAAACCGCTATGAACATTGTTGGAATGAATGTTGGTCCGTTCAGACAGCCGCTTTATAAAATGAGCGATGCTAATCTCGAGTTTTTAAAGGCAAAGCTCGCGGAATGCGGTTTTAAATTTTAAAACTTCTTTTTAGGATGTGTAACAATGATTGATGTAATTCTTTGTGGCTCGGGCGGTAAAATGGGCAAATTCATTGCCGCCGCAATAAAAGATGACCCCGAACTTCAGATTGTTGCCGGGGTTGACAAGGTTAATAACGGCGAAAGTTTCCCTGTTTTTTCAAGCTTCAATGAAATAACTGTTAAAGCAGATTTAATAATTGATTTTTCAAACCCCATTCTGCTTGATGATATTTTGAAATACGCTACTGAAAATAAACTTGCCCTCGTGCTTGCAACCACAGGGTTTTCAGATGCCCAGACCGAGAAGATTAAAAGCGCTTCTAAAGAAATTCCTTTATTCTTCACATTTAATATGTCAATCGGTGTCAACCTTATTTGTAGCTTAGCAAAAAAAGCCGCAGCAGTGTTAGGTAATGATTTCGACATTGAAATCATCGAAAAGCACCACAATCAAAAGATTGATGCACCGTCAGGCACAGCTATTATGCTTGCAAATGCCGTTAACGACGTTTTTGATGATAAAATGAAGTATGAATATGACCGCCACTCAAAGCGGCAGAAGCGTTCTAAAAACGAAATCGGAATGCACTCTGTAAGAGGCGGTACCATCGTTGGTGAACACGATGTGATTTTTGCAGGCAAGGATGAGGTTATAACCCTTTCTCACGCTGCACATTCAAAAGAGGTTTTTGCAACGGGTGCCGTAAAAGCTGCAAAGTTTATTAATAAAAAACCTGCCGGCCTATATGATATGAACAGCATATTAGATTTTGGTTAATATAAAAATTTAAGGACCACTTTCGTGGTCCTTTTAATTTTAGTCGTTTTTAATTCCATAGGTTGCAAAATATTTATCAATGTTTTCAACAGTATCTTCACGACGCGATTTTTCTGCCGCAAAGCCAATGAGATGATTTTTAACAGAAATGTTAATATCAGCAGCACAGTAGCCTTTGTAATCACCACTTATATAGTCATATAACTCGGTAATCATTTTCGCATCACCGCCACCATGACCGCCTAAGATGCTTTCTTCGGTCGGCACAGTTGAAATTGTTGTATGTTTTTTATCTTCAAACGTGTAAAGATCAATAGAATCATTCTTCATAGTTGCCATAAGCTCACCCTTTGTACCGAAGATTCTAATGTATCTTCCACCTTCATTAAAAGCGTTCATGCTGAGCGTTACATTAGCGCCGCTTTTAAACTGCATATTAACTGTTTGATGGTCAACAACATTATTATGTGCCTTGTAAACACATAAGCCGAAATCGGTGGTTTTAAGCGCTGTCATAACCTCTTCATCTGTGGGAACTTCACCCTTTGTAATTCCCCTCGCACAAGAAGGTCTGAACCAAGCGTTATCATCGCTTTCATAATAAAGCTTGCGGCAGTTATAAGGACAGGTTTCTTCAATGGGACATCCCCCATCGATACATCTTTCAGGTGCGCCTGCAGGAGCATATTTTTCAGTGAAATATGTAAGCTTTCCAAAAGACTGAATTTTTTCGCAAGGCTCATCTAAAATCCACTGCAAAATATCTAAATCGTGGCAGCACTTTGCAAGAAGCATTGGTGTTGTTTCTTCCTCACTATGCCAATTACCTCTAACATAACTATGGCTTTGATGCACATTTCCAACCGCTTCAACATGCAAAACGGACATAATTTCGCCGATTTTACCACTCATAACAATTTCTTTTATTGTTTTGAAAAATGGTGTATATCTAAGCACATGGCAAACAAGCACTTTAACATTATTTTTCTCTGCCGCAAGTGAAATATCAGCACACTCTTGCTCAGTTGGTGCAACGGGCTTTTCTAAAAGTATATCATAGCCGAGTTCAATTGCCTTCATTGCAGGTGCATAATGTAAATCATCCATTGTGCAGATAATCGCTAAATCCGCCATTTTGGGTTTATCTAAAATTTCATCCCAGGAATTAAAACACATATCATCAGCAATTCCGTGTTTTTCCTTTATGTAGTTTCTTCTGCTTTCAATTGGTTCTGCCACACCAATGATTTTAAATTGATCGGGGAATTTGAACATTTCATTTGTATAAATTCTACCTCTCATACCGGCGCCAATTAAAATAGCGGTGCATTGCTTCATAAAAATTTCTCCTAACACTTGAAATTTATTTTATTTTATGTTAGCATAATTTTGGATATATTTATAGTATAAAAGCAACTAATTTTAGCACATAATTGATATTTTGGAGGTTTTATGAGCAAAGCTATTAAAGAACTTCAAGCAGTGGATTACAGCGCTGCCGCAATAAAGGTTAAAAAATTTTATTGTGAACCGCAAACCTTGTGTTTTAGGTTACACTGGCATGACCGCATTGAAATTATAAGGGTTAAAAGCGGTAAAATGACCATAGAATTAGGTGAGGATACGTTTACCATCTGCCAAAACCAAATGATTATTTTCCCACCGAGAATGGCACACAAGGGCTATACAACCGACACAGTTGTTGACTATGATGTGCTGATGTTTGATATACGCTCATTTTTTAATGACACTGCCGTTTGCAGCACTACCCTACCGCTGATTCTTGAAGGCAAAGTTAAATTTAAAAATTCTATCAAAGATTTTAGCACTGTGGCTATATGCGATGAAATCTGTAACAACAATAATCCCGATTCGCTGGAAATAATTTCGCTTGTTTATAAATTGTTTTTTGATTTATTTCAAAAGCACATTTCAGAAAACAATTCAAAAACACAAACCAAAGCGCGCGAAATTATTGATTATATTGAACAAAACTATTCTCACGATTTAAACACCGAAGCTTTAAGCAAGAAATTCGGTTACAGTAATGAACACTTCTGTCGCAAATTCAAAGAAGCCACCGGTATTACACCAATGACTTATTTGAAAATTTTCAGATTAGAGGAAGCCTTAAAAATGCTTAAATCGGGCGAATTTAGCATTAGTGAAATTGCAACCAGGTGTGGTTTTAATGATGCTAATTACTTCACTCGTTGTTTTAAATCGCACTATGGCGTTCCGCCCAAAAGCTTTAAAAAATAATTCACTTAAAAATAAAGGTGTTGTCTTTTAGGACAACACCTTTTAAAATTTCATATTAAACTATTTCAGCAATATCAAATAATTTCTTAGGTAATTCAGCTTCATCAGCAGAAACTGTGAAGAGGAATTCAACATCCTCAATCTTCGAAACTCTCTCTAAGAAAGCAACGAGCTCATCATAATCTCTTGTGCCGATTCTGAGAGTAGCATCTCCGAAAATATGTGTTACATCATGGTTACCGGCCTTAATACCGCTAATCATACCGTAGTATTCGCCATAACCTGAAATATTATAAAAATCTGCATCTATAAGACGTGCTTTATGGGTAACAGAATAAGTTAAGGTATCACCTTTCTCAATACAAACAACGTTGCCGAGACTCTTTGCGGTTGCTTCATTTACTAAATCAACCAACTTTTTGGTTTTGCCTGAACCTTTCTTTCCGATAATAAGTTTAATCATTAAAATCAGCTCCTTTTATATTTGACTGCCAAAAGGCAGTAATTTCTAAAATTATTTAATCAATCTTGCCTCAAGCTCGGCTTTTTGTGCTTCATAACCGGGTTTACCGAGAAGTGCAAACATATTTTTCTTATAGCTTTCAACGCCGGGTTGGTCAAATGGATTAACACCCAAAATATAACCGGAAATAGCACAAGCCTTTTCGAAGAAATAAATTAACTCGCCAAGGTTTTCTTCATCGGGTTTGTCGATATTAATCACAAAATTAGGAACCCCGCCATCTGTGTGGGCGAGAACTGTTCCCTCAAATGCCTTACTGTTTACAAAAGACATGGTTTTTCCTGCGAGGAAATTAAGACCATCACCATCGTTATCTTCTTTTTCAATAACAACATCTTTATCGGTTTCATTAAAGGTAACAACCGTTTCAAACATTAAACGGCTACCATCCTGAACATACTGTCCCATTGAGTGAAGGTCGGTTGAGAATGTAAGTGATGCGGGAAATAGACCCTTATTATCCTTACCCTCGCTCTCGCCGAATAATTGCTTAAACCATTCAGCCATCATTGTGAAACGAGGCTCATATGAAACTAAAAGTTCAATCGATTTTCCTTTTCTATAAAAAGCATTGCGAAGCGCCGCATAGGCATAACAATCGTTTTCATAAAGATTGGGGTTAGCATAACGCTCAGCCGCAGCTGCAGCACCCTTCATTAAAGCATCAATATCAGCACCTGCCGCAGCGATGGGTAAAAGACCAACTGCAGTTAGCACTGAGAATCTGCCGCCAACATCATCAGGCACCACGAAACACTCATAGCCCTTTTCATCAGCCAATGCCTTTAAGGTTCCTTTTGCTTTATCGGTTGTACAATAGATTCGTTTTGCAGCTTCTTCTTCGCCGTACTGCTCTTCAAGATATTTTCTAAAAACTCTGAAAGCAACTGCGGGCTCGGTTGTTGTGCCTGATTTTGAAATAATATTAACTGAAACGCGTTTGCCTTCACAAAGCTTGAGCAAATCAGCAAGATAAGCACCGCTGATGCTGTTGCCTGCGAAATGGATTTCGGGAACATTATCGCGCAATGAATTATAATAAGGTCCCTTTAAAAATTCGATAGCTGCACGCGCACCTAAATAAGAGCCACCGATACCTATAACGATAAGGATATCGGTATCCTTTTTGATTTTTTCAGCCGCTAATTTAATTCTTGCAAATTCCTCTTTGTCATAATCAAAAGGAAGATTTACCCAACCTAAAAAATCATTACCTAAACCACTTTTATTTTTTAAACTCTCATGCGCAGCATTAACCTGTGGCTCTAAACCTTTTAATTCATTTTGGTTAATGAAATCGGCCGCATAAGAATAACTGAACCTGACTGACATTAAATTTCCTCCGGAGACAACTTTATATTTCTTACTAGTATATATTCTACAATAAATTAATAACTTTTTCAAGACAAATTATAATTATTTATAAAAAGTTTTTATAATTTAAACATACCGTTTAAAATCCAACCTAAAATAACAGAAAAATTAACCCTTTTAACATCTTCCGATGCCACAATTTCAAGATTACCTATAAGCTCTTCGCCGTTATAAACATTTACTGTTCCCACAACATCATCTTTTTTGATTGGTGCAGTTAAATTTTCTCTGAATTCAACGGTTTTTGATATATCGTTTTTCGCATTTTTAGGCAGTAAGATTTTTAAATCATCTTTCACCCGAATTTTCAAATTCTTCTTAACGCCTTTGTTAATCTTTATTTCATTTTGGTCTAACTCGTGGTCAATGGTTGTTATTGAAAAATTAGCAAAACCGAAATCCAAGAGCTTCTTTGCGCCTTCAAAACGGTCATTGCTGGTCTCCCCTGCCAACACAACCGCAACAAGCTCTAAACCATCGCGCATTGCAGTGGCAGAAAGGCAGTATTTTGCGCTACTTGTTGTTCCTGTTTTAAGACCTGTTGTGCCATTATAAAATCTAACTAATTTATTTGTGTTAACAAGCTCGCTTTTGCCGTCTCGTAAACTATCCATCCAAACGGTTGAATATTTCTTTATCAAGCTGTGTTTTATAAGTTCGCTTGACATAATCGCAACATCTCGAGCGCTTGTTAAATGCCCATCACTGTCAAGACCGGTGCAATTTTTAAAACTTGTGTTATTCATCCCAAGCTCTGCGGCTCTTTGATTCATAAGCGCAACAAAGCCCTCTTCACTGCCCGAAATCAGTTCACCGAGTGCCACACAAGCATCGTTAGCAGATGCGATAACAGTTGCCCTCAGCAGTTCATCGACTGTCATCGCTTCACCGGGTTCAAGCCATATTTGCGAGCCGCCCATACTGCACGCGTGCTCACTTGCGGTTACAACCGTTTCAAGTGAAATGTCTCCCCTGTCAATCGCTTCCATAACGAGTAATAAAGGCATAATTTTAGTGATAGATGCAGGAGGCAGCATTTCATCGGAATTGGATTCATATAAAACCTCTTTGCTATTAGCCTCCATTAAGATTATCGATTTTGCTTTGATATCAAGCGTTTGTCCAATGGCAGCGTTAACAGTTTCGGTAGATAATGGAACATTAACATCGGTAATATCACACTCACTCGAAACCGTAACCGCTTTTTCGGCAGCACTGATTGGGATAGAAAAAACAAAAACCAAACTAAGCAAAAAACATAAAAACCGTTTCAAATAAAACACCCCAAAACACATTATTCAAATAAATAATATGTTTTGGGGATTAATTATATGATTGTTCCGCCACCAACAACGATATCGCCGTCATAAAAAACGGCCGCCTGACCGCTTGATGGCGCTCTTTGGGGCTCATCAAACACAATCTTCACCATATTTTTTTCACATGGGTAAATCACCGAATTAGCGGCAATATGGCGGTATCTGAGTTTGGTTTTTACCCTCATTTCACCGTTCAGATTATCGAACGGAATGAAATTTACATTATTCACTAAAACTTCGGTTTTAAAAAGATGTTCTTCATCTCCTAAAACAACTGCATTTGTTTCGGCATTTTTATTAATTACAAACTGCGGTTTTCCGAGTGCAATTCCAAGCCCTTTTCTTTGACCGATTGTGTAATTAATAATTCCTTTGTGCTTACCTAAAAAGGCACCGTTAATATCAACATAATCTCCTTGCGGTGAAACAAATCCGTCATATTTTTCTATAAATGCAGCATAATCACCATCGGGCACAAAGCAAATATCCTGACTGTCGGGGCGGTTTGCATTGATTAGGTCATTTTTTTTCGCCATTTTTCGAATCTCAGGTTTTGTGTAGTCCCCTAACGGAAAAAGTGTGTGGGAAAGTTGGTGCTGAGTAAGTCCATATAAAACATAAGACTGGTCTTTTGATTCATCTTTTGCTTTTTTGAGAATATATCTGCCATTTTCATTTTTTGAAATTCGAGCATAATGTCCCGTGGCAATTTTTGAGAAACCTAATTCTAAAGCCTTATCAAGCATTGCGCCAAATTTAATAAATTTATTGCAAACAATACAAGGATTAGGTGTTTTTGCTAATTTATATCGCTCAATAAAATCGGAAATTACAAATTTTGAAAACTCATTTTTAAGATTTTCAGCAATATGGTTAATACCGAATCTTTCGCAAACCTTTTTCGCATCGGTTATATTAGAAGCATTATCGCAATCACACAATTCGAGGGTTATACCCGTAACATCATAGCCTTTTTCAAGCAAAACATTAGCCGCAACCGATGAATCAACGCCGCCGCTCATACCCAAAAGAACTTTTTCACTCACACTTTTTCACCACCTTTTAAAAGAGAAGCGGCAACTTAAAAAGCATAAACTATTGTTCACACCCAAAGCCGCCGCCGATAGATAAATTAAATTGAGGTTATATTTGCAACATTATAAACATCAATATCAAAGGGTTTCTTCATATTGAGTGCTTCATAAATATCGTAATCAACAATCTCATCTTTCTTAATAGCAATAACTCTGTTACCGATACCTTCATTGAGAAGTTGAACGGCAGCATAACCCATTCTTGTTGCATAAACACGGTCGCGAACGGTTGGGTTACCACCACGTTGAATATGACCTAAAATGGTCGTACGGGTTTCAATGCCTGTTGCATCTTGAATTTGCTTTGAAATACCCTCAGTATTACCAACGCTTTCAGCAACAATAATAATGAAATGCTTTTTAGCATTCTTTTGAGTATCTTTGATTCTCTCAATAACTTCTTCAACTTTCATAGGAACTTCTGAAACCATTATTGCAGTTGCACCAACGGCAATACCTGTTTGAAGTGCCAAATGACCGGCGCCTCTGCCCATAACCTCAACAACACTGCAACGGTCGTGTGAATTTGCGGTATCACGAAGTTTATCAACCAAATCAACAACTGTATTCATCGCAGTATCAAAGCCTATACAATATTCGGTTGAAGAAATATCATTATCAATAGTAGCCGGAATTCCAACGCAAGGAATACCTTTTAAAGATAAATCGCGAGCTCCTCTGAATGAGCCGTCACCACCAATAACAACAATGCCTTCAATGCCCAGTTTTTTACAACTTTCAACAGCGGCATTAATACCCTCTTCGGTTTTGAACTCGGGACATCTTGCAGAATAAAGGAAAGTTCCGCCATATTGAATGACATTAGAAACCGAACGCAAGTCCAAATCAATAACATCGCCCTCAATAAGACCCGAATAACCGCGTCTGATACCTTTAACATTAATGCCTAACGAAATAGCAGTTCTAACAACCGAACGAACTGCAGCGTTCATACCGGGAGCGTCGCCGCCCGAAGTTAAAACACCAATAGTTTTCATTTAAAATCAACTCCAAAGATAATCAAAAAATTAACAATTAACAGTATATACCAAAATGCAAGAAAATTCAATATATTTTTATGATACGTTTCAACTAATATTTACAATTATCGCAAAATTAACTTTACATTTTCTTTGCCAAGCAATTTTTCGAGTTCAAAAATCAAAGAATTTTCACCGTTTATATATAAATTTCTGGGTGCTTCGAACTTTTTATTAGTGGCAAGACAGTAGATAATAACAGGTATATTTCCTGTGTTTTTCGCCAGAATTTCTTTCACTTTTGAAAACTCATTGCTTTCAAGTGAAGAAACACGAAGATAAAGTCCTTTTTTATATTTTGAAACTTTAGTGGCAATAGCCGCATTTTCGGGCATTTTTTCTATTTTTTCGCAAACGATTTCAGTGTCCCTGTCTTCCCTTTCGGAAATTTTGCCTGTGACGATAACGGGTTCTTCCATAGATAATAAATGCTTAAATTCGGCATACTGCCTTGAAAAAACAGTTAAACCGACAGATGCAGAAATATCCTCAATAAAAGCAGTTGCAAGTATGTTATTATTTTTAAGTTGCTTCACCTTTAAACCGCTAATTAACCCTGCAACAGTAACACGTTGTCCATCGCTGAACCTTTCGGAAATGATGTCTGAAATAGTTGCAAATCCCGCATTGCTCACAAAGTTAGAATATTTATCCATTGGGTGACCCGAAAGATAAAGACCTGTCGCTTCTTTTTCGAGCGCTAATTTTAACGCTTCATCCATTTCGGTTTGTTTTTCAGGAACAAAATCGACCGACTCGCCCATATCATCAAACAAATTAAGTTGTCCCTCAGCCGAAAATTTATGCTCAGCCTCAACTGCGGCAAGTGTTCCCTCAATATTATAAAGCATTTGGCGGCGATTATCCTCAAGACCATCCAAGGCGCCGCTTTTGATTAGCCCTTCAAGTGCTTTTCTATTGAATTCGCGCGAATAGTTTCTTAAGCAGAAATCATACATTGATGTATATTCGCCATTATCCTCACGATTTTTAATGATTTTTTCAATCGTTCCAACACCCAAATTTCTTATGGCCGAAAGACCGAATCTTATAGAATTACCATCGGGTGAAAATCCACTTTGGCTATGATTAACAGAGGGTGGCAAAACCTTAATACCGTGCTTTTTGCATTCGGCAGTATAAAGAGCAATTTTAGATGCGCTATCCATCATACTGCTCATAAGTGCTGAAAAATACTCAGCGGGATAATGGCATTTAAGATATGCCGTTCTATACGCCACAAATGAATATGCCGCCGCGTGAGCCTTATTAAAAGCATAAGAGCTAAAGCTTGACATATCATCAAATATTCTGT
Organism: Oscillospiraceae bacterium; assembly: GCA_015065685.1. GTDB lineage: Bacteria > Bacillota > Clostridia > Oscillospirales > Acutalibacteraceae > UBA737. The sequence goes on along the minus strand of SVPU01000002.1, from coordinate 668 downwards.
TTGCAACTGCTTCGGGAACACCGCGGGCGATAGCACCCTCGGTTATAACATTTCCGTTTTTGTCTTTTTCACCAAAGATAAAAAATTCTCTTTCTTTTCGCATAACATCGTGCTTTTTCTTAGCCATTGCACGCCGCACAATATCAGCTCTGCCAAGAGAATACCCCGCCAAGGCTCTGAAAACCTGCATAACCTGTTCTTGATAAACAATACAACCATAGGTGACATCAAGAATAGGTTTTAGCAAGGGTGTTTCATAAGAAATATCTTGTGGATTGTGGCGGTTGTGAATATATTTAGGAATTGAATCCATAGGTCCAGGCCGATAAAGTGAAAGAATCGCCGTTAGGTCTTCAATGCTCTCGGGACCAAACTGCCGCAAAACATTTTTCATTCCGCCTGATTCAAACTGAAAAACACCGTCGGTCAGGCCTTTTGACATTAAAGAATAGGTTTTCTTATCATCAAGCGGTATTTTTTCAATATCAAAATCGGGGTATTTTCTTCTTATGAATTTTTGTGCATCATCAATAACAGTTAAGTTTCTAAGTCCCAAAAAATAGAAATAGGTAACGAACACCGTCAACATAACTTGTTACGGGTCGTTTTCCCCTCCTTCACACCGTGCGTGCGACTTTCACCGCACACGGCGTTCCATCGTGATTTAA
>SVPU01000001.1 GCA_015065685.1 Oscillospiraceae bacterium | reverse complement strand
TTCTCATAAGAATCGTCGGGTCCTTATTTCTTCGTTGTTTAATTTTCAAGGTCCGTTTTTTTGCAGCCCCTTTTTCAAGGCGCTCGATTATATTACCACATCCAACCCCTTTTGTCAACACTTTTTTTAAGTTTTTTTAAAGTTTTTTTGCAACTTTTTTTTAAAGGTTTTTTGGCCACAATATATTGGGTTTTGGGCGCCTCAAAATACATATTTTACCGCTCAAAATTCCCGTTACACATTATATAAATATATAAAGGCCGCAGCCAAACAGCCACAGCCTTTATAATATGTTGTTAATTTTGTTTTATTCTTCTGTTTCTTGGGGCTCGATATCGATATCAGCCACAACAACATTAACCTTGGTTACGGCGGTTGATGTCATAACCTGAATCTTATCCTTTATGTTGTGTTGAACCTTTTCGGCAACATCTTTAACGTGCGCATCTTTTTTTACACAAATATATGCGTTAATTTTAACCGCACCATTCACACTTTCAACCTTGATGCCCTTAAATGCAGTTTTAGATTTAACAGCACCTTTAAGGTCAATTGCGCGTTTAGAAAGACCCGTTACGCCTTCAACTTCCTTTGCCGCAATTTCTGCTATTTTTTCTATAACTTCGGTGTTTACCGAAAGCTCGGTGTTATTATTCATAATTATCCTCCGTCCGGCATTTTTAGCATTCTTCGAATGACTTTACATTTATTATAACACATTTTTCAAATAACACAACATTTTTGTTGGAGAAATTTCAAAATCTACGCTATAGGCACTATTTTAATGTTGCCCAACGGGATGCTGGTTTCGCTTGTAACTATATCCTGAATTTGCAAGGTTTGTGCAGAGGTGAGCCCATCTGATTTAACAACAACCGTTATGCCGTTATCGTTCATAACCGCAATGCTTTTTTGAAACCCCTTAGCCGAAAGTAGAGCTTCTATATTGCTTTCGCGCTCGATTCTGTCAGCAATTTCTTCAATTTTTGCCAATGCCGACTTTTTATCATCATCGGTTAGTTTTTCGTTTTTGAGAGTTTCCTCAATGGTTTCGCAGGCCTCTTTTCTGGCCTTTTCTCTATCCTTTTTAGTAGTGGTGAAATAATCCGCTTTTTCTGTAACCTCAGCCGAGGTCTCTATATATTCATCCTTAGCAGAGGAATTATTTACATATGACGCCTCACCCAAATATTTCGATTCCGACGGTAAATACTTAGTGTTAAGCCAAATTGCAGCACCCAACGCCAAAAGCATAACCGCAACAGTTATTTGTCCTTTACCCAAAACCTTACCTTTTTTCATTCTGATTTCCTCCCACAAATATATACTCTTTTCGATGTTATGTTCAACGCCGCGGTAACGGTGTTTAAAATTTTTTCGTTTAGTATCTGATTATCGCCGCCATCACACACAATAGCAACACCCCTAACCTGCGGCATTTGTTCGGTTATGAGCAGTGCCTCTTCACCGCCCTCAGAATTTTTAACGATTATATACCCCTCTTTGAGCTCGCTATCAGAGGTTTGAGTTTGCTCTGAGGTTTTATCTGATGCGGTTTTTTCCTTTGTATCGGCATAAGAATATTTAATTCCGTTTTCGAGCGTTATAACAACCGTTACCCGTTTATTGCCCGTTATGTTAGATACCATTTCACAAATATCGCTTTCCAGTTGCCGACGATATTCTTCGGTTGTTATTCCGGTTTGCATCTCGGTTTGTTCTTGTTTGTCATCCTTTCCAAGAGAAGACAAAAAGATGAGCAGCATTCCCACAAGACCCAATGCAATTAAAATTTTAGGCGAACGCAACTTTAATATGTATTTATTAAAAACTTCATTCATTTATAACAACAACCTCAAAATTTTTTGCCGCTTCTCCTAAAGCATTCGTTATTTCTTCTTCCCGACAATCCGAATTCACGATAATCTTATTAATTACTATGCTGCCATCTTCCGCTTTATCCGTTAAAATTTCAATTTCCTTGAAATTTATACCCTCTTTTTGAAGGGCATAGGAATAAATATATTTTGCAGAGGTAATATCGAGATTTTCGGTATCAGCTAAAATATGCTCGTTTATCTCTATATGGAAGGAATCGTTTTTGGCAAAAACATTAACCGAGACTATTAAAGTTGCCAAAAAGCACAAGGACAACACATATTTCACAATTTTATTCATAACGCCATCAGGGCATATGATATAAATCACCCCGATAAAAACGCTCGAAACGCAAAAGGCAGTAACTGCCGATGTGAACCAATTCATTTTATTCTCCCAACCGTCATAACAACCGTAAGTGATATAACAAACATAGCACAGGTGAGCATAATTATGCCTATTATTACCGACATTACCGTGTCAACACTGCGCAAAAGCCCAGATATTTTCGGAAGTGAAAATAAATCCGAAACGCTGGAACAAATCACTAAAATCACGCGCCAAATCAAAAGCTCTGCAAGAAAAGGCAGAAATATAGCCACGCAGGCGACCACCCCATAAACCCCTACTGAAGACTTTAAAAGTCCCAACGATGCGGTAACTGTTGTGAGCGCTTCCGAAAGCGCCGTTCCTGCCAACGGCACCGAAGAGCCAACAATAAATTTGGCGGTTTTCAAAGCCAGCGTGTCCGAAGAGGCGCTAACCACGGTTTGTATGCTCAAAATACCCACAAATACAGTCGTGAGCAACGACATTATCCAAAACGATATTTTTTTAATTCCCTCTGCCACGCCCGAACGCGATAAAACAGGTGAAACCGAAGAGGCAAGGCTCAGCGCCATATAGCCCGTGGTCAGCGGCACAACTATAAAGTTTGAAATATAGCTTACAACCTGTGTTGCACCAAGCAATAGGCCGCTCATAGCCACTGAGGTTACCGCCCCGCCCGATGATGCAATCAAAACCGCAAAGACGGGAATGAAGGCGGTCATAAAAACCGCGCAACCCTGCATTGCATCAACGCTCGAGCTTATCACCGAAAAAACGGGTACAGATATCACCGCCGCCGTGCTGAGCGCCGTTACATAAAGTGTAACCGACCCCACGCCCGAAGCCGCTTCCATTCCCGACAAGGCCGCACTAATTAGAATAATTGCCAAAATCGCCGTTCCCACGGAAAAAGGCTTGAGCGCTCCACTCTTTAAAAATGACCATATATGCGAAAAAACATTTTCGCCCGAAATGGCGGTTGTCCAATCAGGATTCTCTAAATCTATGCCGTTTTCTTTTAAAAACTCCCTTGTTTCGCGTGGCAGATGCTCACTGAGAGCCGCCGCACCGCTTTGCTCATATTGGCTTTTATAAAAATCCTCATGAGCCTCTTCCGCCGAAACGGGCAGTATAAAAAGCCACATTAAAACAAAGCCTAAAATAATTTTTTTCATCATTTCATAAAACCTATTGCCGTTTCCAAAACCTTAATTATTAAAGGAACCGATAGTAAAAATAACGCACATTTACCCGCAAGTTCTGCCTTTGATGCCAAGGACATCTGTCCGCTATCCTTACATATATCCGAAATAAACGAGGTTACATAGCCTATTCCAACTGCTTTCAGGGCGGTTTTGAAGTATTCTGTCTCAACGGCATATTTTTCAATCACCGCTTCAATTGCCGAAATGGGAGCCACGATTTTTTGAAATAAAAAAACCGTTACGAATACACCCGTTGCCACCGAAACCAAAATTGCATATTCTTCGTTTTTGCCCCTTAAAACAACACAAAATGCCGCCGATAAAAAGCAGATTATAAGTATTTTGAAAATTTCCGTTGTCATAAGCCAAAAATTGATTTAACAGTTGTGAAAAGCTCGGCCACAGCGTTAACCACCATAAGCAAAACCACAACAAGACCCGCAAGAGTTGTAAGCATTGCTTGTTCTTCTCTTCCCGAGCGGATAAGCACTTGATTAAGCACCGTTACAATTATTCCTATGGCAGCAATTTTAAAAATAAAATCAACATCCATTAAATTTCACCTACAAAAAGAATATTAAGAAAAACACACCGCTTAGAACTCCGAGTGAAGAATAAAGCTTTGAAAGCGTTGCACATTTTTCGCCCGCCTCTTCACTCTGTTTTTCGAGCGTTTTCGCAAAAAGTCTTGTTCGTTCATACTCACTTTGACGGTCGTTTTTGCCGAGTCCAACCAAAAACTCATTAAGCAGCGCTATATCTTCTTTTTCTAAAAAAGAATCATTAAAGCTTATGCCGCCGTTTTCCAAGCTTACCTGATTTTTTGTAAAACACATATTGATTAAATGCGAAATTTCGCTGCCATCATTTTTTATGAACTGTGAGAGCTGGTTGATGCTACGGGTAAATCCCCTTAATTTCTTCGCTCTCAGCGACAAAGCATTGGCCTTTAAAAAACCCGCCAACGAGAACACGCAAAAAACGGTTACAAGTCCCAAAACCTTAAAAATTAGCTGCACTGTTATACTCCTTTAAAGAAAGCAATGAGATTTCTTCTCCAACCTTTTTAGGCAAAACGGCTATTTGCGAAATGGCCCCGCTTTTTATAAGCTCACTTGTAACCTGCCTTTTCATTAAATCTTTGGAATCTGTAATATGTGCGGTTGTAATAACCGACACGCCCGCATAAAAGCTTTGCGAAACCCGTTTCAGTTCCTCGGTTGTGGATATTTCATCAAAGGCGATAATCTCAGGAAAAAGCGTGCGCAAAGCAATCTCCACCCCTAAAGCCTTGCTCTCGGTAACCAGCACATCGGTGTTAACACCTAAATCGTTTGTGAGTCCGCCCGAAATTTCACCTCGGCTATCCACCACCGCAATTCTTTTGTGCGTTCCCACAACCCCGTTTGACAGCTGCCGCACAGTGTCTCTTAAAAGGGTTGTTTTGCCGCTCGCCGGCGGCCCTGCGATTAAAAGACCGCCAAGCTCATATTTTTTAATTATTTTATCTGCGCAACCAATTACCTGTTTTGCAATTCTGATATTTATTGAATTAACCCTTTTAAAAATTCCCATTTCATTCATCTCACCCGAAATTCCCGCTCGACAGCCGTTCTTCATAATCACAAATCCGTTTTTAAGCTCCTCTTCGTGTGCATAAACAGAATTTCCACATATTCTGCTAAAGCTCTCGTTCACATCAGCCTCATCTGCTATAACCAGGTTGCTCTTTATTTCCCTTTGCACATTTCCGATAGAATCAACAAATAAAACCTCGTTGTTAACGGTTAGTGCGAGTGGCAAATTTTTTCTGATTCTGATTTCCTGAACGGCGCTTTTTATATTGAAAGGCAATCTAATTAAAATACTTTTCAGCTTATCCGATACACCGTAAAGTGCACTGTCAAAATTATTTATAAAGGTCATTTTCATCACCTATATAAATATATGAAAAGGTTGTCCCTTATAGAACTTCACAAAAGCAAATTTATTGAAAACCGAGGTCAATTATGGTTGAGTTGAGGTACAATAAGGACAAAAGTGTAAAAAAGACCTTAAAACAGAGTTTTTTCTGTTTCAAGGCCTTTTTTAATTGCATTTATTAAATCTAAAAAAATTTTCAAAAATATTTTTAACCCTGACACTAGTTGTCAGGGTTTGTTTTTATAATTAGGTTGCAATTGCAAGAAATCGGGACGCCGATTTCAAAAAAATAGTTACATTTTAATCAAAAAAATAAAATATGGAAAGGATGAAATATAAAATGAAAACTATTTTCGGTGTTAATTCAGCTACACCAATTAATAAAAAGCTGAAGAACGGTTATACAATGTATGACTGGGTAAAAAGACAAAAGTGCTTTCCTGCCTTTTGTATGAGAACACTTTGTGGTGAAGATGAAATCACTGCCGAGGAAATTGAGTTCTTAAAGGGTAAGAACTGCAAAATCGGTTTGGTTATTCGTGACCTTACCGAAGCAAAGGTGTCGGGTATAAACGGTACAGAAGATGCTATTAAGGCAGTAGAATCTGCAAAAGAATTAGGTGTTCCGCAAAATGAGGGTATCGCTTTGTTTGCAGAAATTAAACCCGAATGGAGTGTAAACCATAACTGGATGATTTCGTTTGCACAGGTTATTTCAGCAAACGGATATATTCCTGCATTTATCGGTAATACCGATTCATCTAAAAACTTTAACTTTGACCGTCAGTGCAGTCACTATGTACAAGCAACTAAAGATGTAAACTGTTTTGATGCTATCTTTATGGCCACCGAGCCTAAGCTTGACACGATGCCTACAGAATGGACACCTTATTGCCCGTCTGCATTAGAGCCGGAGGATATGCATCTTTGGTCTTGCGGCACCACTACCTTTGATTTCATTCAGGTAGAAGATGTATACGCCAAGGACGAGAAAGTCCTTGAAAATATGTGGTAAAGGAGGTATAATAAAAATGAACAAAAAACAGTATAATAATGTAATAGAAAATACATTAAAGCACGAACAGTCAGCACAGACCGATGATTCCCTTGCAACCGCAAGAGCCATATTTGATAATATGGGTGTTGCATTACCGCAGGGTGATATGAAGACTGTTTATGAAACCATCAAAACCGATAACTATATGGGTTGGAAATCTTGCACAATGCAGGAGGCTCAAGAGGCAGCCGATAACGGCACAGCCGCAATCGGTATTAGCGAGGACAGAATTGTTGTTCTATCTGCTAATGATGAAGAACAGTCGGTGGCACAGACTACGTCGGTAATTTTGCTAGATGAAGAAACTTTGGAAGATGCTGTATCTAGTTTAGTTTTCTACCAATATTCTAATATGCGAAGCTGTGGAGACCAGTATGGAGCCACCTGGAGTTCTTTGGATGCAGCAATGAATTATTACGGAACAGACTATACATACACCTATTGTGGAGGGTATTATAATTATTATTATACTTTCTCAGATGGTAGTAGAATGTACTTCCGCGTAGCATAAAATATGAAAGGAGAATAATTATGAGTGAAATTTATAGCAAAACAACTGTCGAATCAGAATGGGGAGCAATGCTCTCGTTGGCAAAAGTGTATTTTGAATCATACAGCCAAAAAAAGTATGAATATCATCAATGTTTAGTGTTAACTACAGCTAATGGTGAACAAGCGGTATGTCCGATTACTGCTAATAGCGTAGACGCTCTAAAGAGCCAAGCATGCTCATATATTGAAAGTTTAATTAAAAAATATAAAGATAATTCAATTAAAAAAATAATTTGCATGTGGGAAAACAATACTATTGATGTTCCATCTTTGAATTTTATGAAAAAGCTTTGTGAAACCAATAAAGAAAACAGAAATGCTATCGTTTTGTTAAATGCCGGAACAGATGTTTATATTGCGAAAAAAATAGTAGATATTATTTAATTTTCAATTAGAAGACATAGAATCAGAGATAATTAAAGATTTTTAAAAATGTGTAATTTGAAAAATGCATATATAAATAAAAATTAGTCTGAATACACCGTAAAATACACCAAAATCATTTCCGATGGATTGGCGGTGCTACTTTCCTTCTTTCTAATTTAAATAAACATACAGTTTTCCGTCTGCATTTTTGCAGGCGGTTTTTCTATACTAAAATATAAATAATCGGTTATTTTCGTCAATAAATTGCATCAAGAACTCCGGAAACACAGGGGACGGTTCTGGAAACACAGGGTACGGTTCTGTGTGTTGACGTGTTTTAGTTTATGGAATTGACACTTCAAAATCGGGTACGGATAGATACTTGGTTGCGGATCCGGATGGAGGACAGATGAGAAGCCTAACTGAAGCCATTCAAAGGAGAGGTCTCGCCGCAAATATGTCATACATTACTCAAAAGTTTGTGCTTGAATAAGTGCGTTTTCAAAAGGTTTTTCCTACACCTAAATAATAAAAAGCCGATAGTTTTTCTATCGGCTTTTTTATACATAGCTAAATTTATCATTCTAAAAACTGTTTTGGCAATTTATAAAGAGCTTCATCTTCTGAATTACATAGCTTCCAACCCGTTTCGGTTTTACACATTATATAAACGCTTTTTTCCGGCTCATAATCGTAACAACAATAATCAATACTTACAATAACAGTATCTTCATATTGCTCGATAATTTCAAGAGTGTCAATGGGATATTTTACAACATATCCGTGAGCGCCATTGTCATAATATAATTTTCCGTCTTTTTCAATAAACCGCGGGTTCATTCCTTTTGGATCTAAACGATCATAAAAAATACGTTTTGCCGCCTCTTTTGTATATGCAGTGTAAGCAAATTCCCAAACATCCTCGACCGACTTGAATTGACTGTGCTCTATGAGATAGTATCGATTTCCATTAATTATAACAGGGGTATTATCCAATATTGTATATTCACTATTGTCATTTAATATTGTCTCTTGTATTTTGATTGCGTTTGACAGTAAAGGTTCAAATATTTTTTTCACTTCGTCTTTAGAAAGGGGATTCTTTGGCTTAGTTTTAGAGGAAGTATCAATGATATCAGAGTCGATCACTGAATTTTTATAGTCGGTTTGCTTTTCTGTTTTACAAGAACAAGCGGTAATCATTAAGCATAATACGGATAAAAATAAACATAACCATTTTTTCATAAAATCGCCTCCTAGTTTCATTATATGAAAGACATCTGCCTATTTCAAGTTACATTATAGTAATAATTAGTATAACACATAACACAAGTAAGGGATGATTCTATTGTCTGATCTTCCCCTCTAACAATATTATAAAAAGAAACTGCGATTAACCGAAGGTCGCAGTTTCTTTTTGTTTTAATATTATTATTTTTATATTTTCTTTATCCGTTTCAAGAAAATTTCGCTTATAAGCACCGCAAGAAAAGTGAGCGCTATATCCTTAATTAAAAAAGGTGTTGAATAAGAAAGAATTGCCACATATAAATTAATTTTCAAAACAAAAACCAATTGCAAAACGGCACACAAATGACAAATCAAAACACCAATGATTCCAAATGCAATTTTAATCCCTGCGCTCTTTTTAAAAGAAGCCGAGCCGCACAAAAGCGCAAGAAAAATAAAACCGATTAGAAATCCGCCCGTTTCGGTGAATAGCACATTAAAGCCACCTCTAAAGCCCGAGAAAACAGGAAGACCTAAAAGTCCCAAGGCTATATAGGTTAAAACAGTTGCCGTACCCCATTTCGCACCCAGTATGTATCCACAAAGTGCCACCGCGGCAATTTGCAAAGTGAAAGGAACACCCATGGGACTCATTATAGAAATCTGCGAAATAATACACAAAATCGCGCAGAACATTGAAGCCCTGATTATTTTAAAAATTTGTGTTTTAATTCTTATCACCCTTTTAAAAAAGCAAATTCCTTGGAAAATTCCAAGGAATTTAAAGTTTCAAATTAAAGACCGATATAAGGTGCGGGGTTAACGCGATTACCGTTAACTATCACCTCTATATGAAGGTGATTACCCGTTGAATAGCCTGTACTTCCGACTGCGGCTATCACTTCACCCTGAGAAACGGTTGCTCCCTTTGCAACATAAAGAGCACTTGCATGCGCATATCTTGTTTTAATGCCGTTGCCGTGGTCAATTACGATGCTATAACCGTAATTTCCGTCCCATCCGGAAGAAACAACAGTTCCCTTTGCAACTGCAAAAATTGAAACGCCTCTGTTTGCCGCTAAGTCCATACCCTTATGGTTTCTGCCATCACCATAATATGCAGAAATTTTAAAGCTTCCCTTTTGTAAAGGACAAATAAAGCCTGCCGAAGAAACTGCCGCATTTTGCGCTGCTGTGAGCTTGTTTGATGCCACACCAACAGTTACAACCTCATCTATAACATTGGTTACAACCTCGTATGATAATTCAACGCGCGAGGTTTCGACACCGTTTACGCTCTCAACCGATTCGGTTTTGCGGTTAACACCGCTTTGACCTTCAACGGTAACCTCGTAATAACCCACGGGTTGTTTAGAGGTGCTTATTTTCTTTGTCTTGTGAGGAACAGAAATATTAGTTACAACAGTTGAAACTGTTTTAACCTGCAAGGCATCGACAAAGGCTTGAGCATTGCTTACATCCTCAATATCTTTTCTCAAATAATAACCGTTTTCTATCTCAACGCTCTCAACAAAGGAAGCGCTATTCTCTGCACCCTCAATATAAAAAGCGGTGCGCTTTGCTTCGAGCATCTGGCTAAGACCCTCGGCCTCTGTGCAGAGCACCTTTTCGCCGTTTATTATAAGTGCAGAGCCCTTAACGATATCGCTTGTGTTTGCAATGATTGCATCAGCGACCTTTGCAACGGTATCAATTTTATTTGATACTGTCAATGTGAGCGCAAATTTAGGGGTAGTGATAGACTTGTCCGCCTCATTACCGCTAACACTCTTAATAACTAAATCTCTTGCTTTATCAAAATCGGAAACCTTCTGCACAGTGGCAATTCTCTCGCCCGAATAATCAATAGTAAAGCCCAATGTAAGCCCTGTTGCAACAACAGTTATCACAGCCGCTAAAACGAGCGCAAAGCCTGCAGAAGTGAGACCGACAAACAATCTGTTAGTCTTTATGAATTTGAAGGTTTTTACTAAAAGCGCATTATTTTTAATTTTAGAAATAAGCGTTTCTAAATCCAAATTCGCAAAAATAACAGCCACACTCCTTTTTGAAAAGTTACATTTTGTAACATTTGATGTTCTCATTATAACAAAAAGGTTACAAAATTGCAACCTTTTTTGTAACTTTTTTTAATTTTTTATTATTTTGTATTACAAATGCCACAACTATACATTAATAATTACATATTTTACACAAAAATCAGAGCGCTTGCGGAATTTTAAACCGCAAACGCTCGCATTTTAATTTAAAAAAGCGACATTTGATTCGTATCGGGCAAATCGTTCATCGCACCAAGATCAGCGAGATTCTGAATAATGGTTTTAGAAACTCCCGCTTCTAACTGAAAATCCTCACGGGAAACAAAGTTGCCCTTTTGAGCCGCTTCATATATAGAATAGGCCGCTTTTTCACCAACACCCGAAAGTGCACCGAAGGGAAGCCGCATTTTGCCATCCTCGGGAACATATTTCATTGCGTGGGATTTTGTTATATCAATTGGCAATATCTCAATTCCTCTTGCCATCATTTCGTTGAAAATCAGCATATTGTTATAAACATCAAGTTCCTTTTTAGTGGCTTCCTTGCCCTTTGCCTTAATGTCTCGTAAATAGGCCTTCACCGCTTCTCTGCCTTTAAGAATTGTCGGAACATCAACATCCTCAGGGCGAGCAGTGAAATAAGCACAGTAAAACTCAAGGGGCTTATAAACCTTATACCAAGCAACTCTGAGCGCCGAAATAACATAGGCCGCCGCGTGTGCTTTGGGGAACATATATTTAATTTTATAACAGCTCTTAATATACCATTCGGGAACATTTACGGCGCGCATATCCTCTTCCATTGCGCCCCACTCTTCTTTAGAAACAGCGCCCTTGGCAATCAAGCCCTTACGCACGGTTTCGGTTATCTTAAAGGCTCTTCCTTCATCCATACCCTGATGGATGAGATAAACCATTATATTATCACGCGTACCGATAACCTCTGAAATGGTGCAAGTTCCGTTTTCGATAAGGTCCTTTGCGTTTCCAAGATACACATCGGTTCCGTGAGAAAGACCCGAAATCTGCAAAAGGTCTGAGAAATTCTTAGGCTTACAGTCAACAAGCATTCCTCTAACAAAAGCGGTGCCAAACTCAGGGATGCAGTAGGTTCCTGTTTGTGATTCAATCTCATCTGCTGAAACGCCGAGCGCCTCGGTCGAAGTGAACAAGCTGTAAACCTTGGGGTCGCTCATAGAAACCTCACTCACGGGAATTCCCGAATATTCCTCTAAATACTTATATGTAGTCGGGATAACATGACCGAGCTCATCAAGCTTGAGAATTGTATCGTGAATCGAATGGAAATCGAAGTGGGTTGTAACAACATCGGAATTAACATCATCCGCAGGGTGCTGAATGGGACAAAAATCGTAAATGGTTTTATCTCTTGGAACTACAATCATACCCGCGGGGTGCTGACCGGTTGTTTGCTTTATCTGTGCGCCCTCAACAAGCTTTGCCAAGCGGTTAAGCTCTGCAGAGCTTAGCGTTATTCCCTTTTTCTCGGCATAGGCCTTTGAAAAACCAAATGCGGTTTTTTCTGCCACGGTTGAAATTGTTCCCGCCTTGAAAACATTCTCACTTCCGAACAGAGTTTCGGTGTATTTTTGAACCTGTGTCTGGAATTCATCAGAGAAGTTAAGGTCGATATCGGGCACCTTATCGCCCTTGAAGCCCAAGAAGGTTTCAAAGGGGATATCGTGTCCGTCGCGCTCCATCATTTTATCACAATGGGGACATTTTTTCTCAGGCAAATCGAAGCCCGAACCAACCGAGCCATCTGTGAAAAACTCGCTATAGCAGCATTCGGGGCAAACATAATGAGGAGCAAGCGGGTTAACCTCTGAAATGCCCGCCATGGTTGCAACAAAGGATGAGCCAACCGAGCCTCGAGAGCCAACGAGATAGCCGTTCTCTTCGCTATATGCCACGAGCTTTTGTGCCGAAATATACATAATCGAGAAGCCGTTGTTAATAATTGAATTAAGCTCTTTTTCAAGGCGCTTTTCAACTATCTCGGGCACTTTCTCGCCATACTTTTTATGTGCGTTTTTCCAACAAATTTCGCGCAGTAAATCATCCGACCCTTCAATAACGGGAGGATAATTTCCTTCGGGCACGGGTATAACATCCCCGCTCACCATTTCGGCTATTTTATTAGGATTATCAATAACAAATTCTTTTGCGCGATCCCCGAAATAGCTGAAATCCTCGAGCATTTCTTCTGTGCTCTTAAGATAAAGAGGTGCTTGGTGGTCAAAATCCTCAAAGCCCTGACCCGCCATTAATATTTTACGGATTATTTCATCGCTTTTCTTAAGGAAATGCACATCCCCCGTTGCTACAACGGGTTTACCAAGCTTGTCAGCAAGCTCTACTACCTTGCGATTAAAGTCCTTAATAACCTCAACGCTTGTAACCTTTTTGAAGCGGTTTGGAATTACAGCGCCCGTTTTCTTGTCCTTCTTATCGGGATATGTAGATTCGCGCACCATAAATGCATTGTTACCAACCGGCTGAATTTCAAGATAATCATAAAACTCTGCAATTTTTAAAAGCTCTTCATCGCTTTTGCCATCAATAATCGCGGTATAAAGCTCACCGAGCTCACATGCAGAGCCAACAAGCAGTCCCTCTCGAAGCTCTTCTAGCTTGCTTCTTAAGGTAATCGGTCTTCCGTGGTAATCGTGCAGATGCGCTTCTGAAACCAATTTATAAAGATTTTTAAGGCCAACAAGATTTTTCACAAGAATTATCTGGTGGTATCTCATTTTGGCGATTTGTTTTGTGTTCAGTTTCGAAATATCGTTAGTTATATCATCCACAAAATAGGCTTCAACACCGTAGATAACCTTAAAATCGCCGCCGCCTTTTCTGATTTTCTTAACCGCTGCCGCAGCTGCGGGATATGCCTGAACAACACCGTGGTCGGTAATAGCAATGGCCTTGTGGCCCCACTTAAACGCTTGGTTTATAATGTCTCCTGCAGCCGACACAGCATCTTTAGCAGACATATTTGTATGGCAGTGAAGCTCAACTCTCTTTTGACCCTCATATTCATCCATTTCGGTATATTTCTGCAAGAGCGCAATTGCTCGGGGCTTTACAAGAAAATCCTTTTTATAATTATCAAACTCGTAACTACCGTTAACAAGTATAAATTCGCCCTTTTTAATCGGTGCCACTTCGCCCATTCTTTTGGGGTCAACAAACATTGTGGCAGTGAGTGAATTTGTGTGGTCGCTGAAAGAAAAGGTTAAAATATTTGTCTCGCCGCGTTTTGTGTTGATTGTTCTAACCTCGGTTTCAAAAACCTCTCCCCAACAGCTAATCTCGGTATCATCACCCGATACCTCTATCATTGGCTTTGTGTTATTATCAATTCTTCTGCCGTAAAACAGTTTGGGGTCATCAAGATAAACCATTCCGTTTTGGGGCTTTTCTTGGCGCTTTTCAAACTTAATCTGTTTTTCCGGCATGCCGCTTTCTTTTTTGGGCTGCGGCTTCGGCTCTGCTTTGGGCTCTTCCTTTGGCAGCTCAATCTCAACATCCTCAAGCTGACCGTCAAATTCCAGCGCAATATCCCTTTGGAATTTTGATTTAACCAAGGCTTCAAAATGCTTTTTAAAGCTTAAGCTGCAAATGGTTTTATAACCGCCGTGCTTTAGGGTTATTGTTAATTTGTCGGGTTCAAGGTTTAAATCAGCATCACTAAAATAGCCGTTAATGGCGGCACTTTTAACCTTTATTTCCGAAATAATATCAAAGCACGCCTCCACACATAATGCGGCAGGTGTGAAAATATATGAAAAAGCACACTCTCTCAGCTTCAAGAGTGTTTTCATTTTTTCTGTTATCTCTGACTGCTCCGCTTTGCTTATGTAGCTCTCTGATTTTAGCACAGCACTGAGGCTGCGGTCTTCAACATCAAGGTTACATTTTTCCACCAAACAATCCTTAACCTTATTATTAAGCTCGTCCCCAAGATACATTCCGAATATATCCGAAAACAATGCCTTCCCCATTTTTTACAACTCCGTTTTATTACATTTTTTCTATTTCTTCAAGCAATGCGCCGAGCAATTCCTCTTCGGGCAATTTGCGGATAATTTCACCCTTTTTAAAAAGCACACCGCAATTTTTTCCACCCGCAATTCCAATATCTGCGGCACTCGCTTCTCCGGGACCGTTCACAACACAGCCCATAATTGCAACTGTTATATTCTTCTTGCAATCTGCCAGCTTTTCCTCAGCTTGCTTTGCAAGACCTATTAAATCAATTTGTGTTCTTCCGCAGGTTGGGCAAGAAACAAACCTTATTCCGTCTTTTCGTAAATCGATGGCTTTAAGCAGCTTTATGCCCGCTTCGACCTCTTTAACGGGGTCATCAGTAAGAGAAACTCTTATTGTGTTTCCAATGCCTCTGAGCAGCAAGCCGCCAATACCCGCAGCAGACTTTATAACGCCCATATTTTCAGTTCCCGCTTCTGTAACACCAAGATGCAACGGATAACGGCATTTTTCTGCGGCGAGTTCATATGCCTTGTACATTTTAAAAGTGTCCGAAGATTTAAGAGATAAAACAATATCCTCAAAATCAAATTTTTCGAGCAAGGATATGTGATACATTCCGCTCTCAACCATAGCTTCAGGCGTTACTCCACCGTATTTTGCAAGAATGTTTTTTTCAAGCGAGCCCGAATTAACGCCAATTCTTATCGGAACGCCTGCTTTTCTGCACGCATCCGCCACAAGCTTCACCTTGTCATCAGAGCCGATATTGCCTGGGTTAATTCTCACCTTGTCAACCCCCGCAGCAACGCTATCAAGCGCTAGGCGGTAATCAAAGTGAATATCTGCAACAAGGGGTATGCTAATATTCTTTTTAAGTGCCTCAACAGTCTTTAAGGCCTCTTTATCAGGCACGGTTACTCTTACTATATCGCACCCTGAGGCTTGGAGTCGCTTTGCCTGAGCAACATTTTCTTCTATATTATGAACGGGCACGCAAAGCATTGACTGCACCGAAATCGGTGCGCCGCCGCCTATCTCAACATTACCCGCCTTAACCTTGACAGTTTTATCGTTTGTAAACATTTTCTCATCCTTTAAAAAATAAGACTTAAAATATCCTTTGCCGCAACAAGAATCATAAAGGCTATTAAAATCACAAAGCCCACAGTGTGAATAACCGATTCATATTTTTGCGGAACAGGTTTTCTTATTATCATTTCAATTAAAATAAACAAAAGTCTTCCGCCGTCAAGCGCAGGGATTGGCAACAGGTTAAACAACCCTAAATTTATGGTTATAAGTGCCATTATGGGCAAAACATTCATCAAATTCATTTTTGCCGCATCGGCTATTGCCACGGTAACACCAACGGGACCCGAAACTGCGCTGATTCCAAACTTTCCGCCAAGCATATCAATTAAACTTCGCCAAATAACCGCACAATAGGAAATTGACATTTTAACAGTCTGCTTAATATAACTGCCAACGGTTTTCTTTTCACCGTAAACCTTAAAATCAACCGTTAAAAAGGTGATGTCCTGCTCCTCGGCGGTTTTGAAGGTTACATCCCTTAAAAGCTTCTTTTCGCCATCTCGTTCAACGGTTATGTCAATTTTGCCATCCTTTACATTGGTGAAGGCATAGCTTAAATCATAGGTGGCAAAAATTTTTCTTCCGTCAACCTCTAAAATGCGGTCATCAACCATAAGTCCGGTTTGCTGGCTCACCGCATTTTCGCCAAACTCGGCCACGGTTGTGGTGGTGAATGCCTTTTGGGGCGCCAAGGTTATTGCAACAATTATAAGGCCCAGCAAAAGATTAAAGGTGGCACCCATAACCACAATTAAAAATCTTTTCCACGGCTTTTTGTTGCAAAATGCCTTTTCATCTTGGCTTGTTTCATCCTCGCCCTCCATAGCACAGTAACCGCCAAAGGGGATAAGATTAACCGCATATTTAGTTTCTTTACCCTGATATGAAAACAACTTAGGACCAAATCCAACCGCAAATTCGTTAACACGAACTCCTAAAAGCTTAGCGGCAATGAAATGACCGAACTCGTGAATTATGATAAGCACCAAAAACACAAGAATCGCCACTATATAGGGCCATATTAAATTAAGAAAATCTAAAACCGCTTGAATAAAAATCACCACTTTAAACTATATATCTAAACTCTTCCTTACAAATTCACGAGCCTGTTTGTCAGTCTCTAAAATATCATCTAAATCAAAATCTTTTTTGTTTTTCACATTTCGGAGTGCCTTTTCAACCAAATCCGCTATCTGCAAAAACTTGATTTTGCCATCTAAAAACAGTTTAACCGCCTCTTCATTAGCGCCGTTAACCGCAGTGGGCGCAAGTCCGCCCTCATTTATTGCATCAATGCAAAGGCTCAGGCAACGAAAGGTATCAGTATCAGGCTTTTCGAATGTGAGCGTGCCGATATCTGTAAGGCTTAACCTTTCAAAAGCATAATCGCTTCTATTTGGGTATGTCAAAGCATACTGTATCGGAAGTCGCATATCAGGTGTGCCAAGCTGTGCTATCACGGCACCGTCGCCCAGTTCCACCGCCGAATGTAGAATGCTTTGTCTATGCACAAGCACCTCAATATTATCTGCAGAAATTCCAAACAAATGCACGGCCTCGATAACCTCTAAGCCCTTATTCATAAGGGTTGCAGAATCAATTGTTATTTTAGCGCCCATTGACCAATTAGGGTGGTTTAATGCCTCTTTAACCGTTACATTTTCTAAATCTGCACGGGTTTTAGAATAAAACGGACCGCCCGAAGCCGTGAGCAAAATTTTTCTGAGCGAGCCCTCGGGCGCACCTTGCAGAGACTGAAAAATCGCAGAATGCTCACTGTCAACAGGTAAAATTTTAACTCCCTTTTCGCGTGCAGCTTTGTTAACAAGCTCACCGCCCGTAACAAGAGTTTCTTTGTTTGCAAGCGCAATATCCTTGCCTGCATTTATAGCCGTGAGGGTTGGTCGCAAACCTGCAATTCCAACAATCGCATTAAGAACAATGTCGCCATCGTATTCGGCTATTTTGCAAACGCCCTCCACACCGCCAAGCACCTTTATCTCGGTGTCGGCTAAATTATGCTTTAGTTGTTCTGCAGCTTTTTCATCAAAAACCGCGACTGCTAAAACGCCGAATTCCCTCGCCTGCTTTTCGAGCAATTCAATATTACTGCCCGCAGCAAGTGCGGTAACCTTATAGCCATCTCGCTTTGCCACCTCTAAGGCTTGCGTTCCTATAGAGCCGGTTGAACCTAAAATTATTAAGCTTTTCATTACAGCACCGTTGTGTTAACAAGGAAATACATTAAGGGTGCAATCATAATAATACTGTCAACCCTGTCAAGAATTCCACCGTGTCCGGGGATAAGATGACTGTAATCCTTAAGTCCTACAGAGCGCTTAATTGCAGAAGCAAATAAATCGCCCACCATACCTATAATGCAGAATGGAATTGTAAGCAATAGTGCGTTAAGCAAGGGCTTGCCGAAGCAAAGCGCTAAAATCAAGGTTACAACAAGGCTTGCCAAAACGCCGCCAAGAGCTCCCTCAACCGTCTTTTTAGGACTGATATTAGGGCATAACTTATGCTTACCTAAAAAGCTACCCGCAAAATATGCACCCATATCACAAACGCTTGAGAAATTAAGCAATAGCAATAAATAATATATTCCGCTATCTCGCATTATTATTCCGCCAAGGCAGAAGAATGCAAAGGCAAACGGCAAAGGAAGGCCATAAATTGCGGCAATCTTTGCAATGTCAAATTCGCCATGGTTTCTGAGAATCATCAAAACAGCAAATAATTCGTAAATTATGCTAACAGCAAGAACAAAAATAAGGCCCGCACTAATAATACCCTTACTAAGTGGCAGGGTCATTACAACCGCAAAGCCGTAAACACAAGCACCGATAAGGGAAAATTTATCGGTTATGCCAACCGCATTGTGAAGCAGCTCGAAAATTGCCGCAGCTGCAAGAAGCGCCAACACAATTGCAATAACTATTGTGTTCCACAAAAATCCAACCGCCAATATTGCCGCCAATATTGCCGCCATAACAACACCTGAAATTATACGAGTTTTCATATTATTTCCTTCCTTTTTTAAACTCCGCCGAATCTGCGGTTTCTGTGGTTATATTCATCAATTGCCTTTTCTAAATGGTGTGGTTTAAAATCAGGCCACAAAACATCGGAAAACCAATATTCCGCATAAGCCGATTGCCAAATAAGATAATTTGAAAGCCTGTATTCCCCGCTTGGTCTTATAATAAAATCAGGGTCGGGCATATCGCTTGTGTAAAGATTATCCGAAATAGTCTGCTCTGTGATGCTCTCAGCATCCACACCGCTTTTAACTATTTTCTTCACGGCATTTGTAATTTCATCTCGGCCGCCATAATTTATTGCAATGTTAAGCTTAAGACCAGTTGCATCCTTAGAGCCCTCCTCATCTTTTTTGATAAGCTCTTTAATATCATCAGCAAGCGGCTCAAGATTGCCTATAAATTTAACCCTTATATTATCACTTTTGAAATTCTCAGCATCCTTAAGGTAATCTCTAAGCAGATTCATAATGCTTTCAATCTCATCTTTAGGTCTTTTCCAGTTTTCGGTTGAAAAAGCATAAACCGTCAAATATTCGAGTCCTATTTTATTGCAATATCTCGCAATATCTTTAAAGGTTTTGGCGCCTGCTACATGCCCTGCCGAGCGCGGCATAGACCTTTTTTTAGCCCATCTGCCGTTACCGTCCATAATTATTGCGATATGCTTTGGCAATGTTCTGTTTGTATCTTTTCTTTTAAATAGAAACAAAACCGCACCCTCCAATTAGAATTAGTAATTAATCAGACTAAAACGGGCAGTCTTTAAACTGCCCGAAGTTTTATATTTCTAAAATTTCTTTTTCTTTTATTGCCGCAAGGTCATCAATTTCTTTGCAGAATTTATCGGTGAGAGCCTGAATTTTCTTTTCGCCGTTTGCAACATCATCTTCTGTTATTGTGTTTGCTTTCTTAAGACCTTTGAGTTTTTCAATAGCATCTCTTCTTGTGTTGCGAATAGCCACCTTGTTATCCTCTGCGAACTTCTTAACATCCTTAACAATTTCTTTTCTGCGTTCTTCTGTAAGAGGCGGGAAAGAAAGGCGAATAACTCTGCCATCATTCTGAGGGTTAATTCCTATATCCGAGGTTAAAATAGCCTTTTCGATTGCCTTTAGTGTGGTTGCATCCCAAGGCTGAATCATAAGAACACGGGGCTCGGGAACAGAAACTGCAGCCATCTGCTGAATCGGTGTGGGAACACCGTAATAATCCACATTAATTCTATCAAGCACAGAAGCATTTGCTCTTCCTGCTCTGATGGACTTATAATCTCTTTCTAAAACGGAAACCGTTTTATTCATCTTTTCTTCGGTATTTTTAATCAATTCTTGCATAACTTTTCCTCCGATTATTTTACTATTGTTCCGATAGTCTCGCCCACCATAGCAGAAACGATATTATCGGGATTATCAAGATTGAACACTAATATTTTAATTCCGTTATCCATACAAAGTGATGCCGCTGTGCTATCCATAACATGAAGTCCCTGCTGAAGAACCTCAATATGACTGAGTGTATCGTATTTTTTGGCATCGGGATTAAGCTTGGGGTCGCTATCATAAACGCCGTCAACATTAGTTGCCTTGAATATAATATCTGCGCCGATTTCTGCCGCACGCAAGGCTGCCGCAGTATCAGTTGAGAAAAATGGGTTACCTGTTCCGCAGCCAAAAATCACAACTCTGCCCTTTTCCAAATGTCTTACAGCTTTATTTCTGATATAAAGCTCTGCGAATTGGCGCATCTCAACTGCAGTTTGAACTCTTGCAGTAACGCCTAACTGCTCTAAGGCATCAACCAATGCCAAGGCATTTATAGAGGTTGCAAGCATTCCCATATGGTCAGCTCGTGTTCTGTCCATCTTGCCGCTTGAACGGCCACGCCAGAAATTACCTCCGCCCACAACAATTGCTACTTCAACGCCCATATCTACGCAGGTCTTAACTCTTTCGCACACTTCTAAAACCTTATCAAAATCAATTCCCACGCCTTTTTCGCCCGCAAGAACCTCACCCGAAAGCTTTAAAAGCACTCTTTTATAAATCGGTTGCACAGCACTCACTCCAAATTATATTTATTTATTATATTTTAACTTATACCAAAGATAATGTCAATTAAAATATATATTATACAAGAAACCTTTTTCTTGACAATTTCTTAACATCAACTTATACTTGAAACAAAATAAGTGCTTTGCATGTAAGCATTGCAAATCTTCGCAAAAAACAGAAAAAATCCGCTCTCGGAAAATTATCTTTTCACAAAAAGCGGAATAGGTTTTGTCCCCATAAAATAAAGCAGATTTCAAATGCAATAATTTTATTTGCCGAAAATATACTGAAACTGTCTGCTCTGCGCCAATGAAACATAATCATTTTCGGCAACAATTATATGGTCAAGCAAGGAAACTCCTATTTTTGCCATTGCTTCGCTCACTTTTTCGGTTACCTCGATATCCTCAGCGCTCGGCATTGCGGAAGCACCGGGGTGGTTGTGCGATAAAACAATTGCTGTGGCTTTTCGGTTTAACACAGTTTCCATTATCTTTCTGATTGAAACACCAACCGATGCAATGTCCCCATGGCCAACAATGTCAAACCCAACCTTTTCGCCGCGTCCGTTAAACGATGTTACGGCAACGGTTTCTTCGGCAAAGCCGAAATGTTTAACCAACAGATAATCACCAATCTCATTAAGGCTTTCAAACTTTTTAACCTTTGAGAATTTTTCGCGGATATTTCTTTGTGATACCACCGAGATTAATTTAAAAAACGCAACCGTGCTCTCACCCACACCATCAATTTTCAGCAATTCACTAGCGGGTGCAGATAACATATTCGAAAGCGTGCCGAAACGGTTCACAAGCTCGTGTGCTATTTCGTTTGTATCTTTTCTCGGAATGCTGTAAAAAAGCAGCATTTCAACTATTTTATGAAGCGGTGTTTCATCATCAAACCCGTGATTTAATAAATCTTGGCGAACTCTTTCGCGATGTTTGTTATGAAGATTATTTGCCAATTATATCCCTCGCAAAATCAATGATAAAATAATTATATTCCATATTGGAAAAATTTTCAAGTGAAAGGTCAACTTATGAAAGAATTTACCGTGAGTCGAAACGATGCGTCTTTAAGACTCGATAAGTTTATTGTAAAAAATTGCCCCACCCTGCCCACCTCGCTTATGTTCAAATATATCAGAACAAAGCGGATAAAGGTTAATGGCAAAAGAGCCGAAATCAGCACCCGTTTAAACGAGGGTGATGTTGTTTCGTGTTACATAAACGATGAGTTTTTTACACCCATAAAGCCGACCTATGACTTTTTATCCGCCCCTGCCACACTTGACATCGTTTATGAAGATGAAAACATCTTACTTGCTGATAAAAAGCAGGGACTTTTAGTGCACCCCGATAAAAACGAATACACAAACACCCTAATCGCCCGAATTCAGCATTATCTTTATAAAAAGGGTGAGTTCGACCCCGAAAACGAAAATAGCTTCCGCCCCGCACTTGCAAACCGAATTGACCGAAACACCGGCGGTATTGTTATCGCGGCAAAAAATGCCGAAACGCTTCGTATTCTTTGTGAAAAAATCAAAGAGCGTGAAATCGACAAAAGATACCTCACGGTAGTTCACGGCGTGCCAAAGAAAAAAAGCGATTTGCTTGAGGGCTTTCTCGAAAAAAATGAAGAAAAAAATATGGTTTTTATGTCTAAAACCAAAAAAGAAAACTCTAAAACAGTTAAAACAAAATACACGGTTTTAGAAAGCAAAAACAACCTTTCCCTTTTGGAAATCGAACTGTTAACCGGCAGAACACACCAAATCCGCGCACATATGGCGGCAATAGGCCACCCGCTTTTGGGCGAGGGAAAATACAGTAAAAGTAATGATAAAAAGCTCGGCTTTGATAAGCAGGCGCTTTATTCTTACAGTCTTTGCTTTGATTTTAAAACCGATGCAGGCATTCTTAATTATTTAAAGGGCAAGCGCTTCACGGTGGAAAAAGTGTGGTTTGCCGACCAATTATTCGGCGAAAATTATAAAAAACTCTTGAAGTTGTAGCTACAACTTCAAGAGTTTTTTTAATCTCAAATGTAAAACATTAAAATAAACCGTTGCCATTCTTGAAACGGCAATATCATAAACCACAAACACGACATTTCCCGCCAAAAGAAAAACTGCCGCACCGTATTTTCCGAGAATTTCAAAATCTGAAAGTGATACACCCAAAACCGAAGAAAAGGCGAAATATGCACCAACAACAGCCGCATTAAAAATGCCAAGTTTAAGTATCCATTCGGGGATATTTTTATTAATTCTTTCTATAAGCGCTTTGGCTATCGGGTAATAACCAAAAAAGCAAATATACATTAATTTGCTTTCAGGCTCTGCAAAAAGAAAGGTTAAAACAGCCGAAACCGCATAAGCCCCAAATGCCCATTTCCAGTTTGCTTCAATTAGCACCACCATTATAAAAAGTCCTGCAACGGCTGGTATGGCATAGGTTAAGTACGGAAAATAGGAAAGCAGCATAACGGCAGTGGAAAGTGCCGCCATTATAGCCGAAAGCGTAAGCTTTGTGTTTTGTCTCATATTCTCACCCTTAGCAGCAAGGAATCAGGTCTCCACCCATACACTCGCAGCAGCAATCGGCACATATAAGATTTGTGCAACAATCGCAACCGTCCATACCGCCGCCATAGCTGCGGTATGGGTTATACTGTTTTCCCGATTGCCTCTGTGCGTTATTAAGGGCGTTTCTGTATTCAGGGTTTGTGGGCTCCATTCTGCATGCGGTTGCAAAGCTGGTATATGCCTGGTCAAACCAACCTCTGCGATAAAGCACGGTACCGTTAAGAAAATACCATTCGGCATTGCGCGACTGTGGCGGCACACCGTCGAGCACCTCTTGTGCTTGCTCGAGTCGACCCTCATTGATAAGAGAACGAACCTCAGGGAAGGAAGAAGCCGTACTGCCCTCATAACTGCCATTATAGGTGTTTTTGCCTCTGCTTCTACGGCTGTTCATTATAAAATCATAGGCTTCGTTTATCTCTTTCATTTTCTCCCCTGCCAAATCCGAAAGCGGATTATCAGTATAATTATCGGGGTGATACTTTCTCGCAAGAACTCTATAAGCATCCTTTATTTCATCGTCAGTTGCATTTTTGCTTACACCTAAGACTGAATACGGGTCCTTCATACACTTATCTCCTTTTTAAAGGTTTCTTCCAAACCTAAATAAATAATATTCCCTAAAATATCTTTGAATTTTTTAATTTCCAAAAGTTCAAACGCTTTTCCTGCCTCGTTAATGCAAAAATATATCTGCGGGGTTATTTTTTCTTTTATATATTCCTTTGTATTGCACTTAGCTTCAAATTTTAGGACATTATAAGAATTTGTTTTAATATCCTTTTCGATATCACACGCGGCATCTATCAAATAAATATATCTTCCCATGCAATAACCAAGCCGCCCGAGAACTCTTTTCTGGTTTTCATCTTGGCTGCAAAGCATCAAAATTTTAGATAGCGCTTTTGCAGTGGGGTCGGCAGCTTTATCGAGAATTTCGCAATTTTCGGCTTCAAGAATATTTTGCTCGTTTATATATTCGGCAACAATTTTTTCAATTTCGGGGTACTGCTTTTTAGCCTTTTTGTGAGCACCGCTGAAAATAGGTAGCAAACAGTAAAACCTAAGTTTTTTGAGCCCCTTTTCATCGGCAACATTGTCTCTTAGCTTATAATAAAGCATTATCATTGCCGCAGCGGCAGGCATTTCTATATCATTACCGTTTTTGCAATAATTACACTTTTTAAGCGGGTTAAAAGCACATCTTTTACGCTCAAATTGGGGGCACTCACTCCCCATCGCCATATTAAGAAGCGCCAAAAAGGTGAAATCATAGCTCAGAGTGAGGCGGGATATAAACCCATAAGACTTGCCCAACTGTCGACACAGCGAACAGTAAACGGCTTTATAGGCTTCAAAGTCTTTTATCTTAAGTTCAGGCTTAGCCGCCCTTATATAACCGAACATTCTCTCACTCCTTGTTATTTACATTCTATACCCAAACCGCACGGCTTTGGTGAATAATGTGTAAACTATTTAAGCAAATCTTTTAAGAATTTACCTGTGTAAGACTTTTCACATCCGCAAACCTCTTCGGGAGTGCCTGCTACCACAACCGTGCCGCCGCCGTCTCCACCCTCGGGGCCTAAGTCAATTATATGGTCGGCAGTTTTGATAACATCGAGATTATGCTCGATAACAAGCACCGTGTTTCCCGAATCAACAAATCTCTGCAAAACCTCAATCAGCTTGTGAACATCGGCCGTGTGAAGACCGGTTGTTGGCTCATCGAGAATATAAATAGTTTTACCTGTGCTTCTTTTGGAGAGCTCTGTTGCGAGCTTAACGCGCTGCGCCTCACCGCCCGAAAGGGTTGTTGCGGGTTGACCGATTTTAACATAGCCAAGCCCCACATCGTAAAGAGTTTTAAGCTTTCTTTGAATTTTGGGTATGCTTTCGAAGAAATACATTCCCTCTTCAACCGTCATTTCAAGCACATCGTAAATACTTTTGCCTTTATATTTAACACTTAGTGTTTCGCGATTATATCTGCTTCCTCCGCAAACCTCACACGGAACATAAATATCGGGCAAGAAATGCATTTCAATTTTTAAAATACCGTCGCCCTGACAGGCTTCACAACGTCCGCCCTTCACATTAAATGAAAATCTTCCCGCAGAATAACCGTGCATTTTCGCATCCTTTGTTGAAGCAAAAAGCTCACGGATATCAGTGAACACACCCGTATAGGTTGCGGGGTTTGAACGCGGAGTTCTGCCAATTGGCGCTTGGTCGATGTTGATAACCTTATCAAGATTTTCTATTCCCAATATTTCTTTATAATTTCCGGGTATAGTCTTAGCGTTATTCAGCTTGTTAGCCAGGGTTTTATAAAGAATATCATTAACAAACGAGGATTTTCCGCTTCCCGAAACACCCGTAACACAAGTGAATGTTCCAAGAGGAATTTTAACATTTATATTTTTAAGGTTATTTTCACGAGCACCCTTAACGGTTAAAAATGCGCCATTCCCCTTGCGTCTTTTTTGAGGCACGGGAATCTTCTTTCTGCCTGTGAGATAATCCGAGGTTATGGATTCTTCGCATTTTTTAAGGTCCTCAAGCTCACCCGCAAACACAACATTACCGCCGTGTATTCCCGCACCGGGACCGATATCAACAACATAATCTGCCGCGCGCATTGTGTCCTCATCGTGCTCAACAACAATAACCGTGTTGCCTAGATCGCGCAGTCTTTTAAGGGTGGCTATAAGCCGCTCGTTATCCCTTTGGTGCAGACCAATACTTGGCTCATCAAGAATATAAAGAACACCCATAAGCGAAGAGCCTATTTGTGTTGCAAGGCGGATTCTCTGGCTCTCGCCTCCCGATAGAGTGCCCGAAGCACGCGATAAATCGAGATATTCGAGTCCCACACTCTGAAGAAAGCTGAGCCTTTCCTTAATTTCTTTCAAAATGGGTTTTGCAATCATTGAATCCCGTTGCGAAAATTCGAGACTGTTTATGAATTCCAGCTCGCGACCGACCGACATATCGCAAAACTCTTTAATGTTTTTGCCGCCCACAGTTACCGCAAGAAATTCGGGCTTGAGTCTTGCACCCTTACACTCAGGGCAAGCGCTTTCGGTCATATAGCTCTCAATTTCTGCACGCGAATATTCGCTTGTGGTTTCCTTATATCTTCTCTCAAGATTGTTAACAACACCCTCAAAGGTGGCATAATAAACACCACCGCCATAATCGGTATTGCGCACAAGCCTTAATTTTGTATCACCTGTGCCGTAAAGTATAGCATTTTGAGCATCTTTGGTTAAATCTTTCCAAGGTGTGTTTATATCAAAATCATAAAGGTCGGCAACGCCGCGGTAATACATCTCGGCAATAGAGCTCGCATCGGGATGAAACCACGAGTTAACACCCCAGCCTGATGCCTTAATGCAGCCCTCAAGCAAGGATTTTTTCTCATCGTGAATTATAAGTCTCGGATCAATTTTCATAAACATGCCAATACCCGTGCAAACGGGACAAGCACCCATTGGATTATTGAAGGAAAACATTGTGGGGGTAAGCTCGGGGATACTTATTCCGTGTTCTTCACAGGCATAGCTTTGTGAAAACTGAAGCTCTTCCCCATCAATAACATCAATAGCCACTAAACCGCCCGACAGTGCCACAGCAGTTTCAATACTGTCTGTAAGTCGGGACATTATGTCCTCTTTAATCACAAGACGGTCAACCACAACCTCTATCATGTGTTTTTTATTTTTCTCAAGCTTTATTTCTTCCGAAAGGTCATAGATATTTCCATCAATTCTAACCCTCGAATAGCCCGATTTTCTGGCGCTTTCAAGCTCCTTTGCGTGTTCACCCTTTCTTCCCTTTACAACGGGTGATAAAACCTGAAATTTCGTACCCACAGGCAACTTCATAACAACATCAACAATTTGGTCGGTTGTTTGTTGGCTGATTTCCTTTCCGCAAACAGGACAGTGCGGAATGCCCACACGGGCATATAAAAGTCTTAAATAGTCATAAATTTCGGTAACAGTTCCAACTGTGGAACGTGGATTTTTAGAGGTGGTTTTTTGGTCAATGGATATTGCGGGAGAAAGGCCCTCTATTGTGTCAACATTGGGCTTTTCCATCTGACCTAAAAACTGGCGGGCATAAGAAGACAGGGATTCAACATATCTGCGTTGTCCCTCAGCATAAATCGTATCAAAAGCCAATGAAGATTTTCCGCTTCCCGAAAGCCCTGTGAAAACCACAAGCTTATCGCGCGGAATTTCAACATTTAGATTTTTAAGGTTATGCTCGTTAGCACCCTTTATAACTATTTTTCCGTTTGCCAATTTAATCATCCTATAATAAAAATTTATTTAAGCTCTGCAATGGTAACGCCGTTTTCGCCCTCACCGAATGTGCCAAGCCTGAAGGTCTTGACGGATTTGTGATGCCTTAAATAATCTTGAACACTTTTTCTTAAAACCCCCGTGCCCTTTCCGTGAATTATTCTTATGCTTTCAAGCCCCGACACAAGCGAATTATCAATGTAACGGTCAAGCTCTAAGAGAGCCTCGTCAGAGGCCATTCCGCGAAGGTCAACCTCGCCTGATACCTCTCTTTGTGCTCTTGACATAAGTCCTGTTACACGGCGTGTTTTTTTATTTTCGGTTGATTCTGCGGTTTTAGATTTATAAACAAGGTTGCCAAAATCAACCCACATCTTTATTGAGCCCGACATCACATAGGCCTGTTTCTTCTGAGGCTTCACATCAATAACCGTGGCATCTCTGCCGATATCAGCCACAACAACAATATCGCCCTTGTTCAAGCTTTCCACTCTCTCACCCGAAACGGTCTTTTTAACCACGGGGTTGGCGGTTTCCTCGAGTTCATTAAGGGTTGTTTTATAAGCTCTTCTTGCTCTCTCTGCCATACTGATGGCGTTTTCAGATGTGAGTCCCTTTTTCAGTTCTTCAAGCTCATTGAGAAGAAGCCCCGATTTATATCTTGCGGCTTCAATTATATCATTCGCAGTTTGGCGGGTTTTTTCCATTAGCTTTTCGCGGTTAGCTTCAAGCTGTCTTGCCCCTTGCTCTGCTTTTTTCTTTTCCTCTTCAAGCCTTGCTCTTAATTTGCTGACCTTTTTGTGCTCTTCTTCGGCGCTTCGTTTTGCATTTTCAAGCGCTTCAACCGTTCTTTCGAACTTACGGTCCTCATCAGAAATTTGTTCCTTTGCGGTTTGAATTATACCGTCATCCAAGCCTAGTTTTTTAGAAATTGCAAATGCGTTTGAACGCCCCGGCATACCGATAATCAGCTTATATGTTGGCTTGAGGGTTGAAACATCGAACTCGCAAGAAGCATTTTCAACCCTTTCGGTATCAATAGCATAGGCCTTAAGCTCAGGATAGTGGGTTGTTGCCACCACCTTTGCGCCAAATGCCGCAAGCCTTATAAGTATTGCCTTTGCAAGTGCCGCGCCCTCAACGGGGTCTGTTCCGGCGCAAAGCTCATCGAAAAGCACCAACGAATTATCATCGGCATTTTCTAAAATTGAAATTATATTGGTCATATGCGATGAAAAGGTTGAAAGCGACTGCTCAATGCTCTGCTCATCGCCTATATCTGCGAAAACCTTGGTGAAAATGGCAATATGGCTGCCGTCATCGGCGGGTATCATAAGACCGCACATAGTCATAAGGGTTAATAAACCCACGGTTTTAAGGGTAACCGTTTTGCCGCCCGTGTTGGGACCTGTTATAACCAGTGTATTATATTCTCGGCCCAGCCCCACCGTTATCGGCACAACCGATTTATAGTGAATCAAGGGATGACGGGCATTTTTGAGATAAATCTCACCTTTGTTGTTAATCTCGGGCGCAATTGCTTTCATTTTATAGCCAAGCTGAGCCTTTGCAAAAATAAGATTTAACTGCACAACTGCCTTGTAGGAAGCGATTATGCTGTCTGCAAATTCACCCGCCTCGGCCGAGAGGGCTGCTAAAATGCGCGCGATTTCCTCTTGCTCGGAAGCCTTTAAAACTCTTATTTCGTTATTGGTTTCCACTACCGACATCGGCTCAATGAAAATTGTTGAGCCCGTTGCAGATGTATCGTGAACAATACCGCTAATCTGCCCTTTATGCTCTGCCTTAAGGGGAACAACAAAACGGCCGTCTCTTTGAGTGATAATTGCCTCTTGCAGATATTTTGATGATGGACCCTTAACAATTTTATCAAGTATATCCCTCATCTTGCTTGATTTGGCGGCAATTTTTCTTCTTATATCATAAAGCGTTGATGAGGCATTATCATTCATCTCATCTGCAGATTTTATTGCGAAGGTTATTTTTTCTTCGATATATTTGTTGGGAACAAGGCTATCAAACAACCAATCGATTGCAGTGTCCCTCATTGCAATGCACTCTGCACGCCATTCTTTTAGAGAACGGATGACTCTGAGAGTTGCTGCAATTTCTAAAAGCTCAGCCATTGAAAGCGCTGCGCCCGCATATGCACGGGTTAGCGGTGAAGAAACATTAACAGCAGAAGAAAAATGGGGCGAAGAATATCTCGAGAGAAATTCATGCGCGGTTTTAGTTTGCTTAAGCAGCTCTTCAACCGTTTTAATATCGGTGCTGGGTATGGTTTCTCGGGCCAAATCAGCCGCATCCTGCATAGCGGTTTCGTTTGCCAAGAACTCTAAAATTTTATCAAGCTCCAATGTTTTGGAATATTTTTCTATGCCGTATTTCATCACTGCACCCCCTTTTACAGATTAATTACAGAATTATAAAACTCCAGCGACCTAAAACGGCAATCGCTTTGAAGCGTTAAGTATTTTTCGGTTATTTTGGATAATTTCTGTGCACTATCATTTGGTATTTCAAAAGCATAAAGCTTTTCGAATTGCGAAAAGGTTATATGTCTCATAGCAGAAAGGCAAGTTCTGTCTACAAAAACGGTTTCTTGCGGTCTTTCACATTCGTTACAAAAAAGCCTACCGTCAGAAAGGCTTAAAAACATAATATCATCTTCGAATTTTCCGCAGCCATCACACGCAACAAGGTTAGGGCTATAGCCCGACAGCACCGCCGTTCTAAGCTCGGTTATTGCCTTAATAAGCGGTGGATATCTTTTTTCTTTATTAAGAAAATGAAGCGAATTTAAAATCAGCCTTAGCAGTTCGTTGTTGGGCACACCGCTCTCGGCAAAATTCTGCGCCAATTCGCAAAAATAGGTCGATAAAGCAACCACCTCAATATCACCGCCAAGTGTGAAAAACGAGGTTATCGGTGTTGCCTCATAAATTCTGTATGTATCTTTTTTTCTTTGGATGGTAAAGCTTGAGTAGGTGAGCAGGGCGGTGGCTGCGCCTTTTTTGGATTTAATGGTTTTAGCCCCCGCTGCAAACGCCTTTAAAATACCGTATTCTTTTGTAAAGAGAGTGACCAAACGGTCACTCTCTCCAACCTGCATCTCTTTTATTACCAAGCCCTCGGTTGTGAATCTCGTTTGTAATTCCGACACTTAATTCTTTCTCCTTACAGGAATCAACATATTTAAGATAATCGGCAACCTTGCCGCTTTTCATAAAACGAATCCAATTATTTTCCGTTTCCATAAAATCCACTTCCCTCTAATTTAATCTTGTGGATTTTAGAATGAAATATAATAGGAAAAATCAGTCAAGACCAAAGGTGTGAATAAGACCCTGTCGATTTCGCCAATCTTCCTTAACCTTAACCCAGAGTTTAAGATTTGCCTTAATTCCAAAGAATCTCTCAATATCTCTTCTTGCCATTGTGCCTATTTTTTTAAGCACAGCTCCGCTTTTTCCGATTATAATTCCCTTGTGAGATTCTTTTTCGCAAATAACCGTTGCTTCAATTTCAACTATCGGCTCGCCCGACACTGTATCGCGTTCAACAAAACGTTCAAGGTCAATTGCTATTCCGTGCGGTACTTCCTTATCGAGCGTGAGCAGAAGCTTTTCCCGAATCATTTCGGCAACCATAACCTTTTCGGGTTGGTCGGTTATATCGTCTGCTGCAAAATAATGCGGAGATGGCTTTGAAAATTTATCAAGCTCCGAAAGCAAAATTTCAACACCGTCGCCCGTTTTAGCAGAAAGCGGTATTACTGCTTCAAAGCTCATATTATTGCAGTAACGGGTAATTATCCCGAACAGTTTTTCCTTATCTTCAAGCAAATCTATTTTGTTGATGACAAGTACTGTTTTAATTTTTCTTTTTTTAAGCTCTTCAATAAGCTGCACCTCTGACGGCGGGAGCGATTCATTATCGCTTTTAAATGCGGTAACCGCCTCAATGGTAAGCACCGCCGCATCAACATCAGCCATACCATCCGCCACAGCCTTGTTCATATTTTTATCAAGCTCATTTCTCGGCTTGTGAAAACCGGGAGTGTCAATAAAAACGAGCTGTGTTTCCCCCTTTGTGTGAACACCCATAATCTTTGTTCGGGTGGTTTGGGGTTTGTTTGAAACTATTGCAACCTTCTGACCTAAAATTTTATTCATAAGTGAGGATTTTCCCACATTAGGTCTTCCGATTATAGCAATAAAAGCAGATTTTGTCTTCATTTTCAATTCTCACTAAACTTTATTTATGGCAAGTCCCAAAGCATCGAGCACTGCCTCTTCTTTTTCGCGCATTATGGTTTGCTCGAGCCCGCCGTTTACATGGTCATAACCCAAAAGGTGAAGCATTGAGTGCACCGTTAAAAATGCAATCTCGCGCTCAAGCCCGTGGCCGTAAAGCTCGGCCTGTGCTACAGCGTGCTCAACAGAGATTACTATATCCCCCAGCATGATGACGCCCGTTCCCATATCACTCTGGAAATTTCCCTTTTCGTGAAGAGGAAAGGATAACACATCGGTTGCAGAATCAATGCTTCTGAATTCCGAGTTCATTTTCTTTATCTCTTCATCGTTAACCAGGGTAACATCAACCTCTGAAGGCTCTTCCAAACCCTCGAATGTGAGTGTTGCATTACAAGCTTTTCTGATAAGAAGCTTTGTTCCGGCGGGGAGTTTGATTTCTTTTTGCTTTGAATAAATGTTTACTTTTGCGCTCATTTCTTTTCCGCACTTCTTTCATATGCTTTTATTATTTCCTGCACAAGCTTGTGCCTTACAACATCCTTTCCGGTTAGTCGGGATATCGCAATATCGTCTATATTTTTCAGAATGCGAACTGCATCCTTAAGACCTGATTTTTTACCGTCGGGCAGGTCTATCTGGGTGATATCACCGGTTACAACTGCCTTGGAATTAAAGCCCAAACGGGTTAAAAACATTTTCATTTGTTCGCAGGTTGTGTTCTGCGCTTCATCTAATATTATAAAACTGTCATCCAGTGTTCTGCCTCGCATATAGGCAAGAGGCGCCACCTCTATATCCCCTCGCTCCTGACACTTTTGGAAATTCTCGGCACCGAGCATATCGAAAAGCGCATCATAAAGCGGTCGCAGATAGGGGTCAATTTTCTGTTGCAAATCGCCCGGCAAGAAGCCTAGCCTTTCCCCTGCTTCAACCGCGGGTCTTGTTAAAATTATTCGGCTGACCTGTTTTGCTTTAAAGGCGTTCACGGCAAGTGCTACTGCAAGATAGGTTTTTCCCGTTCCTGCAGGACCGACACCGATTGTTATTGTGTTGTTTTTAATTGCCTCAACATAATTTTTTTGGCCAAGAGTTTTGGGCTTTACAGGCTTTCCCTTTGCGGTTATGCAAATACAGTCAGACCCGACGACTTCCATAAGCTTGTCAGCCTCGCCGTCTTGCACAAGGCTTGAGACATAATTTATATTTTGGTCGGTTATGTGCTCGCCTTTACCTAACATAGAAATCAGTCCCTCAATCGTTCTTTTGGCATTCAAAACTGCCGTTTCTTCGCCCTTTATTTTTATACAATTCGAATGTGATGTGATTGAAACATTATGTTTCTTTTCTATCTGCTTGATATTTTCATCAAAATTTCCGAACAGCTCGGTCATATAGTCAATGCGCTCAATCTCAACAGTTTGCTCGAACAAAACAAGTCTTCCTCCAAAGCAACAATTTTTATCTTTAAATTATTATCTTTTATTATATCATACACCGCGAAATTATTCAATAATAAAACCGTGTTTATTCCAATGTTTTTATTCAAAAGATTGAAATTTTAATCCCGTTTTGTTATAATGCCTATGTGGGTGTTGAAATATGGCAACGCCTTATTTCGACTGCGAATTCATTGAAATGAGTGTTGTGCAAAATTAAATATTGTAATTTAATTTTGCCAAAGCCACTTGAAAAGTGGCTTAGCGAAACGCTTTTTGAGCGTTTCGACTAACTACACTCATTATACTTTATTGTAAGAAAAAAATTTGTGAGGTGGGTAGGATTTGAAAAGGACTGTTTGTTTTGTATTTGTGTTGTTGTTTTGCTTTATCTTGTGTTCGTGTGATGGCAAAGAAACTGCACCCGAACGCGAGGAGATTGTAATTAATATCCCCACAGATAACACCGTAAACGGTTATAGAACCGAAGCCCCCGCCACCGAGGATTTACCCGATGTGATAACTGTTGACAAGGTTCAGGTTGGCACAGCTAATCCACCCAGCAACAGCACTTCTCAAAACGGCAATTCCCAAAATTCCTACTGCGGAAACGTCAATTCCAAAACCTTTCACAAGGCAGATTGCTCTTCAGCCACTTCAATGAAGGCGGAAAACAAATTTTATTCAAAAGACAGAAACTACTTTATCACCAATAATTACAAACCATGCAAAAAATGCAATCCATAACCCATTAATGCATTATTTTTAAAAAAATGAAATTTTTTGTTGACAAGTGAGCAACCTATTGATATAATAGTTAGGCTGATTTTTTGATTCATTAGCTCAGTTGGCAGAGCACTTGACTTTTAATCAAGGTGTCCGGGGTTCGAATCCCCGATGGATCACCAAATTAGGAAACCGACCTTTTGGTCGGTTTTTTAATTTCTATGAATTTAAGGGGATTCGAACCCTGAGAGGGTGAGGAACGTTTAAAAAACAGTTCGGTGAACTGTTTTTAGCGACGAAGTGTGAGGCGGGTACTGTTCGCAAGGCGAACGGTCGCCGAGGACGAAAGGCGCGAAGCGACTTTATCCCCGATGGATCACCAAAAACCTGAGATACCCTTTAGGGTGTTTCAGGTTTTTCTTTTTTAACATCGGGGATTCGAAGCCTGAGAGGGCAAAAAGCGTTAAGAAAAATTTGCCTGTGGCAAGTTTTTTAGCTTTTTGGTGCGCAGACGGGTACCGAACGCAAAGCGTTGGGTCGTCAAGCAAGGAATACGCGCAAGCGGATTTATCCCCGATGGATCACCAAATTAAGAAACCGACCTTTTGGTCGGTTTCTTAATTTTTATGAATTTGAGGGATGAGAACCCCGTGGGGTTCGTCGAAGCAGCCCGAAAGGCGCGATAGCCTTTCGGGACTGTGAAGTCTCGAGCAACGAAGATTTTTCGTAACTGTTCGGAACAGTCGAAAAATCAAGTGGCGCAGAGTATCCCCTTATCTAAAAATCACGATGTTTCTTCACTGATTCACCAAAAACCTGAGATACCCTTTAGGGTGTTTCAGGTTTTTCTTTTTTATAAATTTAAATTTTATCAACACTTACTTTGATTTTGTTGCATTTGTATCCGGAAGCATTGACTATATTAAATAAAGCGTGTTATTATCAAATCATAAAATTAAATAAGGATTTTTAAAGGGAGATAATTCTGTGAAAAAAATAATAGCCTTATTTCTTTGCTTATTCATCTTTTTGGGTTGTTTTGCTTCCTGTAGGAAAAACGATTCATCACAAACTACTTCGGAGGGCTCTTCTATGAATGAAAATGTGAATTCAAAATTTGATAGCTATATTTCGGGTGATAACACTTCGGTTGTGTCTTCCTCAAATGAATCGGGTAAAGACACCACAAATCAACAAACCGATAGTTCGAGCTCAGCGCAATCCACTTCAAAAGAAACCTATACTGTTAAGGGTTACACAAACTCCTCCCCTGCATTTTTATCTAAGGATCTTAACAATCAGTTTATGGCTTTTTCTAAAATACCTGACAAATATTACGGGAAATTCACATATAGCGGTGATTGGAATTACAGCTCTGCCTTTCAAGGTCCTATGCTATCCTATCCCGAAAGTATGTGGACAAGCGGCGACGCAAGCGCCACCGCAACATATAACCCGCAAATTTCATCCTACGGTAAGGTTAGAATTTCGGCCTATATACCATCTAAAGAAACCACACTCAATAAAAATATCTATTACGAAGTTCATCACAACGGTAAAATCGCAAGAATAGATTTAAATAGCACAAATTATCTCGATGAGCCCTCTTGGTTTACCTTGGGCACCTTCGATTTTTGTGGAAATTTTGATGAATATGTTGTTTTAAAGCGCATTGGCAGCAACGGAAATGTGAGAGCATCGACAATTTGTTTCGAAATCCTTAACAGCGCAGGCGATGGCACTGTTTGGCAAAACATCTTCTTAGGACCCGCCAAAAACGGTAACAACGGCGTTGAAGATAAAACCATGAAGACCTTTATTGATTTAACAAACCACAAATATTCTTATGAAGCATATTATATTTTTCAGCTTAGCGCCATTAACATTGAAGGAAATAATTTCAACCCCGATAAAAATATAACAGCAAACGATTTTTGCAGTTGGCTTAATTCCCTTACGGGACAAAAGCACAACAAAAGCGGTGCAACGCTCACGGTTGGCAGTGCCGTTGACCTTTTATACAATTCCATAGGTGCAAGCAATAAAAATCTCGAGTGGCTTGAATCCAAAAGCAGCGACAGCTTCACATTCTTAAAGAATATCGGCGTTATAACAAATCAAGAATTTTTGAGTAGCAAGTCTCACGTTCTCACACGTGCAGAAGCTTGTGTTTTGCTTAAAAATTTCTATGTGAAATTTGTATCAAACGGAGTTGATGCTTCCAAATGGAAGCTTTCCTTCCACGATGAGTTCAGTGGCGGTTATAACTATGATTTGTGGCTGTGCGAAAGAGGTGTTCCGGGTCATATTTTAAGCTCAAGATGGCTCGAAAACGGTGAGGTCAAAGATGGAAAGTTGAGACTGCTCACCAAAAAGGAAAAGGTTGCCGCCGCCCCCGACCGCGACTGGACAACAGGCAGTGTTTATACCAACCCCAAGATGTTCAAGCAAAAATACGGCTATTGGGAGGCAAGCATAAAAATAAATGCCGCCGCAGGTCTTAATAACGCCTTTTGGATGATAGCAACCAACCACAGCTTTGAAATTGATATCGTCGAAGGTCATTATCCCAATACAGTAAACACCAATCTCCACGCAGGTGGCATTCAATATAGCGAAAAGTTCATTTCTGATTATAATCTTTCAGCCGATTTTCATACCTACGGGCTTGAGTGGAACGAAAATGAACTGATATTTTATTTTGATGGCAAGGAAATAAGCCGAAAGGCTAATGTGGGTGCTCACAGCGAGGTTGTTCCGAGATTTTCTACCGCAGTGCTTAACTGGGCAGGTAAAATTACCGATAAAGCCGATGGCTGCGCAATGGAAGTTGATTGGATAAGAATTTACAAACAAAAATAATTTAAACAAAAAAGCAGAGGTGAAATTCACCTCTGCTTTTTGTTATGATTTAATTAATAAGCCACGCCCTGTGCAATCATAGCATCTGCAACCTTTTCAAAGCCTGCGATGTTAGCACCTGCAATAAGGTCGCCTTCCATACCGTATTTCTTTGCAGCATCCCAAGAGTTCTTGTAAATGTCAGCCATAATCTGATGAAGCTTAGCATCAACCTCTTCAGCGGTCCAGCTGTAGCGCATTGAGTTCTGACTCATCTCAAGACCCGAAACTGCAACGCCGCCTGCGTTAACCGCCTTTGAAGGTGCAATAACAACCTTATTAGCCTTAAGGTAAGCAACAGCCTCATCGGTGGTGGGCATATTTGCAACCTCAACATAATATTTAACGCCGTTTGCCACAATGTTCTTAGCATCTTCGAGACCAACCTCGTTCTGAGTAGCGCAAGGCATAACAACATCAACCTTAACCTCCCAAGGACGCTTGCCCTCGAAATAAGGAACACCGAACTTATCGGCATAATCTTTAACCTTATCATGACCCGAAGCGCGCATCTCGAGCAAGAAATTAATCTTCTCTTCTGTGCAGATGCCATCCTCATCATATATGTAACCGTCAGGACCAGAAATAGTAACAACCTTACCGCCTAATTCGTTAACCTTTTTAACTGTACCCCAAGCAACGTTACCGAAGCCTGAAACAGCAAAGGTCTTGCCCTTTACATCCTCACCAAAGGTCTTAAGCATTTCAACTGCATAGTAAACTGCGCCAAAGCCTGTAGCCTCAGGGCGAATGAGTGAGCCGCCGTATGAACGGCCTTTACCTGTAAGAACACCTGTGAATTCGTTGCGAAGTCTCTTATACTGACCGTAAAGGTAACCGATTTCACGAGCACCAACACCGATATCACCTGCGGGAACGTCAGTATCAGCACCAATGTGCTTTGAAAGCTCGGTCATAAAGCTCTGGCAGAAACGCATAATCTCACCGTCGCTGCGGCCTCTGGGGTCAAAGTCTGAACCGCCTTTACCGCCGCCCATAGGAAGACCTGTAAGGCTGTTTTTAAAGGTCTGCTCAAAGCCCAAGAACTTCATAATAGAAGCGTTAACAGAAGGATGGAAACGAAGACCGCCCTTGTAAGGTCCGATAGCAGAGTTGAACTGAACTCTAAAGCCACGGTTAACCTGAACCGTTCCGTTATCATCTACCCAAGAAACGCGGAATGTAATCATACGCTCGGGCTCAACCATACGCTCAATAACGCCGTTCTTCTCGAACTTACTGTCCTGCATAACAACCGGCTCTAAGGATTCAAGCACATCGCGTACTGCCTGCAAAAATTCAGGCTCACCGGGATTTCTAGCTTCTACCGAAGCATATACTCTTTGTAAATACTCAGATTTAAACATCTTTTTTGCCTCCAATTTAATCTATTTTTTAAGATTACTACTATTTTTTATTCAAGTCAATAAAAAATTTAAAATTTCTACAATTTTTTCATTTTTTATTGTAATAAAAAGTTAACTTATGTATAATATGTATATATATTTTTTAGGTGGTGATACTGTGGAAAACGAACTTTGGGAATATCTCAAAACAGCACAAAAACCGATTGTGCTCTACGGAATGGGCAACGGTGCTGATAAAATAATAAATGTTTTGAATGAGAAAAATATTACCTTTCACGGCATTTTCGCAAGCGATGGCTTTGTGAGAGACAAAACCTTCCACGGATTTAAAATCACCTCTTACCGCGAGCAAAAAGAAAAATTCGGCGATATGATTGTGCTTCTCTGCTTTGGCAGTGAACGAGAAGAGGTTATTGAAAATGTTAAAAGAATATCTGCCGAGCAAGAGCTTTTTGCCCCTGATGTGCCGGTTGTGGGAGACACTCTTTTCGATAAGGCATATCTTTTAAAAAACAAGGCCAAGCTTGATAAGATTTATAACCTGTTGGCTGATGACCTTTCAAGAAAGACCTTCGAGAATGTGATAAATTATAAATTAAGCGGAAAAATCGATTATCTCTTTGGTTGCGAAACAGACCAAAGCGAGCCTTACGCGAGTTTTTTAAAGCACTGCGAAAAAGAAAGCTTTCTCGACCTTGGTGCTTATAACGGAGACACTGTGGAAGATTTTATTGCAAGGTGTCCTGATTATAAAAAAATCACCGCCGTTGAGCCTGATAAAAAGAGCTTTAAGAAGCTTTTAAACAACACCGAAAGATTTCGCGATATAAAATGCCTTAATGTTGGGGTGTCTAACTTTTGCGGTGAGGCAGAGTTTGGGATGCGCTCGGGCAGAAGCTCGGGTGTTTGGGGCGGAGATACAAGCACGCCGTTTATCACGGTTGACAGTATTTTAGATTCCACACAGCCCACATTTATTAAAATGGATGTTGAGGGCGAAGAAGAAAATGTGATTATGGGAGCTCAAAGTACCATAAAAACACTAAGACCCAAAATGCTTATTTCTTGTTACCACAGAACAGAGGATATTATAAACATTCCAAATGCTGTTTTGGAATTAAGAAAAGATTATAAGCTTTATATGCGCCATTTCAGCGCTCTTCCCGCTTGGGATATCAATTATTATTTTGTTTAAAGATTAAAAGAGTGAGGTTCCCACCTCACTCTTTTATTTTCTTTGCTTTACATTCGAAAGCGGGTTTTGGTCCACCGCATGTTTTATTTGTTTATCAGAAACGTGGGTATAAATTTGTGTGGTGCCGAGGTTTGCGTGGCCCAAAATATCCTTTAAAACTCTGATATCAACATCGCCGTGCTGATACATAAGGGTTGCTGCGGTGTGGCGCAGCTTATGGGTTGAAAAGCCCTGACCGCCAAGCCCCGATTTTTCAAGATAGGTTTTAACAATGTGCTGCACGGTTTTAGGACTGATGCGCCTATGGTTTCGGCTTATAAAAAGTGCATTTTTCTCGGTTGCGGGAATACCATCGTTAGGGCGCACCTCAAGATACGCTCTAATTGCATCCACACAAGCATTGTTAAGATACACAACCCTTTCCTTGTTACCCTTACCGATAACTGTTAATGTGTTATCTGAAGAAATGCTGCTGAGATTCAGCGAGCAAAGCTCTGCCAAACGCAGTCCGCAATTTAAAAACAGCACAAGAATACAATAATCCCTTTGCTTGTTATTACCATCAACCGAATTAAGCAGCTCCAGCGAATCTTCAAGTGTTAAATGCTTTGGAAGAGACTGCTTAACCTTTGGAGATTCAAGCAACAAGGCAGGGTTATTTTCTATCTGGTGGGTTTGTGAAGACATATATTTAAAGAATATTCTAAGCGTTGAGGTTTTTCGCGCTCTTGTTGCGGCATTGTTACTGCGCTCGTTTTTGCAAAAAACCAAAAAGGCATAAAGGTCCGAAATCGTTACAGACCTTATAAGCTCTAAATCGACAGCCGAAATATCTATTTTTTCAAACTCAATTCCCTTTTCGGCTTTTCCTCTAACCATTAAGAGATAGCGAAAAAAGGATTGCAAATCCAAAAAATATCCCTCAACCGAACGGCTTGATTTACCCTTAATGGTTTCATTATAGGTTAAAAAGTCTCTTATAATCGGTGGGCAGGTTTGCAAAATTTCAAGCTTCATAATTGCAACTCCGTTTAATATGTAGTAAAATAATTTTAACACGAAATTTAAGAAATTTCAATCTTAAAGAATTCTTAATAATTTACCATATTTTTTCTTAAAAACTTTTTTGGTACAATGTGAGTAAAGGATGGGGAGAAAATGTATAATATTTTGATTTGCGATGATGAAAAGGATATCGTTTCTGCGCTTAAAATTTATCTTGCTGCAGAAGGATATAACACACTTTGCGCATATAACGGTAATGAAGCCTTGGCTCTTTTGGAGAAAAACGAAATTCATTTAATTTTAATGGATATTATGATGCCCGAATGTGATGGAATTACAGCGCTGTCTGTTTTGAGAGAAAGCTCGAACATACCCGTTATTTTGCTAACAGCCAAAAGTGAGGACACCGATAAAATTTTAGGTCTTAATGTTGGGGCCGATGATTATATAACCAAGCCCTTTAATCCCGTTGAACTGATTGCGCGTGTGCGCTCACAGCTGCGGCGTTATATTGAGTTTGGTGGAAAGCCCACCGCCAAAACCAACCTTTCTATCGGAAACATTGAGCTTGATGATAATGAAAAACAGGTTTATGTTGACGGCGATGCAGTATCACTAACGCCAACCGAATTCGAAATTTTAAAGCTTTTAATGCAAAATGCCGGAACGGTTTTATCCCCGAAAGAGATTTATCGGCGTGTGTGGAATGATGAAATCTACGGCGCAGAAAACACCGTTGCGGTGCACATAAGACATCTGCGTGAAAAAATTGAAATCAACCCCGCCGAGCCGCGATACCTAAAGGTTGTTTGGGCGCACGGCTATAAAATGGAAAAGGTGTGAAATTATGAAAAAACTACTCGGTAACACAGGCGCTAAAATAATTGCAGTTATTCTGTCTTTTATTTTATCCCTTGTTTTCGTTTTGTCGGCCGCATCAACCTTTGTTATGGGATATTATAAATTTTATTTCAGCAATGTTGATACTGTTAAAGAAGAAATTCTCACCGATATGGCACAAAGCGAGGCGGCTCACATAAGCGCCCGTTTAGACGAAGGAATAAACCTTAAAAGATATTATTCCGATAAAAATATTTACTATATAATTACCGACCGCTTCACCAAAGA
Source organism: Oscillospiraceae bacterium (assembly GCA_015065685.1). Lineage (GTDB taxonomy): Bacteria > Bacillota > Clostridia > Oscillospirales > Acutalibacteraceae > UBA737. The sequence continues at coordinate 109,587 of SVPU01000001.1, read as the reverse complement.
GGTTGTTTCCTCAAACTATGGTGAGCAGCCATATATTGCCACCGCCGAGGACAGCCACTATTCACTAAAAGAGGTTGAACGGGTTGACGAAAAAACAGGTGAAACATATTCTGAAGGGATTTATGAACACACCCTTGATATAACGGTTTTCGTGGCCAAAGATATGCATTATAACGACCTTTTTTCAGTTACTTCAAAAATGATTGAAATTGGTTTTAAAATGGAATATTGGGTTATTTTTATAATGCTCGCAAGCTTTCTCGGCCTTATCGCAGTTATCTGTTTTTTGTTCTGTGCCGCAGGCCACAGCGAAAACGGAAAAATGAAGCTCGGTTATATCGATATTATTCCCTTCGATGTTTATACTTTTATTGTCATCGCAATAATTGGTGTGAGTGTTTATATTGCCCACGACTTTATGTTTGGGTTTGTTTCTACCGCGATTTCTCTGCTTATTGCAGGAAGTATTGACTATTTCATTTTAATAATCTATCTTTTAAGCTTTGCAACCCGAATTAAAATGGGTACACTCATTAAAAACACACTCATTTACAGACTTTTAAGCATTTTAATTAAAGTCCTTAAAAGGATATTTTCTTGGTTTTCATACATTTTCAAAAACCTTCCTTTGATTTACAAAACCCTCATAATTATTGCCGGGCTCGGTATATTTGATTTTATTTTGCTTGTCATTTACATGGACTCTTGGCGATATTACGGACGCTCTCCCCTTGTTTTTATTGCTTTTGTAGCATTTGTTATTCCTGCTTTAGCAATACTTTATTTAGCAATTATTCTGCAAAAAATCAAAATTGGCGGAGAGAGAATTGCCAAGGGCGACCTTCAGCACAAAATTGATACAAAGTATATGTTCGGCGATTTTAAAAGCTTTGCCGAGAGCCTTAACAACATAAACAAAGGCCTTGCAACTGCCGTTAATGAAAAAATGAAGAGCGAGCGCTTTAAAACCGAGCTTATCACAAATGTTTCGCACGATATTAAAACACCGCTCACTTCAATTATTAACTATGTTGATTTAATCAAAAAAGAGAGCATAGAAAATGAAAACGTTAAGGAATATATCGGTGTTTTAGATAGGCAGTCTACCCGCCTTAAGAAACTGGTTGAAGACTTGGTAGAGGCTTCAAAGGCATCTTCGGGAAGCTTGGCGGTTAATCTTATGCCTTGCGATGTTAAGGTGCTGCTTTCTCAAACGCTCGGTGAATTTGAGGACCGCTTTAAGCTCAAAAACCTTAATGCTGTAATAAACTCACCCGAAAATAATGTCGAAATTATGGCTGATGGCAGACATTTGTGGCGCATCTTCGATAATTTAATGGGCAATATCTGCAAATATGCGCTCGAAAACACCCGTGTTTACATTGATATTGAGGAACTAAACGATACGGCTAAAATCACATTCCGCAATATTTCAAAAAACCAGCTTAATGTTTCGGCAGATGAGCTTATGGAGCGCTTTGTGCGCGGCGATTCCTCCCGAAACACCGAGGGCAGCGGGCTCGGTCTTTCTATTGCAAAAAGCCTTGCCGAGCTTCAAAACGGAAGTCTTGCGCTTTCTGTTGATGGCGACCTTTTTAAAGTTACGATTACATTTAATAAGATAACGGAGTAAAAATGAAACCGATAAATTATGACCCGCGGGCAGTATATAATGCCCGAAGAAGAAAACGACGGAAGAAAATCGTTATAAGAAGAATTTTTATCTCGGCAGTAACCCTGCTGCTTACAAGCGTTCTTATTCTTTCCGCCGTTGGAATTTACAGAATTTTTAACCCCGATTCACACGATGAGGGATTTATCCCCTCGGTTTTCGGAAAAAATATATCAAAAAGGGTGGAGAAAGCTAAAGAGCTTGAAATTCCCTCTTGGATTGATATTCAGCATATTCATAAACACACAACCGCCAGAACAGGCATTGATTTAACCGATATTAAAAACATTGTTATTCATTATGTGGGTAATCCCAATACCACCGCACAAAACAACCGCGATTATTTTGATAAATGGGATACAACGGTAAGCTCTCACTTTGTTGTGGGGCTTGAAGGTGAGATAATTCAGTGTGTTCCTCTTTACGAAAGGTCGGCAGCAAGCAACCACAGAAACAAGGATACTATCTCTATTGAGGTCTGCCACCCCGACGAAACAGGCGAGTTTAATGAAGATACCTATAATTCGGTAATAAAGCTCACCGCTTTTCTTTGCGAAAATTTTTCTCTTGACACGAGCGCCGTTATAAGACATTATGATATTACAGAGAAGATTTGTCCCAAGTATTATGTTGAAAACGAAGATGAATGGGAAGCTCTGAAACAAGATGTTAAGGAAAAATTAGAGAGTTATGAAAAATAAGCTTGAAATTTTAAACAAAAACCAGCAAAAAGCAATCGCAATCGCTGCATTTATTCTCTTTTTAAGCTTTTGCGGAATTATTGGCTGGCTCATTGGAAAACCGATGATTGAATTCGTATCGGAGCCCGAAAAATTCAGATTGTGGGTTGATTCCCACGGTTTTTTAGGTATGCTCGCATTTATCGGAATGATGGTTTTTCAGGTTGTGATAGCACTCGTTCCGGGCGAACCGCTCGAAATCGGTGCAGGATATGCTTTTGGTGCGTTCCGCGGCACCCTGCTTTGTGTTATCGGCACAACGCTCGGCAGTTTGCTTGTGTTTTGGCTTGTGCGCAAAATAGGAATTCGGCTTGTGGAGGTTTTTTTCAGCCGTGAAAAAATAAACGAGCTTAGAATTCTTAAAAGCTCTAAAAAGAGAAACCTTTTAATTTTTATTGTTTTCTTTCTTCCGGGCACACCAAAGGATTTAATAACCTATTTTGTGGGACTCACAGATGTTAAACCCTTAAACTTTTTAATTTTAGTGTCTCTCGCGCGTCTGCCATCAATAATAACTTCTACCTTGGGCGGAGATGCACTCGGAGTGGAAGAATATAAAACCGCAATAATTGTTTTTGCTATAACTCTTTTAATAAGCCTTATCGGCTGGATTTTATATAAGATAATAACAAAACTGAAATCTTAAAGGTGATTTTATGCTAGAAACTAAAAATTTAGTTAAAATTTATAAGCCTAAAAAGGGCGTTCCCGTAACCGCGCTTGATGGCGTGAATCTTAAGTTTAACGATAAAGGAATGGTTTTTCTGCTTGGTAAATCAGGCAGCGGAAAATCAACCCTTTTAAATGTTTTGGGCGGACTTGACAGCTACGAAAAGGGCGAAATAATAATCAAGGGCGTTTCCTCAAAGAAATTCCGCCAAAAGCATTTTGATTCCTATCGCAACACCTATGTTGGTTTTATTTTCCAAGAATACAACGTGCTTGATGAATTCACGGTTGGCGCCAACATTGCGCTTGCCATCGAGCTGCAAAACCGCAAGGCAACTGACGAGGAAATAAACAACATTTTAAAGCAGGTTGACCTCGAGGGTTATGCCTTAAGAAAGCCCAACGAGCTCTCGGGCGGACAAAAGCAAAGGGTTGCTATTGCACGCGCCTTGGTTAAAAATCCGCAGATAATTATGGCTGATGAGCCCACAGGAGCGCTCGATTCTGTTACAGGCAGGCAAATCTTTGAAACCCTTAAAAAGCTTTCAAAGGAAAAATTAGTTATTGTTGTATCGCACGACAGAGAGTTCGCTGAAAATTATGCTGACCGCATTATTGAGCTTGCCGACGGCAAGGTTATCAGCGACCTTGAGCTTGACAATGAATATAAAGAATCTGAAGATACACTCGAATACAACGGAAATGTTATAGAGGTGCCGGCGGGTTATCACTTAACCGAAGAGGACCGCAAACAAATAAACGAATATATTTCCTCCCTTAACAGCACCAATGCCAAAATTTCTATTTCCAAGGGCAGTAAAGCTCATAAGTTCAAAGCCACCGATATTTCTAAAATCAAGCTCACTGATAGTTCGGCTTTCAAGCTTATTAAATCTAAGCTCCCCTTGAAAAGCGCCTTTAAAATCGGTGCCAGCGGGCTGAAATATAAAAAATTCCGTTTAGTTATAACCATTTTGCTGTGTTGCATTTCGTTCGGCCTTTTCGGCCTTTCCGATACCTTTGGCGCCTATAATCACATTGAGGTTTGCACAAACTCCCTTGTGGACAGTAAGGTAGATTACATCTCGACCGTTAAATCCATAAAGGTAGAGGATGATGACTATTCGTATTGGATGAGCAACGGTTATTTATCTGAAAGCGATTTGGCAGATTTCAAAACCGCCACAAACATTAAAATGCACGGCGTGTATTTCCCCATTGGCGGAGACCTTAGCTTTAACTCGCAACGAAACCCCGAGATTGAGCTCACCGAAACAGATTTTGAAATTTATAACACTTATTTTTCAGGCTTTGCCGAGATAAATCAGTCTATCATAGATGAAATGAATTTCAGCCTTTTGGCAGGAACACTTCCCGATGGCACAAAGGATGAAATTGCAATTAGTGAATATATTTTCTCCGTTTTCCAAAAGGCAAATTACACAGACGGCTCACTTATAAAGGATGCAAACGGCAAGGAAGTTATCGATTATAAGCAAATCAATGCTTATTCCGACATTTTAGGCAAAAAAATTAAACTCGATAACAAGGATTATACCGTAACCGCAATAGTTGACACCAACTTTGATATTGAACGGTATATTCCCCTCACCGTGAAAAAGGAAAACAAAACCAATGCTGAAGAATTGCTCGATTATGCACTTTTGAGTGAATTCAGTTATGCATCGGAATCCTCCTTCGCGGGTCTTGCAATGGTTGGTGAGGGTTATATTGACAAGTTAATTGCAGAAAGCCCGAAAATTTCGCACATAACCAAAGGCTATATTTATTTCAATGCGGACAATTACGGCGTTGATTCAAACTATTTAGCAAAGCTTTCGGATTTAAAGGATGAAAAAATAATCTGGCTTGACGGCCAAAAGGATACCCTCGGCGAAAAGGAAATAATTGCCACAACCGATAGCATTAATTTTTACGGGCTTGAAAGTGAACTCGGTGATGAGGTTTTCACAACCGAAGAAGAATATTACAAAATTCTTCTCAAAAAAGCAAAATCACTTACAATAATTAAAGACTTTTTTGCCGACACTGATGTCCCCATTTCTGAAGACGGCTATAAGGTGGTTGGTTTTATTGTTGCCGACCCCATGAAAACAAAAATCAATTCAACCGTTGTTTGCTCAGATAATCTCTTTAGCGAGTTTGCAGACGGCCCCGAAAACCGCTATAGCTTCTGCGTGGGCTCAATGCCTAAAGAAAAGCAGGCTATTAAGAATATGGTGGAGTTCTGTTACAGAGAGGATGCCGATATTCGTTATGAAATTCAGAATTCTGTAACCTATGAGCTCGATGCATTAAACGATGTTTTGAAAACCTTGTCATCTGTTTTCCTTTATATCGGCCTTGGCTTTGCACTATTCTCTGCAATTATGTTTGCTAATTTTATTGCCACGAGTATTTCCTATAAAAAGCAGGAAATCGGAATTCTCAGAGCAATCGGCTCGCGCAGTAATGATGTTTTCAGAATTTTCTTTGCAGAAAGCTTTATTATTGCGATAATAAACTTCTTGCTTTCCGCAACAGGTGTTGGAGTTGCTACCGCGATTATAAACCATGTGTTCAGAAACGAAATGGGCATACTCATAACCGTTTTAACCTTTAATTTGCGTCAGGTTTTACTTTTACTCGCAGTAAGCATTTTGGTGGCATTTATTTCAAGCTATATCCCCGTGAAAAAAATAGCAGCCAAAAAACCGATTGATGCAATAAGAGACAGATAAATGCGATAAAAAAAGCTTCAAAAGAAGCTTTTTTTATTTTGCTTGAAAATTGAGTGAAACTGTTGTATCATTTAAGGTGGTGATATATATGATATTTAAATCAAAGCCAACTTACGATTGGTTGGTTGTGGGGCTTGGAAATCCCGGACTTCAATATGAACAAACACGCCACAATGTTGGGTTTATGGCGGTTGATATGCTGGCTGAAAATCTTTCATTTTCTTTCGGTAAAAACAAAATGGATGCACTCATTGGCGAAACAAAGATAAAGGATTTAAAAATCCTTGTTGTAAAGCCGCAGACCTATATGAACAATTCGGGCTCTGCCGTTACAAAAATTGCCCGTTTTTATAAAATACCGATAGATAGAATTATTGTTATTCAGGATGATATTTCGCTTGATGTCGGGAAACTGAGAATGCGTCGCAAGGGCAGTGATGGCGGCCAAAAAGGTATGCGCGATATTATTGAGCTGTTTGGCAATGATAATATTATGCGCATTAAAATCGGCGTGGGCGCTAAGCCCCACCCCGACTATGATTTGGCAGATTGGGTGCTGAGCCGTTTTAAAGATGATGAGAAAGAAAATCTTCATTCTGCCCTTAAAAAATCCAATCTTGCACTTAAAGAAATATTCGCTCGCGGAATTGATTCTGCGATGAATAAATATAATAACTGAGGCCTAAATGGAAATTTTAAACAGCGTTTTGTCTCGCGACCGCGATTTTTCCGAGCTGCTGAGCGATATTAAAAACAATCGGTTGCCAATAGCTGCAACAGGGCTTTCGCTCAACTCTAAATCGGCCGTTCTTTCGGCAATTTATTCACTCACGAAGAAAAAAATTGCCGTTATCACAAAGGATGAAGCCGAAGCTCTTGAGATTATGAACGATGCCAAAGCATTCGGCGTTAATGCAATCAATTTCCCCGTGAGAGATTATTGCATCGGAAATATTAGCGGTTACGGGAAAGAATACGAACAAAAAAGAACAGACACCCTATCCAAGCTTTTGGATGGGGCTTTTGAGCTGCTTACAATATCGGTTGATGCCGCAGCTCAGCTTACTGTTCCGCCCGAAACCTTGGCAAATTCAAGATTCACCATAAGCCAAGGAGAAAGCTTTGAAATCAAAGACCTTATCGATAAGTTATTATGCGCAGGATACACTAAAAGTGAGCTTTGCGAGGGTCAGGGTCAGTTCTCGGTGCGAGGCGGAATTTTTGATGTTTTCCCCATAAATGCCGAGAGCCCCTGCAGAATTGAATTTTGGGGAGACGAGGTTGACAGTATCTCATATTTTGACACCGAAACCCAAAGGCGCACAGAAGCTACCGAAAAAATAGAAATAACCCCCGCCTGTGAGGTGCTTTTTAATCCAAGCAATTTAATAGAAAGCCTTGACGGTTATCTTAAGGCATCAAAACACCTGACCGAAAAGCAAAAAGAGCGTATAACCTCTGATATAGATGCTCTCACCCACGGCATTACCTTCCCTTATGACAGATATTTGCCAATAATTTATCCGAACGGTGAGAGTGTTTTTGATTACCTTGAAGATACCATTCTCTTTGTGAGCGAATCGGGCAGTATTACCGAGCGGCTTAAAAGCATGCTTATTCAGCAGACCGAGGATATTACCGCCTATTTAGAGGAGGGCTTTTTAAGCGAGGCCACCTCTTGCCTTTGGCTCGGTGCGGGAGAGCTTTGGGATAAGCTACAAAAAGCGGTTATTCTTGAAAACTTTCCGCGCGGCGCTTATGAATTACCCATTAAAAACATTATTAACTTTAATTATAAGCGCTCAACCCCTTGGAGCGGAGATATAAACATTCTTTTGGAGGATATCTCTTACTTTTTAGAGCAAAAAGGCAAGGTTTTGATTCTTGCGGGTGAAGAAAAGGCGGCCAGAGTTTTAACCGATGAGCTGTGTGAAAAGGGTATAAATGCCGTGTTTTCCGAAAATCCCGATGATACGGTTGCAAGCGTTACTGTGGCGCTCGGCGGTCTTTCGGGCGGAATTGAAATACCATCGCAAAAGTTTTTGCTTATAACCCACCGCTTTATTGCGGCAGATACTAAAAAACATCGCAAGAGACCCAAAAACGCGCAGGAAATTGGCTCTTTAGATGAGCTGCACATTGGCGACTATGTTGTTCACTCTGCGCACGGAATAGGCATTTTTGACGGTATAAACCGCATAACCAATAACGGTATTACAAAGGATTATATTAAAATCAAATATGCCAAAAGTGATGTGCTTTATGTGCCTGTTACCCAGCTTGATTTGGTTTCACGATATATAGGCTCTGCAAATGAAAACGGAACGCTTAAACTCAACCGTTTGGGCGGCAGCGAATGGCAAAAAACAAGGCGCCGTGTTAAAGCCGCTGTCAAAGATATGGCAAAGCAGTTAACCGCTCTTTATGCTAAGCGAATGAGCGTTAAGGGTTATGCCTTCAGCCCCGACACCGATTTGCAAAACGATTTTGAAAGGCGCTTTGAATATGAAGAAACCGATGACCAATTAAGATGCATAAACGAGATAAAGCGCGATATGGAGCGCGAGGTTCCGATGGACCGCTTGCTTTGTGGCGATGTTGGTTTTGGTAAAACCGAGGTTGCCTTAAGAGCGGCATTTAAATGCATAAGCGAGGGCAAGCAATGCGCTTTGCTTGTGCCCACAACCATTCTCGCAATGCAGCATTATAACACAATTACCCGCCGTTTCGGTGAAATGCCCATAACTGTTAAGCTTTTAAACCGTTTTGTACCGCCAAAGCAGCAGGAAAAAATTATAACCGACCTTAAATGCGGTCGGCTTGATATGGTGGTTGGCACTCACCGTCTGATTTCAAAAGATGTGAGTTTTAAGGATATAGGGCTTGTTATAATTGATGAGGAGCAACGCTTTGGCGTGGCACAAAAGGAAAGACTAAAAGAGCTTTATCCCTTTGTGGATATACTAACCCTCAGCGCAACCCCGATTCCGAGAACGCTAAATATGGCAATGTCGGGGCTGCGTGATATGTCCTCCATTGATGAAGCCCCTGGCGACAGGCACCCCGTTCAGACCTATGTTTTAGAATATAACCAAGGGGTTATAATTGATGCCATAAACAAAGAAATCCGCCGCGGTGGACAGGTTTATTACCTTCATAACCGAGTTGAATCTATTGAGCGCTGTGCTTCGAGATTAAAACAGCGCCTGCCTGATATTAGCGTTGGAATTGCTCACGGGAAAATGAGTGAGGATGAGCTCACAAATGTTTGGCGGCAGCTTTTAGAGCACAAGATTGATTTGCTTGTTTGCACCACCATAATCGAAACGGGTGTGGATGTTCCAAACGCCAATACTCTTATTATTGAGGATGCTGACCGAATGGGTCTGGCTCAGCTTCATCAGCTGAGGGGTCGAGTTGGCCGTTCGCCAAGACGCGCCTATGCATATTTTTGTTTTGGACAAAACAGACAGCTTTCGGATGTGGCTTCCAAAAGGCTTGAAGCAATAAGAGAATATACCGAATTCGGCTCGGGCTTTAAAATCGCAATGCGCGACCTTGAAATAAGAGGTGCGGGAAGTATTTTAGGCGGCGACCAGCACGGAAATATGGAATCGGTTGGTTATGATATGTATCTGAAGCTATTGTCCGAGGCGGTAAACGAAGAAAACGGAATCGAGCCGGAAGATGATATCCCCTGCACTATCGACCTTAATATTTCGGCGCATATTCCCGAGAGCTACATTGAATCTCTCCCCGCAAGGCTTGGTATTTATAAGCGAATTGCGGCTATCAGAAACGATGATGATGCCAGCGATGTTATTGATGAGCTGTGCGACCGTTTTGGTGAACCGCCACGGTCAGTTATGGGACTTATCGATATTTCAATTTTAAGAAACAAGGCGGCAAACGCTAAAATTGCCGAAATAACAGGTACTTCCAACACTGCTATTTTGCACATAAACTCCATTGTTCCCGAGGTTATGAGCAAGCTCTCGGCATATTTTGGAAACCGTTTTATGCTTAACGCCACGGGAAAACCCGTTTACACAATAAGACTTAAAAACGGGCAAAAAATGTCCGACCTTGTAACCGAACTCGGAAAAGCACTGTAAAAAAGTGAAAAAGCTTAGTTTGAAAAATCAAACTAAGCTTTTATTTTTATTCACCAAACGGGAAATCGAATGAACCGCCGCTGTTCGCCTGCTCATCCTTTGACTCGGTAAGCGGAGATTCTTCTATTACATAGCTCGATTCACTGTAATTTGCTTTAAGCACTGCGGTTATATTAATTGTTCCGCCGTTTGCAGTTATAACAGTTATATCTATCTTATCCCCTGCTTTGCTGCGGTCTATTATATCGAGAACATCGTTATCGTTAGTGATTTCCATATTGTTGATATGTGTTATAGTATCGCCCTTATTGAGCTTGCCATAAAGGTCGCTATCCTCTGAAACCGATTCAATATGAAGTCCCGTTTGCTTTTTATCGGTTACCTCAGTGCTGATAGAATCAACAAAGGAATAGGTTATTCCAAGCTTTGCGCGACTCACAACTCGGCCCTCTGAAATGAGCTCATCAACAACCCTTTTCATAATAACTGTTGGGATTGCATAGCCAATTCCCTCAAACTCTGTTGAAGCCAATTTTGAAGATGTTACGCCCACTATCTGACCAAACATATTAACTAGCGCGCCTCCCGAGCTACCGGGATTGATTTCGCTGTTAGTCTGAATAAGACAAGCCGAATAGTTTGTGGTGTTTTGCACTCTTCGGTTCAGTGCAGAGATTATGCCGTTTGTGATGCTTGAGGGCTCGGTGGAATCATTAGGTCTGCCGATTGCCACAACATGCTCACCATAAAAAAGCTCATCCGAATTGCCAAATTCTGCGGGAGATAGCTTTGCGCCTTCAACCTTTAAAACTGCGAGGTCGCTTACCTTATCGCCTGCTATATATCTTGCATCGTATTCTTTGCCGTCATAAGTGTAAATCTTAAATTTAGCGGCAGGAATCTTTGAATAGATATGGTCGTTAGTGATAATATAACCATCCTCAGAAAAAACAATACCACTCGCTTGGCTGCCCTTGCCCGAGCTATTATAAACCACAATTCCAACAACCGATTTATTAACCTTTTCATAAACCTCGGCTTCGGTTAACTCATCGCTTTTAACAGGCTTTGCGGCAAGGTTTAAAGAGCTTGTGCCGGGTGTGTTGTTTTTACCCATAAAATATCCCGAAACGCAGGCCCCCGTAAGCAAAACAACAAGTGCTAAAATAGCCGCAAAAAACTTAAGCCCCTTTCCGCACGGCTTATAATCCGCCTTTTCGATTTTGGAATAAACTATCGGGTTATAAATTGTTTCGGGTTGCTCTGTTTCTAAAGAATCAGAGTCCTCAACAAAAGCCTCTTGCGGTTCTTCGATTTCGGCTTCTTCTAATTTCACTGCCGATTCCTCTAAAACCTCAGCTTGCTCTATTTTGTTTTCATTTAAATTCTCGCTCATAATTCTTCTCCGTTCTTTTAATCTATGGCAAAACAACCTTAAAGGTTGTGAATTCGTTTTCCTTACTTGTAACCGTTATCGCGCCCTTGTGAGCTGTAACAATGGTTTTAACAATGTAAAGGCCCAGTCCCGTGCTGTTTTTACTTGCCGAACGCGATTTATCAACCTTATAAAAGCGGTCAAGCACAAAGGGTAGGTCTTGCTCAGGGATACCCTTACCCGTGTTGGTTATTGTGAAAACAGTCTTTTTCCCCTCTTTTTTAAGGGCGAATTTTATACTGCCTTCAAAATCCGTGAACTTAATCGCGTTATCAACCAAATTATATATAACCTGATGTATTAAATCCTTATCGGCATTAACCGACACACTTTTTATCTCATCAAGACCTATTATCTGTAATTTTTGTTTTTCAATTCTCTGCTCTTGACTTATCACTATGCCAAAAAGCATTTCACCCAAATCGAAAAGCTCTGGCTTTATATTGAATTCGCCCGATTCAAGCCTTGCCATGCTTAGCATAGACTGAACAAGCCTTGACAAGCGCTTTACTTCATCCGACACAATTTTCAAATAATATTCCTGCTTATCGCTCTCAATCGTGCCGTCTAAAATGCCGTCAATAAATCCGGCTATGGTGGTCATGGGAGTTTTGAGCTCGTGAGAAATGTTGGCAATAAAGCTTTTTCTCATTCCCTCCAGGCGCGAGAGTGAATTTGTCATCATATTAAACGATGCCGAAAGCTCGCCAATTTCATCATCACTCATAACGGGGATACGCTTGGAAAAATCGCCCCTTGCCATTGCCTTTGAAGCATCAGACATAAGCCTTAACGGCTTGGTTAAACGATAGGTTATAATGTATATCGCAAAAAACATTATAATTATCGGAATAATCGCCGAAAATATAAATATTCTTGTTATCGCCTGCAAAAGCTGCCGCACAATAACAACGGGTGTGGTGGAAAAAACAGTTGCGAAATGCTCGCCGTTTTTATCGGTGAGTGTTTTAGCCGATACATAATGCGGCACATCATATATACCGAGTCGGCTAAGCCTTAATTTGTTCTCATCCGTTTTTTCCTTTTTTAGCTCTTCTCTCGGAATTTTAACAACCGAATGCTCGCAAGAGCCCTCACTAAACCATTCCTTGCATCCACAAATTATAATATCGCCGCTTCTATCTGCAATAAAAACATCTGCCTCACAAACATCGGATAAGGTTGAAAGCTGACCGTAAAAGCTTTTCTTATCAAGCACGGTGTTTTCATCTTTCGCATTATCAACATATTCAACCACTTCATCGCACGCCCGCTCCAGAGTGGCACTGCGTGTTTTGGATATGTATGCATTAAGCACAAACGAAAGAATCATTAAAATTGCAGTGAAGCTGAATATAATAATTACAAAGGTTGTAAGAAAATACTTTTTAAAAAGCTTAAGCTTCATATCTTACCTCAGATTTTTGTGATTTCAAATTTATAACCCACGCCCCACACGGTTTTAAGCGACCATTCCTCCGAAACGTTTTCGAGCTTTTCTCTTAGCCTTTTAACATGCACATCAACCGTTCTCGAATCGCCGTAATAATCAAAGCCCCAAACCTCATCAAGAAGTTGGTCGCGCGTGTAAACGCGGTTGGGATTACTTGCTAAATGATATATAAGCTCTAATTCCTTTGGGGGTGTATCAATTCTTGCACCGTCCACAACCAGCTCATAATTTGTGAGGTTTATCACGAGCTTATCATATTTAACCTCGCTCACGCTGTTGTGCTTTTCGCTATCGTTAGTTCTTCTGAGCACAGCCTTGATTCTGGCGATAACCTCTTTAGTTTCAAAGGGCTTGCTCACATAATCATCCGCCCCAAGCTCAAGGCCTAATATTTTATCAAAGGTCTCACCTTTAGCAGTGAGCATAATTATGGGGGTTTCACTTGTCTTTCTAATTTCTCTGCAAACCTGCCAGCCATCAAGCTTAGGAAGCATTATATCAAGCAAAATTAAATCAGGTGAATAAAGAGCCGCCTTTTTGATTGCCTCTTCACCGTCGTTTGCAACAACCGTTGTAAAGCCATCCTTTTCAAGATAAAGCCTCAACAGCTCGCATATATTTTCATCATCATCAACAATCAAAATTTTATATTGCATTAAACTCCCTCCAGCTTTAAAGAGTGTAATATTATTTAAATATAATAATATAATAATATTATTACAAAAATATGAATAATTGCAACAATTATTTTGAATAAATAAAAGAAAACCGCCTTTTAAAAGGCGGTTAACAGCTTAAAATTATTCAGCAGCGTTTTCCTGCTCCTTCATTTTAGCAAAGCATTCGCTACAATATACCGGACGATCGTCGCGGGGTAAGAACGGTACAGTTGCAACTCCTCCGCAAGCAGCACAAACAGCTTCGTGCATCTCTCTGGGTGCTCTGCCTGCATTTTTACGTTTGTCACGGCAGGGCTTACAGCGCTGCGGCTCGTTTACAAAGCCTTTGGATTCATAGAACTCCTGCTCTCTTGCAGTGAATACAAATTCTGCTCCGCATTCTTTGCAAACTAAGGTCTTGTCTTCAAACATTTCTTTTACCTCTCCTAAAGTTGTTTTAAATTTAGCCCAGGACGGACTCGCACCGACATCTTTGTTTTTCAACGCTCTGCTTTAAGCTACATGGGCATATATAAATAGCCAAGTGGCTACTTATTGCTTTAATTTTTTTCTTATGCGCGCCAAGGCGTTATCAACACTTTTTTCTGTTATCTCAAGCCTGTGCGCAATATCTAAATATCTTTCTCCCGAAAGGTAGAGCTGCAAAACCTCATATTCAAGGGATGAAAGCTCTAATTTAATTGTGTCAGTAAGGCTCTTAAAATTCTCTTTTTCAAAGAAAATTTTTTCGGGGCTGTTATTGTCAATTAATTCCAATTCTTCGATGGAAGAAATCAAACTGTTGGGAATCTGCTTTTTTCTGTTTTGCGCCTTGAGAGTTGCTATAACCGAACGCTTTATACATGTGCGAGCGAATGTTTTAAATGAAGCCTTTTGCGGCTCATAGTTTTTAACAGCAGAATAAAGCGCTAATATTGCTTCTTGAAAAACATCCTCGTGCAGCTGCTGCTCGCAATATTTTTCCGCATAATATTTCACTGCCCCATAATACCGCGCAATGATAACCTGAAGCAACTCAAAATTGCCATCTTTGATTGAGGAAATAATTTCCTCATCAGGAATATTTTTGTGATTTTCGACAAAATTTTCTAACATTTTTCTCCAAAAACAGTACTACTCAACAATTATAAAACAATGATACATTATATAAATTAAAAAGTCAAGCCAAAAAAACCGTAATTATGTAATTTTGGTTATTTTTCAAAATTACATAGGAAAAAGGCACAAAACCCAATATATTTTACTGTTAATATTGACAAAACTGCGAAAAACAATTATCATAATTATAATAAGGATTTGTTAAAATTCAAACTTGGAGGGTTAATATGATTAAAGAAAAATATCGTCTTTGGTGCAAAAATGCTACGAGCGACCCCGACCTTATTGAAGAATTAAAGCAAATGGAAGGTAACCAAGCCGTTATTTCCGATGCTTTTTATAAAGACCTCGAATTCGGTACTGCAGGACTCAGAGGAGTTATCGGTGCAGGCACTAACCGAATGAATATATATACAGTCGGTCAGGCTTCACAGGGTCTTGCGGCTTATGTTAATTCGGTAACCGAAAATGGTAAAATTGCCATTGCTTATGACAGCCGTATCAAATCAGATACCTTTGCAAAGGCTGCCGCTTCAATCTTTGCCGCCAATGGAATAAAGGTTTATTTATACAAGGAATTGGTGCCCACACCCATGCTTTCTTTTGCGGTTAGACATTTAAAATGTGATGCAGGTGTGGTTATTACCGCAAGCCATAACCCCGCTAAATATAACGGCTATAAAGCATACGGTCCGGATGGCAGTCAATTAGGTCTTGAGGCCGCAGAATATGTGCTTTCAATAATGCAAAGCGTTGATATTTTCACAGGTGTTAAAACAACCGATTTTGATAAGGCGCTCGAAAACGGAAGCATTGAATATATAGACCAAGCCGTTATTGAGGCTTATCTTAAAAATGTGGAAGCTGCCCGCGTTGAGCCTGATTTTGATGTTTCGGCGCTTAAAGTGATTTACACGCCGCTCAACGGTGCAGGTAATAAACCCGTTCGTGAAATTTTAAAGCGAATTGGTATTAAAGACCTTGCAGTTGTTCCCGAGCAGGAACTTCCCGATGGCAATTTCCCAACCTGCCCCTACCCCAACCCTGAAACCAAACAAGCCTTCGAATGTGCGCTAGAGCTTTCAAAAACAAACAAAGCAGATATTTTGCTTGCAACCGACCCCGATAGCGACCGCGTTGGAATTGCAGTGAATGTCGGCGGTGAATATAAGCTTTTCACAGGAAACGATGTTGGTGTTTTATTGCTCAACTTTATTCTCGAGCGCCGCACCGCAAATAAAACTCTGCCCAAAAATCCGCTCGCGGTTAAAACCATTGTTTCAACCGAGCTTTGCCAAAAAATTGCTGATGATTACGGTTGCACACTCGTTAATGTTCTCACAGGCTTTAAATTCATCGGCGAGCAAATAACCATTCTTGAAGAAAGCAATGAACAGAACCGTTTTATATTAGGCTTTGAAGAGAGCTACGGTTATCTTTCAGGCAGCTATGCACGCGATAAGGATGCCGTTGTGGCTTCAATGCTCATTTGCGAAATGACCGCATTTTATAAAGCACAGGGCAAAAATCTTATGGATGTGCTGAACGGAATTTATGAAAAATACGGCTTCTATTACACCGTTCAAAAGAGCTTCACCTTTGAAGGTCAAAGCGGTATGCAAAAAATTGGAAGCATTATGGATAAATTGCGCGGCAACAGCCCAAAAGAAATCGGCGGCAGCAAGGTTATCAAGTTTAACGACTATGAAACCTCTGTTTCAAATGATATTCTAAAGGGCGAGGATACAGCTATCACTCTTCCCAAATCCAATGTTTTATCCTTCTTCTTAGATGATGGCGGCTCACTTATCGTGCGTCCCTCAGGAACTGAGCCGAAAATCAAGATTTATGTTTGTGCTGTTGGCAGCACCCATTTTGAAGCCAACAAAAAGAAGGAGCTTTTAGTGGAAAGTTCGACAAAGCTCTTAGAAATTTAAAATGCAACGCGTTGCAAAATCTGCAACGCGTTTTTTCTTTACAAAACCCTTAAAAGAATGTATAATAATATAGATTGTACTATATTTGTTAACAAATTCGTGTTACAATGAAACACAGATTATTTTGTGAGGTAAGTTTATGGGTTTGCTCAGAGCACTGTTTGGCGATTACAGCCAAAAGGAAATCAAAAGAATTAACCATCTTAAAGAAAGGGTTTTGGAGTTAGAAAATGAATACTCCGCTCTTTCTGATGATGAGCTTAAAAATAAAACCGTGTTGTTTAAAAACCGTTTAGCAAACGGCGAAATGCTTGATGATATCTTGCCCGAGGCATTTGCCGCTTTAAGAGAAGCAAGCTGGCGTGTGCTTGGTATGAAGCACTTCCCCGTTCAGATTCTCGGTGGTATTATTCTTCACCAAGGCAGAATTGCCGAAATGAAAACAGGTGAAGGTAAAACCCTTGTGGCAACTCTTCCTGCATATTTAAACGGTCTTTCAGGAAAAGGTGTTCATATTGTAACCGTTAACGATTATCTTGCCAAGCGCGACTCTGAGTGGATGGGTAAGCTCTATCGCTTTATGGGGCTTTCGGTTGGTCTTATCATTCACGGCATGAATCACGATGAGAAAAAAGAGGCTTACGATGCCGATATCACATATTGCACCAATAACGAGCTCGGTTTCGATTATTTGCGTGATAATATGGTTATTTATAAAGAGCAGAAGGTTCAAAGAGAGCACAACTTTGCTATTGTCGACGAGGTTGACTCTATCCTTATTGATGAAGCGAGAACTCCCCTTATCATTTCAGGACAGAGCGATAAATCAACCGACCTGTATCTTAGAGCCAACAATTTTGCCCGTTCGCTTAAAATGGTTAAGGTTAAGGAAATGGATGATAAGGCAAGCGATGAGGTTACCAATTACGATGGCGACTATGTTGTTGATGAAAAGGCAAGAACCGCAACACTCACCCCCGAAGGCGTGAAACGCGCAGAAACTTATTTCAACATTGAAAACCTTAACGATACCGAAAACATTGCCATTGCCCACCACATTAACCAGGCTATCCGCGCATACGGTATTATGAAGCGCGATGTTGACTATGTGGTTAAAGATGGTGAGGTTATAATTGTTGATGAATTCACAGGCCGTCTTATGTATGGCAGACGTTATAATGAAGGTCTTCATCAAGCAATTGAGGCAAAAGAGGGTGTGCAGGTAGCAAAAGAATCAAAAACACTTGCTAACATCACCTTCCAGAATTTCTTCCGTCTTTATTCAAAGCTTTCGGGTATGACCGGTACTGCTATGACCGAGGAGGCCGAATTCCAAGAAATCTATCGCCTTGATGTTATTGAAATTCCCACAAACAAGCCACTCGCAAGAATTGATGAAAACGATGTGGTTTATAAAACCGAAAAAGCTAAATTTTATGCCGTTATTGATAAAATTGCCCAGTGCCACCAAAAAGGCCAACCCGTGCTTGTGGGCACCGTTACCATTGAAAAATCCGAACTTCTTTCGGCAATGCTTAAAAAGCGCGGTATTAAACACAATGTGCTTAATGCAAAGCATCACGAAAAGGAAGCCGAAATAATTGCCCAAGCAGGTAAGCTCGGTGCAGTTACTATTGCCACTAATATGGCAGGCCGCGGTACTGACATTATGCTTGGAGGTAATGCAGAGTATCTCGCAAAGGCAGCGCTTCGACATGACGGCATCGGCGAAGAAATAATAACCGAGGCAACCGGCTTTGCCGAAACTGATGATAAGGATATTATTTTTGCCAGAGAAAAATATAAAGAATATTATGATAAATTCAAGGCCGAAATTGCACCAGAGGCAGAGGCTGTGAGAAATGTAGGCGGACTTTGTATTATTGGTACAGAGCGCCACGAATCCCGAAGAATTGATAATCAGTTGCGTGGCCGTGCAGGTCGTCAGGGCGACCCCGGTAACACCCAATTCTTCGTATCCCTAGAGGATGACCTTATGCGCCTCTTCGGTGGCGAGAGAATCACCATGCTTATGGACACCTTGAAGGTTGAAGAGAATATTCCGCTTGAAAGCGGTATGCTTTCAAAAACAATTGAGGGCGCTCAGAAGAAAAAAGAGGGTATGAACTTCGCTATACGCAAAAATGTTTTGCAGTATGATGATGTTATGAACAAACAGCGTGAGCTTATTTACTCTCAACGCAACAAGGTGTTAAACGGTGAGGAACTTAAAGACACTGTCTTTAAGATGATTAACGAAACTGTTGATGCTTATTGTGATATTTACCTTGCAGACAGCGCCGTGCACGATAATTGGGATTTAAACGGTCTTAGAGAATACTTCCTTGGTTGGATAACCACTCCCGATGATTTGCACTTCACAACACGAGAACTTGCTGACACCTCGAAAGAAGAGGTTGCCGAAATGCTAAAGCAGAAGGCACGCGAGAATTACGATAGGCGCGAAGCCGAGTTCGGTTATGATACAATGCGCGAGGTTGAACGCGTTATGCTGCTTCGAAGCGTTGATACAAACTGGATGGACCACATTGATGCTATGGACCAGCTTCGCCACGGTATAGGTCTTAGAGCTTACGGTCAGCACGACCCTGTTGTTGAATACCGTAACGACAGTTTTGATATGTTTGAAGCAATGACCAACACAATCCGCGAGCAGACCGCAAAGCTCGTGCTCACTGTAAGAGTGCGCCGCGAGGAAGAGGTTAAGCGCGAAAAGGTTGCCGAAGAAACAGGCACAGGCGAGAAGGCTCAAACCGTTAAAGGGAAAGGTATTGTTAGCAAAAACGCGCTCTGCCCATGCGGAAGCGGTAAAAAATATAAACGCTGCTGCGGAAAAGATATTGATTAACTTAGAAATTGAAAATACCACTCGCTACTGCGAGTGGTATTTTATTTTAGGATTATGTTCTAAACGATGCCGATTGTCTGTAAACGGGTCAAGGGCAGAGCCCTTGTCGTTGAGGGGGAAGTGTTGTCGGCAGATAAACTATAAAACGGTACAGTCTGCCTTTCATTGAAGCCGAAGGCGGTTGTTGAAAGGCAATTACGCACAAATTATACTTCCGACAACACAAGGGGGATAATCGAAAATCCCCCTAAGGCGAATCTTTCCGCCCTTTCTTTTCGCCCACACAAGAAAGGGCGTGCCCGTCGCGGCATGAGCGACAATGCAGTAAATTTGTGCTCAGATATAATTTTACTACCCCTCAGTCAAAACCAAAGGTTTTGACAGCTCCCCTGACAAGTGGAGCCAACCGTTGCCGTGGGGTTAGTTATCAGCAAAAGTCTTCTCGAAACCACTCAACTATCGCGCGGTTTTCGTTATACAACAAAAATACCACTCGCAAGCACGAGTGGTATTTTTTCACTTTCTGGTAGGTTTCACATTTGAAGCAGGAATAATGTTTCCGTCAATAGTGCCGTTTTCATTCTCAAAAGTTTTAATATTCTCTCTTATTAAAACAAGCACCTGACTATTCACACTTCTTCCTTCATAATCCGCAATGTACGCGATTTTATTCAACATTTCTTCTTCAATTCTAATCGAAACGCTCTTAATAGCCATCATTCCACCTCAAAATAAATATATTGTATATTTATTTTAAATATATTATGTGTTATAATATCAAAAATAGATATACCGTATATTCATTATTTTGAGAGGAAAATTATGATGAAAAATACTTGTTGTTTTTTCGGTCATAGAGAATTTACGCAAACCGAAGAACTTAAAGCAGAAATACTAAAAACCATTGAACACTTAATCACAAAAGAAAATGTTGATACATTTCTCTTTGGCAGTAAAAGCCAATTCAATAATTTATGTTATGAATTAGTAACCAAAATAAAACAAAAATACCCGCACATTAAACGAATCTATGTGCGGGCAGAATATCCATATATAAACGATGAATATAAATCATATTTATTAGAATATTACGAAGATACATATTATCCAAAAGAGATAATAAAAACTTCGAAATCAGTTTATATTAAGAGGAATTATGAGATGATAGACAAAAGTCAATTTTGTGTTGTATACTGCAGAGAAAATTACTCTCCCCCAAAAAGAAAAAGCGGAACAAAAATTGTTCTCAAATACGCAATAAAAAAGAAGAAAACAATATTCAAATTTCCAATATGCGATATTGAAAAATAAATATTTAAAACTTTTAAGAGAACTCAGTCCTTTTTCATATCAATTCTATTATAGCCGCCAGATTTCCGCGTTTTCCTGCCGTTGCTCTGTGAGAATGCAAGTCCTCGTGATTACAACAAGTGCAAATATCAGAAGCATCAATATTTTCGGGCAATATTCCGCTGTTTATTAAAATCTGTCGGTTTGCCTCGACGAGATTCAGCATATATTTCCCGTTCCCTTTATCCTTGAAAATTTCACTTAAATTAAAAAACGGAATTTTTAAAAACTCACTGTGAACGGGGTCATCCACCTCATAACAACATTCTTTAATGCAAGGTCCTATCGCAACAATTATGTCTTTCGGGTCGCAACCGAATTCACTTACCATTTTTTCCACAGTGGCTTTACCTATTTGTTTAACCGTTCCGCGCCAACCCGCGTGCGAGGTTGCCACAACCCTTTTCACAGGGTCGCAAAAAAGAAGCGGCGTGCAATCGGCATATTGTGTTACAAGCGCCACACCCGATTCGTTTGTGATAAGACCATCAACATCGCAAAAAGACGGTTTGGTTGTGCCCGTTCCCCTGTCTTGTGCAGTTACGGTTTTCACATTATTCGTATGGGTTTGTTGGCTAAGTACCAAGTTTTCTGTGTTTATACCTACCGCAGAACACAAAATTTCATAGTTTTTCATTACTGTCTCAAAAGAGTCAAAATGATTAAAACTAAGATTCATTTTAGCACAGTCCCCCGTGCTCACCCCACCGTGACGGGTGGAAAAAATGTGTCTCACCGCACCGCAACTTGCAAGTTTTGGAAACTGAATATAAACCAAATCACCTTGGCGAATAACATTAAGAGTTTTGCTTTTAAGCATTTTCTTCACCGTTTAAAACTATCTCTTTATATAAATATTCTGCATTGTTCCTGAGCCTTGAAACTACGTTCTCGCCATAATCTTCGCCAAGTTTCAAAAGCGCCTTTTTGATAAACGGAGGACGTGTTTCAACAGAGTGACTGTCACTCGCTATTACACAAACCGTATTAACACTAAGCAGTTTCTTTATAACACGCTTAAAAGCGGGTAATAACACTGATGTGGCGTTTATTTGAATCGGCAACTTATTTTCTTCAACAAACTTGAGCAACTTTTTATAGTTTTTTGCTTTATGATACCGCTCAATATGCGCAATAATTGGCGTTATACCGAAATTTTCTTTTATTTTCCCAAGGTCTTCAAATAATTTTTTATCTATTACTTCATCGGTCAGTTCAAGCAATAAAAGTGCCGAATTATTAAGACAAAATTCGCCCAACAATTCCGAATTTCCCATTCCGCTGAAATAAAACAATTCACAACCTAAATAAACATTAGGCAAATCCTCGTTATATGCTTTTAATAATTCGCTATAAGTTTCTTTAATATCTTCCCTGAATTCCTCAAAATTATCAATCTGCGGATAAAAATGCGGAGTTAAAATCACATCGGTTATACCTTGTTCTTTTAAGTTTTCGAGCAAAGCAACAGATTCTTTCACACTGGAAGCGCCATCATCAATGAATGGCAAAATATGAGTATGTATATCAAAAAACAAGATATCCCCTCCTTTTAAAAAAGCTAAAGCATTGTTTTAAAATATATGCTTTAGCTATTATTTTTAGTAACTGTATTTATTATATCCGTATTTATTGTAATATTTTTTAGACTTTGCAGAAACACCGTTTAAAATTGCGCCTATAACCTTAACACCAAGATTCTCAAACGCAGAAACTGCCTTTCTGAAATTGCCCGCAGTTGTAACACCCGCATAACACACGATAACTACGCCATCGCACTTCTGAGAAACCGCAAGTGTATCTGAAACGAGGTTGACAGGCGGAGAGTCAATAATTACATAATCATAACTTTCTTTTAAACTGTCCATTAACTCATCAAACTTATATGAAACAAAAAGTTCGGAAACATTGCTTGCCATACCGCCCGCGGTTATAACATCTAAATAAGGGTTATAACTTTTTACAACTTCTTCAAGTTTCAATTCGCCTGCTAAAAGTTCAATACAACCCAACTCATTATCAAGTTTCAACTTTTTGTGCACGGTAGCGCGGCGAGCGTCTATATCCAACAACAAAACCTTTTTGTTCATTTTGGAAAGAGTGATTGCCGTGTTAATAGCGGTGGTGGATTTACCCTCACCTGCATTCGCGCTTGTGATAAGCACTATTTTGGAATTGGTTTTTGCAAGCTCGTGAATAAGATTAACTCTTATTCCCTTATAAGCTTCAACCACGGAGAAAGGGACTTTAGACTGCACATCTTTCACGGGGTTTTTATTTTCATTTACCGCTAACATTAATTATTGCCCCCTTTTCCGTAATAACTGTACTTCTTGTCCTTTCGGGCCGAATCAAAATCGGGCACGTTACCAAGAACGGGAATATTAAACATCTCTTTAAAGCTATCTTCATCCTTAATAACAGTTGTATATGAATGAACAAGCACTATAATTGAGAAGCATATCAATACAGCACCAAAAGAAATTAAAATCGTACTGGTTACTGTATTGGGATAAACCTTTTTGGCTGCATCCGCATCCGAAACAGAAATAGTTGCAGCACCCTCAATAAATTCTTCAATATAAGAATCGGTAAATTTAAGGTATTCATTTACCATTCTTTTGGCTTCCTCTTTATCTGTGGATTCAAACGTTACATCTATAAAGAGTGAGTCCTCGCTGCGCTTTTCAATTTTAGAAGCGGCTTTCAACTGCTCATATGTATACTTATTGTCAAGCGCACTTGCCAATTTTTTAAATATTCCGTTTGTGTTAAGAATATCTTTAATTGTTTCAGAAAAGTTGACAGATGCCACAACGTCAGTATTGCTGATACCGGTTTTATCCTCTCTCTGAACCAAAAGCGTTCCGTTTGTAACAATAACCGAACCGGTTGCTGAGTATCTGTCAACCGCAACATACTCGCAAAAACCGAATGTTCCTGCAGCAGTAATAACAGCGCAAATAATAAGTATCCATAAATTTTTAATTGCTAAATTAAAAAGCATCAAAAAAGAAATGTTTTTCAAATATTATCACTCTTCCGTTTTTTAAATATCCACATCTTTTTATAGTTTACCATACAAACCTTGATAAATCAACATAAATTTATATAGTTATTTTTTTATAAGATTCTATAATCTCCGAATAGTTTTTATAAGCGTTGTTATACACTTCGATAACACAGGCGCCGTTATAGTTTTTCGCCTTCAGAAAGGCAAAAAAATCATCAAAATTAAAATTGCCGTCAAACGGCAAAAGGCAGTCACTTGACAGAGAATGGTCGCTTATGTGACAGTGCTTTATGTTATCATAAAATCTTTCAAGCATATCCAAGGGTAAATATCCGCGCCGCACAGATTGCTTTATATCAAAGCAAAATTCAGCGTCATCCCCTAAAATATTGCGCATAGATTCTAAAAACTCACAGTCGCCTGAGCGGAAGTTGGCAACATTTTCCTGTAAAACGGTAACACCGTTTTTAAGACAAGCATTTTTGAGTGTCATATACCTCTCGCAATATTCCTCATCATTTAAAATTCCGTTGGGTTTTCCGCCGTGCATAATAATATATTTTGCGCCGAGTTCTGCGGCTATTTCGGAATAGCGTTCAAACTGTGTTATTGCTTCATAAAATCTTCTTGCATAGGCCGAAAAAATCATAAACGATTCCGCCAAAGACATTGTCGGATGAACCGATGCTATTTCTATGCCGTATTCGTTCTGTATGCCTTTTAAAATATCAACAAAAGTGGGTTTGAGTTCACTTTCGGCGTTGAAAAATATTTCTGTAGTTTTTATTCCGCCCTTTCCAACCTCTTCCAAAGCGAGTTCAGTTTCAAGCGGATAATAACAAGCAGTTGAAACACCTATTTTCATAAAACATCAATCTCCTCGGGGTTAACAAAAACTGTTTTGTTGGTTGTGTAAATAACCATGCCCGGTTTTGCCTTTGCGGGTTTTTTCACATTTTTGATTTGTGTGTAATCAACGGGCACTTGGGAAGAATTGGCCGCTTTTGAGTTTTTTGCGGCAAGCAGCGCTGCTTGTAAGAGCGTTTCTTCGCTAACCTCGTTTCCATCGCAAAGCACAACCACATGTGAGCCGGGTATATTCTTCACATGGAACCAAATATCCCTTTTAGAAGCAAGGCGAGTGGTTATAATATCGTTTTGAATATTGTTTTTGCCAACAAGAATTTTATAGCCCTCTTTGGAAACATATTCTTTAAACTCGCTCTTTTGCTGGTTGGCTTTTTTAGGCAAGGATATTCTTTTTATATATCCCGCTTCGGCCAATTCGGCTCTTATTTCGGATAGTGCCGAAAGGGTAGTGCACCTCGAAAGGCTATCCAAAACAGAATCGAAATAAACCAGCTCTTCCCTATCTTCCTGCGTTAGCTTTGTGAGGGTTTGCTCTGCAGTATATGTTTTTTTATAATCTTTAAAATATTTATCGGCATTTTTTTGCGGGGAAAGTGCGGGATTAAGCGGAATTTTCACCCTGCCCATATTTTCATCATAATAATTAACAACCTCGGCAAATGCGCTGCCACTCTTAATTGCATAAAGATTTGCCTTTAAAAGCTCGCCATAAATTCTGAAGGTTTCACGGTTTTCGCATTTTTTAAGTTCAGTGAGGCGAAGCGCAAGTTTTTTCTGCGTTCTGCCAACAAGATTATTAAGAAGTTTTTTAATATCCAAAGCGGCAGACTGCACCCTTGCGATATTATCCCTTTGAGTGTAAAAATCATCTAAGAGTTCTAAAAAACTCCGGAAGTGTTTTTTGGGGAATTTTTCGCCATACTGATTTATGTCTATATAAGAAAATTCAAAAGGTTTGCCGTCTTTATAAATTATCACGCCGTGACTACCGCTTTTAAGTTCTTCTAAAACAGTGCCAAGGCCCGATTTTAACGCGTTTTGAGGGCTTTCGCCCTTTTGTACCGCGCACTCGGTCATATATTCTATTTCTCGGCAAACAAGTGGCGAAAAACCGCTCACAACCTTTAATATATTATTAGAAAGCTCGCCGTTTTGTGCTTCTATCTCATTGCAGATTTTTTCAGCACTTTTTTCGAGCGGACTCATTTTCTCTTGCGACTCGGGATACTCATATTTAGCACCGGGCAAAATGAGTCTTTTTGCCGTTTCCACATCGCTGTGTCTTAAGGAATCAGCTATAATCCCGTTTTCTTTCACAAGAATCACATTAGATTGATTTCCGATAAGCTCGCACACGAGCCTTAAAACCACACTGTCGCCAAGCTCATTTGTTGCAGAAAACTCAAGCTCAACTATTCTTTCTAACGCGGGCTGATTTATATTAACAAGCCTCGCAGAAAGAAGATATTTGCGAAGTAACATACAGAAATTTGGCGGCACTTGGGGATTTTCATATTTATTTTCGGTGAAATGAATTCTCGCCGAGCCCGATTTCACCGTGATAAGAAGACGTTTTGCGAAACCTTTTTTGCGCAGCAAAAAAACCAGTTCATCCTTAGATGGCTGGTAAATTTTTTCTATATGACAATCGATAGCACCTTTAAGCTCTTCGACAATTTTATAAAGGAATCCGCCGTCAAACGCCATTTTATTCTCCCCGATACGAATCTAAATAATAATCTATTGCTTTGTAAACAGAAGTGTAATATTCATAGTCTTTGGCCTTTTGGGCTATATTTTCAAGGCTTTTAGCGCACGAAAAGCAGCGTTCGCGCTGTTTTTTTATGTAAAGCACAGCTTCGCGCGTGTTTGGAACAAGCCTTCCTACATAATAAAAATATTCTTCAAAGGTTTGCGTTGTTCCAACAAAACGCACTTCCATAACAGAATAGAGTTTGCCGTTTTCTTCTATGGCAGTTTCGTTTGTGATTGAAAAGCCGTTTGCATATAAAAACTTTCTCAAAAGTTCAGGTGAGGTTGTGGGGCTTAGTATTATTTTCACGCCTTTTCTTGCCGCCACTTCTTTTCCGCGCTCAAGTATTCCCGAGATAACCTCGCCGCCCATTCCCGCGATAACAATCGTGTCCACCTCGCTTGGTGAAACGTCTGCAAGACCATCACAAAGGCGCAAATCTATTTCGCGAGCCCCCGATTTTGCAATGTTTTCTCTTGCCTTTTTTAACGGTTTTTCGTTAATATCGGTAGCTATCACAGAGCTTGCCTTACCGCTCTTTACAAGTTCAATAGCAAGAAACGCGTGGTCTGTACCAATATCGCAAACCCTTGCACCAAAAGGCACAAGGGATGCTATAACACTTAATCTTTTACTTAAATTCGGCATTACTTATTCTCGAAATATTTGTTAAGCTTTTCAACCAAAGCATCACAGTCTGTTCCGTGAACACTGCAAGCCTGCTCAATGCTCTCGCCTCTTGAAGCGGGGCAACCAAGACAGTGCATACCGATTTCAAAGAAATATTCTGCACAGCCTGTATCGATATCAAGCACATCGCCAATAAGCATATCTTTTGTAATTTTCATTTTTTCTTCTCCTTTAAAATAAGTTTACTTTTTTATTTAAATCTGTTCTCGCATGGTTATAAAGCTTGCGGTTATCCATTGCCCACACGCGCGAAGAAAAATCTTCCTCGGTAGCCGCTTCAACCGCTTCCTTCATTTCGAAAACACGCGAATCCATAAGGTCAAGTTCACTAAGCAGTTCGGCCTCAATAAACATTGGTCTCACCGCAGCGCCAAACTCAGGCTCGCCGTGGTGGGATAGCACCATATGCTCAAGAAGCATTGCGGTTTTTTTCGAAATTCCCAGCTGCTTTGCATATTTGTTTATCGCCATAGCACCCATTGCCAAATGGCCTATTAGGTTACCCTCTGCGGTATAACCCGTGGCAATACCCGTTTCAGAAACCTCATATTCAGAGATTTTTGCAATATCGTGAAGAATTACACCCGAAAGTAAAAGCTCGCGGTCCACAAAGGGATACACCCTGCAAACTCCCTCTGCCAAACGGATTATTGAAAGGGTGTGCATTAAAAGTCCGCCTCTTACAGCGTGATGAAGCTTAAATGCCGCAGGCCAATAGAGCATTGCCATTCGATTATCATTTAAAATTGTGCAAACAATGCTTTTAAGCTCTTGGTCGCTAAATTTTTCTGCAATGGCGAATATTTCGTTAAACATTTCTTCGCCCGAATAGCCCGCAGTTTTAACAAAGTCGGCCGCATTAATATTATCTGCCGCTTCCACAGGGCGTATGCGCTCAATTTTAAGCTGGTCCGCACCGTTATATTGCGAAATCGTACCCCTTATTTTAACAAGTGCATTCGCAGTGTATTCGCCGTGAATATCTTTTTGATAACGCCAAAGCTTAGCATTAATTTCACCGTCTTTATCAGAGAGCATCATATCAAGATAAGCATCCCCTTTAGATGAGGTTTTCTGCTCGATAGTTTTAATTAAACAAAAGCCCTCAACAAGACCGTTATTATCAATAGGTGTAAAATTCATATTATCACCCTTTCTCTCCTTAAAATTATACTATATACACTTGAGGCTTTCAAGGATTTTATTGTATTGAAAGGAAATACTCAGCAATACCCATTGTTATTGCCTTTGCCTTTCTAAGACTCACATCTGCGTTGACAATGTTACCATAATCAAACTGATTTGACATAAAACCGTTCTCGGTTAACACAACGGGACAATAATAGCTTCTTGCCATATAGTAATAATGCCAATAAAGCTTTTGCTTTTTATAAATTCCCGTGTTTTGAGTGTGCATATAAATTAACTCTGCAGCCTTTTTCGAGAAGGCGTGCGAATAGCACGATTCAAATCCATTTGCCGAAGATGATACATTCGAATTATGGTGAATTGCAAGGCAATAATCGGGCTTTAACTCTTTGAGCATTCTGATTTTTGCATCATTTGTGCTGGTTGAGTTATCGCTTCTTGTGAGATAAACCGTGGCGCCAATGCTTTCAAGCTCAGCCTTAACCTGCTGTGCGAGGAACAAATTCTGTATTGCTTCGTTGTGGTCCTTAGAAAAACCGGGTGCGCCGCCGTCAACTCCGCCGTGCCCTACATCTATAAGAATTTCAACGCCCGTAAGGTCGGCTTTATATACATTTTCAGCCGCAACAACCTTTGCGGGATTTAAGAATTCGAAAACAAGCTGACCTTGTTCGTTATAATTGGCATCCCAGCCGTAAAACGCGCCCTGCTTTTTAAGATAAAGCCTTAGGGTATGATCTGATTGATTTCTTATAACCTTTGCCGAAGAAAACAATGGATTATCCTCAGGGATTATCACGTCGCCCTCAAAAATAGTTGCATAGCAGAAGGTTATATCAATATAGTTGGCAGTAATGCTGCTAATCGAATAATCCTGCTTGTTGGGGTTGGTATAAGACTGCGGTAAAATATCAAAATAGAAGGGTGCTTTCCACAGAACATCAAGGGTTAATTTTGTGTGCTGTGTTCCGTTTTCCAAAGACACAAATCCCACTTCATTATGGTCGGGCAAAGTTCCGACATATTCCTTAACTATAGGTATTATAGCGTTACCGGGTATATTCTTTTTATTTGTATAAACCTGATAACCGCATCTTAGCACCGCATATTCTTTTTCTCCCTTATAATAAACATAGCTTGGTGAGCTATAATCAACAGTTCCTTTTGGTAGATAGTTATTAGTCGGTCTTGACCAATCGTTAGTTGAATAAGCATCAAAGGTTTCTGCCTCATAGGCTATAATCTCGGTAATCTTACCCGCACCCACATTTATGTAACGGCCGCCAAGCGGGGTGGCATTAGGGTCATATTCAACAACGAAATCGGGTTTTTTGCAAATTATATCGCCCGAAGAAAAGCTTTCGCTCTTGCCTTGGTATGTCGCACCAAAAACAATTTTACCAAGGTTTATATCATCCCAATTATTGTTGGGTAATGTAAAACTTCCGCCAAAATCAGTGAAATACTCGGAATCCACAGCGCTTTCATCCTGATATTGTTGCTCAGTAAGATAAATAGTCTGTCCGTTAAAAGAGGCGTAAACCGAGCTGCCCTTTCTTGCTCTCACAGTAACGCCAAAGGTTGAGCCGCTCGAATAGGTCTGTTTTGCTGAAGGATAATAATAATTCATAACCACATATCTGTAATTGATTGTGTAATAAGAATTATTGCCCTTGTGTGAGAATACAAAGGAATTTTTACCAACATTAAGATTAACCGTAACGCTGAAAATTCCGTTTTCGCCGCGTTCCACGGCGTTTCCGTTAAGTGTCAGGGGTTCTGCGGGGTCAGATGTGCCTGTAAAGGTAAAGGTTGCTTCGGTTGTGTTAACCGTGCGCTTTGCGGGATTAGTTACAACAAGCTGTATTCCGTTATCCTCTGGTTCTGAAACCACGGGCTCAGTTATCTGCGGCTCGGAAACGGTTTCCTCTTGCGAATTAACAGAACTGCTGCTAAGAAACTCTTGGCTCGCACCATCCTCAAAAATCTTTAAAACTATTGTAACGGCGGTGAGCGCCAAAACCACAGCCAAAACCGCTGAAGCAACAATTATAATCCACTTCTTTTGCACTTTTTCATTTCCCCTAACATTAAAATTCCTTTAAATTATATTATACTTTCTTTTCATCACTTTTTCAACAGTTAGAATTTGTAAATTCGCGAATTTTTGACCCTTCATTGACTTTTATGAAATTTTACGATATATTAAACATATTGTGATTGATTGTAACGAATTAACGTTTGTGAGAACAGTAAAATCAAATGAGGTGATTTTATGAATAAGTGCTACATTTTCGGTGCTGGAGAGGGTCTGCCGCAGTTTTTAGATAACGATGATTCAGACCTTGTTATCGCCGCAGATAAAGGCTATGAGGCCTTACAAAAATTAAATATTGAGCCGGACATTATTATCGGCGATTTTGATTCTTTAGATTATACCCCAAAAGGTGAAAATGTGATAGCTTTACCAATTAAAAAGGATGACACTGACACACTTTTCGCTGTTAAAACAGGCTTAGAAAAGGGTTATCGGCATTTTTACCTCTATGGTGGCACGGGAGGCAGATTCGACCACACTCTTGCCAATCTGCAAACCCTTTGTTTTATAGCAGAAAAAGGCGGAATCGGTTTTCTTTGCGGAAAGGATTTCACAGCCACTGCAATAAAGAATACTTCCCTCGGTTTTTCCTCTGCTGCAAAAGGCAATATCTCGGTTTTTTCAGCAACAACCGTGTGTGAGGGTGTTAACATTAAAGGCTTACTTTACGAAACCCAAAACGCCGAACTTTCAAATTCATTCCCCTTAGGTGTGAGCAACGAATTCCTAAGTCAAGAGGCTGAAATTTCTGCCACAAACGGAACGCTTATTATAATTTGGCAAGGAACAGAAAAGGACATTATTTTATAACTTAAAATAAATGTAGGAGCAGAGTTAATTCACTCTGCTCCTTTTTTTATTTTGGCGTCTTTTATTACTACCGATATTGAATTACTTTTATCTTCAATTTTAATGGGCAAACCGCTGCCGCCCAATAAAAGCCTATAATCATATTTTTCGGTTTTGCCCTCTATCACATATTCCCCGTTTTTTAACTCGGGATTTTGTTGTTTTTGTTTTATATCGTAAAACACAGAATGTATAAAATCTAAGTGCATATTTTGAGGCAACCATTCAGGTGCTATTTCGAGTTCCTTATAATTTATTACTGTGTCGCTCTCGTTAAAGATGATTTTCATTCCCTTTAAGGAAGAATCTGAAATAATCTCATTTTCGGTGTTGTTTTTTTCATCAATTTCAACATAAAGAGTATAACAAAGCCCGTTATCGTTTATTTGGGCAGAAAAAGAAAGTCCCGAGGCAATCGCTGTTACACCGGGGCTTTTATTATTACAAGAAGATAAGGATAAAGATAAAAACAAAAATAAAAAACAAAATATAACACAGAGAGCTTTTTTCAAAATTCGTTCTTCCCTTTAAGAATACGATTTAAAGCTCCTTGATTATATCACTCGGCAGCATTGCGCGCTCGCCCTTTTTGAGAGCTGCCCTATCTCCCGCTTCGCCGTGAAGATAAACCGCCGCCTTTGCGGCATCTTCGGGCACAAAACCTTGAGCAAGCAGAGAAACCATTATGCCCGAAAGCACATCTCCGCTACCGCCCGTTGCCATTCCGGGATTACCTGTGAGATTAAAGAAAATTTCGCCCTTATTTGTGGCAACAATTGTGTTTGCGCCCTTAAGCACAACAGTGCAGTTATAATCAATTGCAAATTTTTGGGCATAATAAATGCGGTTTTGCTCAATTTCGGCTGTACTGCATTTGCAAAGTCTTGCCATTTCGGCAGGGTGAGGTGTGATAATTACAGGAGCCTTACATTCCCTTAATATATCTATGCTGTCTGCCAACAAATTTATGCCATCCGCATCAATAATAATCGGCACATCACTTTTTTCGGCGACACACCGGAGCACCTTTCTTGTGTTATCGCTTTGTGCCATTCCGCAACCGATAAGCACCGCCGTAACCTTTTTAAACGCTTTTTCATAATCTATTGTATCAGCTTTATATGTTCCGCTTTCATCTTGAACCACGGGCAGACAAACCGCCTCGGGTATTGCGCGGGTGAGGATGTCATAAATTCCATCACAAACCACACATTTTGCTATTCCAACACCGCTCGCGAGCGCTGCTCTTGTTGCCAAAATTGCAGCACCTGCCATTCCGTAGCTACCGCAAAACATAAGCGCCGTGCCAAAGGTGCCCTTGTGCGAATTATGTCTTCTTTTAGGAAATTGAGGTTTTTCTATCGTTTTATAAGAAAAATCCGCCGTATTCACACCAATATCTGCCACAATCACCTTGCCGCAATAATCCGAACCCTCGGGCAAAACAAAGCAAGGCTTTAGTGCTATAAAGGTTATTGTGTAATCACACATTATAGCTTCGCCTAAAACTCTGCCGGTATCCGCCTCAACTCCACTCGGGATATCTATTGCGATTTTAAGGGCGGCGGTAGAATTGATTTTTTCGAAAAGTTGTAAAATATTCTCATCAAGCTCGCGGTTAAGGCCAATTCCAAAAACCGCATCAATTATAATATCGTAGCTTTCCTCAAGAGAATCAGTTATATTCACATTTTGCAGGCTCTCAAAATAAAATTTTGCGTTCTCTGTGAGCGGTTTTCCCAAAGGCATTATAACCGAAACTCTGCCGCCTAATTTTGCTAAGCGGCTTGCGATAACAAAACCATCTCCCCCGTTGTTACCGTTGCCGCAAACAACCGCAATTTTTTTGGCCTTAATCTCGGTTAAATCCGCAATTTTTTCCGCCGCAGTTTCCCCTGCGGTTTTCATAAGTTTAAGAAAAGAAAAAGCGCCGCTTTTTACAGCGTTTTCTTCCGACTCTTTTATTAAAGCCTTAGTCAACACCATCATTGCGGCACAACCTTTCGTTTTTATTTAAATGCACTGTTTGAAATAAATTTCGGCACAAACTTAACTATTGCCGATTGCATTTTCTGGTCGGGTGCGAAAACAAGATAATATGTTCCCTTGCCTTCACGCTCACAAACCAAAAGATAAGCATTAGGGTCGCCCTCATCACAAGCAACCACTCTTTTTTGTTTATCAACATTTGAAATTAAACTCTGACTAAATTTTTCAATTCTTGTTGTTTTAGAAAGATCAATTGAAAGCTCTCTCTTTCTTGAGCTTTTATTTATTATTTTATCAATATCCAAAATTCCATTGGTAATAATATACTCATATTCAATATTAAGCTGTGAACTTAATCTATAAGCCAGATAGATAATTCCGAAACAAGCCAAAACAGAAAATGTTCCTAAAAGTGGGAATATAAAAACGCACAAAGCAACGGCTAAAATCCATATCGCCGCAACCTTTATAAAATACTTTCCGTCCGCCTTGATTTTCACTATCTGTTCAAAAAAAGTATCCATTGTCATAACTCTCCAAAAATAATAATAAATATAATTTACTACGGTATTTATATTATACACTATATACTGTTTTCTTGCAATATAATTTCTTTGAAGTGAGGTGTCAATTTGAAAATTAAAAATGAATTCTCTCTGATAAAGAGCTCGGGACAAAATATTGTTATCACAAAAAAACCTCAAAAAAAGCCTCTTAACACTATTGTTTTAACAGATACCTCGGTTTTTCTTTGGAAACTATTAAAAGAAAACGATGTGAGCAAAAGCGATATGCTTGATGCTTTAATGAAGGAATTTGATTTATCCGTGATTCTTGCACTTTCTGATATTGATATTTTTATCCGCACGATGAGAGAAAATGATATTTTAGAATAATAAAGCACGAAAAGGAACCATTAAAATGGTTCCTTTTCGCTTTAAGGGGTTTGAGGAGAGAATTTCTCATTCAAGAGAAATTATACCTTGGGGTGCGGCTCCCTTAGGTACATATCGATAATAATATAAATTCTTTTCGGTTATATATATTTTTTGTGAACATTTTTTTAATTTTCAAAAAAGAATATAGTTTGTATTTTGGCCAATAATAAAAACGAAAGGAATGATTAATTTGAAATTTACTGAAACTAGGCCGAAGCCTAAATTCGGCACCGGTTTTTATATTGTTATTGCCTGCTGCATTTTGTTGTTAGGGGGAGCAAGTTGGTTTGCTCTTTCAAATATTGCCGATAACGGCGATATTAAGAGTAAAAATGAAAATTCAGAATATAAGGACAAAACACCATCATATACTGAAAATATCCCCGAATCAGAGCCGCAAGATGCTGTGGAAGAAACCGAGGAAAAGGTTTCACAGGTTCCCTATTCATCAGAGCCCGCCAAAACCGAGGCTCCAAAAAAGGCTGTTTTTGCTCTTCCTGTTCAAGGCGAAATTTTAAAGCACAGCAGCAGCGATGCCCTGCAATATTCCGCAACCTACGGCGATATGCGGCTCCACCAAGGCATTGACATTGCATGTGAGCTTAAGTCTAAACTTCACGCTTGTGCCGATGGCACAGTCTCGAACATTGAACTAAACACCGCGCTCGGTAATGTTGTTACCATTGACCATGGAAACAAAATAATTGTGAAATACGCCTCACTCGAAAAAATAAATGTTAGCGCAGGAGATACGGTGCAGCTTGGCGATATAATCGGCACCGTTGGCACCATTCCCTCTGAGTGCAACGATAAAAGTCATGTTCACATTGAGGTTTTTGTGTCAGGCAAGCACGCAGATCCTTTAAAAGCATTAGGTCTTGAATAACCCGCCCTCGAAATCATCGTTTAGGGGCAAAAAAAGAGCCTACCGTAAATTTATTATGCGGTAGGTTCTTTTTATTAATTAAATTTGCGTTTTGCGAGAATATCTTGCTTGCGTTATCGTTAAAGCCCTTATTGCCGCGAAGGGTATTGCGGTTTCACACCCGTTATTCTGTTTTAGCACGATATAATCCGAACCAACAGCAAAGATAACACCTGTTTTAGTTTGCAAAAGGCTTCCAACACAAATTTCCACCCTTGCGAATTTGTTCTTTTGAGCATTAAGATACATATTAAAATCTAAGTCTCGGATATCAGCACTGCCAAACCCCGATTTTTTCAAATCACATTTGAGATACTCTTCATAAACACTTAAATCTTTTTCGCTTGTAATCCTCTGTGGCAAATTATATTTCATTCATAACACTCCGATTTCACTTACATATTATGATAAATTTGCCTTAGTGTTAATTATTTAAAGAAATTATATAATCCAACAATGAAGAATATAAATATTATAACAGGAAGAACATAGGTTACATAGCCGCGAATAAACTCGGGAACCTTAAGGCCCTTACCGGTATTGGCCTCTTTCTTAAAGTTTTCCCAACCCCAGCCCTTCTTTAAGGTACAGAAAAGCACAAAGGTGAGTGAGCCAACCGGCAGAAGAACATTGCTAACCGCAAAGTCTTCCAAATCCATGATTGAGCTGCCTGCCCCAAAGGGTGTTACAGAAGAAAGAACGTTAAAGCCGAGTATGCACGGTAAAGACAACACCAACATAAGTACTCCGTTTATAAGACAAGCTTTTTTGCGGCTTATGTTAAATAAATCCATTGTGCAGGAAATAATATTTTCGAAAACTGCAAGAACAGTTGATAATGCAGCAAAGCTCATAAACACAAAGAATAAGGAGCCCCAAAGTCTTCCCAAGGGAAGATTGTTGAAAATATTAGGAAGTGTTATGAATATAAGACTCGGTCCGCTCGAAACCTCAACACCAAATGCTGAGCAAGCGGGGAAAATGATAAGACCCGAGCAGAAAGCAACAAAGGTGTCAAGCAAAGCAACGTTAACCGATTCTCCCATAAGTGCGCGGTCTTTACCGATATAGCTACCGAAAATCGCCATTGAGCCTATACCAAGACTCAACGTAAAGAAGGCCTGATTCATTGCCGCAACAATAACATTCCATAAGCCCGCTTTTTTGATATTCTCAACATTCGGAAGAAGATAAAACTTGAGTCCCTCAGCTCCGCCTTCCATAAAGACACTGTTAATTGCAAGAATAACCATTATTGCAAGAAGGGCGAGCATCATATATTTTGTGATTCTCTCAAGTCCCTTTTGCAAGCTGAACGAACAAATAACGAAGCCGAAAATTATGGTTGCAAATGTGAAAATAATAAGACCCACGGGCTTTGAAAGCATATTGGAAAAATGTGTTTCAACACCTGTTGGGGTAAGCGAAGAAAACTTTCCGCCTGCCATATCAACAAAATAGCGAAGCATCCAGCCGCTAACAACTGTATAAAACATCATTAGCAGATAGTTGCCTATCACCGCCAAATAACCGTGCATATGCCATTTGCTGCCCTTTGGCTCTAATTCTTGATAGAGCTTTGCTGGGCTTTTTTGTGAGGCACGGCCGAGTGCAAATTCCATTGTCATAACAGGGATACCCATAACCGCTAAGAAGAATAAGTAAATAAGTACAAATATCGCGCCGCCATATTGACCTGCGATA
This sequence comes from Oscillospiraceae bacterium, assembly GCA_015065685.1. GTDB lineage: Bacteria > Bacillota > Clostridia > Oscillospirales > Acutalibacteraceae > UBA737. Next base: position 72,850 of record SVPU01000001.1, on the reverse strand, counting down.
TAAGGAAATTTCCAAACATTTCCTATTCCTATTGCGCAACCCGCGCTCAGTAGTATGAAGCCTAATCGGCTTCCGAGTCTTTCTCTTTGCATTGAAATTCCTCCGTTTTATTATTCAAAAAAGAGAAAGGGGGTTGCCCCTCTCTTTTTTATTTAAACATCGTTTGAACGCCGTCAACAAAATCGCCGACAGATTTAATAAGCTTTGTTGAGCCCTTTGAAATGTTTTTGTGGTCTTTAAGCATAACCTTGCCAACTGCTAATGCGGTGGCACCCGCTATCATTCCTGCTCCCAAACCCTTTATAAAAGACATCGAATTATTGTTCATATTTAAAACCTCCTCACAGGTATTATGCCCCGAAAGAAAAGGTTTATAATTCTTAAGTTTCCTTTATGAAAAACTGCTCATACCAAACAAGGAATGTGTAAACCGTCCAGATTTTTCTTGAATAATCTGTCTTTCCCGATTTGTGAAGCTCCAACAAAGTCATCAATTTTTCTATGTTGAAAAATTCTCTTGCAACATCTGAAATGAATTTTTCTTTAACTATGTTGTAATACTTTTCTTGCTTGAGCCACTCTCTGATAGGCACCGGAAAGCCCAGCTTATCCTTTGTTGCAGTGCGCTGCGGCAGAGTTCTCTCGGCCGCTTTTCTGAGAGCTAATTTAGTGGTTTTTGTGTCCACTCTACACCTAAGCGGTAAGGTGAGTGCTAATTCCAACACTTTTTTATCAAGGAAGGGCACTCTCAACTCCAGTGAATTTGCCATACTTGTTTTATCGGCTTTCAGCAAAATATCACCGCAAAGCCACATATTAATATCAAGATATTGCATCTTGGTAATATCGTCTTTATCGCTCACTTCGTTATAGAACTTTTCGCAAACAAGCCTTGGCTCTACTGCATTTTTTGCAATTTCGCTTCTAAGCAATTTATCGCGCTCTTTTTTAGTGAATATATTGGCATTTCCTATAAACCGCTCTTCAATTGTTTTACCACGCCTTACGAGATAATTAATACCGTGAATTTGCGGTAAGTGTTCGCATATTTTAGAAACAACACGCCTTACTTTAAAGGGCAATTTATCATAAGCCGTTAGGGTGATTGGCTCTTGATAAATTCTATATCCGCCAAAAAGCTCGTCGGCGCCCTCGCCCGACATTACAACCTTTACATGCTCACTTGCAAGCCTACTTACAAAATACAGCGCAATCGCTGCGGGGTCGGCCAATGGCTCATCCATAAAATACTGTATGGTGGGGAAGGTTTCCCAATATTCTTCGGGTGTTATCACCTTGGAAATATTCTCCACTCCAATAGTTTCGGCAAAATCCTTAGCGTAACCTATCTCGTTATAGCGGTCTCCCTTATCGCTTGCAAAGCCCACTGTAAAGGTCTTATCGACATTAGCGGCTTCTGCTATAAAACTGGAATCTATTCCCGACGATAAGAATGAGCCCACCTCAACATCGGCAATTTTATGAGCTCTTACCGACTCTCTAACCGCCGCATCAGTAAGGTCGGCAAAATATTCAGTTACACCGTCCACAGCGTTAAATTCAGGTTTAAAATAGCGCACCTTTTCCATTTTCCCGTTTTTTAATGTGAAATAATGCGCGGGTGGGAGCTTGAAAACATTTTTAAAAAAGGTTTCTTCTACCGCTGAATACTGAAAAGAAAGATAATGCGCCAGAGCTTCTTCGTTAAGCTCCTTTTTAAACTCGGGGTGCTCTAAAAACGCCTTTATTTCAGAGCCAAAAATAAAGCTTTCGCCCATAAAGGTGTAGTAAAAAGGCTTTATACCGAATATGTCTCTTGCGCCGAAAACCGAATTATCCGCGCGGTTAAAAATCACAAACGCAAACATTCCTCTAAGGCGCTGCAGCAAATCTGTTCCCCACTCTTCATATCCGTGAAGTAAAACCTCGCTATCAGAATTGTTAAGGAATTTATGCCCATTTGCGATAAGCTCGGCACGAAGCTCTTTAAAATTATAAATTTCACCGTTAAAAACTAAAACCAATGATTTATCTTCATTAAACATTGGCTGACTGCCATCTTTAAGGTCAATAATGCTGAGTCTTCTGAAACCCAACGCTATATTTGAATCCACAAACATCCCCTTTTGGTCGGGGCCGCGATGTGCTATTCTCTCCATCATCTTATCAAGAACGGTGCCATCATCATTTATGAAATTCGTGAATCCCGTAAATCCACACATAATGCTTCCTCCAACGCAGGATTATTTCTCACACCTGCAGCTAATTATGCCATCTTCAACAAAGAATGTTATATCGCCGTTTATATCTGTTCTGTAAACCTTTGCATCAATATTCTCAAAAGCTGCCAGAACCTCTCTGTGAGGGTGCCCATACATATTATCTGCACCAACAGAAATCGCAGCGTATTTTGGCTTTACCTTGTTAAGAAAGCTTTTGCTGCTTGAGGTACTGCTTCCGTGATGACCAACCTTTAAAACATCGCATTTAAGGTTAAGCCCCTCTGAAAGCAGAGCCTTTTCGGCCTTCGCCTCCATATCACCCGTGAAGAGAAACTTTTTACCGTCTATTTCGGCAACCGAAATTACAGAACGGTTATTTTCATCGGGCATATTAGGGAATGATGCCAATATAGTAAACTCAAACTCGCCGATACGGAAGTTCATTCCGCTCACCGCAGTAAAGACATTACCCTTGCTTTGAGTTATAGCGTTAATAGCGAGCTCGGCTCTTGTGATGCCCTCACTCTCGACAGATAGCTCGGGCAATATGAGATTTGAAACCCCAAAGTTTGATATTATCGAGGCTATACTTCCTGTATGGTCAGAATCAAGATGCGTAAGCAACAAAACATCAAGCTTTTCAATGCCGCATTTTTCGAGTTCTAGGCAAACATCCAATCCGGCTTCTTCCAGCCCTGTGTCAATAAGAGCAGAATAACCGTTACTGTAAATCAGTATACTGTCGCCCTGACCAACATCTATAATTTTCACAAAATCCTGACTCTCATCAAATCCGTTAACACTGTTTCCAAATCTTTCGCTTGTGAAAAATCCGCTTGAAAATGCATAACAAACAGTCAACACTATCAAAAGACAGACAAAAACGATTATAGATGCGCGTTTTTTAAACTTCTTGCTTTGATTCGCGAACTCAATCTTCACTGGAAGCCTCGCTCTCCATTAACTGTTCTTTTGTTATAAGTACCTTTCTCGGCTTTGAGCCTTCATAAGGGCCTACCACGCCGCGTTGTTCCATTTCATCAACAATGCGGGCAGCTCTCGCATAGCCAAGCTTTAGCTTTCTTTGCAAGAGCGAGGTTGAAGCCATTCCGTTTTCAACAACAACCTTAATGGCATCCTGAAGCATCGGGTCTTCATCGGGGCCATCTTCAGGAAGGCCTGTTTTCTGCTTCTTTTCAACCGCAGCCTGACGCTCAATTTCAACCATAACATTGTCATCATAATCTGCGGTTTTGCCGCTCTTTATAAAGTCGATAACGCTTTCAATTTCTTCATCACTCACAAAGCAGCCTTGAATTCTGCTCGGTTTATTAGAGCCCATAGGGCTAAAGAGCATATCGCCTCGGCCTAAAAGCTTTTCTGCACCCGCAGAGTCAAGAATTGTTCGGCTATCTATTTGTGAAGACACCGCAAACGCAATTCTTGTTGGGATATTAGCTTTAATAACACCTGTTACAACATCGACTGACGGGCGCTGTGTTGCAATTATAAGATGCATACCTGCAGCTCTCGCCTTGGCTGCGATTCGGTTGATTGAATCCTCGACCTCATTTGGTGCAGTCATCATAAGGTCTGCCAGCTCATCGATAATTATAACTATGTGAGGTAATTTCTCAACCTCGGGGTCTCCGAGAGTTTCCACAAACTTATTATAACCCGAAAGGTCGCGAACACCGCGGTCGGCAAACATTTTATAGCGTTTTTCCATTTCGCTAACCGCCCAACCGAGTGCACCCGATGCTTTTCTCGGGTCGGTAACAACGGGTACCAACAAATGCGGAATGCCGTTATAAATTCCAAGCTCAACAACCTTTGGGTCAATCATCAAGAGTTTAACCTCATCGGGTGTTGCCTTGTAGAGTATACTCATAATTATTGTGTTAATGCAAACCGATTTACCAGAGCCCGTGGCACCGGCTATAAGTCCGTGAGGCATTTTACCAATATCAGCCACCACAACATTACCGCCGATATCTCTACCCATTGCCACAGTGAGCTTGCTCTTTGCAGCTGTAAAGGCGGGAGATTCAATTATTCCGCGCACATCAACAACATCACTTGTCTTGTTGGGAACCTCAATTCCTACTGCCGCCTTGTTCGGTATCGGTGCCTCAATTCTAACACCTGCGGTTGCAAGGTTAAGCGCAATATCATCCGCAAGGTTGGTGATTTTGCTTATTTTAACACCCGCACAGGGCTGAAGCTCATAACGGGTTACTGTTGGGCCTCGGCTGATGTTAACAATTCTTGTTTCAACACCGAACGAGCGGAGTGTTTCAACAAGGTGCTCACCTGTCATTTCAGAGCCTTTTGAAACAGAAAGTCCGCCGTTTTCAGAAGCCCTTAAGAGTGATATGGGCGGGAATTCATAACCATCATCGGTCGCGGTATCCATTTTATCCATATCTGCCTTAAATTTATCTGTTTCTTCCTTGAAATTGATGGTCTCGGCGTTTTCCTCTGCCTCTTTAGCGGTTGCCTTTAAGGCATCCTTCATATTTTTGCGGTCATCCGCACCATCAGGAAGCTCTGTCTCGGGTACTGCCTTTTCGGGCACATCATAATAAGAGCTCACGAGCTTTCTTTGCTTATCGGAAAGGCTTGTTCTATCCTTCTTGCGCTTTTCGGGTATATCATCCACAGGGATATCCACATCAAAGCCCTTTATAACCTTGAGCTTTGATTTAGATTTAGGTTCATTCTCATCTCTTTCTGCTCTTGCCTGGAAAGCGCTTTCTGCCTGTTCGGAAATTGTTTTAACCGGCTTTGTAAGGGTTTTGAAAAGTGCTATAAGGGTTGTTCCCGTGATTATCATAAAGAACACAAAAATTAGCAGAATAACCGTTATTGCGGCACCCGTTTGTCCGAAAGCAAGGTAAAGCGGTTGACCGATAAGCGCACCTAAAAATCCGCCGCTTTTAAGCGAAATTCCCGATTCGAAAGCACCAACCAAATGCTCCCAAAAGCCTATTTCCTTATGCTTTAAGAAAATATCCACCGCGGCACCTATAAGAACCACAAGAACACCTGATTCAATGGCTTTTGCGGTGAGTGAGCCCGTTATTTTATCCATAGCAAACATAACTGCTATAAAACCTAATAAGAATGGATAAAAATATGCAGTTACACCGAATATACCGAAAATTGTATTGTGAAGCCACGCCCACACATTTTGTCCCTCAATGAAAACAACACAGAGGAAAAATATTGCAACTGCAAACCAGATAACCGACATTAACTGCCTTTTACCTGCAGTGTTTGTATTAGCACTCTGTTTTGTTGCTGTGCGGCGGGTAGTTCCTTTTCTTTTAACTGCCATTCTTTTTTCTCCTTTTTAAATTTAAGGTTTAACTGTTTATATCAGATTCTATTTGTTTAATCATTTCTTCTAAGGTGGAGAACTTTTTTTCTTCCCTTAAAAATTCCATTGGGGTTATTTTTATCTTCTTTTCGTATAAATCGCCGCAAAAATCCTTTATAAAGGTTTCGCTGATAATATAATCCGATTTAAATGTTGGGCGAACGCCGATATTAGTTACCCCAAAATACTCTTTATCATCAAAATTTATTTTGGTTTTATAAACCCCGAATTTAAGCTTTACCAATTCTTCGGGATATCTTTGATTAACAGTGGGAAAGCCCATTGTTCTGCCGCGTTTATCGCCCGCTATTACTTCCCCCTCGAAACAAAACGGCTCAAAAAGCATTGAATTTGCTTCTTTTATTTTGCCCTCATTTAATAATTCTCTGATTCGCGAGGATGAAACTGTTTGTCCGTTTTCGGTAATCATTTCGTGGCAACAAAATTCTATTTTGTTTTTTTGGCAGAATTCGCCGAGCATTTGAGCGTTTCCGCCGCCGTGTTTGCCGAAACGGTAGTTAAAGCCACACGAAATAAAGGCGGGATTATATTTTTCTTTTAAAAATTCTAAAAATTCCTTTGGCTCCCATTCCCTTACAATACCGAAATCCAAAAGCACGGTTTCATCTATTCCGAGTTCTTTTAAAATTCGGCATTTATCTTTGGCTGTTGTGAGCATAGAAACCTGTCCCGTTAAGACGGCCTTTGGCGGAATTTTAAATGAAACCGCTATTTTTTTGCTGTCTCTCGGTAAATCAAGCACTGCCCTATGTCCCTTATGAACACCATCAAAAGTACCCAAAGCTATGGAAGTTTTCATTCTGTATCATCCTTTGGATAATTAATTATACATTTTATTCCTATTTCTTGCTTTTCTATGTCTGCAAACCCTATTCCAAGCAACAAATCATTAAATTTAACTCTGAACAGCTGTCCCTCGCAGACATCTTTTAAATGTAATCTTTCAAAGCCGAGCTGACCGCCGTTTGTGAATCTTATTGCCTGTTTTTCAGTTACATTGATTTGCGCCAAAAAACTCACAGCGGCCTCCTCGTTTAAAATATATCGACCTATGCCCTGCTCCTCTAACGCCTCTAAGCACACACACTCGGTTATGTCAAAGCCCGAAGCATAGGTGCGTTCAAGTCCTGTGAGGGTGGCCCCACAGCCCAAATATTCACCGATATCACGTGCGAGTGAGCGTATATAGGTTCCCTTTGAAACATGTACAGCAACCGAAAATTCATTATTTTCATCAAGCTTTTCGAGTAGTCTTATTTTGAAAATCTCAATATCACGCGCTTTAATTTCGGTGGTTTTGCCTTGCCTTGCAAGGTCATATAATCTCACACCGTCTTTTTTTATTGCGCTGTAAATCGGTGGCGTTTGCTTTTGCTTTCCAACAAAATGTTCTAACACCGAATTCAACTCTTTTTCGGTTACATTAACCTTTTTTTCTTCTAAAACTGCGCCGGTAATATCATCGGTATCGGTTTTAATTCCAAGCTTTATTTTTGCGATATAACGCTTATCGGCATCGAGCATAATTGAAGAAAGTGCCGTGGCCCTGCCTAAAAGGATAGGCAACACACCCGTTGCCATAGGGTCAAGGGTGCCCGTGTGCCCAACGCGTTTTTCGTTTGCTATTCTTTTTATTCTTGAAACCGCAGAAAATGAGGTTATTCCCTTTGGCTTATTCAGCAGAAGAAGTCCCTGCATAAGCTTCCTCCATATTTTCTTTTACGGCGCCAAGCACAGTTGCCTTAACCTGCTCTAAATTACCCAAAACAGTTGCAGCCGCAGCATTTTTATGACCGCCGCCGCCGAGTTTTTTGCAAATTTCGCTGGCATCAAGCGGAGGATATGTTCTGAGCGACACCTTAAACTCCTCGGTATCGGTTTGTTTAATGGTAACACCTGCTTTAACACCCTCAACACTGCGCGAAATAACCGCAATTCCCTCAAGCTCGGTTCCGCTGCAGCCCGTTTCGTTCTGCATTTGCTCTGTTACGGTGAGAATAATACACTTATCATCAAAATGGAATTCCGCACTGTCCAAAACCATTTTTTCAAGCTCCAAAAGCTTTTTGGGTTTTGTGTCAAACATAAGTCGGTTTATTTCAGGCGCATCAATATTAAAATTATAAAGCTCGGCTGCTAAAAGATGTGTTTTTTCGGTAACATTAGAATATTTAAAACAACCCGTATCGGTAGCAAGCCCAGTGTAAATCGCCTTTGCCGTAATATCGTTTATATTAACCTTCATCAGTGCGATAAGGTCATATATGCATTCCGCCGCCGCAGCAGCAGTGGTATCAAGATAAAGATTTTTGGCAAACCTTGTGTTTGAAATGTGGTGGTCAATACAAATGTCAATCTGCCCTGCGAATTCTTCCTGCAGCGCGCCGAGCAACCTTTCATCAGCCACATCAACCGCAATAACTGTTGCATTTTCCCTTGAAACGTGGTCTGTTTTTCTTGCAAAATAATCATATTTTTGGGGAATAACATCGGGACAAACAACACAGGCAACCTTGCCGATTTCGTTTAAAGCATAATAAAGCGCATAAGCCGAGCCCAAGGTATCTCCATCGGGAGAAGCGTGGGTTAAGATTATATAATTATTATGCTTTTTCAAAAAAGCCGCGGTTTTTCTGAGCGTTAGCTCTTTGCAACCGCTCTCATGTTTTTTATTCATCTTAATTTTCCTCTTTAAATGAGTCGATAATTTTAGATATATTTGCACTTTGCTCGATTGAATCATCAGCCACAAAGCGAAGCTCGGGAACTTTTCTAAGTGATAATCTAGCCCCCAGCTCTCTTCTTAAAAAGCCTGCCGCTCCCTTGAGTGCTTTAACCGAGGTAACGGTTGTTTCAAAGCCCTCAATAGCGCTGACATAAACTGTGGCATATGAAAGGTCTCCTGAAACATCAACCTTAACAATGCTGAGCAATTTGCTTACTCTTGGGTCCTTTATTTCACGCAAAAGCTCGCAAAGTGCAACCTTTATATCTTGAGTTATGCGGTTTATTTTGTAACCGGCCATTAGTCTCTATACTCCTCCATAATGAAGGCTTCAAAAATGTCGCCCTCTTTAATATCAGCAAATTTTTCAAGGCTTATACCGCATTCGTAACCTTGAGCCACTTCCTTAACATCATCCTTAAAGCGGCGAAGTGAATCAATCTTATCCTCGCAGATAACGATACCGTCACGAACAACTCTTATCTGACAAGCTCTTGTTATTTTACCGTTTGTTACATAGCTACCTGCAACTGTACCAACGCTTGAAATCTTATAAACATTTCTAACCTCAACCGTTCCCATCTGATTCTCGCGGTACTTAGGAGCAAGCATACCCTTCATAGCAGCCTGAATTTCTTCGATACAGTCGTAAATTACGCGGTACATACGCATATCAACGCCGTCTCTCTCAGCAGCTGCCTTCGCAACCGCATCGGGACGAACATTAAAGCCAACAATGATAGCTGCAGAGGTGGTAGCGAGCATTACGTCAGATTCATTAACTGCACCAACACCGCCGTGAATAACATTTACGCGCACCTCTTCATTTGAAAGCTTAACAAGGTTCTCGCGCACAGCCTCAACGCTACCCTGAACATCTGCCTTAACAATGATGTTAAGCTCTTTAAGGTCGCCCTCACTGAGACTTTCGAAGAGATTGTCAAGTGTAACCTTTTGTTTTGCATTGAAGATTTCTTCTTTTGCCTTTTGCTTTCTCTGCTCAACGAGCTGGCGGGCAAGTCTTTCATCCGAAACAGCATCGAACACATCGCCTGCGTTCGGGGTTTCAGCAAGACCTGTAATCTCAACAGGAACAGAGGGACCTGCACTCTTAACCTCAACGCCGTTTTCATTTGTCATAACACGAACACGGCCAACAGCAGTGCCCGCAACGATAATATCACCCGAATTGAGAGTTCCGTTCTGCACAAGCAGAGAAGCCACAGGACCTCTACCCTTATCAAGACGGGCCTCAATAACAATACCTTTAGCGCGTCTGTCGGGGTTAGCCTTAAGCTCCATCATTTCGGCAACAAGAAGAATGCTCTGAAGCAAATTATCGATACCGTCGTGTGTTTTTGCCGAAACAGGCACACAGATTGTATCACCGCCCCATTCTTCAGGAACAAGCTCGTGTTCGGTGAGCTGCTGCAAAATGCGGTCGGGGTTTGCCTCGGGTTTATCCATCTTATTTATAGCAACAATAACCTGAACCTTAGCGGCTTTTGCGTGGTTTATAGCCTCAATGGTCTGGGGCATAATACCGTCATCAGCGGCAACAACCAAAACCGCAATATCGGTTGCCATTGCGCCTCTCTGGCGCATCGATGTAAACGCAGCGTGGCCGGGGGTGTCAAGGAAGGTTATTTCGTTTCCGTTGCAGTTAACCTTATAAGCACCGATGTGCTGTGTAATGCCGCCTGCTTCGGTATCAGTAACGGCAGTGTTACGGATAGCATCAAGAAGTGAGGTTTTACCGTGGTCAACGTGGCCCATTACAACAACAACAGGACTTCTGGGCTTAAGGTTTTCTGCATTATCCTCAGTATCATCCATAATTTGCTCTTCAATTGTAACAACAACCGCTCTCTCAATTTTAGCACCCATTTCGGTTACCACGATTTCAGCGGTATCGTAATCAATCACCTGATTAACAGTTGCAAGCATACCGAGCTTCATAAGCTCCTTAATAACCTCGGCAGCGGTCTTTTTCATTGCTGCAGCAAGCTCACCTACCGTAATTTCATCGCCAACGGTTACTGTGATAGGTGTTTTCTTTATGCGCTCAAGCTGCATACGGCGCATTTTGTCAGCCTCGGTCTCGCGTTTTGCACCTTGAGGACGCTTATAATCCTGAGATTTTTGCTTAATTTTCTGCTTTCTCGAATAGTTATCTCTCATTGAGTTAGCAGGTGCAATACTCTCATATTTTTCGTTATATTTGTCAATATTAACGTTTGAGGTACGTGTATCAACATGACGAATCTCGGCGGGACCTCTGTTGGGTGCCTCACCGGGTTTTTTATCCTTTTTCTGTGAAGTAAATGGCTTAGGATCAGAAGGCTTGTGCTCTTTTGCCACAGCCTTTTCTTCCTTTTTAGACTCTTTGGGGGCTGCCTTTTCTGCTTTTGCTTCTACCTTCTCTGTAGCCTTTTTCTCAGGTGCTTTAGCCTTTGGCTCAGCCTTTTGGGGCTCTGCTTTTTTAGGCTCAGCCTTTTTGGGCTCAACGCTCTTCTCACTCTTTTGAGCCTTTGTTTTTTCCTCAGCCTTTGTTTCGCCGTTTTGTGCAGCAGCGGCTGCTTTTAACTGCTCTAAAATTGCCATTTGTTCAAGCAATTTCTTATTTTTTTCTTCTTCCCTTGCCTTTTTTGCCTTTTCGCGGGATTCCTCACCCGTTGCAAAATAAGCATCGAAATTTTTAACAGAATTTTCGCCTGTTATATAAAAGAAAACCGCACTGATTTCTTGCTCGTTTAGTGTTGCTCCCGATTTCTTTTCTGCACCGGTAGCACTTTTTACAATCTCGGTCATTTCCTTAGATTGCATATTAAAATCTTTAGCGAGGTCACTTACCTTGTATTTATTTGTCATTCGCAATTCCTCCTTCAATTCGTGCCTTTAAACACGCTTGGGCAAAGCCTTCATCGTTAACAGAAATTATTCCGCATTTTTTTCCAACCGCTTTGGATAACTCGGCTATACTAACCGTCTCAAGCGTAATAACCTCTGTTTTCTGTTCTCCTTTAAAAAACAAAATTTCTTTTTTGCTTTTTTCGGAAACATCGTTTGCTATAACAATAAGTTTTGATTTTTTTCTTTTTATGGCTTGGGCGGTCATATCAAAGCCGAAGCTCAATTTTCCGGCCTTGGCCGCAAACCCTAAAAGAGAAATAATTTTATTATTCAATATTCCCAAGCTCCGTTTCAAGCTGATTATATATTTCTTCGGATACCGCCATTTCAAAAGCGCGTGAGAGCGCGTTTGTCTTTTGAGCTTTAGCCAAACATTCCTTATTTTTGCATATATAAGCGCCTCTGCCGTTTAATTTGCCCGTTAAATCAAGCTTGACTTCATTTTCGGTTGTTTTAACAACTCTCACAAGTTCTTTTTTAGGCTTCATTTCTCTGCAGCCGGTGCACATTCTCATGGGTATTTTTTTTGCAGCCATAAGAAACTCCTTCCAAAATATATATTTATATAAATTCTATTTTTCTATTCACCAAAAAATCCGCTTTCGGGGTGAATATCAATCTTCCAGCCTGTAAGCTTAGCGGCAAGTCGAACATTCTGTCCCTTGTTACCGATAGCAAGTGATAGCTGTGCTTCGGGAACACTAACCTTGCAAACCTTAGGTTCTTCGCTGAGTATCTCAGCCGAAACAACCTTTGCGGGAGAAAGTGCTTCTGAAATAAATTCAACAGGGTTTTCGCTATATTTAACAATATCGATTTTTTCTCCTGCGAGCTCTTCAACAATCTTGTTAACACGAACACCCTTAGGGCCGATACAAGCGCCAACGGGATCGATTTCGGGGTCTTGACAGTAAACCGCAATCTTGGTTCTTGAGCCTGCTTGACGGGATACAGCTTTAATTTCTATTGTTCCGTCAAATATTTCGGGAACCTCGGTCTCAAACAAGCGTCTTACAAGATTCGGGTGTGTTCTCGAGAGCATAATTCTGGCACCGCGTTCGGTATCCTTAACATCAACCACATAAACCTTGATATGGTCGCCTTCTTTTAAAATCTCATCCGGAACCTGCTCGAGCTTAGGAAGTGTTGCATCACTGTGGCCAATGCTCAAAATAGCGTTGCCTGTTTTAGGGTCAATCTTTTGAACAACAGCAGTAACTAGCTCACGGTTGTAGCTTTGGAACTCAGCCAAGGTTTGACCGCGCTCTTCTTCTCTAACTCCCTGACGGAAGTTGTTCTTAGAATTTTGAGCCACAACTCTGCCGAATTTTCTGGGGTCGAGCTTAATTTCAACAAAGCCCTGCTCCACGCTCTGAGGGTCAAGCCTTGCAGCTTCTTCACGGGTTATTTGTGTGAAGGGATTCTCAACCTCTTCAACAATTTCCTTGCGTGCAGTTACAGAGAACACCTTGTTTTCGGTATCAATAACACAAGAAACAACATCATCTCCGCCATAGTCCTTACGAGCCGCAACAACTATAGCCTCTGCAATTTTTTCTGCAATAAATTTCTGCGGTATTCCGCGTTCTTCTTCCATAAGCTTTAGCGCTTCGAAAAACTCTGCGTAATCCATTTCCTTTTTAACACTTTTTCTACCTTTAGCCATTTTTCTTAATTCCTCCAAACACTTGCTGCTGTTTTATTCAAAATCGCATAAATTTGCTTTTGATATATCTTTATAGGAAAGCTCAAGCTCTGCTTCTTCTGTTTTAAGGATAATTCCCTCGTTTTTAAGCTCAAGTAATCCTGTAAATTCTTTTTTACCGTCTATCGCTTTATAAAGTTTAACCCTTACCTTTTGGCCCACAACCTTTTCATAATGGAAGGGGCGTGTGAGCTCTCTTTCAAGACCCGGAGAGCAAACCTCTAAATAATAGGCCTTGTCAATAGGGTCGGCCTCATCAATTATGGGGTCTATCGCGTGGGAAACATTGGTGCAGTCATCAATAGTAATACCCTCACTCTTATCAATAAAAACCCTTAAATACCACGATGCGCCCTCTTTAAGAAAACGAACATCCCAGAGTTCCACACCCTGCGTTTCAACGGTTTCTTTAATAAGCTCATAAACCCTCTCGGCAGCGTTTGCCATTTTCTCATCTCCTGTTTGAACAGTATTTTTTTGCCTTGCAAATCAAGTAAAACAAAAGTGAGCGGGTTGCCCCACTCACCTTTCTTTAGTCTGTAAAGATTATATCACACTTTTTTTGAAAAATCAAGCATTATTTATCTTTCGCTTGAAGTACCCTCTAAATTCTCATTTCCCTTGTATGAATTAATATAAATCTTAATTGAGGTATTAGTATTTACCTCTTCATTATATTTGGGTTGTTGGTCAACCACAACACCGGGTTCCTTTTCCTCATCATATTTTTCGAGAACTTCGATATTCTGATAAAGGAAGCCCTGTTTCAAAAGTTCAAGTTTTGCATTAATTTCATCAAGACCGATAACATTTGCCACCTTAACCTCTTTTTTACCGAGGCTCAGCACAAGCTCAATCTTGGTGTCGCGCACAACCTGAGTTCCTGCCGCAACCGATTGTCCGCAAACGGCGCCCTTCTCAACCTCTTGAGAAAACTCCGCCTTATCACTGATTACAAACTCAAACATCTCATAATCATCGTTTTCAATTATTTCTTGATAGAATTTACCCTTAAGGTCGGGCACAGAATATTGTTTGGCAGTTACCTCTGCGCCACTTTCAATATCGCCCAAATTATCAACCTCGGGCGCATCAATGATTACCTCTTCGCTTGAATTGGGGTCTTCTTTAGGCGGGAAAATCTCATCTCTAAATACGCCGAAAACCAAAACCGCCGCTATAACCGCAAACACAAGCGCTGTGCTCACAGCCGAAATAACAGCATATTTTGCAGAGCCGCCCTTCTTTTTCTTGGGCGCTTCCACCTCTTCTTCGGCAGTCGCTTTCTTACTCGGTCTCTTAACCTCTTTAGCCTCGTTTATTTCGCCGTAAACCAGCTCATTTTTAAAGGTTTCGATATCGCGTGTGCGCTTTTCGGGCAACACCTGCAAGCCATTTGCAAGAGAAGCCAAAACATGACGCGGAAGCTCTTCTGCAAATCTCGCGGGAATGCTCATAGCATCGTTTTGAATTCGCACGGTTGCTGCCGCGGGCACATTTCCGATAAGCACTCTAAATAGCACTGCACTTATACCGTAAACATCGGTATAGGTGTCATCATGCATATCCTCAAAGCCGTAAAGCTCGATTGGTGAATAGCCCGCATAAAGCTCGCTTTCCTGTTCGGAATTATCGAGCCTTTGTTTTCTTATTCTATAGTCGGTTATGCGGAATTTTCCATCTCGGCTTGCAATTATAGTTTGAGCGGAAATTCCTCTGTGAATAATGCCAAGATCATTCATACCCTTTATTGTGTCAATAAGCGGCAAGAACAAGGCTCTCACTTGGCCCCACTTTAAAATTCCACCATTTTTCTCCAAAAACTTTTCGAGTGTTATGCCCTGAATATTTTCACTAACCGCAAACACAGTTCCGTTTTCTTCGAAAACATCGATAACAGGAATGAGTGCCGGCAAATCGGAATCCATAATCACTTTGTTTATTTCCATAAATTCCAATAAGCCTTCGTTAAAGGTATATTCTCCGCCACTTATAATGCTAACGGTTTTATCAGGATTACGGTGTGCAAAGCCCTTCGGGAAATATTCTTTAACACTCACAACGGCATCGTTTGCCTTATCCCAAGCGATATATGTAATACCCTCGCCGTTTATAGAAACAACTTTCCCTAAATAATAACGGTTTTTAATAACGAATTTTGTGGGTAAACAATCACTGGGGTTATGCTGTGTGGAATCATATCCGCAAACGGGACAAATTTTCTCGCCGCCGTTGTCATTCATACAACCCAAACATAATCTTTCGGTATTTATCATAAAAAGCCTCCGAAATAAATGATATATGATATGATACCATATTTATTGAATTTTTTCAACCTTTATGTGTTTTGCCAATTTCACACAAAAAATAGAAACGGCAGTTTCCTGCCGTTTCTATTTTTAAATTGTATAGAAATTTCTGCTTATTATATCATCCTGAATTCTTTCATCAAGGGTTACAAACCTTGCAGAATAACCGCAAACGCGTATTACCAAATCGCAATAATTCTCAGGGTGCTTTCGTGCATCTAAAAGGGTTTCCTTTGTAACGCAATTTATTTGTACCGCTTCTGCCGCAGAGTCAGCAGTTGTTTTAACAAAAGCCGAGAATACATCCTTGTGTGCGGGTGTGAAGGGTAAAGTCAAGTTAATTGCGCTGTTACCTGCCACTTCGCTTGAATCAACATATTTAAGCGAGTTAATCAAGCTCGTCGGAGAATTAATCTGATGCAAGCCTGAGGGTGTAAGTCCGCGAGCGAAATGCTCGAAATTTCTTCTGCCATCAGGGGTTGCGCGCAAGTGCTTGGCTTCGCGGAATACCTCCAAGAAGAGCATGAAACCAACGGCAACCTTTCCATCATAAAGGCAAGGAAGAGTATCGCAAATCTCATACAAATCGTGCACAAGGCTTCCCATCATTTTGCCGCTAACCTCTTTCTCATCGCCCCAGAAGCTACAGCCAAGTGCTTGTTTTCTTAAATCCTCTGCACCTTCCCAGTTGTTTTTAACTGCCGAAAGCAATTCTTTCAAGGTGCAAACCTTTTTATCGAAGCAGAGCTCTTTAATAACCAATAAAGAGTCAACCACATTAGGCACGCCCGCAAAAATCTGGTCATCAATCTGATATTTTGCGCCGCCGCCCGTGCAGTCCTTTTTCTTATCAAGGCAGCTGCTCATTGCAGAGGATACAAGCATAAGCGGGTCAACCTGTTCCCAGACTGCTCTGCCTTTATATGTGGCGTTGAACTTGTATTCAAGCACAGTTCTGAAATTTTGAATGGTTATATCATATACCTCTTCAAAGCTTTTTGCATCTTCGATAGGTAAAATCTTAATTTCTTCGTGGGTAGAATCATTATATATTGAACGCTCGAAAATTTTGAGAAGATACATATATGTGCAGTGTTCATTGGTTGCGTTTTCAATAGCAGGCTCCCAACAACCCAATAAATGATAGTTATTGGCATCGGGCAGTTCCACACCTATCTTTAAAAGTGCAGGGATAAATGCATCATCATTCTGATACTGAATTGTTGAAGTTCCCCTTAAAACATCGTGGTTTAAAAGGTCGATATATTCTTTAGGCGAGCTTGCAGAATAGCGGCACATTATTTTGGGGTTTATTATTTTGTGCTCACTTGTAGCCTCTAAGAACATTTTGGTCATTTCATTGAAAACGGGATTTCCTTCCTTATCACAACCGCCGAGAGTATAGGTAGCACCTTCTTGTGTAATCATTCCTATATTTCTTTCATGGTTATGGTGTGCATCCCAAGTGAGCAAAAATTCCGCTATTAAGTCATACGCTTTTTCTCTTGTGATAACACCGTTCTCAATGTCTTTCTCGTAAAAGGGATTAAGCAAACAGTCAAGTCTGCCCATTGTCTCAATAGCAACGCCCTCAAGTCCACCCATCACTTTATCGAGGAAGAAAACAGCATTAAGCGCCTCCCAAAAGTTTTGAGGCACTTCCCAAGGGGTACGCGCAGCGGCTTCCGCAATTCTTTCGAGTCGTTTTATTTCGGCCTCATCGGTAGCGGTTTTAAGCATTTCCTTTGCCCTTTTTGAAAACTTTTCGCTAATGGTTTTCATTGCCAAAAGACCTTTGCACATATTTTCAAGAAAATCTCTTTCCTTTTCGGTGCATTCATCGGTAATTCTGCTTTTAACATCCTCATAAACGCCTTTTAGTCCCTTGGTTAACGCAGGCTCCATATTAAAGGCTTTGTGGAATCTCGGGTCGCCGTAGTCGGCACTCCACTCATAAAACTCCGAACGGGATTTTTTATATAAAACGGGGTCAACATCTATAAATAAATGCTTATTTCTTCTGTAAACCCAGCCGCCCGGATGAACCAAGCCTTGCACCTTTGCGGTAGAAGCATTTTCGCCGTGTCCGTTACACAACGAACTCATTGTTCCTATTTCATAATAGAATGAAGAATTTTTGAATAATGCAACTGGGCATAATTCGGCAATGGTTTCATATTGAATTCCCTTTTGGGTAAAAGAGGACATATCATCGTTTACTCTTTTTTCGAGTTCATTGGAACAAAACTCGTTAAAATCGCGAGCTTTAAAATCCTGCTCACCGTAAAATTCCTTTAATTCAAGATGCAGCGGTGTGAAATCCACGCGCTTTCCTTTTAATTCTGCCATAGCCTTTCCCCCTATTGAGTTTTTTAAAGAGATCAAACATTTCTAATCCACACTTGCATATTACTCCTTAACGCCCGTTAGCGCAATAGCAAAAGCAGAAAATTTGCAAAAAACGGAAATAAATATTGCTTTTTTGAAAAATGTTTGTTAAAATTTTATTGGTGATAATATGAAGTTTTTTAATATCGATAAAATAGTTAATATCTATATGAACGAGTGTGAAAAGGCCTCTTGGCACACGCCTGCGCCAAGACCCGTGCACCACCTCGCATATGATTATGTTTCAGATGAAACGCATGTTATAAACGGAAAAAAATATGAAATTCGTAGCGGCACATTAATGTTTCTTCATAAGGATATACCGTATGATGTTTATTCGAGAACAAATTCTAAGAGCCCCTGCATTGCCTTCACGGGCGAGGTTGACTGCGAAAGCTTTTATATCGATTGCACCAATCTTCCGCAAATCAGAAAAATATTTGAAAGATTAATTGCGCATAAAAATATAGAGGATGATGGGAACCGATTTTTTTGTATGTCCGAAATGTATAAGCTTTTCAGTATTATAAATAGTCTTGAAGAAAAAAAATATCACAATTCGGGCATTAGAAATAAAATTAAAAAGGCCTACGATTATATTGAAGAAAACTATACCCAAGAGGAAATCACAAACAAGCATTTAGCAGAGCTTTGCAATTTAAGTGAACGAAGGTTCACAACTCTTTTCAAGGAAATTTACGGCAACACACCAAGACAATATATTATAGAAAAAAGGCTTTCCTTTGCGGCGCTTCTTTTAAAAACGGAAATCTATTCGATTTCACAAATAGCAAAAATGTCGGGCTTCCCCGATGTTTATAGCTTCAGCCATTCTTTTAAAAAGGTGTATAGCGTATCGCCCGCGGAATATAAAAAAGACTAAAATTTAAAAGCACACTCTAAAAAAGAGTGTGCTTTTTACTATCTACGTAAAACTATATTCTCGGGTGATTTTACAATGGAATCGGCGGGGAATACACCTCTTAATGCGTTGAGCGGATAAACCGATGTGTTTTTTCCGATAACTGTTCCCGGATTTAAAACACAACCGCAGCCTATATCTGCGCCGTCGGCTAAAATTGCGCCTATTTTGCGAAGCCCTGTTTCGTAATTTGTTTCACCCTTTATAACAACGGGCTTGCCATCTGATTTAAGATTTGAGCATATAGACCCTGCACCCATATGAGCGCGGTTTCCAAGCACAGAATCCCCAACATAGTTATAGTGCGGAACCTGAACCTTCTCAAGCAAAACGCAGTTTTTAAGCTCACTTGAATTGCCTATAACACAGTTTTCGCCCGTGATAACAGAGCCCCTTAAAAATGCCCCAGGTCTTATTTCGGTTCCGCTTCCGATAATGGTGGGTCCTTCAATAACGGCGGTGGGATATATTTTCACATTTTCCCCTATAAGCACATTTTCTTTAAGAAGCGTGTAGCCTTCTATACCCTCTTCGATAAGCGCGAGTATATAGTCCTTGATATTGGGCAGTATCTCCCAAGGGTATTCATAAGAATCGAAAAGCGGCTTTAAATATTCTGTATTGCATTCAAACAGCTCTCTCGTTTTAACCATTCTATTCAACGCTATGACCTCTTTCGATTATTTTATTTGCAATGATATCTGCATATTCTTCGCATTTTTCTTGTGTTTTTGCCTCAATCATAACGCGTATAACCGGTTCTGTGCCGCTTTGTCTGAGTAACGCTCTTCCCTTTCCTGCAATAAGCTCTTCAACCTTCTCACGAGCCGAAAGCACCTCACTATCCGAAAGCACTGCGGCCTTATCCTTAACGCGAATATTTTTTATATATTGAGGATAACATTTCACAGGCTCTGCCAAAGAAGCTAACGAGCTTTTCGTATCACAAATTTCTTCTGTAATCATTATTGCTGTAAGAAGTCCATCGCCTGTGGTAGCATATTTTTTGAGTATAATATGTCCCGATTGCTCTCCTCCAAGGCAATAATCATTCTGTTGCATACATTCATATACAAAGCGGTCGCCAACAGTTGTCTGCTCACAGCGAATACCCACATCCTTAAGGCTTTCAAAGAGTCCGCTATTAGACATAACGGTCGCAACAACAGTGTCGCCGTTAAGCATACCGCGAGATTTAAGTCTTTTGCCAAGTATATAAAGCATTGCATCACCATCAACAACATTTCCGTTTTCATCAACGGCAATACAGCGGTCGCAGTCGCCATCAAAAGCAAATCCTAAATCAAGATGCTGCTCTTTAACAAGGCGGCAAAGGTTTTCTATATGTGTTGAACCGCAGTTGTTGTTAACATTAAGGCCGTCAGGCTCTGCACCGATAATAAATGTTTGCGCACCGAGCGCACTGAAAACAGATCTTGCAATCATCCAAGAAGCACCGTTTGCACAATCAAGACCGATTCTGAGCTTTTTATAGGAATTTGATGCGAGCGAGATAAGATAACCAACATAGCGATTTCTTCCTGCAACATGGTCAACAATGCAACCGATTTTTTCTCGCACCGCCAAAGGCAAATCATTGCCCGCCACGCCTAGTGCCTTTAAGTCTCCATCAAGATAAGCTTCAATCAGCGCAGTTGTGCTATCATCAAGCTTCTCGCCATAGCGATTAATAACCTTGATGCCGTTATCATAAAAAGGATTGTGCGATGCAGTAATCATAATTCCGCAATCGAACTCATCCTGGCGTGTAACATAAGAAACACTCGGAGTTGTGGTAACATGAAGCATATATGCATCTGCACCCGAAGCGGTGATTCCTGCCACGAGCGAATATTCTAGCATATAGCTTGAACGGCGGGTGTCCTTACCTATTACTATGCGGGGACGGTAATTAGCCTTTGTGCAACCCGAAAGCTCGGAGGAATAATACCAACCAAGGAATCTGCCCACCTTGTAAGCATGCATTGAGGTGAGTCCCATATTTGCTTCGCCGCGAAAACCGTCAGTTCCGAAATATTTGTTTTTTGAAGTAGAAATTTTCTTTATAGCGATTTTATCGTGAAGCAATTCATCGGTAGAAATATCAAACAATTCGCAAAGCTGCACGATTTTGTCTATTTGAGGAGCCGCCTGATCCATCTCCCATTTAGAAACCGACTGTCTCGAAACCGAGATTTTTTCAGCAAGCTGTTCTTGGGAAATATTGGCAGCATTTCTAAGACTCGTTATCTTCTCTCCTATTGTCATATAAAAACCTCTTTCTTAAATCCGATACTTTTAATTATATAATAGCAAATAGAAAACTATTCTTCAAGCAACTTTACATTGATATTTTCGCAACCTTTGGTTGCAAAAGCTTAAAAATTTGAACAGATTTTTAAAAATTTAAAGCTTTTTTGGGATTTTTTCGACATTAAAAGTTTGCAAAGATATTTTGTACATAAAAAAAGATACTCATTAAAGAGTATCTCCAAAAAAAGAGCGCCTATAAGGCGCTCTTTAAAATATTCATTAGTTTGTGATTGTAATCTCTGTGTCCTTATCAAAGAGGTGAATCTTTGCAGGCTCGAGAGCGATTTCAATCTTGTCACCGGGTTTAGCTGTGTTTGTAGGAGCAACACGAGCATTGATTGCTTGACCTTCGCAGTTCATATAGAGGTAGGTTTCAGCACCCATAAGTTCTGTAACTTCAACATTAGCCTCAACAAGACCATCTTTAAAGGTAACAAGTAAATCTTCCTCGTTGTGAACGTTCTCAGGACGGATACCCATAATAACTTCCTTGTCAATATAAGGAACTAAACGGTCATCCTTGTTCTTCTCTGCAGGAAGCTTAATCTTATACTTAACACCTGCTCTTGTTTTGGTGTCTTCAGAGCCAAACTCAACGAAGAAATCTTCGCCCTCTTTAAGAACCTTACACTCGATAAAGTTCATCTGAGGAGAACCGATGAAGCCTGCAACGAAGAGGTTGCAAGGATAGAGATAAAGATTGTTAGGTGTATCAACCTGCTGGATAAGACCGCTCTTCATAACAACGATACGAGTACCCATTGTCATAGCTTCGGTCTGGTCGTGTGTAACGTAAATGAATGTTGTACCAAGTCTCTGGTGGAGCTTTGAAATCTCGGTACGCATCTGTGCACGAAGCTTAGCATCCAAGTTTGAAAGAGGTTCGTCAAGCAAGAATACCTTAGGCTCACGAACGATAGCACGGCCCAAAGCCACACGCTGACGCTGACCACCTGACAAAGCCTTAGGCTTACGCTCGAGCAAATGCTCAATGTCAAGAATTCTTGCAGCTTCTTCAACACGGCGCTTGATTTCTTCCTTCGGAGTTTTACGAAGCTTAAGACCAAAAGCCATGTTGTCATAAACAGTCATATGAGGATAAAGTGCATAGTTCTGGAACACCATTGCTATATCACGATCCTTAGGTGCTACGTCGTTAACGAGACGGTCGCCGATGTAAACCTCACCGTCAGTAATCTCTTCAAGACCTGCAACCATTCTGAGAGTGGTCGACTTACCACAACCTGAAGGACCAACAAGAATGATAAATTCTTTATCCTTGATTTCAAGATTGAAATCAGAAACAGCGGTAACGCCGCCGGGATACTTTTTGTAAACATTACGCAAAGATAAGCTTGCCATTACAAATGCCTCCTAAAAAATAAAATTATCTTACGTTTAAACATTATAACAAAATACTTTAAAAATTGCTATGCAAAATATATCCAATATTATAGTGAATGTTTTGTTAAGTATGCATACTATTTATCAATAATCAAAGCAAATTCCTCAGAAGTGAGCTCTCGGCATTCGCCCTCGTCTAAATCCTCGGGTAACTGAAGCCCTCCGAACGAAACTCGCCTTAAGTTGTTCACTCCAAGACCCACCACACCGAACATGCGCTTTATTTGGTGGTATTTTCCTTCGGTGATGGTGATTTTAGCCTCTGTTTCACCGACCCTCTCGAGCTTCGCCGATGCACAAGCCGTACCGTCCGCCAAGGTAACACCCTCGGCAAATAGTTTTATCATATCATCTGTAACTGCGCCGTCAAGCTCGGCAATGTATGTTTTGCTAACCTTTTTCTTGGGTGAAATCGCGTTGTGCGCAAAGTCGCCGTCATCGGTTATAATAAGCAACCCCGTTGTGTCGCGGTCGAGTCTGCCAACAGGGAAAAGATTGTTTCGCTTGAGCCTTTCGGGCACCAAATCAACCACCGTTTCTCTTCGCTTGTCATTCGAGGCCGAAAGCACGCCCTTTGGCTTGTTCATAACGATATAAATATATTTTTTATATTCAACTGCCTGTCCCTCATAACAAATATCGGACTCTTCGGGGTTAAGCCTCATCGACGGGTCTCTCACCACTTGTCCACCAAGCGTAACCCTTCCCGAAAACACTGCTTTTCGGGCAACACTTCGGGAAATATTGAATTGTAATGATATTATTTTATCTAATCTTTCCAATTTCATACATTCATTACTCTCATTTTTGATTCAAAAGCGGTTTCATTTCGCCATCTAATCTTATATCGGCGATATCGCCACCGATTATGCAACCGTTCTGCACAATAAGGTGCACCTCGGTCGTGTCGTTTAAAAAATAGGTATAAACCTTAACGGGCTTTCCCTTATAGCGCGATAAATCAAACCCCGCCTTTTTCTGCAGCTTGTTATATTGCTTATAAACATCGCTAAAATCCGATGGAATAACCGTTTGCTTGAAGGTAACATCAGTGCTATCAACATTTATGCCAAGGCTTTCAAGATATTCCACACGCTGAGCATTGGTTGAGCCCTCGATTCTGGAAAGCTTAACCGAATAAACCCTGCCCGTGATTATGACACATAAAACAACCGCCGCGAGCATTATCGCAAGGCTCTTTTTTGATAATGTAACAAATAACCGCAAACTTATCACCTAAATAATACTATGGTGATAAATCGGCGAATATTACTCAATTATGCACACCGCGTGAGCCGATATGCCAAGCATTTCGCCTGTAAATCCAAGACCCTCCTCGGTGGTGGCTTTAACATTCACATTTTCCTTTGCAATACCACAGTCGTTTGCAATGTTTTCAACCATCTGCGATATAAAATCCTTAAGCTTTGGCTTTTGCGCAATAATTGTTGCATCAATGTTGCCAATTTTATAGCCTTTTTCGGTTAGCATCTCAACAGTTTTTCGAAGCAAAATTCGGCTGTCAATATTTTTGAGTGAATTATCATTATCAGGAAAGTGCTTGCCAATATCGCCGAGCGCCGCAGCGCCAAGCAAGGCATCACAAACAGCATGCAAGAGCACATCTGCATCAGAGTGGCCAAGCAGCCCCAATTCAAAAGGCACCTTAACCCCACCCAAAATCAGTTCTCTGCACTCAACGAGTCTGTGAACATCATATCCGTGGCCTATTCTCATTCTTCTTCCTCCAAAGCCGCCGCCAAAGCGATATCCTCAGGCGTTGTGATTTTTATGTTTTTATAGCTTCCTTCAACTGTGCACACACTATACCCCGCAGCCTCCATAATTGAGGTGTCATCCGTAAAAGCAGAAACATCGCCAACCTTTTTTAGCGCTGCCCGATATTTCTCAGCATTAACCCCTTGCGGAGTCTGCACCGAAACGAGCGAGTCTCTGTCAATAGTTTTAATCACCTTGCCGCTTTTATCAATCTGCTTGATAGTGTCCTTGAGCTTCACCGCACAGGTTACCGCATCGCATTTTTCCAAGGCATTTATAACCCTCGAAATCACACTTTGCGAAACAAAGGGACGGGCGCCATCGTGAATAAGCACAAGCTCTTCACTTTTCACTCTCTCAAGACCGTTCAGCACCGATTCTTGACGGCTGTTTCCGCCGCAAACAATGTCGCTAAGCTTTGAAATTCCGAATTTTTGTGTGAGCCGCTGCATTTCGAAAATATCATTGCTACGGGTTACAAGCACAATGCTTTTAACCGCCGCGCAGGCTTCAAAGCAAAGCAAGGTTTTAATGATAACGGGCACCGAATTTATCTCTAAAAGCTGCTTGTTCACACCCTGCATTCTGCTTGAAGAGCCTGCCGCAACCACAATAACAGAAACGCTTTTTTGTGGGGCTTCGGCTATTTCATATCTGAGCCTTGAGTCTAATTTATTTAAAGCTTCAATCATCAATAAAAATCCTCAATATTTTAAAATAGGGCTGTCGCAAGACAGCCCTTAAAATTTTATTCTTCTGTCTCGTCTGATTCACAGCCACAGTCGCATTCATCGCAACCGCACTCGCAATCAAAATCGAAATCAAATTCCAAATCGGTTCCGCAGTTGGGGCAGGTCATACCCTCCTCTGCGAGCATCTCGCTGTCAAGATAAATAATATCATTGCAAGCGGGGCACTCAATTTCATAAACCTCATCATCAACGATGTCATCATCGTCTTCTTCGTCTTCTTCATCATCTTCATAGATGATTTCTTCCAATGCAGAGAGATCTTCATCAACAGCATCGATTTGCTCCATAAGCTCATCGCAACCGTCTTCAATATCGCAAATTTCTTCTGTGATATCGCCCAAAAGGTCGATAATAGCAGCAAGAACCTTGCCTTCCTTAGTGGTTTCATCAAGACCTAAGCCTTCAGCCAAGCCCTTAATGTAAGCAATCTTTTCACAAATATCCATATTAAAAATTCTCCTTATGCGCGTTCCATATATTCGCCTGTGCGTGTATCAATTCTAACCATATCGCCCTCGTTAATGAATAAAGGCACGCGAATTTCAGCACCTGTTTCGAGTGTAGCGGGTTTGGTAGCGTTAGTTGCGGTGTTACCTGCAAAACCGGGGTCGGTCTGAGTAACTGCTAATTCAACAAATGTTGGTGGCTCAACGCCGAAAACATTGCCCTTGTAAGAAAGAATCTTACAAATCATGTTTTCTTTAACGAACTTGAAGTTATCACCTAAATCGCTCTCGTTGATAGGCACCATATCATAGGTTTCCTGATCCATAAAGTAATAAAGTCCGCTATCAGAATAAGAATATTCCATATCCTTG
The DNA here is from genome assembly GCA_015065685.1 of Oscillospiraceae bacterium. Taxonomy (GTDB): domain Bacteria; phylum Bacillota; class Clostridia; order Oscillospirales; family Acutalibacteraceae; genus UBA737. The sequence goes on along the minus strand of SVPU01000001.1, from coordinate 47,197 downwards.
CGCTCAATAAAAGCGGTGGGGAATTTAGCAGTTGGGTTATAGCTCTTTTCAATAACCGCACCTGTAATTACATTCTTTGTTTTTGTTCTAACAAAAGCGGCACCTTTACCGGGTTTAACATGTTGGAATTCAACAACCTGAAGAACGTTACCGTCTTCCTCAAAGGTTACGCCGTTTCTGAAATCGCCTGCACTAATCATATTTTTAATTCCTCCAAAACATAAGTTTCCTAGTTTATATTATATGATTATTATAAAACTAAAAAGGCGATTTGTCAAGAGTTGGCGGGTCAATATGCACCGCTTATTCACAAATTAAATCTCGCCCTGCTGTTTTGTTTCATCGGGCGGGTTTTTGCGTGGGTTATCACAGTTGGTTTCAATGATTTTTTTGTTAAAGCCTTGTGCTATTGCGGGGTATTGGTTTTCGGTTTCGGCGGTGGACTGAATCTCATAGGTGCCATATTTGTTAACCATCGCCTCTGCAGTTTCGGGCAAATCGGCGGGTGCAAAAACCGACGGTTCTTTAGGGAATTTTTGCTTTTTCATTATTTTTTCTCCTTAACTGAAATTTTACTATTTTTATTCTGCCCGTTTTTTCAAAAAATATAAAATGCGGGTAGTTGATTACCTACCCACAAAATAACAAACAGAAAACTTTAGTATTTCTTGCAAATTATACTTTGAAATTACCAATATAAAAGAAAAATTGGCAACGGAAAATCCGTTGCCAATTCTATTAGTTTAAATCTTTAATTAGAAGATTGATGAACCGGTGAGTCCGCCACCAATGTTTTCTTCATCTTCTGCCATTAAAGCAATGTTTTCATTCATGTCGAATGAATACATATCAAATTTAGGCATTTCAAATTTCATAATCATAATCACTCCTTATATAATATCAAATCCAGAGGATTATTGTGCGATAAGCTTGAAGTTATCGTATTTAGCCGGCTTTTCACCACAAGCCGAAACTGTCATACGGAAACCTGCCCATGTGTTGCTGCCTGAGTTGAAGCTATAAGTGAATGTGGTCCACTGACCGTCTGTACCGGGCTGGTTACCGATTGCTGTACCTCCATCAGGTTCAACGCCGCGATTTTCAGTTCCGAGCTCAAGTCTTACCTGATCCCAACCGGGGTCACCGCAGTAAACGTCAACAGAGAATTTATAATCGGTATTAGCTTCAAGCTCAACCCACTGCCAGAATTTTGCTGTATTGCTAGCACAAGCTTCGATGTAATGTGTGCCATCTGTTGCTTCTTCGCCTTCAACTACTTGCCAGTCAACATAGTTGTCTGCTTCCCAAGTTTTACCTGTTTTCCAACCAGTAATTCCCTCTTCGAAAGAACCGTTAACAATAAGGTTTACAGGGCCTTGAACTTTAACAAGGTCTACACCGTAAGCTGCTTTGTAAGCCTTAACGATTGCATAAGCGATAGCTTTCTGGCCGTCATTACCGTTGTTAAGAGCGTGTGCTAAGAAATCAGCATAAGAAGCAACCACTTCTTCGCCTGCAACTAATTCAGCATTTTCATTTGCAACATAAGGAACAACCTTATATTGTTTTGCAAGGTTGGCAAATGAGATGTTGCTGATTGAAACAGCAAGTGTGTCTTTACTGCCGAACATAACGGTAGCGTCCGCCTCTGTTGAAGCGGGCTTGTAAACATCTGCGCTAACTAAAACAGGCATAATCTTAACACTGTCATAACGAACACGGTTATCCATTGAGTTAACAGCTGTGCCTGTGAAGTTTCCGCCATTGGTAATAGTTAACCAATATTGACCTTCATGTTCACCTGAATAGAAGATCCAAGAAATGCTTCTCCAACTGCCGTTGTCGATTGATTCATAATATCTGCTGGTAACCAATGAATCATTGTCAATATTATTATAAGCGTCGCCATTATGAATAGCAAAGCCTATTGTTTTTCCTTGCGGAACATAAATATCAGCACTGAAAGTGTAATATGTGTTAGCTTCAATGTTGAATTTTGTACCGTTAGAAATATCGTTGCCTGATAACCAAGCCCATGTGATACTGTTATCGATGGGATTTCTGCCGTAAGCAGTTTTACCACCGTCATAAGTACCTACTACACCGGTGAAATTTTTGCCCTGACCAATCCATTCATAATATAATGCATTGCTATCAAAACCGTTGTTAAGCGCGGGCTCAACAAACTCAGCTCCAGCTTCTCTAACGGTGATATCATCAATGTATGTGCCGCCAGCCAATTGATAAGCACTCATGTAAAGTTCTGTTGAAGAACCTGTTGTGAATGTAACAGTAAGTTCTTGGTAACCTGTTGCGCCGTTGAATGCGTTATAGTGAATACCACCCGTTGAGTAGGTCGCACTGCCCGAATACTCATTTGAGCTGGGTTCTGCATTATAACTCATACGGAAATATATATTACCGGTTAACCAAGCTTTTAACTCGATTTTGTATTGTGTGTTTGCTTTAACTGTGATAGGTGTGCCTGTTCCTACCCATTTGTTAGCAGGAAGTTTCCAAGCATTTGAAGCCGTGTTGGGATTTGTTTCTACAGTGATATTACCGTTGCTTGTGAAGTTTTCAAAATCACCTGCAGGGAAATAGTTAGGTGCTTGAGGATATTCAACACCAAGACCGACCTGTAAAGCGTTTTTGCCTTCAGCAGTGTTGAAACTACCCTTAACTTCAGCATTACCTGCTTCTGTAGCTACCCATTTGTCTTCTTCACCAATTGCGGGAGCTGCTTCTAAGTCAATTTCTTGACCTTCGTAAACAGTCTCACCTGTTACAGCAGCATATGTATCAAGAATGTTGTTAACTTCAGCGTTGAATTTTTCGCCATCTTTTCTTGAAACAAGCCACTCAGCATAAGATGAAGTGAAAGTTTCTGCATAAACTTTAACTTCTTCTACAACTGCGTAGGGTTTGAAGGTGAATGTCTTATTAATGTTGTTGAGTGAGATGTTGGAAATACCAACAACTGCTTTGTTGATTGAATCAAAAACAACATCAACAGCTTTTCCTTCACCCTTGTCTGTACGGTAAACTTCAGCACCGTAAGCTGTTGCGCCGTCAACCGGCTCAAAATTGATTTTGGTATTGTAACCGAATGCAATGTTACCTGTTAAAGCACCTTTTGCAGCTACAACACCCTCTGCGCTAACTACCATAGCACCCATCATTGCACTAAGCACGAGAGCTGCCATTAAGCAGACAGCGAGAGACTTTTTGAAAAGCTTTTTCATAAAGTTTTCTCCTCTCTTGGCGTTTAGCCAAAATATTTTTTTGTGCCATAGAATTAAGTTGTATAATGGGACATCGTAAAAAACATACTTCTCCCTATGACTCATAATCATTATAACAAACCGCATTCCAAATTTCAAGAATAATTTTTGTATTTTTTTAGGTGAATTATTAAAATTTTTCCAAGCCAATTTGTGCACTTTGCCGAAAAACGAGGTGCGGGTATGTCCTGTTTTCAATATATTGTGCCCGATTCAAAATTATTCATTTATGTTGTGTTTTCGGATAACCGCCCGTTATCAATCCACATTGTACATCGTAGGGGCGATTCGTAATCGCCTGTTATCAATTTACACTGTGCACGGGATACCGAGGGTCTCCCCTACGGAATTGTACAATTCACATTGCATAAAACAACGGGCGGTCAAAGACCGCCCGTATAATTTTTACCTTTTAAATTTTCTCATTATTGGCGCTACATATTTATAATACTTTTTAAAATGGCGCAAAAAACCCCACATTCTTGTGTAAACAAAATATCCAAACGAACGCCCAACCACGATTTCCTTGCCGTTTCGGGTAAATTTTTCCACCACGCCGATAATCTGATTTTCTAAAACGGGATATTCCTTTTGCCTTTGGTTATCTCCTCGGCAGGTATAACTGCCATCCTTATGCACCTTTATTATTCGGTGAAGAATAAAGCTTCCGTCCTCGCGCTTATAAAGCGGCAAATCATATTTCTTCAAAGGAAATTCGGGTCTTTCGAGAGTGAAGGTATCGCGGCGATGATAAATCATCGGTTGCATACTCATTCCCGCAACAGTCAGCGTAACATTGCCGCTTTTTTCGAGCATTTCTTCAATCAGCGGTTCCATTTCGCGCAGGTCAATTCGCTCATTCATTGATGCAACCGGCTTCCCTCAACTGCTCAATAAACACCTTAACCGCCTCGTTTGCGGTATTCAAATCAATGCCGAATTCCTCAACCAAGGCATCTGCCAATTTTTCGGGAACGATTTCGTCTTCACTTCTCTCCCACAAAAATTTAGCGGTATCGTTAATGGTTATAACGCCGTTGAAATCAAGCGCCTTTTTGCCAAACGGAATTAAAACGTTTTTATCTGCCAATTCTCTTAAAACAAACTCTTCATTTCTTTTCATTTTCTGAAATCTCCCTTAAATTTCTGCCTTTGACATTTCCCCAAAAGACACCTTTGCGGCATCAACCGTGGGATTGCAACCCATTTCAAAAATCGGAACTTTCTTGGTTATTTCTTCGAACAAATTGAGTTGCTTAACCATATATTCTTTATCGAGATTGCGAATGCACTGGTGATACATTCTGATGAACGCATCCTGAGGGTCAATTCTTCTTATCCAGTTTTCCTTATCGCGTTGCAAGAAGCAGATACCCTGCAGCAAAGCCGATGTATCAGCGCTTAAATCATCCTTACCGCTCCAAGGGGTGCCGTGAACATAAAACTTACCGTCTTCCCCGCGTTTTATTGCAGGTTTATCATCATTAATAATAAACGCTCTGTCGCTTCCGAAAAGTTCAAGATAAAACTGCGTGTGGGTGGATTTCCCTGTGCCGCAAGGGGCCGAGAAAAGATAAGCCTTGCCATCAACCACAACCGCGGAAGAATGAAGCATACAACCGCCGAAATCAAGCAGATGGCGGTAAAAAGAAGAACCGAGGGTTATATATCTGAACGATTCGAAAGAGCCGTTATATTTGCGCTCTTCATATTCCTTTCTGCTTTGAGCCACGGCATAAATATCGACCTTTGCGTTTTGGTCGGTCAGATATTTCTCCGCCTGAATGCGAGTTTTTTCATCAGGCTCCATTTCAACAATCAAATCAGCAATTTTATATTTCATAAGCGTTCCTTTTCGGTTTTATTTTAAAATCGGGGTGCTATTTTTGAAAAATTTGATTATATATACACATATACACTGTTATTATATCAAAGCATTTTATAAAAAGCAAGAACATTTATAACGATTGTGGTTTGCAAACCGAAGGCCCAACCTGTAGGGGCGATTCGCAATCGCCCTTTATCAGTTTACACTGTGTATCGTAGGTGCGGTCCTCGACCGCCCGTGCACAATCGACATTGTTCACTCTATAAAGGCTCCCTCTGACGAGGGAGCTGTTGAGCGTTAGCGAAACTGAGGGAGAAAAAATAGTAAATTTCGATATAATCCTTAGTTATTCTCTCCCTCCGTCTTTTGCTTTGCAAAATCCACCTCCCTCGTCAGAGGGAGGCAACCCGTAAGGGCGATTAAGAATCGCCCCTACGGTTATAAACAAAAAAACGCGGCAACGGGAAATCCGTTGCCGCTTAATGCTTTTAACTTTTATTAGAAAATGGTGGAATCGAAAATTGCTCCGCCGATTTCTTCTTTATCGCCCAAGTCTGCAGCGATATTTTCATTCATATTGAATGATAAAATGTCGATTCTAGGCATTTCAAATTTCATAATTATAATCACTCCTTATATTTACTTCAATAATCAGAGGATTATTGAGCGATAAGCTTGAAGTTGTCGTACTTACTGGGTACTTCGCCACAAGCCGAAACAGTCATACGAATACCAGCCCATGTGTTGCTGCCTGAATTGAAGCTATAGGTAAATGTGGTCCATTGACCGTCTGTACCGGGCTGGTTACCGATTGCTGTTCCGCCATCAGGTTCAACACCGCGGTTTTCGTTTCCGAGCTCAAGTCTTACCTGATCCCAACCCGAATCATCGCAATAAACATCTACAGAAAGTTTATAATTTGTGTTGGACTCAAGTTCAACCCACTGCCAGAATTTTGCTGTATTGCTAGCACAAGCTTCGATGTAATGTGTGCCATCTGTTGCTTCTTCGCCTTCAACTACATGCCAGTCAACATAGTTGTCTGCTTCCCAAGTTTTACCTGTTTTCCAACCGGTAATTCCCTCTTCGAAAGAACCGTTAACAATAAGGTTTACGGGAGCCTGAATAGTAACAAGGTCTACACCGTAAGCTGCTTTGTAAGCCTTAACGATTGCATAAGCGATAGCTTTCTGGCCGTCATTACCGTTGTTAAGAGCGTGTGCTAAGAAATCAGCATAAGAAGCAACCACTTCTTCGCCTGCAACTAATTCAGCATTTTCATTTGCAACATAAGGAACAACCTTATATTGTTTTGCAAGGTTGGCAAATGAGATGTTGCTGATTGAAACAGCAAGTGTGTCTTTACTGCCGAACATAACGGTAGCGTCCGCCTCTGTTGAAGCGGGCTTGTAAACATCTGCGCTAACTAAAACAGGCATAATCTTAACACTGTCATAACGAACACGGTTATCCATTGAGTTAACAGCTGTGCCTGTGAAGTTTCCGCCATTGGTAATAGTTAACCAATATTGACCTTCATGTTCACCTGAATAGAAGATCCAAGAAATGCTTCTCCAACTGCCGTTGTCGATTGATTCATAATATCTGCTGGTAACCAATGAATCATTGTCAATATTATTATAAGCGTCGCCATTATGAATAGCAAAGCCTATTGTTTTTCCTTGCGGAACATAAATATCAGCACTGAAAGTGTAATATGTGTTAGCTTCAATGTTGAATTTTGTACCGTTAGAAATATCGTTGCCTGATAACCAAGCCCATGTGATACTGTTATCGATGGGATTTCTGCCGTAAGCAGTTTTACCACCGTCATAAGTACCTACTACACCGGTGAAATTTTTGCCCTGACCAATCCATTCATAATATAATGCATTGCTATCAAAACCGTTGTTAAGCGCGGGCTCAACAAACTCAGCTCCAGCTTCTCTAACGGTGATATCATCAATGTATGTGCCGCCAGCCAATTGATAAGCACTCATGTAAAGTTCTGTTGAAGAACCTGTTGTGAATGTAACAGTAAGTTCTTGGTAACCTGTTGCGCCGTTGAATGCGTTATAGTGAATACCACCCGTTGAGTAGGTCGCACTGCCCGAATACTCATTTGAGCTGGGTTCTGCATTATAACTCATACGGAAATATATATTACCGGTTAACCAAGCTTTTAACTCGATTTTGTATTGTGTGTTTGCTTTAACTGTGATAGGTGTGCCTGTTCCTACCCATTTGTTAGCAGGAAGTTTCCAAGCATTTGAAGCCGTGTTGGGATTTGTTTCTACAGTGATATTACCGTTGCTTGTGAAGTTTTCAAAATCACCTGCAGGGAAATAGTTAGGTGCTTGAGGATATTCAACACCAAGACCGACCTGTAAAGCGTTTTTGCCTTCAGCAGTGTTAAAGCTACCCTTAACATCAGCAGTGCCTGCGTTTGCAGCAACCCATTTGCCATCAACTGTGGGAGCAGCTTCTAAGTTTGGTTGGTGATTGTAATAAAGCTGTTTGCCCAAAACAGTTGCGGCAGTATCAAGGATATTGTTGATTTCCGCATTTGCTCTTTCACCGTTCTTGTTCATAATAAGCCACTCGGCATAAGATGATGTGAAAGTTTCTGCGTAAACTTTAGCGCCTGATACAACTGCATAAGGTTTGAATGTGAAATTCTTATCGATGTTGTTGAGAGAGATGTTAGAAATACCAACAACTGCGGTATCAATAGAATCAAACTCAACGTCAACTGCAGAACTTGCACCCATGTCTGTGCGGTAAACTTCTGCACCGTAAGCTGTTGCACCTGCAACTTCTTCGAAATTAATTGGTGTGTTATACTTAAACTGAAGTGAACCTGTTAAAGTTCCTTTAGTTGCTACAACACCCTCTGCGCTTACTACCATAGCGCCCATAATTGCACTAAGCACGAGGGCTGCCATTAAGCAGATAGCGAGAGATTTTTTGAAAAACTTTTTCATAAAAATTCTCCTAACTGGCCTTTAGGCCTAAAATTGATAAGTGTCATAGTTTTAAAAGCTTAGGGATAAAACTCAAAAAAACACACTTCTTCCTATGACTCACAGTAATTATAGCAAACCCTTTGTCAAATTGCAAGAGTTATTTTGTATTTTTTTATTTTTAAAAAATTTGAAATTATTCTTTAGAATTTTTTCATCATTTATTGAATATTGTCTTACTTGTTGGTATAATGAGGTTATAATGATTATTGTTACATAAGTTTTGATTTTTAATATTAAGGAGAAGAAAATGAAGTTTTCGGTTTCAAAAGCGGCAGTTTTAAAACCGCGGAAAGAAATGTATTTTTCAACCTTTTTGATAGCGTTATTTGTATCGGCGGCGTTTTTTGTGCCTTATATGCTGATGAGTGAGGGTTATTTCACCTTTTACGGTGATTTTAATGTTCAGCAGATTCCCTTTTATCAGCAATGCCATGAGGCAATTCGCGAGGGCAACATTTTTTGGAGCACCACCACCGACCTTGGCGCTAACTTTATCGGGTCTTACAGCTTCTATCTTTTGGGCAGTCCGTTTTTCTGGCTGACCATTCCCTTCCCCAACAATGTTATACCCTATCTTATGGGCCCGCTCTTTATTTTAAAGTTCGGCTTGGCCGCAATCGCGGGCTATGCTTTTATCCGCCGCTTCACAAGAACCCCCGATGCCGCACGCCTTGGCGGAATTCTTTATGCTTTTTCGGGCTTTTCGATTTATAACATTTTCTTCAACCATTTCCACGAAGCGATTATCTTCTTTCCGTTATTACTTCTCTCGTTCGAATTGCTGATAACCGAGAACCGCCGTTTTGTGTTTGCGCTTACCGTAGCACTTTGTGCGATTTCCAACTATTTCTTCTTTTTCGGAATGGTTGTTTTCACAGTTATTTATTTCTTTGTGAGATTATTCTCGGGCGCAATAAAACCGAAGTTTTCGCGTTTTTGCGTGATTATTTTCGAGGCGGTTTTGGGACTCTTGCTTGCGGCAATTCTGCTGCTTCCCGCTATTCTTGCTATAACCGACAATTCGCGCGTTTCGAGCACCCTGCTCGGTTGGAGCGCCATTATGTATGGCAAGGAGCAGATTTATGCAAATGTTCTGCAATGCTTCTTTTTCCCGCCCGATATCCCTGCGCGCCCTGTTTTCTTCCCAGGCGCTAATGTTAAGTGGTCTTCACTTGGCGGCTGGTTGCCTCTTTTCAGCACGGTTGGAGTTTTCACCTTCTTTAAAAACCGCAAGGGACATTGGCTCAAAAGGCTTATCGGAATTTGTGTTTTTATGTCGATGGTGCCGATTCTCAACAGCGCCTTCTACGCCTTCAATACAGCCTATTACGCAAGATGGTTTTATATGCCTATTCTTATGATGTGTCTTGCCACGGTTGTTCTCTGTGAGGACAGCAAGGTTAACTGGTCGTTCGGTTATAAATGGGTTTTGGGAATTACCATTGCCGTGTCCTTAGTGATTGGCCTATTCCCACAGAAATCAAGCGAAGATGAATTGCTTTTCGGACTTTTCACAAGAGGCAACAATGAAGATGAATTCTTTATGTATTTCTGCCGCTTCTGGATAACCTGCTTGATAGCAATCATAAGCCTTATTGTTTTAGGTCTTTTACTTCGAATTGTTAACAAAAACAAAAAGAAATTCTTTAAAACCGCAACCGCTCTCGTTTGCATTATAACTATTCTTTATGCCAACTTCTTTATTGCAAGCGGACGTTCACATTCTTATGAAATTAAAGAGGTTATGATTGACCAACTGATTGAGGGCGAGGTAAAGCTCGGCGATGATGAGGAATTTAGAATTGATGTTTATGACGGCGTTGACAACACCGCAATGTTTTTGGGCTACTCGGGAATAAACGCATTCCACTCGATTGTTCCTGCATCTGTTATGGAATTTTATGATTATATAGGTATGGAACGCTCGGTTGCAAGCAGACCGGATACAAGCCTCTTTGCTATAAGACCGCTGCTTTCGGTTAAATATCTGCTTGACAGAACAGAAGGCAAGAGCTTTGTTGATGAAGCCACGCGCGAGACCGAAATGTCGGGCTATAAATACCTTCGCACCGAGGGCGGATATTATGTTTATGAAAACAAAAACTATGTGCCATACGGTTTTTCATACGATTATTATATGAGCTATGATTTTTGTGATGAATATACCGAAAAGAGCCGTGCTCAAATGATGCTCAAGGCTATTTTGCTAACCGATGAGCAGATAAAAAAATACGGCTATATGTTCGAGAATGCGCAAGACCTTGATTATAGCGTGGATTCCCCATTTGAGCCTTCGCTTTCGATGACCGATGAGGATATGAAATTTGACTGTGCACGACTTGCAGAAACCTCTGCAATGGAGTTTGAGTTTGATAACAACGGTTTTTCGGCAACCGTTTCGCGCGATAAAGAATCTCTTGTGTTTTTCTCAATCCCCTATGACAAAGGTTGGCGTGCCACGGTTAACGGAAAGGAAACCGAAATTGAAAAAGTGAATGTTGGATTCATGGCAGTTAAGGTGCCCGAGGGAATCAGCGACATAAGATTTAATTATATGACACCCGGTCTTATAGATGGTGCTAAAATCACGGTTGTTGGTGCAGCTTTATTCTTGCTTTATATTTTGATTTTTGCAATTTACAACCGCAAGCGCACCGATAAGGAATGTTATCCCGAGGGGGATGCACTGCTTAAGGAATGGAAAAAGCAGGAGCTTCGCGAAATTCGCAAAAGCGTTGAGCAGGATGAGGAAACCACCCTTAGCGCAGGCGCTGTAAGACCTGAGCGCACAGAGATTCCAAAGCTTGAAAACGGTTTCGTGGGCGGTTTTAAAATCAACCTTGAGGATGACAAAAATTCGAACTTGTAAACCGCGCCCAAGTGTGTTATTATATGTAATATTATAAAATAGATATAAATTAGTTTATATATTGAGGCGGAAATTATGAGCGAACAAATTATACAACCAAACAAGAAAAAGGTTTTAAGCTGCATTCAGCCGAGCGGTATGCTCACTCTTGGCAATTATCTCGGTGCTCTTAAAAACTGGGTGGCTATGCAGGATGAGTTTGACTGTACATTTGCAGTTGCCGACCTTCACGCCATAACTGTAAGGCAAGAGCCTGCAGCACTCAGACAACAAATTTATTCAACCTATGCGCTGCTTTTAGCGCTTGGAATTGACCCTGAGAAAAACACCGTTTTCATTCAGTCGCACGTGCCCTTTCATACCCAGCTTTCTTGGTTGCTTTCATGCAACACGCAGTTTGGCGAAATGGCTCGCATGACTCAGTTTAAGGATAAATCCCAAAAGCACCCCGAAAATGTTAATGTTGGTCTTTTCTCTTACCCCGTGCTTATGGCGGCAGATATTTTGCTTTATAAACCCGATTTCGTTCCGGTTGGAGCAGACCAGAAGCAGCATCTTGAAATTGCACGAGACATTGCAACCCGTTTTAACAATATTTACGGCGATGTCTTCACTATTCCCGAGCCTTATATTCCCAAAACGGGCGCTAGAGTTATGTCGCTTCAAGACCCCGCAAAGAAAATGTCGAAATCAGACGAAAACGCAAACGCTTGGGTTGCAATTTTGGATTCTAAGGATGACATCATAAGAAAATTCAAGCGCGCTGTTACCGATTCCGAGGCAGCAGTCCGTTTTAGAGAGGAACAGCCCGGAATTTCTAATCTTATCACAATTTACTCTGCGGTTACAGGTAAAACCACAGAGGAAATTGAAAAGGAATTTGAGGGTAAGGGCTATGGCGATTTCAAGCTTGCCGTTGGTGAGACCGTTGCCGATACATTAGCCCCCATAAAACAGCGTTACGATGAGATAATTAAGGACAAAAAGGCACTCGAGCAGTTATACACCGAGGGTGCTATGAAGGCAGAATATGTTGCAAAGAAAACCTATTTCAAGGCTATGAAAAAGGTTGGTTTTGTGCTATGAGTTTCCCGCTTGTTGGAAATTTGAAATTAAGAGACGCCGTTTTAAACGCGCTCTCGCAAAAGCATATTCCCCACGCAATTTTAATTGAGGGTGAAATCGGCTCCGGCAGACACACCTTGGCGAATTTCATCGCGCGTGCCGCCGTTTGCGAGGGTGATAAAATACCTTGCGAAAGCTGTCGCGGCTGTGAGCTGCAAAAAAGCGGCAACCACCCTGATATCACAGTGGTTGCGCCCGAAGAGAACAAAAAGAGCATTGCCGTTGCGCAGATAAGAGAGCTTCGTGAAGATGCTTTTATCAAACCGCACACCGCAGAGCACAAGGTTTTTATTATAGATTTTGCCGACACCATGAACGAGCAATCTCAAAATGCGTTGCTCAAGGTGCTTGAGGAGCCGCCGCAGGCAGTTAAGTTTATTTTGATTGCCGAAAGCAAGTCTTCTCTTCTTCCCACCGTTATTTCGCGTTGCCTTTGCTTGACCCTTTCTGCACCCGATAGCGAATCGGCGGCAGAATATATAAAAGCAACACACGATTACAGTGAAGAGGATGTCGCTTCAGCACTTCATAGCTCACAAAACAACATAGGAAAAGCGCTGGGTCTTTTGGCAAACGAGGAAAACGCTCAGGATGAGGCTTGCGAGCTTTTTTTGGATTGTGCATTAAGAGGCGATTCTTGGGGATGCTTTACCTGTGTTTCCAAATTAGAAAAAAGCCGAAACGAAGCGGCCGCATTTTTCAAAAAAATGAAAATCACAGTGGCGCGTCATTTGAGGGAAAATATTTACGGCGAAAAAGCAAAGGCTCTTTCTTTGTTTTATAGCGAACTGTGCGATTTGGAAAAATCACTTATAACAAATATCAATCTCGGTCTTCTTTTTTCGGCTCTTATAAGCCGCTCTTCCGAGATTTTTAAGCAATAAAATTGACTTGGAGGTCTTTATGACAGAAGTTATATCCGTTAAATTTAAGGACAACGGAAAACCATATTTTTTCGACCCCGCCGGTCATACCGTTAAAGAGGGCGATGTGGTTGTTGTTGAAATGCAAAGCGGAAAGGAACTCGGCAGAGTTTCCGAGGCAAACCATTCGGTTAAGGATGAAGATATTGTTAAGCCCCTTTGCAAAATGCTTAGAATTGCAACCGAGAAGGATTTGAAAAAGGTTGCCGAGAATGCCGAAAAGGAACAGGAGGCACTTGAGGTTTGCGAAAAAATGGTTGCAGAGCACGAGCTTGATATGAAGCTTGTGAGAGCGGAATATTCATTTGATTGCAGCCGAATTGTGTTTTTCTTCACATCTGACGGTCGCGTTGATTTCCGCGAGCTTGTTAAGGATTTGGCCGCTCATTTTCACAAGAGAATCGAGCTTCGGCAGATAGGTGTTCGCGATGAGGCAAAAATGCTCGGTGGAATCGGAATTTGCGGTCAGCCATATTGCTGCAAGCGTTTTCTGGGTGATTTTCAAACCGTTTCCATCAAAATGGCAAAGGAGCAGGGACTCTCTCTTAATCCCACAAAGGTTTCGGGCAGCTGCGGCAGACTTATGTGTTGCCTTAAATATGAGCAAAACGCTTATGAATATCTCAACACAATAACCCCCAAGGTTGGCTCAAACGTTAAAACTGCCGATGGCGTTATGACCGTTACCGATGCAAACCTTGTTACCGGAAACCTTTTTGTGAAACCGGTGGACAGTGATTCAATTCCCTACAAGATTCACAGAAGTCAGGTTAAGTTTGCACCGCATAAGAAAAAAAGCGCCGAAAAAGAATAAAAAGTTTGATATTTTGAGAATTTTTTTATTATTTAATATTTTTCTTGCTTTTTTATATAATAATTGCTAAAATAAAATTAATAAAGCTATGGAGGTGTATTTATGGCTTACGTTATTTCAGATGCTTGCATCAACTGTGGTGCTTGTGCAGCAGGTTGCCCTGTAGACGCTATTTCTGAGGGTGATGGACAATATGTTATCGACGCAGATGCATGCTGCGATTGCGGTGCTTGTGCAGCAGGTTGTCCTGTAGAGGCTATTTCCGAAGGTTAATCTACATAGAAATAGAATCTTTGAACGCCCGTAGTTTTTACGGGCGTTTGTTTTTCGACATTGTTTTTATTTTCTATGTGCTAAAATGCTAAAGGAGGGATTTCGGTGGAGAACACAAAAACAATTGCAACCAACAAAAAGGCATATCACGAATATTTTGTGCTTGAAAGCTTTGAAGCCGGAATTTCACTTTCGGGCACAGAGGTAAAGTCGATAAGACAAGGCGGGGTTAATCTCAAGGATGCCTGGTGCAGCATTGATAACGGTGAAATGATTATCAAGCAAATGCACATAAGCCCTTATGAGCACGGTAACATTTTCAACCGCAAGCCCGACCGCAACCGCAAGCTTCTGCTTCACAAGCGAGAGATTATGCGGCTTTTCGGTGCAGTTAAGCAAGAGGGCTTGGCGCTTATCCCCCTTTCACTTTATTTCAAGGGGTCGCTGGTTAAGGTGCAATTAGGGTTGTGCAAGGGTAAAAAGCTTTATGATAAACGCGATGTTGCCGCAAAACGAGATGCCAACCGCGCTATCGACCGCGCAATGAAAGAACAAAACCGATAAATTCAATTATGCATTACGAATTACGCATTACGAATTAATCTATTTGGGGATGTAAAGGTTTCGACGGGGATTTTGAAATATGGGAAGCGAGCAGCGGTGCGGAACCGCTTTAAAATCCGCATAAAAAATTAACTAACAACAATAAAGTTGCTTTAGCTGCCTAATTAGGCGGCTCATCCAACCAAGGAGTACCACGGCTTTGGGAGGGTGTCATTTTAGTGGTGAACGTGAACAGCGGAATGTCTCAGCCGCGGTCACGCATTAGAGGCTACCGAGTAAAACAGTTCGACGCTTGACGGTTTTATAAGGGAATTTAAAAATGCGTCTGCGCTCGGAGACGCCCGTATGGATAGATTTTCGGACAGGAGTTCGATTCTCCTCATCTCCACCAACTACGCTGAAAACCGCTTAAAGTAGCGGTTTTCTTTTTTCTTGCACGAATTTTGCACGAATTTTGTTTAAAAATATTACTTTTTAATATGAAAACACCGCCCCTCCAAAAAGAAGGAAGGGCGGCTTTTATTTTATTCCTTCACCTCAGGCAAACCTCCAACTGAAGTAAGTATTGAGAGTAGACCCGCAAGCAGCGAAGCGGATATCACAAGTTTCCAATCAACAGAGCTAAGTATTGCCGCTGTGCCTATTGTTGCAACGGCGGTTTGCGCCACTGTTTTAATTGCTCTGACTCCCGCAGCCTTAATCCATTTTAAAATCTTTTCTTTGTTCATTTTTAAAACCTCACTTTATATAAATTTTAATTGCATCAATTTCTTGGCCGAGAATTCCCGCATATCCGTTATTGGCATCTGCGGTGTTATATCCCGTTACATAAGGTAACCATTTATTTCTCTTTTTCAAGTGCGCTGCATAATAAATTGTTTTCCCGGTGTCAGTGCACATCATAAGTCCGTCAATGGCTTTGCCTTTTATACCCGCATAATCTTCGCGGTTTGATACCGCAGGCAGCCATTTGCCGCCCTTGAGATGCACTTTATATGTAATGTTACCTTTTGAAAGACTGGCAAACACACCGCCAATATCACGCCCATATATACCCGCATAGTCGGATAAGTTAACTACATTAGGAAGCCAACGCTTACTCTTGTTGTCATACACTTGGTATGTAACGGATATTTTATCGGTTGTTTGGTCTTGCACTTTTTGAAGTTTGTAGCACTCAATTAAAGCATCTGCAACCGCTTTAGCATAGGCTTGTTGACCCGATACGCTTGTTATGATTTTATAGTCTATGGAACCATCCATAAAACCACCTTCGCAAAGCACGGCGGTTATCTTGTTGGTATTAATAACAGTAAACGCCGCTTTCTTCACTTTGCGACCTTTTAAACCTGTGTTTGCAACCAAATTGTCATAAATCAAATTGGCAAGCTTAGAATCCTCTGCAGTGGGTTTGTTATCGGTGTAGACCTCAACGCCCGTATGTGTTCCAAAAATGCCCTTGTAAGCGTTGTGATGAACGGAGACAAGAACCTTAGCTCCTTTGTTAATCGCCGTATTAAGCCTATTTGTGAGGCTCTCATCAATATTCCCCTCGTTATTATCGGTGCGGATAATCTCGCAATCGTAATTTTTGAGAATTTCTGTTATGTAATCACATACCGCATCATTAAGCGCCCACTCTTTGATGCCATCGGGCGTTTGTTTTCCGACAGTTTTTAAACCGTGGCCTGCATCGAGCGCAATTTTAATTTTCATACAAATTACTCCTTATGTTATTACTTCCCAAGACATAACCTCTTTGTGAATCTTATCTATGAAAGAGTTGCCTTTGAGAGCCTTGTATGCCTTGTATAAGGCTATAAAATTTTCAAGTTCATATTGCCTTATTTCTTCCTTATCTTTGTTGTGATAATATGTACGCAACATCTCACTACGAAGCAAACATTTGATGCCTTGTATGATAAGAAATATCGCAACAATAACAGGCAACATCATTGTAATTTCGGTAATAAGGAGTTTTATAAATTCAAGTTGTTCTGCTGACATTTAATTTAACCTCCCTTTATTCAATAGGCTCATTTACAGTGATAATTGATTCTGCATCAATACCGGGTGCACAGATACGGAAATATGCGACATCTTTTAGATAACTGCTGTTAGCGTGTAAATAGAATGTATATCCTGAAACATCAATACTATCAACATAACCGTCTGTGTTTGTCGTGTATAAATTTATTGCTTCGCCATTATCCTCAGATTCCCAACCACTAGCAGTTTGTAATACAATAAACTCTTTATTTGCATCATAAAAAGCAAGTCTAAAATTACTGTCTGTCGGTAGTCCTTCAATATTAGCCAAATAGATTACTTGTTCGCCTCTTGCTGATGGACTTGAGCCATACCCAATAGGAATAAACCCTGTTGTGTTGTAGCCTGTTGCACTTGTAAGACCGCCGCCCGAACTGCTGATTTTTTGGTTTTCAGTATAACCCGCTGCAATTAGTTGATTTGTATATGTTGGCTTTATAACCCCATAGTCAATCAC
Organism: Oscillospiraceae bacterium; assembly: GCA_015065685.1. Classification (GTDB taxonomy): domain Bacteria; phylum Bacillota; class Clostridia; order Oscillospirales; family Acutalibacteraceae; genus UBA737. Next base: position 29,985 of record SVPU01000001.1, on the reverse strand, counting down.
TCGGTCTTTACCCGCACCGAAAATGTGAGCATAGATTTTCTTGTTCTTGCGGTCAATATTAACCACACAAAAACTTGTTGCCTTTGCAGTTCCTGTTTCTTTAATCCAATATACAGGATTTCCGTCTTCGTCAAACTCACCGTAGTTTTGTTTAAACTGTTCATTTGCACTTTCTTCTGCGCCTGTGTTATATCGGTTTGCACAAAGATTAGGAATGCAAAAACGCCATAACCACGGCTCAACCTCTGTTGAACCTGTGCGAATGGTAGAACTTATTTGAGAAGCGCCACAATTGTGATTATGTCCGTGAATATTACAGATGATTTCTGCCCTTTCAGTAGCAGAAAAATCATAAGTTACTTTTTGCTGCGGATAAGTTTTTGTTCCGTCCTCTGCCGTATCTGTTCGTATGGTACAAGATAAAGAACCGCTTAAACCGTCTTTGTAGGCTTCAAGAAGTTTCATTACGCTATCAAAACAACTTAAAGCATAATGCAAAGGATGATGCCCCACAATCACAATACCCCATTCGCTCGGGGTTGCCTTATCTGTAAAATTAAGCGCCGTATCAGCTAGCCATTGTATCTGTGTTGGACTTACCCATTCTGCTTGTGCCTTTACACCATCGGCAACCGCCCAATCACTCGCATCGCTTGTATTAAGATATATCACACGAATTTTTTGATTTTCAAAGTCCATATATCCGTAGAATATTACGATGAAGTTTTAGAACGATATATTGAAAACACCGATAAAAACGATTTCGTTTGCATTTTCGAAGAATTCAAAACAATAATTAAAGCCGACCTAATTAATAACAAACTTATTCCATTTCAATCCAATTCGCCTACATACTTATTGCCCACTCTCACGGAAAATGTAATGTGCGAAATAGAATGCCAAGCAGTTATGGACTCAATAACATCCCACACCTTTGATGAAGAAGTTTTAAAACTTATTAATAATACCTAATTATGAAGTACAGTTTTTTCCTAACAATAGTGGTAGTTATAATTTCATTTATTGCAAATATAGGTGTCCTAGCCCATAGTGGCAGAACCGATGCAAACGGTGGACACAACAATAACATAATCGGCCATAAAAGAAATAAAATTTTTATAACCTCAAAGAAAGGGCGGTGTTATTATGCCTATCTACAAAACCAAAAAGAAAAATAAATACGGTGATTTTCAATATCGAGTCACCTATAACTATACCGATACGGATGGCAACTACCGTCAAAAATCCAAACTCGTTTACGGTTACGCCGAAGCAAAAACCGCTCTCTCAAAATTAGAATCACAAAAAGAGATTATAGACGAAACCTCCTCTATAACCATTCAAACTCTTTATGATTTATATATTTCAAGTAAATCCAATGAAGTGAGAGAAAGTTCACTGAGAAAAACAGAGGGAATTTTAAATAACCACATTCTACCTTGTTTAAAAAATGTTCGGTTAAAAAACCTGACAATTAAAAAACTTGAAGAATGGAAAAATATTATATCCAAAAAAAAGATTAAGGTCACCACCAAACAAAACGCATATAAAGAATTTCGTGCAATGCTCAACTATGGACTCCGCGTTGGATATATTAAAGAAAATCCCTTACTCAAGATTGGAAATTTTAAAGACCCATATAGCTTTGATATATCAGAAGAAAAAATACAATACTATACTGCAGAAGAATATAGAAAGTTTATATCTGGGCTAGAACTCAATACTGTTAAAGATTGGGCTTATTACACCTTCTTTTCTATTGCCTTTTATACCGGTGTAAGAAAAGGTGAAAATAATGCTGTGAGTTGGAAAGAATTAAACAATAATGTTTTAAATATACGCCGCTCAGTAACACAAAAGTTAAAAGGAAAAGGTTATGTTTTTACACCACCCAAAAACAAGGCAAGTTATCGAAAGTTGCAAATACCCAAACCGCTCATTGAAATTCTAAAAATGCAAAAGGAAATACAACAGAAAAATTATTCTAATTGGACAGAGGATTTTTTAATTTGCGGGGGAGAAAAATGTTTAAGCGATACAGCTATTTCAAACAAAAATATTGAATTGGCTAAAAAGGCAGGACTTAAAACCATTCGTATACATGATTTCAGACATACCCACGCCACCCTACTTATAAACGAGGGTATTAATATTCAAGAAATTGCCCGTAGACTTGGCCACAGTGATATACAAACAACCTTAAAGGTTTATGCTCACCTTTACCCACGCGAAGAGGAACGCGCAATCAAAGTGCTCGATAGCATATAAAAATTACACGAATTTTACACGAATTTTCTAAACTGTGTGTTTTTTGCAATAAATCGCATTTATGTGTAAATGCCTTTAAACCACCTATTTAAGCCACTTTTAGCGCATCCGAAACAATCCCAATAAACTGACGTAAACCATTCTTTCGATTCTCCTCATCTCCACCAGCCGAGGGGCTCGGCACCCAATCCGTTCTGAAGTCCACTGCTAATCTAAAATTAGCGGCTCGACCGAATGGTTTGGATTTAGGTGTTAAAGCTCCACCGGTCGAGGGGCTCGACACCCAAAAAGACAAGCTTCTTTAAAGCTTGTCTTTTTTTACCTCTTCTCTCTTCACTTTTCATTATTACCTTAGAGTAATCCCCAAAATTCAAACAAACAAATTCACAAAAAATCTATAGACATTTTATAATTTATGTTATATAATATTTTTATTATATAAACCTTATTCGGAGGATAAAATGAAAATGTTTAAAAGAATTATTGCTATTGTGTTAGTAGCTATGTTGGCGCTCTCTTTTGCGGGCTGCCACAAAAAAGGCGAAATTGCTATAAAGGTTAATGGCTTGGAGTTTACATCTGCTTATTATATGTGCGCTCTCGTTAACGCTGATTCAACCGCAAAAAGCATGGCTCAAGAATCCTTGACAGATGATGAAAAATCAGGAAAAACCGAAATTGATTATTTTTCAAAGAAAATTGAAGACAAGAGCTTTGTCGAATGGGTTGAAGACACCGCTTTAGAAAATATTAAAACCATTGCCGCTTATAAGCTCATCTGCAAAGAAAACGACCTTAAGCTTGATGAAGAAACACTCAAGAATGCTCAGGCTTATGCAGATTATTATTGGTCGGGTTACGGACCTTATTTCGAAATCAACGGTGTTGGCAAGCAAACTTATATTGATTATATGGTTGATACATATTATTCAGAGCTTTATTTCCAGCACATTTACGGACCCGAAGGCGAAAAAGCCATTAAGGATGACCAAATAAAGCAAAAGGTTTATGATAACTTTGTTATCGCAAACATCTTAACCGGTAATTACACTACAGATATGGATGAATCCAAAAAGGCTTCTCTTAAAACCGAGTTTGAAAATTACAAGGAAGACCTTTTAAGTGGTGCTATGACCTTTAAAGAGGTTTACAATCTCTTCAACGGAATCAAGGAAGAGGAAAATGCCGAGGAAAACACCGAGACTACCGATTCTGCCGATGAGCAGTCGAAGCCGTTGGATGAATATGCTTCAGTTATCGGTGCAGAGGGTACATCTTATGAAGCTGCTTATTATTCATCTGTTAAAGCCTTGGCGCTTGGCGAAATCAAGGTTATCGAGCTTGAAGATAAATCAGGCATCGTTTTAGCGGTTAAGCAGGATATCACAGCAGACCCCTATTATCTTGAAATGTTAGACCCCGATGCAAGACACCTTATTGCAGACGAAGATTTCGAAAAGAATATGGATGAATACAAAAAAGACATCGAGCTTGAAATCAATAAATATGCAGTAGGTCAATTCAAGGTTAAGAAGATTAAAGAACCGGAATATAATTAAACTAAAAGCCTGACGAAAGTCAGGCTTTGTTTTTTTGTTCTATTAAATCATAAAGACCCTCTATCACGGTGGAAAGCGAGCCGATTTCATCAATAAGGCCTTCTTTTACCGCCTTCTCGCCCGAAAGCACCGAGCCAACATCTGTTACCATTTCACCAGTGTTCATTATAAGCTCTGTGAAGCGTTCAGAAGAGACCTTGGAATTTCGCGCAACAAAATCGGTTATTCTCGATTGCATTTTTGCAAAGTGGTTCATCATTTGCGGCACGCCTATCACAAGCCCATTGGTTCTGACAGGGTGCACTGTCATTGTGGCAGAGGGAGCAATATAAGACCGCTTGGCCGAAACCGCAAGCGGCACACCGATTGAATGTCCTCCCCCGAGCACAAACGAAACCGTGGGCTTTTTCATACCCGAAATCAGCTCGGCAATGGCAAGTCCCGCCTCAACATCTCCGCCCACAGTGTTGAGAATAATGAGTAAACCCTCAATTTCATCGCTTTCTTCAACAGCCACAAGCTGCGGAATAACATGCTCATATTTTGTGGTTTTATTCTGCTCAGGCAAAACATTGTGGCCCTCGATTTCGCCGATTATTGTGAGGCAATAGATTTTGTGCTTGCCGTCGAAGCTCGAAATCGAGCCCATTTCCTTTATTTCTTCCCGTTTTTCATTTTTGGAATTTTTTTCTTCGCTCATAATAGCCACCTTTTATTCTTTTATTTTAATTATTTGTTAAAACCGTGTTTTCATACATAATTTTTAAATGCGATTGACAAAAAAAGCGCTTTGGTTTAAAATTGAATTATAAATGTTTTGGCTAAAAAGGTGAATGCTATGTCAGTTAAAATTTCTCCATCTATTCTAAGTTCCGATTTTTTGAATCTTATTCCCGATATAAAAAGACTTGAAGATGCGGGGATAGATATGTTGCATCTCGATGTTATGGACGGTATCTTTGTGCCGAACATTTCTTTCGGTGTGCCGGTGATTGATTCAATAAAAAAGCACACCTCTCTGCCGCTTGATATTCACCTTATGATAGATAGGCCTCACCGATACATAGAAGCCTTTGCAAAATACGCCGATTATCTCGGAATTCATTTTGAGGCAGGCAGTGATGTTGCCGAAACGCTTAAAAAAATTCGCGAGTGCGGCCCAAAGGCTTGTCTTACGATTAAGCCCTGCACAAAGCCGCAAGAAATTTTTCCCCTTCTTCCCCTTTGCGATATGGTGCTTGTTATGTCGGTTGAGCCGGGCTTTGGCGGACAAAGCTTTATGCCAAGCGCACTTGACAAGCTAACCGCCTTAAAAAACGAAATTGAAAGACAAGGCCTTAATATCTTGCTCGAGGTTGATGGCGGTATTAACAAGGAAACTGCCGCCGATGCGGTTAATGCCGGCGCAGATGTTTTGGTTGCGGGAAGCTTTCTTTTCTCGGACAAAATGAATGAGAATATAGCCTTTCTTAAAAGCCTTTAATTAAGCATTTGGCATATTTTTCAAGACCATTGGTGCAAAGCAGGCTTTTGCCGTGCTCTTTTATAAACTCAAGCAGAATGCTGTCTTTTGATTTGAAAAAGCAAAATTCATTTAAAAGAGCCACCCGACCATCATCGGTGTGTTTTATAATCAGAACATATTGGCGATTTATTTTATAAAGCTCTAATTCTTTGATAAAGCTGTTATTTGAACCGAAAATAAAGCTTAGCAACCGATTCAGATTTTCTTCTTCACTAAATATCAATATTAAGTTTTCACTTTCAAAACCGCGCTTTTTTTCGATTAACGAAACCGTTATCTCGCAGCCGCGGTTTTTTTGCGCCTTTATTTTGGTTTTAAAGCTCTCACTTCCGTTTAAAGAATAATTTTTAAAAATAACATCCCTTAAAAGCGCCGACATAATTATCTTGCCTTTTTCGGACATATAATATAAATTTTCATAATTTCCAAAGCTGTTTATTACTTCACAGTCGGTCAAAAAGATTTTAATCCTGTTTTCCGCCACCCTTAAAACATTCATAAACTCACCCACCCTGACGCCTTGTTTAAATTTATCATATTTGTTAAAACTAACCTTGAGGTGTTAAAAATGAAATATCAAAAAAAGCAAACCAGTGCGATTACGGTTTTTATAAAATCCGCAATTTTCACAGCTTCTGCCCTGATTCTCTTTTTTATAGGTTATTTTTTGGCCGAATTTTTCTTTGGCTATTAGTTTCGCCCATTTATATTATATGAAGCTTTTCTTTTTATGTTAAAATCAAAGCCGACTGTTATCAGTCGGCTTTGATGGTTTCTATTTTACACCCCTTGTAATAGTGCATTAAAATCTCTTTAAAATCGCTTCCCTGCTTTGCCATATAATTCGCCCCGTTTTGACTCATTCCAACGCCATGCCCATACCCCAAAACCTTGAAGCAGAATTTTTCATCCTTGTATGTGACGGTGAAATTTGCAGAACGCAAATTCAAAAGATTCCGCAACTTTTCACCCGTGAGTTGTTTGCCGCACACGGTTATTTTCTTGACTGTTCCCACACTTGTTCGCTCGGCTTCACCAAAATATTCAGCCGGCTCGCCCGTGAGTGTTACCTCTTCACTTAATTTTTCTTTCAGCTCTTCTTTTGAAAAGATATTCTCGGTAATATAATTATTTGCCAGCTTATCCCCTTCGCTCGAAACCGAGGTTAAATAGGGTGTGTTACCACCCCATATATCCGCGCCGTTTTCTGTTTTTCCTGATGAAAGCGCGTGAAAAACCGTTGTTGCCACCTTGCCGTTATAGGTTACAATGTAGTTTGCGGTCTCGCTTACAGCACCCTTGATTTTCTCAATATATTCATCTGCTTTTTCGCCCCATTTTTCCCGCGCCTCTTCTTCGGTTATGAAGCCTTGGTCGGTTGCAGTGCTTGAGGTTATGCTATATTCACGCGATGTGTTCGAAGCAGTTCGGGACAACGCAAAGCTATGCGCTGCCACGGCTTGTGCCTTGAGCGCCTCCTTTTCATAAAGCGCAGGCATTTCTGCCGCCACCACTCCGAAGATATATTCTTCTAAGCCCGTCTCTATTACCGAGCCATCGTTCATTAAAACCTTGATTTTTTCAATGTCTTTAATTCTTTCGGAGCTCTCCTCTACCTTTGCCGATACAGGTGTGGTTTCGCGGGCGGTCGAAACCTTTCCAATGGGCAAAAGGAACATTAAAATAATCACAAGGATTGTTGCAAAGACTGTTTTTTTCATATGTCTGCCTCTTTTTTTACTTATTTTGTTGACTTTTAAACCTGTGCATTATAAAATTGAAATGTATTTAATATATTTATATGCTTATCTTAAAAAGAAAATGTTCGGAGTGTTTTAATTGAAATATAATAAAATTTTGTTGTTTTTCGGGGTTGGTTTAGTGGTGAGCACTGTTTTGCGGGTGCTTCAGCTATGGTTTACCATTGAAGACCAAACCGGATTTTTTAATCACGATTTCAATGATTTTGGAATTTACATTTTAATAATCATTTTGCTGTTCACAATAGCTACCGCGGTTTTTTGTCTCATTTCTCACAGAAGACCCGACCATCCGCCCAAATCTAACCCAATTTTATCGGTTTGCTCGTTGCTGCTTTCGGTTTCTCTATTGGTTGAATTATTTACAGAAAAATTTTCTGATTTGGTTAACGGCTGGCAGATTTCTTTTCTTAAAATATTCGGCTTTTTAACTGCGGCATTCTTTGTTTACTTTGCTTACAAAGAAAAATACGGCACGAAGTATCTTAAATATTTAATCATTATCCCCTCTCTTTATGTTGTGTTCAGAATAATTTATAATTTCTCGGCAATCTCCGCACTCGCCATTATTTCGGATAACCTTATATTCACCGCATCCTACTGTGCAGTGCTTCTTTTTATGATAAGCTTTGCAAAGCTTTATAATGGTGTTGAATCGGAAACCAATTTCCGCAAGCTAATGGCAACAGGACTTTCGGCAGGTATTTTGTGTGTGAGCCAACCCTTAGCATATCTTATATATAATGCTTTCACGGGATTTTCTTATCTGCACACTTCACTAATGGCAAACATAAGCCTTTTAGTGTTCGGATTTTTCATTTTAACCTTTGTTTTTTTGCATTTTTCTAGGGAAAACGCTTGCAACTCATAAAATATTCAAAAAAGGAATGGAAAAATTTCCATTCCTTTTTCTAATTTCATACAATATATATGCATGTATTGCTTGACATATTTTATATATAGTGGTAAAATTAATATGATAAAATTGCTGTAATAGTTGTTGTAAAACAGCTTGTGTTTTAAACGGGTGGCGAACCGCTTAAAACTTGGTTGATTATATCGCGGGAGGTAAACGCACGGCTCCCGTTTTGTTATAAAAACAATAAAAATTCCGTGTTTAATTATATTGGAGGTGCTTTTATGCCCTATATGCCCTATATTATAGGCGGCATTATTGCTATCGCATTTGCGGTAATCGGATTTATTTCCGGTTCGTTGCACCGTCGCAAATCTGCAGAAGCAACCATTGGCTCTGCCGAAGAAGAAGCAAGACGCATTTTAAGCGAAGCAATGAAGAATGCCGAATCAAAGAAAAAAGAAGCTTTAATAGAAGCAAAAGATGAAATTCATCAACTCCGTCAGGAGACCGAGCGCGACCTTAGAGAGCGTCGCAGTGAGGTGCAGCGCCAAGAGCACAGAATTCAACAAAAAGAAGAGTCTCTTGACCGCAAGACTGACAACCTCGAGGCTAAGGAAGAAAAGTTAGCCCAGAAGGCAAAAGAAATCGAAGTTAAACTCGAAGAGTGCGACCGCATTAAGCAAAGCCAGATGGATTTGCTTGAAAAAATTTCAGGTTTCACAAAGGAACAGGCAAAGGCTCATTTGCTTGAGATGTTGGATGGTGAGCTCACTCACGAAAAGGCTGTTAAGATTCTTGATTTTGAGCAGCAGACCAGAGATGAGGCCGATAAGATTGCTAAAAACATAATCGGTCATGCTATTCAGCGCTGTGCGGCTGACCATTCTTCTGAAATGACCGTTTCGGTTGTTGCATTGCCCAATGATGAGATGAAAGGCCGTATCATTGGTAGAGAGGGAAGAAATATCCGAGCTCTTGAGACCGCAACAGGTGTTGACCTTATTATTGACGATACACCCGAAACCATCACCCTTTCAAGCTTTGACCCTGTAAGGCGCGAAATCGCTCGTGTTTGCCTTGAAAAACTTATTCTTGACGGTAGAATTCATCCCGGTAGAATTGAAGAAATGGTTGCAAAGGCAACCGCCGAGGTTGAGGCAACAATTAAGCAAGAAGGCGAACGCGCTATGATTGAGGTTGGTATTCACGGCCTTAATTCTGAACTCATTAAATTGTTGGGCAAACTCCATTACCGCACAAGTTACGGTCAGAATGTGCTCAAGCACTCTTTAGAGGTTGCTCACCTTTCAGGTCTTTTGGCTGCCGAAATGGGTGCAGATGTTACTCTCGCAAAACGCGCAGGTTTATTGCATGATATCGGTAAAGCGCTTGACCACGAGCAAGAAGGTTCACACATTCAACTTGGTGTTGAGGCTGCTAAAAAATGCCGTGAAAACGATACCATTATCAACGCCATTCACGCTCACCACGGTGATGTTGAGGCAAAATCTGTTATCGCATTCATCGTTCAGGCCGCTGATGCTATTTCTGCAGCACGCCCAGGGGCTAGAAGAGAAAACATTGAAAACTATATTAAGCGCCTTGAAAAGCTTGAGGAAATCGCCAATTCCTTTACCGGTGTTGATACATCGTTCGCTATTCAGGCAGGTCGTGAAATCCGCATAGTGGTAAAACCCGAAACAGTTTCGGATGACCAGATGGTTCTTATGTCTCACCAGATTGCAGAGCGCATTGAAAATGAACTTGAATATCCGGGTCAGATTAAAGTAAACGTAATCAGAGAAAGCAGAGCGGTTGATTACGCAAAATAAAGTGAGGAATGTTGTTATGAACGAACGTATTAAGCGCGTTATAACAGCTCTTCAGAAAAACAACATGGAGGGTATTTATATACCCTCCATTAATGATATTGTGAAGACTGTTGAAGCTATGCTTTACCCTAATTGTGTTATCACAGCCGGCGGCTCTGTTTCGCTTAAAGAAAGCGGCGTGTGGGATTTAATAAATCGGGAAGACTATAATTTTTATGACCGCAACCGCGAGGGCATAACCGAAGATGAGCGACAGAATGTTTTTAAAACCGTGATTGGCAGCGATTTTTATTTTTGTTCCACCAATGCTCTAACCGAAAACGGAGAGCTTATAAATGTTGATGGTTTTGCAAACCGCATTGCCGCCATCGCCTTTGGTCCGAAAAAGGTTATTATGGTGGTTGGCGCAAATAAAATCGTTAAAGATTTAGAAGAGGGTTTCTTGCGGGTTAAAAAAATCGCAGCGCCCAAAAACTGTGTGCGCCTTGGCATAAATGCGCCTTGCGCAAAACTCGGTCACTGTGTTTCGCTTCTTAAAACCGATACACCCTCTATAACCGACGGTTGCGATTTTGAGCGCAGAATTTGCGCTAATTATCTTATAAGCGGTCGCCAACAGAAAAAAGGGCGCATAACCGTTATAATCTGCGGCGAGGATTTGGGCTATTAATACTGAAGATACCTCGTGCTGACATATCCGACTATATCCCCATAACCCACAACCGACCAATCGGGACCCAAATTATAAACCACCACCTCGGCACCGTTTGGAATTTTCCCAACAATTTGTGCTTCAATAGAGGGGTTATATCTCACATTAAGATTTGAGCCCATTGTTGCCACGTTGGCGGTGAATATATTCTGAGGTGTGTTAAAGGGTATGCCGAAATACTCGGTCAGTGATAGCACAAGGTTTGCGGCTATGGCGTCTATATTATTTCTAATAAAATCAGCATCCTGTGCGTTGTCGTGATAAGCGATTTCAACCAACACACCAGGTGCTTTTACTCTTCTTACCTCACCGAGTGTTGTTGTGGGAACGGTTTTAACATTATTTGGCAGAGGATAAATTTGTTTGAGGTTTTGAGCCACAATATCGGCAAATCTTTTACCCGACTGACTCGTGGGATAATAATAAACCTCAGACCCACGCACAGAGCCGTCGCCGCTGCCCGTTGCGTTTGAGTGAAGCGCAAAATGCAAATCATAATTACCGCTGTTCGAAGCCGCGATTGATGTTGCCGCTGTCATTTCAGGGGTATTTCGCACATATCTTATTCCGCTCGCGGCAAGATATGGCTCCATTGCATCGGCAATTCGGTTCATATAATATTCCTCATTACCACCGCCGTTGTATGGGTTAAATTCCTGAGTGGATGGGCTTAAATAAATTATTGGCATAAAAAAACTCCCTTTCGATTCATTGCTAAACTAAAATATGAATCGAGAGGGATTTTTATGTTATTTTTTAAATCAAGCCGAATTTTGTTGCGCCTTTTTTAACCTCGGATAAAAACCAACAGTAAAGCGCTTCGCCGAGTTCTTGATAAATCGGGTCGCCATCATGCGAGCAAAGCATTGCAAAGGTTTGACCTATTCTTCGGTCAACCTCACCGCCGCGGCGGAATGCAAGATAGTAAAACGAAAATGCGCCCGTATCGGATGATGTGCGGTAAAGCTCAGAATCACACTGCTTTAGCGTATCCAAAAAGCTTTTTTGCGCCACGCCGCTTAAAGCATCATCATTGCAGAGCTGCTCGAATCCAACCGTTGCAGTAAAGGAAAGCAACATTCTGCGCTGAATAAGCATTTCACCATCAGATTCCTTTTCGGTTTGGTCTGCTTCTTTTGAATCCTCAATAAATTTTTGCGCAACAAATTTTCCCCAATCCTTAGCGTTTTTTATTGCCTGTTTATCGGGGCTTTTTTGGTTTACAAAATCATCATTCTTTTTAAAATCACGCGATGGCTTGTCACTCGCAATTTTAACATCGTTATCAAACAACAATTCATTCACCCTTTGCTGCTAAATATCCTTTTAGTGCCTGTGCCAACTGGTCTGGGCACGATGTGTTTTTAAATCCGCATTTGATACCCTCGAGCTTGCTAATTATATCTTCCGCCTTCATTCCCTCGGCGAGTGCCGCAACACCCTTTGTGTTGCCGTTACAGCCGCCTTCGAAACGAATGGTTTTAACGATATCGTCTTCCATAGATATAATTATTTTTCTCGAACATACCCCATTAGTTTTATATGCAAATTCCATATAAAACATTCCTTTCTATCTGTCCTTAAATCTGTTACTTCTAACAGGATGGCGAAGCTTGCGAAGTGCCTTTGCTTCTATCTGGCGAATACGCTCTCTTGTAACATTAAATTCGCTGCCAACCTCTTCAAGTGTGTGGCATCTGCCATCCTTAAGGCCAAAGCGGAGTCTTATAACCGCCTCTTCCCTTGGTGTGAGGGTTTTTAAAACACCGTCAATATCTTCGTTTGTTATTGCCTTTAATGCCGCCTCATCGGGAGCAAGTGCATCCTCATCGCGAATAAAGTCCATAAGACGCGAATCTTCCTCAGGGCCTATGGGTGTTTCCATTGAAACCGGCTCTTGTGCCACGCGCATAATCTCGCGCACTCTGTCAACCGGTAAATCCATCTTTTCGGCAATAAGCTCTTCGCTCGGCTCAACGCCGTTTTCGTGCAAGAGCTGACTCTGCACCTTCTTGAGTCGATTAATGGTTTCAACCATATGAACAGGAATTCTTATAGTTCTTGCCTGATCCGCAATAGCACGGGTTATTGCTTGGCGAATCCACCAAGTAGCATAGGTTGAAAACTTAAAGCCCTTAGTGTAATCAAACTTATCAACCGCTTTGATAAGACCAACATTGCCCTCTTGAATAAGGTCAAGGAAATACATTCCGCGTCCTACATACTTTTTAGCAATACTTACAACAAGACGAAGATTTGCCTCGGTTAATCTTTGCTTTGCATATTGGTCGCCCTCACCAATTTTAACCGCAAGTTCAATTTCTTCATCGGTGCTAAGCAGCGGCACGCGGCCAATTTCTCTTAAATAAACCTTAACCGGGTCATCAAGTGAAATATTTTCAAACGACAAGTCCTCTTCGCTGAGCTTTTCAACATCCATTTCCTCAAGCTTTAGTTCATCATCGGTGGGCTCTTCATCAAAATCGAGCTCTAACGCAGAGGGCTCAGAAAACAACTCATCAGGGTCTTCGGGAGCATCTAAATCATCAATAGAAACCTCTTTTTCGGTTTCATAAAGCTTATTTTCTTCCTCGGCTGTTATTTTTTTATCCTTTTCTTTTGTCTTATCCATTTTGAGAGTTTCCTTTCGCTTTTTTGTTTATAATATTCTGCAAATTTGAAGCCCAATCCTCAACCGAAGCATCGGCATTTTTTGAAGAATTTAAAAGACTTCCTTCCTCTAATATTACCGCAATGCAGTCAGTTAATACCGCTTTTGCGTTTTTACCCGCCCTTTCGCTGTTTTGAAGCGAAACTAAATATCCGATTTCGGCGGGTATCAGCTTTTCGGCAAAAACCGAAATATCAAGGCTCTTGCCCGAATCCAGAGCAGAAATAAGTATCTCATATATCCGCCTGTTGAGTGAAGTTATCATTTTATCACTCGGCAGACTGTTTTTGGCTTCATTGTAAAAATCGGGGTGTTGCAAAAGCACCGCTAAAAGACTCTCCTCCGCCGCAGTGGCTTTTTGCGAAATGCGCCGCTCGGGGTTTATATCGTCCCTTGTAAATTTCGGTCTTATAATATCTGCAATCTCCTGCTTTTTGCGATAGCTATTGGTGCGTTTTCGAAGCTCGTCCACCTTAGCGGTAAGTGCCGCTCTCGAAACACCGTATTTATCACAGAGTCGGCCAATGTAAATATCCCTCGTCATAACATCATCGCTTGATGCTATAATCTCTGCCGCTTTGGCAAGATATTTAAGCTTTCCCTCGTCGGAATTAAGCTCAATATCCTTCGAAGCCATAAGCAGCTTATATTCCATATCACTAACAGCGCCCTCTAAGAGAGCCTTAAATCTTTCAGTGCCGTTTTTCTTGATATATTCATCGGGGTCCTTGCCATCGGGAATCACCACTACTCTGACATCAAGCCCCGTATTCTGCAAAAGCTCGGATGCTCTTTTTGCCGCCTTTTGACCCGCGGCATCGGCATCAAGCATTAGAATAATCTCTTTAGTGTAACGAGCGAGCAGATTAACCTGCTCCATTGTAAAGGCTGTGCCAAGCGGAGCAACGGCATTGCAAAAGCCCGCTTGATGAAGAGAAATAACATCCATATTTCCTTCAACCAAAATCACATTTTCTTGGCAGTGGTTTTTAGCATAATTTATGCCAAAAAGGTTTTCGCTCTTTTTATAAACGGGAGTATCAGATGTGTTAACATACTTGCCTCCCGCCTTGTCATCACCCGGCATTGCTCTGCCGCTGAAGGCCACCACATTTCCTCTGATATTGATTATGGGGAACATAACGCGTTTTCTGAAACGGTCATAATAGCTCCCTCTTTGACTTTTGCCCACAACATTAGCAGTGAGCATATCGTTAAGACTAAAGCCTTTTTCTTTAAGGTGGTTTATAAGTGCATCCCAACTGTCAGGCGCGGCACCCAACCCGAATTTTTTGATGGTGGAAAGCGCTAGCCCACGCGATAAAAGATACTCGCGCGCCCATTTTCCACCCTCCGACATTAAATAACTGTGAAAAAACTTGGCACTTTCGCGGTTTATTTCATAAACCGTGTTTTTAAGGCGCTGCATTGAATCGTTATAGCCATCCTCGGGAAGCGACACTCCCGAGCGCTCTGCCAAAAGCTTTACCGATTCAATATAATCAAGGTTTTCCATAAGTCCCGTAAAGGTGAAAACATCGCCGCCTGCACCGCAACCGAAGCAATAGAACGATGCTGATTCGGGATAAACCGTGAACGAGGGGGTTTTTTCACTATGGAACGGGCAAAGCCCCACAAGGTTTTTGCCACGCCTTTTAAGGTTTACATATTGAGAAATCGTTGTTTCAATATCGTTACGGTATTTCAGTTCCTGTATAATTTCCTCCGGGATTGCCACTTAAACCACCTCTCTATCATCTTAAATTAATTATAATATAATCACTGTACCAAAAACGGTACTTTAGATTTTCCAGGCCTTTGGTATGTAAATATCAGAGTAAACCGTTATTGCATAATGGTCGGTCATACCTGCAATATAATCGGCAACTGCGCGTTCTACTCCCTCTTTTTCGCAAATTTTCAAATATTCTGCCGACATTTTCTCGGGCATTTTCATAAAATATCTGAACAAACCTTCAACAATTCCCAAAACCTTGGTTTCTTCCTTCTTTGCAACGGGGTTTTTATAAACCGAATCATAAAGGTATGTATGAAGCATATTGTAATACTTTTCGGTTTCCTCATCCATCACAATATCTTTACCGCTGTTTTGGATTATTGAATTCACAAGGGTGCTGATACGTTTGGTTTTGGTGTTACCCAAAACCTCTATAACCTCACGCGGTAAATCATTTTCCGAAATAACACCCGCTCTCACGGCGTCATTTATATCGTGATTCATATAAGCGATTCTATCAGACATACGAACAACCTTGCCCTCAAGTGTTTCTGACCACTCGCCGCAGGTGTGCCTGTCTATTCCGTTCAAAACTTCATAAGTGAGGTTAAGCCCTCTTCCCTCTTTTTCGAGCAGCTCGCAAACCCTCACGCTTTGTTCGTAATGTGCAAAGTCGAAGCTCACAATTTCATTTATCGCTCTCTCGCCCGCATGGCCGAAGGGGGTATGCCCCAAATCATGCCCTAAGGCTATTGCCTCGGTTAAATCTTCATTAAGGCCAAGTGCTCGCGCGATAGTTCTTGCTATTTGCGCAACCTCTAATGTGTGGGTGAGTCGTGTTCGGTAATGGTCAGATTCAGGGGATAAGAAAACCTGTGTTTTATGCTTGAGTCGCCTGAAAGCGCGGCTGTGAATAATTCTATCCCTATCGCGCTGGAAATCTGTTCTTATCGGACATTTTTCTTCCTTTCTTTTTCTGCCCTTGCTCTCACTTGCGAGCATAGCGCGCTCTGAAAGAATGAGTTTCTCGTTTTGCTCTATTCGTTCTCTGATAAGCATATTTTTTCACCCTCCTCAAAAGCGGTAAAAACCTTAAAAAGTTGTTCTATTTTATTTATTAGACAAAAACCTTTAAATTCCTTTATTTTTTTTAACAAAAGGCAAAATTTGTTTGCAAATTTCCTTTGCAGTTATTTTTGCCGAGAAGGTTTCCGAAAGCTTTAATAAAAAATCCTCTGTTACATCATCGGTTAAAACATAGGTTAAGGTGATATTGTCTGTAAATTCTGTATCCTTAATAATTCCGTTATAAGATTCAATAAGCTTCAAAAGTCTTGCGTGGTCAGTATAGTGGCATTTTGTTTCATAAACCGTGGCCGAAACCATTTCGGCAATCTCTGCATTTTGCAAAGCCTCCTTCGAGGACTTTGAATACGCCCGCACAAGACCGCCTGTGCCCAAAAGTATACCGCCGAAGTATCTTGTAACCACAATGGCAATGTCCGTAACCCCGCTACCTGTTATAACATCGAGTATCGGTTTGCCTGCTGTTCCGTGCGGCTCGCCATCATCAGAAAAGCGGCTTCGCGCACCCTTGCAAACCGAATAAGCAAAACAGTTGTGCCGAGCATCCCAATATTTCGAGCGCATTTCCTCAATAAAGCTATTTGCCTCTTGCTCGGTTTCGCAATGGCGCAGGGTTGCAATAAATCGCGAATGCTTTTCGCTGTATTCGGCAACCGATTCGCCAACCGCCGTTAAATATTCACCCATAACTCACCTCAAAAAAATCGCAGCCGCCTATTAGGCGGCTGCGGAATAAAGGTTATTCTCCAATATTGAAACGCTTTTTAAATCTATCAACGCGTCCGCCGGTATCAACCAATTTCTGCTTACCTGTAAAGAACGGATGACATTTAGAGCAAATATCCAAACGGATATCCTTTTTTGTTGAGCGTGTTTCAAATTCCGCACCGCAAGCGCACTTAACGGTTACCTTTTCATACTGCGGATGTATTCCTTCTTTCATTATAGTCACCCCTTTCTGTGTGATTAACATATGAATAATATCATAAAAGAACGAAAAATGCAAGTGTTTTTTACTTTCTTATTAATTTTTTTATATCCTCGTATATCTCTACTGCCTTAAACCGCAATATATAGCGGTCGGACCCGTAAGCAACCTCTGCGCTTTCGTTTTTCACGGTGTCCTCAAGCTTTCCGCAGGTCGCAGTTCCAACACAAATTTGAGGGAAAATAACACACCACCAATTTTTTCCGTCCGCTTTGCCGAGTTTTATAATTAGAGAATTATATTCTCCTGCCGGAAGTGTGAAATCATCATATTCCCTTGTCTCGAAATAGCTAACCCCTATTTCTGCGGTGGCTTTATAGGAAAAGCCCTCTTCCTTAATCACCGCGTTTGCCAATTCTTCTATTAAGGGAAGCTTTTCCTTTGTAACATTATATGCCGAATCAATATCCACAACATCATCGAACATAATAACGCTGTTTTCTAAAATTCTGTCTCTTATTTTAAGCTTTAGTGCCTGATCCTCTGTGCTATCGGAATTTGCGATTATATGTAACCGCAAAACGTTATTCCGCAAATCATCGCACGAGGCATTAAAATCAGCCACCGATAAGAAAATCGCGCTTATAAGACCGAATGCCAATGCCATATTAAGTGTCTTTTTGGAAATTAAAGCCTTAAGCTTCATAAAAAAATCCCCTTTGCAAAAGTTTTACAAAGGGAATATTAACCGAAATTCAAGGTTTTATACAAAAGCTATTGCCTTTTTGAGAGGTTTGGCTAAAAAGCACACTTTACCTTCAAGCCTTAGCACCTTAAAGGCTTTTTTAGCCTTAGCCTTATTCTTAAAATAAGCAAAAAATGTGGGTCCGCTACCCGAAAGGCAAACTGCATCTGCCCCGAGCTCTATAAGCCTTGCTTTTAAGGGGTCATTCTCCCATAGTTTTTCAAAGGAATTGCCAAAGCTTTGGCACAATTCCTCTTGATTTTCATTTTCAATGGCAGAAATTGTATTCTGCACGCTAAACCTCTCATAACCGCTCTCATCAAGCTTTTTATACATCTCGGCAGTTGAGGGCTTTTCTCCCTCTTTGGCGAGTATGAAATAGCCGTTTTGCAGGGGCTTTATGTCGGTTAAAATATCGCCGACGCCCTCTGCACGCTTTGTTCCGCCCGTTATAAAGAAAGGAACATCTGCACCGAGCTTTATTGCAATTTTTTCAAGTTCTATTGTGCTAAGCTCGGTTTTATAGAGCTTATTAAGTGCCAAAATCACCGCCGCCGCATCTGCGCTGCCGCCGCCAAGACCCGCCGCCATTGGAATTTTTTTGATTATGTGAATATGTGCGCCGCCTTCAAGCTGAGTGAAGGCAAAAAACTCTTTAGCCGCCCGAAAGGCAATGTTTTCTTGGGGCTCGATTATTGAGTTATTGCATTTAACCGTGATGCTTTTTGCTAATCTTACCGAAACCGTATCGCTTAAAGAAACGCTTTGCATAACGGTGTCTATCATGTGGTAACCGTCATCCCGTTTGCCCACTACCGAAAGCACAAGGTTGATTTTTGCTGCCGCTTTAAGCTTTAATGGGCTGCTATTCAGCAAAACCACCGCAGATAAAACCAAAATTATACCGACTATGCCGCCAAGCCCTATAGCCTCGCCAAAAACCGCAACACCAACAATGGTTGCCACAACCGGCTCAACCACCGCAATAATGGGCGCTGTTGTCGGTGCAACCCCACGAAGACCGTATGTATAAAAAAGATATGGTAAAACCGTATTGAAAAGTGCCATTAAAAACACTATTATGATGGTCTTGCCGCCATTTAAAGCGTTTTGTGCCAAAGCGCCAACACTTGAAAACGGCAGACTGCCAAAGGTTGCCATTAAAAAAACATAAAAGGTTATGGTTAAGGTTTTATAGCCTTTTCTAATCAGCAATTCACCGAAAATGGTGTAAAGCGCATAACCAAAGCCTGTGAGAAGTCCGAAAGCGATTGCTTTGCCGCCAATTTTTGAAACCTCGCTAAACGCACCGGTAACAAGGCAACACCCCAGAAATGCAACTATGAGCGAGATGAATTTCGCCAATGTTAATTTTTCTTTAAACAAGAAAAGTGAAATAATAACCACAAAAAAAGGTGCGGTATAAAGCAAAACCGCCGCAACAGAAAGGGTTGTGAGCGACATTGTTTTGTAATAAGAAAAGTTAAACAAAACTATGCTGTAAACTCCCGTTGCCGCAAAAAGCCAAAGGTCTTTAAGCTTTATTCTAAAAAGAGAAACATCCTTGAAAAGAATAATAACCGTCAAGATAACTGAGGAAAATAGCGACCTGCAAAAAGCTAACTGCATTTCGCCGATTTGACCTTCAACATTGCGCACAAAAAGCCCTGCCATTCCCCAAAAAACAGCCGCAAGCAAAACAGAAATAAAATGCAGATTTATCTTTTTTGTCATTATTCTTCACCTCACAAAAAATAGTGGATAGCATTAAAACTACCCACTAATTTTACTTACTTTTTATAATTATGTCAAGAGGTTAGTTATTGAGCTTGGCAAATCTAAAGCCTGGAGATTCAGGTTTTAAGGTTTCAAATCTGAATCCGCGCTGCGCTAAGCCCTCAATAATTCTCGGCAATGCCTGAACGGTGGTTCTTTTTGCCGAGGCATCGTGCATAAGCACGCAAATTTCGTTTTTTGTGTTGGCTTGAGCTAACACACTGTTAACGATTTTTGTGTAACTCGGGCTTGTTCCCGAAGCATCTTGTGAATCCACATTCCAGTCAAAATAATAATATCCTCTGTTTTGCACCTCGGTTACAAGCTGCGTCATAATACCCGAACAATGCCTTGCGCTTACTGCATTATTACTTCCTCCGGGGAATCGCATTATGTTAGTCTTTACACCTGTTTTTGCTTCAACTATATTTGAAATTGCCTGTAAATCGGCAAAATAATTATCTAAACTTGAATAAATTTGTTCATATCTGTGCGAGGCCGTGTGCAAGCCGATTGCGTGGCCCTCGTTGTGTACATTTATTAAATAGTCTGTTTTAGAAGTATTCGTAACAAAAAATGTTGCTTTAACGCCGTATCTTCTGAGAATTTCTAAAATTTCGAGCGTTCTGTCGGATGGGCCATCATCAAAGGTGAGATAACACACCTTGTTGCCCGTGGTTGGAATCACAGGAGGCGCATAGTTGTTAACTGCGGTTTGCGCCCCCTTGTTAGCCTTGTTTCGCAGTTGTTCAATCTCCGCCTTTAAGTTGCTGTTTTCTTGCTCGAGCCTTGTTTTTTCGTTCTGCTCAGTCTCAAGTTGGGATTTTATCTGCTCTTTTTCGGCATTACTGTTGGCAATATCGGTCTCGAGTCCTGCGATTTTTTCATCCTTCTCTTTTATTTCAGTCTCATTTTGAGAGATTTCTTCATTCATTTCTGAAATTTGGCTGTTTTTCTTTAAAATCACAAGTGATGAACAAACCAAAGCCGCCACTAATAAAACAATCACCGAAACAAAAATTATATTGCTCAATTTTTTAGAAACGCCCACTCTTTTTTTCACCTGCCTTTCTTTAAATTCCTTTATCTTTAATTAGTTATTTGCAATTATATGCTTGGGTATTCCGTTTTCCATTATAAATTCTTGTTCGCCCTGAATAAGAGGCAGGAAATACTCTATAGCAATATCTTTTACATTGTTTTTTTCTTTATTAATCCATTCGGTTGGCACTTTTTTCTCATAATTTGCAACCTTGCCTGCGGGCACAGTAGTTATTTTCACCTCATAAGGAGAATTGCTTATTCTCTCGAAACACATCATAACACCTGTTGTGCCGCGAAGTGCTTCTTTAACCGCTGCCGAGCCTATTTGTTCGGCTTCTTTTATATCGGTAAGAGAACTCATAAACGCCGAACATCTTTGAAGAACACTTAGTTCCATCGAACGCACCTTGCAACCGATTTCCTTTTTAACCACGTTTTCCAAAAACTTGCCGCCGCCCGATAAAAATCCGTGACCGAATTCATCGCGGTTTTCGGACATATAGGTGGAACCCTCAATATCAATGCCCTCTGAGAGAACAACGATAACGGTATCATTCTTTGAAAGTTGGGCTTTAACATCATTTACAAATTTTTCCACGCTGAATTCCACTTCGGGCAAATAAATAAGGTGGGGTGCTTTGTTACCGCACTTATGAAGCACACAGGAAGATGCCGCAAGCCAACCCGCATTTCTGCCCATTGTTTCGGCAATAACCACCGATTTCATATTATAAACCGAAGCATCTCTTGTTATTTCCTGAAGACATGCGGTTAAATATTTAGCGGCAGAACCAAAACCTGGAGTATGGTCGGTACAGTAAAGGTCGTTGTCAATAGTCTTCGGCACGCCGATAACCTTTATATCGCTTCCTATTTGTTTAAAATAATTGCTGAGTTTATCGGTTGTGTCCATAGAATCGTTACCGCCGATATAAAAGAATGCGCCGATATTCTTTTCTTTGAATCGGTCTGCAATAACCTCATAAACTGGTGGGTTCTTTTCAAAATCGGGCAACTTATATCTGCAAGAGCCAAGATAGGTTGATGGAGTTTGCCTTAAAAGTTGCCTGTTATACTCGCTTTCAAATATTTCATTCAAATTAACAAAATTGTTATTTATAACTCCCTCAATGCCATAAAAGGACCCGAAAACAGTTTCAATTTCTTTTGAATCCAAAGCGGCATTTATTACACCGAGTAACGATGCATTTATGGCGCTTGTGGGTCCACCCGACTGTGCAACAGCAATATTCATTACAATTCCCCTTTTTAAACGTTTCATTTTCTATATTATAACACACTTTTAAAGAATTTAATACTACAAATTATTACAAAATAAAACTTTTTTCGCGCGGGGAATAATAATGATTATAAAGAAAAGTGCCGAAGCACTTTTCCATTAATAATTTTCTTTTCTAACCTCAAAATAACTTTGAGGATGTGCACAAACAGGGCAAATCTGCGGAGCCTTTTTGCCGATAACCAAATGTCCACAATTGCGGCATTCCCACATAGTCTCCTCAGCCTTTTCGAAAACCTGCTGCATCTCAACATTGTTAAGAAGCTTTAAATATCTTTCTTCGTGTGTTTTCTCAATAGCTGCCACCATTCTGAATTTTCTTGCAATCTCTGTGAAGCCTTCTTCTTCAGCTTCCTTTGCAAAGGTTGCATACATATCGGTCCATTCATAATTCTCGCCCGCAGCCGCTGCCTTTAAATTGTCAGCCGTGTTGCCCAAAGCGCCGAGCTCTTTAAACCACATTTTTGCATGCTCTTTTTCGTTTTTTGCGGTGTCGAGAAACAGCTCGGAAATCTGCTCAAAGCCTTCTTTTTTTGCAACCGAAGCGAAATAAGTATATTTATTTCTCGCTTCGCTCTCACCTGAGAATGCTGCCATCAAATTTTTTTCTGTTTTGCTGCCTTTTAATTCCATTTTAATCACCTTTCAAAATTTATTTTAAAAAGCCGTTAACAATTTGTTCTTCGGCTTCTTGATCAGTAAGACCTAATGTCATCAATTTTATTAACTGCTCGCCAGCAATTTTGCCTATTGCTGCTTCGTGAATGAGGGATGCATCTATATGGTTTGCCGTGATTTCAGGCACAGCAGAAACATGCGCATTGTCCATAATAATTGCATCACACTCTGTATGGCCGTTACAAGTATTATTACCGTTGATTTTAGAAATAAACAGCTGATATGACTCATCCTTGGCAACCGAACGCGAAATAACATTTGCAGCTGAATTTTTACCGTTTAAATCAACCGTGAAATCGGTATCTGCTCTTTGCTTACCGTGAGTCATCAGCTTCTCGCGAATAATTAGTGTTGCATCATCCGATAGCTTGGCTGTGGTTACTCTTTTTGTCGAGTCAATACCCTCAATCTGTGTCGTATCCATTTCCATATAGCCGCCCTCGGCTATATTTATTACGGTTGTGGGATTCATATTCCGCTCGCCATTACCATCACCCGAGCCGTAATGCTTTTCGGTGTATTTAACCCTTGCGTTCTTGCCCACGAAAAAGCTATGAATTCCATCGTGTCTCGATTCCTCGCCACCGCAGTTATGGATTCCGCAACCCGCAACAATTTCTACCTCGGCATTGTCGCCAATATAAAAATCGTTGTAAACAAGCTCTGTAAGTCCGCTCTCGCTAATGATTACGGGGATGTGCACCTTTTCGCCCTTGGTGTTGGGCTTTATAATGATATCAATTCCGCTTTTATCGATTTTGGTGCGAATATCAACATTCTCTGTTACATGGCGTTCTTCAAGACCGCCGTTTGCTCTGATATTAAAAGCTCCCTCGGGTGTGCCTTCCATATCAGCAACGATTTTTAAAAGCTCTAACTGTGTGTTATTCATAGTCTACACCTCCGCCTTTGAGGTAAGCACTCGGCAACCGACATCTGCCTTGCCTAAAAGGGAGGGCAAAATATCATCCTTAGTGCCCGTTTGCTCAATAGAGCCTGCAGATACCACAATTATCCTATCGGCAATATTGAGTATTCTCTCTTGATGGGAGATAATAATAATAGAGCCGCCTAAGTTTCCGTGCATTTTTTCAAAAACCTTAATAAGACTATTAAAGCTCCAAAGGTCGATGCCGGCCTCGGGCTCATCGAAAAGTGAAATTTTGGTGGAACGAGCAAGAACGGTTGCAATCTCAATTCTCTTTAACTCGCCGCCCGAAAGAGAGGCATTAACCTCGCGATTAATGTAATCCCTGGCGCAAAGGCCCACCTCTGAAAGAAAATTGCACGCCTCGCTTATTGAAATTTCTTTTCCTGCTGCGAGACTTATAAGGTCGTGCACAGTAATGCCCTTAAAGCGAACAGGCTGCTGAAAAGCAAAGCTGATTCCCTTTTTTGCGCGCTCGGTTATTGAAAGGTCTGTTATATCCTCACCGTCTAACAAAATCCGTCCCGAAGTGGGGGTAATAATGCCCGCAATGATTTTGGCGAGTGTTGATTTTCCACCGCCATTAGGGCCTGTTATAACAGAAAAACCGTCTTCGATTTTTAAATTGATATTTTTAAGTATTTCTTTTTTTCCGTTTTCGGCTTCAGCCGCAAAAGAAATATTTTTAAGTTCTAGCATTAAATCCTCCAATATTTGAATTCCTTATCTATATATAAATATAATACCCATTTTTTTGTTAAAAAGCAACCATTATTTAATACCTTTGCAACTTTTTTGCATCTTTCTTTTTGTACACTAAAAATTAACAAATTAAATGTGGAAATTATCGTGAAAATATAGTACAATAATAATATCCTGTAAAAATAAAAGGAGTGTAACTTATGAAGAAAAAAGGTTTAATAATTTTAATTGCTGTTATTGCAATTATTGCTTTGCTTGCAGGCTCTGTTATCAGTTCTTATAACGATTTGGTTGAAGATCGCGAAGAGGTTGAAACCTCTTGGTCGCAGATTTCTGTTCAGCTTCAAAGAAGAGCAGACCTTATTCCAAACCTTGTTAATACAGTAAAGGGCTATACCGAGTATGAGCAGAGCACACTCACCGCAGTAACCGAAGCTCGAAATGCTCTTAAAAACGCAGGCTCTATAAACGACCAGATAACCGCTTCCAACCGTTTGGACAGTGCTCTCAATGTTTGGGTTAATGCTGTTACAGAAGCTTACCCCGAGCTTAAAGCAAACACACAGTTCACGGCTTTAACCGATGAGCTCAGCGGCACAGAAAACAGAATTGCTGTAGCAAGAAGAGATTACAACGAAGATGCAAGAGAATTTAACGCTGAAATCAAAAAGTTCCCAACAAGCATTTTAGCAGGTATTTTCGGATTTGATGCTTATGATTATTTCGAAGCACAGGCAGGAACCGAAAACGCACCTATCGTTAATTTTAATTAAGCAAAATGAAAAGAATAATTAGTATTGCGGCAGTTATTGCTCTTATTCTTTGCCTTTGCGGGTGCACAGAGGAGGAAAAGTTTCTCGCTCACACCGAGGCATTTTATGTTAACGATTTTGCCGATGTTATAAATGACAGCGATGAAAACGAAATACTTTCGCGCGCAGTAGCTCTAAACGATGCCACCACCGCACAGGTTGTTGTGGTAACGGTTGAAGATTTAAACGGCTACACTCCCGCAGACCTTGCTTTAGAAATCGGCAGAGAATGGGGTGTGGGCGACAAGGAGAAAGATAACGGCATTGTTATATTACTCTCAAGCGGCGACCGTGAGATTTTTGTTTCTGTGGGTTACGGACTCGAGGGCGCCTTGCCCGACAGCAAAACAGGGCGAATAATCGATGTTTACGGGCTCGAATATCTAAGAAATGATGATTTTTCTAAGGGACTTTTAGAAATTTCGAAGGCCGTTATCAATGAGACCTATCTCGAATACGGCTTAACCCCCGAAGTCGGCTATGTTCCGATTGACAGTATCGGCGAATCAACAGAGCTAACCGAAAATGGTGGCTCGGTTGCAATCGCTTGGGTTATTTTGATTGTTCTTATCATTTTATTTAACCTCTTCCCCAAAAAATTCTTCCCATTCTTTTTCTTCTTTGGCGGCCCACGCGGCGGTTCGGGCTATCGTGGTGGAAGTTTCCACGGCGGTTCTTTCGGCAGCGGAAGTTCGGGCGGATTTGCCGGCGGTGGTTTCCGCGGTGGCGGAGGCTCATTCGGTGGCGGCGGCGCAGGTCGCGGTTTTTAAAGTTTAAAATAAATTTCAGGAGTATTATCAATGTCACACCAGTTTGATAACAAGGGCTATAACGACTATTTCCAAGCCCTTGAAAGACAATTGAATAAACCGTCAAAACCGGTGGATGTTGTATCCCCTACGCCAGAGCGCAAATCAAAAAAGCGCAAAGGCTTATACAAGGTTATAAGGCTCAGAAAATCTGTGATAGCAATAGTTCTTGTCTTAGCAGTTGTTATTTCGGCGGTGGTTATTTCGGGCGGTAAAAACAAAAACACCGCAAAACCCGACACTCAGACTACCGACCAGAATATCACCTCAGAAAAGAAGCCCGAAAAACTTAAAATTGCTTATAAATTCACAGATGATACCGCCGATATTCCAACAAGTAATGATGCTAAAAATGTGATTATCATTGACAAAAGCACAAATAAGGTTATAGCGGCAAGAAATGCAACCGAAAAGGCATACCCCGCTTCAACCACAAAAATTATGACCTTGCTTGTTGCGGTGGAGCACATTCAAGATTTAAGCGATACCTTTACTATGACGCTTGACATTACCGACCCTCTGTTTGTGGCCGAGGCTTCGGTAGCGCAATTTTTAAATAACGAAACCATCACTATGGAGGATATGCTCTACGGACTTATTTTACCGTCGGGCGCTGATGCTGCTATGGGTCTTGCAATTAAAATTGCAGGCAGTGAAGAAAACTTTGTCAAACTGATGAATGAAAAGGTGAAAGAACTCGGTCTTAAAAACACCCACTTTGCAAACACAACGGGGCTTCACGATGAGGATAACTATTCCACCGCTTATGATATGGCAGTAATTCTGGATGCGGCGCTTCACAACAGCATGTGCAAAAAGGTTCTTTCAACCTATCAATACACAACCTCAATAACACCGCAGCACCCCGAGGGAATTTTACTTTCGAGCACATTGTTCAGTTATATGTATGGCACAGAGCCAAAAACCGCGACCATATTGGGCGGCAAAACCGGTTTTGTTAACGAATCCGGCTATTGCATTGCCTCTTACGGAGAGAATAACCAAAACAAATCCGAATATATTGTTGTAACACTCGGTAACTCTTCGCGTTGGCCCGCCTTTTACGGTCAGATAGACCTTTATAAAGAATTTGTAAAATAAATTAATAATCCGTAACTTCAAGAGAAGCTACGGATTATTAATTCTACCACAAAAACCACCGCGCAGGATGAAACTGCAACTCCGAAAAGACCAATTCCAAAATACGCGAGAACTGCGCCCACAAGCAGCGCCGCTGTTCCCGACCAAATACTCTCGGTTGCTTCAATAATAGCAGGAAAGGTCATAACAGCTAATGTAACATAAGGCATATAAAAAAGAAATGACCTTAATGTTATGTTAGTTATTTTTTTGCGAATCAAAGTGAGTGGCAAAAGTCTTATTAAATATATAACCGCCGCCATCACCAATATGTAAATATAAACATTATGCTTCATTTTCTTCCTCCTTAACAGGAAAAAGTATTGCTGCTGCAAGGGAAATTACCACCGTTAGTATAATAACCCTTATTCCCGAAGAAACTTGGCTTATAACCGGCAGCTTAGCAAGCGCAAGGCTTAATGACATTGAAATTAAAATTATTGCCGCAATAACCTTATTCTCACGCGCTTTTGGAATTATTATTGCAAGGAACATTCCATAAAGCCCAACGCTTAACGCACTCACGATGCTCGGCGGCATAACATTTCCCATAACAACGCCTAAAAAGGCGCCCAAAGCCCAACCCGGAATCGAAACCGACATTGCGCCGTAATTATAGTATGGGTTAAGTGTTCCTTTAACCGATACCGAAATTCCAAAAATTTCATCGGTAACATCAAAGCCGATAATCGCTCTGTGAAGGAGTGATGTGTTAGGTGATAATTTTTGACTAAGTGCACAGGACATAAGCAAATATCTGGCATTAACTATAAGCTCGGTTATTGCAACCTCTAAATAGCCTGCATTTTCTGCTATAAGCGCAAACCCCGCATAGCCACCCGCAGAGGCATTTGTAAGCCCCGCGGCAAGCATTGCCTGAAAGGCCGTAAGCCCCGCTTTTTTTGCAACTATTCCAAGGGTGAAGGCCACCGCAAAATAACCTAAGGCTATCGGTATGCCATCGCGCATACCCTTTTTATACCATTTAAAATTTTCTGTCAAAAAAATCACCTCACATTCAATTCCGCTCTTCACATTTTACCCCAATAGGTGTGATTAGTCAAACAATTTACCTAAAAAAATTAAAAATCTCCGTATCATTTGATACGGAGATTCTATTTTTATGCTTTAGTACACACATTATCAGCGCAAGCAGACACGGCAAGGTGTCATACTTTTTTCGCGCTGTCACAATGTGAGCACTAAAATAACCAACTCACATAAAAGCCGTTTGGCTTTTATTGGTTTTAAGTTATATCAACTCGATAATTGCCATCTCGGCAGCGTCTCCACGACGGGGACCTGTCTTAGTAATACGGCAGTAACCGCCGTTAACATCCATATACTTAGGAGCAATTTCATCGTAAAGCTTCTTTACAACATCTTCCTTAGTAATGAATGCTAAAGCCTGACGCTTGCTGCTGAGAGTATTAGTCTTAGCGAGTGTAATATACTTTTCTGCCATTGCTCTAACTTCTTTAGCACGAGTTACAGTGGTCTCAATTTTGCCGTTTTCGAGCAAGAATGTTACCATAGCTCTAAGCATAGCAGTTCTGTGATCGCTGGTTCTTCCGAGTTTACGGGTACCTGGCATTTCTATTCACTCCTTAAACAGTGATTTGCTTTATTCATTGTCTTTCTTGAGGGTAAAGCCAAAGGAATCGAGCTTTGCAATTACCTCTTCAAGAGATTTACGGCCCAAGTTTCTTACCTTCATCATGTCTTCTTCAGACTTGCCGATAAGGTCTTCAACCGTATTTATACCTGCACGCTTGAGACAGTTAAAGCTACGAACAGATAGGTCGAGTTCATCAATGGTTAGATCGAGAACCTTTGATACCTCATCATTGCTCTTTTCTGCCATAATGCTGCCAACCTCGCTCACATTTTCTGCAAGGTTGAGGAACAACTCAAAGTGTTCAATTAAAACTTTAGCAGCCATTGAAATAGCTTCGCTAGCCTTGAGTGAACCGTCAGTCCAAACCTCCATAGTGAGCTTGCCCTTATCAGTAACGTTACCAACGCGGGTGTTATCAACTGTGAAGTTTGCCTTGAGAACAGGTGAGTAGATTGAGTCTACAGGTATTACGCCGATTACATTCTGCGCAGGTTTGTTCTGCTCAGCCGGAACATAGCCTCTACCCTTGTCAAGAGTCATCTCCATATTAAGAGTTGCGCCCTCATCAAGAGTTGCTATATACATATCGGGGTTGAGAATTTCAACCTCTGAATCAGCCTTAATAGAAGCTGCTGTAACCACGCAGGGTCCTTCAGCCTCAATATAAATCTTTTTTGCCGTATCTGCATGAAGCTTTGCAATAAGTCCCTTGATGTTGAGGATAATTTCTGTAACATCCTCTTTTACACCGGGGATTGTTGAAAACTCATGCACCACACCGTCAATCTTAACATTGGTTACAGCCACACCGGGAAGAATGGAGAGTAAAACTCTTCTCATACTGTTGCCGAGTGTTGTTGCATAACCGCGCTCTAAGGGCTCCATAACGAACTTGCCGTATGTGCCGTCTGCTGCAGATTCAACTGTGTCTATTCTGGGCTTTTCAATTTCTATCATTTAAAAGCTCCGTTTCTCCGTGCAATAAATTTTTTTATAATAACGTTTGGCACGGAAAACGCTATTACAACTGTCCTAAATTACTTAGAATAGAATTCGACGATGAGCTGTTCTTCAACAGGAGCTTCAATCTGATCTCTGTTAGGAAGATTGATAACCTTTGCTGAGAGAGCTTCTCTATCAACATCAATCCACTGGGGAACAGGTCTTGCACTGTTAGCCTCAACCACAGCCTTAATCTTCTCAAGACCGCGAGCCTTTTCGCAGATTGATACTACATCACCGGCCTTCAAGAGATAAGAAGCGATATCTACACGCTTACCGTTAACCTCAAAATGACCGTGACCAACGAGCTGTCTTGCTTCTGCACGAGAAGAAGCAAAGCCTACTCTGTAAACTACATTGTCAAGACGGCTTTCAAGAATTCTTAACAAGTTATCGCCTGTAACGCCTTGTTTTCTTTCAGCAATCTCGAAATAATGATGGAACTGATTTTCCTGAACGCCATAGAAACGTCTTGCGGTCTGCTTAGCGCGAA
>SVPU01000014.1 GCA_015065685.1 Oscillospiraceae bacterium | reverse complement strand
CGCACGTGAGCGGCTGCCCGAGATGGTAATGCGTTGTCAAACTTTCGAGGTCCCTTTTAGGGACCTAGCCAGTAGGCGCCCCTTATAGGGGCTGTGCATACCACTAGTTTACTAGTGGTTATGATTTAAATTAGTTTGCAGCACCATCAATACTTGTTATAATTGAATCACTGCCCATTGCTTCGGGGAGTTTTCCGTCCCATTTTTCATAGAACTTTGAACGGATGATATCCTCGTTCAAAGAAGCCTTAATTTTATTGTTAGCATCGGCCTCTGCTTCAGCCTTAATTCTTGTGGTTTCTGCCTGAGCCTCTGCGTTTGTAATAGCAGTTTGCTTTTCGGTTTCAGCCTTTAAGAGCTGCTGCTGTGCAACCTGTTTTTCTTCGATTGCGTTAATGAATGCTTCTGAGAAATCAAAGTTAATAATATTAACATCGGTAACAAAAAGTCCAATACTATTTAACTTTTCATTTAGCCCTACAATCAATCCGTCAGAGATAAGGGAACGGTTAGTAACGCTTTCTTCTGCGGTATACTGTGCGGTGATTGCTTTGAGCACCTCATTAACTGCGGGAACAACCAAAACATCTTCATATCTTGCACCAATGTTTTTGTAAATACTGTAAGATTTCGATGTGTCAACACGGTAGTTGATAGCAAGAGTTGTTTCAACGGTCTGCAAGTCTTTTGAGAAGGCTTCAGTATCAACCTCTAATTTAACAATTCGGTTATCAATTTTAACGATTTGTTGAACAAAAGGGGCTTTAATATGTAATCCTTCTTGTAAAACACCTTCGTTTACCTTACCAAGTGTTACAACAACACCCGTGTGACCTGCATCAACGATTGTAAAACAGTTGGCGCCGATTAGCACAACCAAAAAAACAATTGCCGCGGCAATAATTAATTTTTTAATATTCTTATTCATAAAAATTCCTCCTTTGGTGTTATATCAAATATATCATATTTGAATTTGTAATTCAATAAAAAATTTAAAAGGAACCAATCCTTACGGACTGATTCCTTTTAATTGGAAAGGGAGCACAAATCCGAACCCTTTGATTTTTTGACCTATGTGTTCGAACCCCTACAGTTTTTATAATTCGTGCCAAAGGCACACCGAAACTTCTTCACTATTCACTATTACTTATTACTTAATCGACAAGTTTCGAAAAAAGAATAGTGAAAAGTGAAGAGTTAATAGTGAAAAAGTAAAATCGACAAGCTTCTGTCGAAACTTGTCGATTTTGGCACGCTGAGAGGGATTCGAACCCCCGACCCTCTGCTTAGAAGGCAGATGCTCTATCCAACTGAGCTATCAGCGCGGATGTTTTCACAACGTTTGGTATTATAGCATAGTTTAAAAAAATAATCAAGTTATTTCTTAAAAAACTTTTAATAAATTTCAAAATGCGAATTTTCTTTTAAAATTTTGCTTGACATTTCGAGAAAATATGGTAAAATAAAGCTACATTGAAGATGAACGCTTTGCGTCCACACCCTAAGGTTTTGTCTGAAAGGGTTTATAAGTTTTCTCTTTTTACGGGGTACTTGTATGCGTGGGCGTTATTGCGTCCACGCTTTTATGATTTTGGAGGTGTGTCAGCATTAGCAGTAAAGAGCTCGCAATTAACGAAAATATTAAATTCAAGGAAGTTCGCACAATTTCAGCCGATGGTTCACAGTTAGGAATTATTCCTGTATCACAGGCTTTGGAGGCTGCATACGCAGCAGATTTGGACTTGGTGTGCATTTCACCAAACGCCGAGCCGCCTGTTTGCAAAATTATGGATTACGGTAAATACCGTTTTGAGCAAACAAAGCGCGAAAAAGAAGCTAAGAAAAACCAAAAGGTCATCGAAGTTAAAGAAATCCGTTTGGGACTTAGTATTGACGTTCACGATTTTGAGACTAAGGGAAGACAGACAATTAAATTTTTACAAAGCGGAAACAAGGTAAAGGTTTCTATCCGTTTCAGAGGAAGAGAACTCGGACATCCTGAAATCGGAATGGACATTATGGAGCGTTTCGCTGAATTCTGTAAGGATCATTCATCTGTTGAAAAAGCTGCTAAAATGGAAGGACGTAATATGATTATGTTCTTAAGTCCAAAATCAGCAAAATAATATTTGTAAAAAATTTCTGGGAGGAATTAAAATGCCTAAAATTAAAACACACAGTGGCGCAAAAAAGCGTTTCAAGCTTACAAAGACCGGCAAGGTTAAACGTGCTCATGCTTTCAAGTCACACATTCTTAACAAGAAAACAACAAAGCGCAAGAGAAATCTTCGTAAGACTGTTATCGCCGATGTAACAAATGTTGCAAAGGTAAAGAAAATGGTTCCTTATAAATAAGGAAAATTGAAAGTGGAGGTAATTAGAAATGGCACGTATTAAGGGTGCGTTAGCAACACGCAAAAGAAGAAAAAAGATATTAAAGCTTGCTAAGGGCTATTTCGGCGCTAAGTCAAAGCTTTTTAAAACAGCTAAAGAAGCAGTTATGAAATCAGGTAACTACGCTTACATTGGTCGTAGACTTAAAAAGCGTGATTTCCGCAAGCTTTGGATTACTCGTATTTCTGCTGCTTGCAAAATGAACGGTATGAACTACTCTTCATTTATGAACGGTCTTAACAAAGCAGGTGTTACAATCAACCGCAAGATGCTTGCTGACATCGCAGTTAGCGATGCTAAAGCTTTTGAAAGCCTTGTTAAAACTGCTAAAAAAGCACTTGAAAAATAATATTTTATCGCCCGGGACACAATGTCTCTCGGGCGACTTTTCATTTTTTAAACTTAGAATAAACTGCTTATTTTCAAGGATTTGGTGAATAAAAATGAAAAATTTTAAATGTATAGAAAGTAAGGATAATTCACTTATCAAGCTGATTTCTTTATTGCAAGCTTCGGCGAAAGCAAGAAAAGAAAACGGCCTTTTTGTGCTTGAAGGATTACGCATTTGTAAGGATGCTTATGAAAACGGAATTCAGTTTGATAAGTTAATTTTCACAAAAACTGCATACGATAAATTCGCGCAAGAAATATTAAAATTTGCCGATAATTCACTCGAAAATATTCAAATAACTGATGCGCTTTTCAATAAAATCAGTGATACAAAATCTCCGCAAGGGATAATAGCATTAGTGAGTTTTGCGAAAGTTAAAAATTCTAAGTTAGATAAAAACGGAAGATATATTGCACTTGAAAATGTGCAAGACCCATCTAATTTAGGTGCGGTTTGCAGAACGGCCGAAGCATTGGGTGTTAGCGGTGTGATTGTATCATCAAACGGCTGCGACCCATTTTCTCCCAAGGCCTTGAGAGCTTCAATGGGCACGGCACTCAGATTGCCAATAATTGAGTTGGAAAATTTTGCAGAGTCGTTACATGCGAGTGGTTTAAAGCTTTATTCGTGCGTTGTTGATGCAAATGCCCAATCTATTGATTCTATAAAGTTTGAAGACGGTTGTGTCTTAATAATTGGCAATGAAGCAAATGGCATTACCGATGAAACTAAAAATATTTCAAACCAATTGATAACTATTCCAATGAAAGGCAATGCTGAATCTCTTAATGCGGCGGTTGCGGCCTCTATTGCTATGTGGGAAATGATGAAATGATAAAATATTTAGTTTGGCTGCAATTAGCCCTTGGTGCCGGAAACCAACGCGCAAGGTCTGCTTTGGAATTTTTCCACAGTGCCGAAAACATTTATAATGCTGATTTTAAAACCCGTGTTTCTTCTAAGCTTTTCACTAAAGGGGAACTCGAAAAATTGGCACAAACAAAAATTGCAGAAGCGGAAGAAATTATCGCTGTTTGCAAAAGGGAAGATATCCAAATAATAGGTATTACCGATGAAAAATATCCTTATTGCTTATCGGTTATCGAGAATCCGCCAATAGTTCTTTATGTTAAAGGCAAATTACCCGTGTTTGATACTGTACCCACGGTTTGTATTGTGGGTCCGAGACGGGTTAGTGAATTTGGTAAAAAGGCTTCTTTTTCACTTTCCTACCGTCTTGCTGCGGCGGGCTTTATTGTTGTAAGTGGTGGTGCTCTCGGAACAGATACCTTTGCGCATTCGGGCACCTTAAGGGCAGACGGTATAACTGTTGCTTGTTTGGGCTGCGGAATTTTAAATGACTATTTAAGTGAGAATAAAGCATTAAGAGATGCTATTTCGAAAAAAGGCTGTTTAATAAGTGAATATCCGCCTTATACAGCCGCAAATAGATATACCTTCCCCGTGAGAAACCGAATTATGTCTGCCTTGAGCCTTGGCACAGTTGTTGTTGAGGCGGGTCAAAAAAGCGGCGCTTTAATTACCGCAAGACACGCTTATGAACAGGGAAGAGATGTTTTCGTAATTCCGGGCTCACCGAACAAAAAGGAATATGCGGGTTCTAATTTGTTACTGCGCGATGGAGCCAAACCAATTTTAGATGCTTCTGATATTTTCGGTGAATATGTTGAGCGCTTTGCAGATAAAATCAATATTGAAAAAGCATATCAAAAACCAATTATTTCTCCTAAAAATGAGAAAAGCGAAAAAAATAATCAAAAAAATGAAAAAAATTCTAATCAAACCCTTTCAAATGGAGCAAAAATAGTATATAATTGTATAGATAAGCAAAAATTTTTCCCTGAGGAAATTAAAAACACCGGTCTTGATTCTGCAACACTGCTTTCTGCACTCACAGAACTTGAAATGGAAATGCTGATACGTGCCTTACCGGGTGGTATGTATGAAAAATGTGAACTATAAGTGCTATGCAAAATTAAGTATGTAATTTAATTTTGCTAGGGCTACAATCATTATAATTATTCAACGGAGGAACAACATGTCAAAGCTTTTAATAATTGAGTCTCCAAACAAAATTAAGAGTATAAAAAAATATCTTGGAAGCGGTTATAATGTTATGGCTACTAAAGGCCATATCAGAGATTTGCCAAAATCAAAATTGGGCGTTGATATTAAGCACGATTTTAAACCGCAATATATCAATATGTCTGATAAAAAAGATGTTATAAATTCTTTGAAAGAGGCTGCAAAAAACAGCGAACAAGTTCTTTTGGCAACCGACCCTGATAGAGAGGGTGAAGCTATTTCTTGGCACTTAGCACAGATTTTGGAGCTTGATTTGAATGATAATAACCGTGTTACTTTTAATGAAATTACAAAATCGGGTATAAATGCGGGTATTAACGCACCTAGAAAACTCAATCTCAATTTAGTGGATGCACAGCAAGCAAGACGAGTTTTGGATAGAATTGTTGGCTATGAGCTGAGCCCGTTCCTTTGGAAAAAGGTTAAAAGCGGTCTTTCTGCAGGCCGTGTTCAAACGGTTGCCTTGAGACTTATTGTTGAGCGCGAACGCGAAATTGAAAAGTTCAACAGTGAGGAATATTGGACTATTGATGCCAAGCTTGCAAGCGGCAGAAAAACCTTTTCTGCAAAGCTTTTTGGTGATAAATCGGGCAATAAGCTTGAAACGGTTGAAAATGGCAGTATAGCGCAGAATATTGTTGATTCTTTAGCAGATGCCGATTATATTGTTCAAGAAATTAAAAAGGGCAAAAGAAACCGTCAACCTGCACCGCCCTTTATCACTTCAACATTGCAGCAGGAGGCTTCGCGTAAGTTGGGCTTTACAGGTCAAAGAACTATGCGAATTGCTCAGCAGTTATACGAAGGTATTGATATTGCCGATATTGGCGCAACAGGTCTTATCACATATATGAGAACCGACTCTTTGAGAATCTCTGAAGAAGCAAGAGCACAGGCTAACGCTTTTATTTCAAATGTTTACGGTGCTAAGTATCTGCCGTCTTCTCCGAGATATTTCAAATCAAAGGGCAACTCTCAGGATGCTCACGAGGCTATCAGACCCACTTCTGTGGAGCTCACACCCGAGAGGGTTAAATCCTCACTAACTTCCGACCAATATAAGCTCTATAAGCTTATTTGGGAGCGCTTCTTGGCATCATTAATGGCTGCATGTGTTCAAGATACCGTTAATGTTGTTATTGAAGCGAGCGATTATCTATTCAAAGCAAGTGGTTTTTCAGTTCGCTTTGATGGTTTTACCGTTCTTTATGAAGAGGGTAAGGATGAGGAAACTGATGGTCAGATTAATCTTCCTGAAATGAAGGAAGGCGAGGTTTTAAAGCTTCGTGAAATCGTGCCTAATCAGCACTTCACACAACCCCCACCGAGATACACAGAGCCTACACTTATCAAGGCTTTGGAGGAAAACGGAATAGGCCGTCCTTCGACCTATGCACCGATTTTATCAAACATTCTCAACCGTGATTATATCGAGAGGGTTAAGAAATCCTTTAAGCCCACTAATCTTGGTATGGTTGTTGTTGATTTAATGACCGAGCATTTTGACAGAATTTTTGATGTTAAGTTTACAGCAAATCTTGAAGAAAAGCTCGATAAAATCGGCGAAGGCAATCTTAATTGGGTTGAAACCATACGCGATTTCTATGAGGATTTTGATAAGCATCATCGCAAGGCAGAATCAACTCTTGATGGCAAGCGCGTTAAGGTGCCGCTTGAAGAAAGTGATGTTGTTTGCGAAAAGTGTGGCAGTAAAATGGTTGTAAGGTCGAGCAGATTTGGTAAATTCTTGGCTTGCCCTAACTACCCGAATTGCAAAAACACCAAGCCCATTCCCGAGGATGAGGTTAAACAAGCTTGTCCCAAATGCGGAGCTAAATTAGTTAAGAGAGTTTCAAAGAAGGGCAACAAGTTCTACGGTTGCTCGAATTATCCAAACTGCGATTTTGCTTCTCCCGGTGTTCCAACGGGTGAAAAATGCAGTGAGTGCGGAAGCTTTATAATTTCGGGAGTAAGAGGCAGAAAATACTGCATGAATTCCGAATGCCCTACAAGGCAAAAAAAATAACAAAAAATAAAGGTACCCATAAATGAATAAGGTTAAGGTTTTGGGCGCGGGTCTTGCGGGCTGTGAAGCGGCTTGGCAGCTCGCCAACAGAGGAATAAAGGTTACTCTTGTTGAAATGAAGCCCATAAAAAGAACTCCTGCTCACAAGAGTGATGATTTTGCTGAGCTTGTTTGTTCTAATTCTTTGAAGGCCGCCAGAATAGATTCTGCGGCGGGTCTTTTAAAAGAAGAAATGCGAAGACTCGGTTCGGTTTGTCTTAGCGTTGCTGATGACTGCAGCGTTGCAGCGGGTGGCGCTTTGGCGGTTGACCGTGAGATTTTCGCAAAGCTTATTACCGAAAAAATCAAGGCACACCCGAATATCGAGGTTATGAATGAAGTTGCAACAAGCATACCGAACGACACTGTTTGTGTTGTTGCAACCGGTCCTTTGACCGATTCTTGCTTAGCAGAAGAAATTTCAAAGCTGTGTGATGGCGGTAATTTAAGCTTTTATGATGCCGCAGCGCCGATTGTTACTAAAGAAAGCATCAATATGGACATTGCTTTCTCTGCCTCGCGCTACGGTAAGGGAACTGATGATTATATCAACTGCCCTATGAACAAAGAGGAATACACCGCTTTTCATAATGCACTTATTTCTGCTGAAAGTGCTCCTCTTAAGGAATTTGATAAACCGCTTACCGTTTATGAGGGTTGTATGCCGATTGAAGTTCTGGCAAAACGCGGTGAAGATTCAATTCGTTTTGGCCCTTTGAAACCTGTGGGGCTAACAGACCCTCGAACAGGGCACAGACCGTGGGCGGTTGTGCAACTGAGAAGAGAAAACTCTGCCGGTTCACTTTATAATATCGTTGGTTTTCAAACCAATTTAAAATTTCCTGAGCAAAAAAGAGTTTTTTCAATGATTCCCGGTCTTGAAAACGCCGAATTTATGAGATACGGCGTTATGCACCGCAACACCTTTATCAACTCTCCGCAGTTACTTGGAACCGACCTTTCTTTAAAAAGCAACGGTCAGGTTTTCTTTGCGGGTCAGTTATCGGGTGTTGAGGGTTATATGGAATCGGCGGCTTCAGGTATTGTGGCAGGAATCAATGCAGCGGCACGAATTTTAGGAGAAGAGCCACTTATTTTACCCCAATTTACAATGATTGGCGCATTACTTTCTTACATTTGTGATCCATCGGTTAAAAATTTTCAACCAATGGGTGCGAATTTCGGCGTCCTACCGCCGCTTGAGAAAAAAATTAAAGACAAAAAGGAACGCTATGCAGTTTTTTCTCAGCGTTCACTAAACTGGTTTATTAGCAAAGAATTTTAAATTTTGAGGAGAATGACAATGAGAGTTGTTGTTGACGCTTACGGTGGCGATAATGCACCGCTTGAAATTATCAAAGGCGCTTATTTGGCATCTAAGGAACTTGATGTTGATATTACTTTAACAGGCAAGCAAACCGAAATTGAAAGAATTATCAAAGAAAACGGTTTTAATTTTGAGAATGAACTCATTATCGTTGACACTGATGATGTGATTTCAATGCACGATGACCCCACAACACTTTTAAAGGCTCATAATAACAGTTCAATGGCTTTGGCCTTTAAGGAGCTGAGCGAAGGCAGAGCAGATGCTTTTGTTTCTGCCGGCTCAACAGGAGCTATTGTTGTTGGCGGAACACTTATTGTTAAGCGTATTAAGGGCATTAAAAGACCCGCTCTTGGCGGTTTTATACCTTCGCCCGACGGTCATTATATGCTCATGGATATGGGCGCTAACGCCGAGTGCAGACCCGAGATGCTCGAGCAGTTCGGCATAATGTCGAGCGTGTATCTTAAAAATGTTGAGGGAATTGAAAATCCACGCATTGGCTTGCTTAATATCGGCGTTGAAGATACTAAGGGCACCGAGCTTCAGAAAGAAGCATATAAGCTTTTATCGGAAGCACCGATAAACTTTGTCGGTAATATTGAATCAAGAGAAATGCCAAAGGGTGTGTGTGATGCCGTTATAACCGATGGTTTTACAGGCAATATTGCTCTTAAGCT
This sequence comes from Oscillospiraceae bacterium, assembly GCA_015065685.1. GTDB lineage: Bacteria > Bacillota > Clostridia > Oscillospirales > Acutalibacteraceae > UBA737. The sequence goes on along the minus strand of SVPU01000014.1, from coordinate 32,460 downwards.
TATCGAAGGAACCGCTACCACATTCTTTAAAATGGTAAAGCGTGTGCTTTACAAAAATGTTTTCAATATTCTCGCTGCCGCAGTTTTGAAAAAGGATTTATATTCTCTCAAAGCAATGATGGATAGCTCTGAGGTTGGCGGTGCGCCGCTTTTGGGGGTTAAGTCAACCGTTATCAAGGCTCATGGCAGTTCGGATGCTAAGGCGATTAAAAACGCGATTAAACAGGCCGTTATTTTCACTGAAAACGGCGTTATTGAAAAAATTTCTGAGCAATTAGCTTAAAAAGGATTAGGTAATGAAAGATTTACAAAAAAGCTTGCATTATAACTTTAAAAACGAGAAGCTGTTAGCTAATGCTTTAACTCATTCTTCGTATGCTAATGAGATGCGTTCGGGTATTAGCTCTAACGAACGTCTTGAGTTTTTAGGCGATTCGGTGCTTTCGGTTATTGTTTCTGATTATATTTTTAAAAAATTTCCGAATCAGCCCGAAGGGGAACTTACAAAAATTCGCGCATCATTAGTTTGCGAAAAATCTCTTTGCGGTTTTTCGAGGGAACTTAATATTGGTAAATACTTACTTCTTGGAAAAGGCGAAGACAAAGGCGGCGGAAGAGAACGCGATTCTATTCTTGCAGATGCTTTCGAGGCTGTTTTAGCGGCTGTTTATCTTGACGGCGGTTTGGAAGAAGCAAGAAGAATTGTTATGCATTTTGTTTTAAAAGAGTTAAAGCACACAGATGATGAAGTTTTTAAGGATTATAAAACGGCTCTTCAAGAGATTATTCAGCGCAACCCCGAAGAATCGGTAACATATATTCTTAAAAACGAAACAGGACCCGACCACAACAAACTTTTCGAGGTTGAGGTGCATCTTAATTCAAATGTTATCGGCGTTGGCAGTGGCAAATCGAAGAAGTCCGCAGAACAAATGGCGGCAAAGCAGGCACTTATTTTAATGGGTGCAGAAATATGAGCTGCAAACATTCTAATATTTCAATTTTCGTTCCGCATATCGGTTGCCCCAATAATTGCAGTTTTTGCAATCAAAAGCATATAACGGGTTTTTCTAAAGCCCCCACAACCGAAATGGTTGAAAATGCGGTTGAAATTGCCAAGCGTTCTAAGCACTTTAACCCTAAAACCACCGAAATTGCTTTTTTTGGCGGTAGCTTCACGGCTATTAACCGAAATTATATGCTAGACCTTTTAAAGACTGCCTCAAAATTTGTTGATGAGGGAATTGTTTCGGGAATTCGTATTTCCACAAGACCCGATGCTATTGATGATGAAATTTTATCATTGCTTAAAAGGTATAATGTTACTGCCATCGAATTAGGAGCCCAGACTCTTAATGACAAGGTTTTAGAAATGAATAACCGCAATCACTCTGCGGCCGATATTTTTAATGCCTCGTCACTTATTAAGCAATATGGGTTTGAGTTAGGCCTTCAGATTATGACAGGACTTTATGGGGATAATGATTCTTCAACAATAGAAAGTGCAAAGAAAATTATCGAAATAGGTCCGCAAACGGTCAGAATTTATCCCACAATCGTTTTAAAGGATACTTATCTTGCCGCTCTCTATGCAGATAAAATTTATTCACCGCAAAAATTGGAAGAGGCGGTAGAACTGGCTTCACAGCTTTATCAAATGTTCACTGAAAACGGTATAAAGGTTATAAGGCTCGGACTTCATTCAATTGATGAAAACGCCTTTGTTGCAGGACCATGGCACCCTGCATTTAGTGAGCTTTGTCTTTCAAAAATTATGCTAAACAAGGCGTTAGCAATGATAAAGAAAAAGGGAAATTATTTGATTTTTGTGAATAAATCAGATGTTTCTAAAATGATTGGTCAAAAAAGGGAAAATATCAATTATTTAAAATCTTTGGGTTTTGATTGTGTTGTTAAAGTTAAAAACGAACTTTCTGATTTAAATATAGAAATTAAGGAAAATAATTAAAACATTATTTTAGGGAGTGTAAAATAAATGCTATTAAGCTCGATAGAGATTCAAGGCTTTAAATCTTTTGCCGATAAAACAGTTTTGAAATTCGGCAAGGGTATTACTGCAGTTGTTGGACCTAATGGCAGTGGAAAAAGTAATATTTCTGACGCGGTGCGTTGGGTTTTGGGTGAGCAATCAACCAAGAGCCTTCGTGGGCAGTCGATGGAGGATGTAATTTTCGGCGGAACTGAAACAAGAAGACCGCACGGCTTTTGCGAGGTAACGCTTAATATTAATAATGCTGACAGAACTCTCAATTTTGATAATGATTTTGTTAGTATCACACGCCGTTTTTACCGCTCACACGAGAGCGAATATGCTATAAACGGTGTTTCGGTGCGCCTTAAGGACATTCACGAGCTGTTTATGGATACAGGTCTCGGTAGAGACGGTTATTCAATGATTGGACAAGGTAAGATTGACAATATTATCAGCTCTAAATCGGGTGAAAGGCGCGATATTTTCGAAGAGGCTTCGGGTATCTCAAAGTATCGTTACCGTAAAATTGAGGCTGAAAGAAAGCTTACGGCAGCCGAAGATAATTTACTCAGACTTCACGATATTCTCGATGAACTGAAATCTCGTGTCGGCCCCTTGGAAGAGCAAAGCAAAAAGGCAGAAAAGTTCTTGGAGCTTGCCGAGGCTAAAAAAGAACTCGAAATTGGGCTCTGGCTTTACACACTTAACAACTCAAAAGAAGCTCTCAGAAATCAGGAGAGCAAGATTGCAGCTTCTCAGCTTTCTTATAAGCAGATTGAGGAGTCTTTGGAAGAATTCGACCGTAAAACTGAGCAAAACACCGCATTTTTTGCAAAACTCACCTCTGATATCGAGGGCGAGAGACTTAATATTTCCTCAATCAACGAAGAAATTGTGCGCCTTGGCGGTGAAATCAGTGTTATTGAGAATAGTATAAAGTTTAACACTGAAACCAAACAGCGCTTGTTGGAAGAAAAGGAAAATCTCAATAAGTCGGATAAGGATGCTCTTATTGAAATCGAGAATAAAACCGCGCTGATTGAAGAAAAGATTTCTGAAAAAACAAAACTGGAAGGCGATTTGAGAGCTCTTGAAGAAAAGCTTTCACAGCTTTTGTCTGATAGCGACAGTATTTCAAGAAAAATTGAAGCACAAATTCGCTCTCTTAACACTATTTCTGCGCAAAGCGCTGATATGCGCGTTGCAATGGTTACCGCAGATACTTCGATCGATGAAATAACCTTGCGCATCAACAATGCGGCAGAATTGAAAACTCAATATAATGAAGAAATCTCGAATTTGAATAATGAATTCAAAGAAAATGAGGAATTACTTGGTAAAATCGAAGAAACTCTAGAAAGTTATCAAAACTCCTTGAAGGGCTTTGAATTGCGCCTTGCTTCCAAAGCTCAGGCGGCAGATTCCTTAAAGAGCGAGTTGGATTCTATTAACCTTGATATCGAGGCTAAAAAGAGAAGAGTGCAGATTTTAAAAGAGCTTGAAGCTAATATGGAGGGCTTCGGGAATTCTGTTAAATCGGTAATGTCTCAAGCAGAGCTTGGAACACTTAAAGGTATTTGCGGCCCCGTTTCAAAGCTCATTAAGGTTGAAAAGCAATATAGTATTGCAGTTGAAACCGCTTTGGGCTCTGCAATTCAAAATATTATAACTGAAACCGAAAATGATGCTAAACGCGCTATAAATTATCTTAAAACCTCAAATAAGGGAAGAGCAACCTTCTTGCCGGTTTCAACAATTATTGCGCGCGAGTTTAAAGAACACGGCTTTGAGGATATGTTCGGCTTTATCGGCCTTGCTTCTGATTTGGTTGAATGTGATAAAAAATATAAAGAAATCGTTAAATACTTACTTGGCGGCGCTATTGTTGCTGAGGATATTGACTGTGCAACAACTATTGCTAAAAAGTTTGGATATCGCATAAAGGTTGTAACACTTGACGGTCAGGTTATTAACCCGGGCGGCTCACTTACGGGTGGTTCTTTAATTAAAAATGCGGGACTTTTAAGCCGTGCTTCTGATATTAAGAGAATGGAAGAAGAAATTGTTGCTTGCGAAAAGAAAATGCAAGAAATTTCTAAAAAGTTTGCCGATGCAAACGATGCTGTTTTGGCAGTTGATGCGGATATTACCGCAACCAAGGCTGAGATCATTACATTCAATGAGGATAAAATCAGAGCCCTCGCAGAGCTTAAGAGAATTGATGATTTGCGCAATGGCGTTAATAGCTCACTTAGTCAATTAAACGAGGAAATTGCCATAAGCGAAGAAAAAATTGCGGCTCTTAAGAAGCAATCGGTTGAGGCTGCGCTTAAAATTGCCGAGTTTGATACTCAAAAGAGCGCTTTGCAAACCGAGATTGACAGTATGACAGGCGGAAGAGACAGTCTTAATGACACTCGCGAAGCCTTAACCAACGATATTACCGCAACAAAGCTAATGCTTATTGAAATCAATAAGGATATTGAGCAAATTAATGCGGCTTCAGCGCTTTTGAGCGATTTAATTTCTGACAGAACTAAGCGTTCGGAGGAAATTGATAACGAGATTATTGCAGTTGATGCAAATAATAGCGCACTTAATGAAAAAATTGTTTTAACAAATGAAAATATTGAGCAGCTTAAAGTGAAAATTACCGAGAGCGAAAGCAATATCAATACAATGCTTGAAAAGCGCAACGAAACCGAAAAATCGGGCGTCGAGCTTAGAAATTCCGAACGTGAAAAAACCATGCTTCGTGAGAAAATCGGCGGCGAGCTGGCGCGCCTTACCGAGCGTAAGGAAATTATGCTCAAAGAGTATGATGAGGTTATAAGAAGACTTTATGATGAATACAGCCTTACCCGTACCGAAGCCGAGAAAATTGCTAAAGAGCCTGAGAATCCTAATGAGGCTAAGAAGCTTCTTGCAGAGCTTAAGGGTAAAATTCGTTCACTTGGCAATGTTAATGTTGCCGCAATTGAAGAATATAAAGAGGTTAAGGAGCGTTATGATTTCTTAAATGCTCAGGTTGATGATGTTGAGAAAACACGCGCCGAGCTTTATAAGTTAATCAATCAGTTAACAACTCAGATGCGCGAAATCTTCACCGAAGGCTTTGCAAAAATCAATCAGAATTTCTCTAAAACCTTCACTGAGCTTTTCGGTGGCGGCGAGGCATCACTCACGCTTAGCGACCCCGAAAATATTCTCGAAAGCGGAATTGATATTAATGTTAAGCTGCCCGGAAAAAGTGTTCCTAGTCTTGATGGTCTTTCTGGCGGTGAGAAAGCACTTATTGCGCTTTCAATCTATTTCGCAATTATGCGTGTTAATGCTCCGCCATTCTGCTTCTTGGATGAGGTTGACACCGCGCTTGACGATATCAACGTTGAACGCTTTGCGGACTATATGAAAAAGCCTGATTTCTCAACACAGTTTATTTGTGTTACTCACCGCAGAGGCACTATGGAGGCTGCTGATATGCTTTATGGTGTAACAATGCAGGAAAAGGGTATCACAAAACTTTTAGAGCTCAATGTTTCAGAGCTTGAAAAGAAGCTTTTAGAAGCAAATCAAGGCGCATAAACTTATTATTTTGGTGATTTAATGGGATTTTTTAGTAAAATTAAAGAGGGCCTTCAAAAGACCCGAAATTCAATTGCCGAAAACATAAACAGTGTTATTAACAGCTTCACAAAAATAGATGAAGATTTATTTGAGGAGCTTGAAGAAACACTTGTTATGTCTGATATCGGTTATGAAACATCGGTTAATATTTGTGATGCCGCAAGAAAAAGAATTAAAGAAACCGGCATCACAGACCCCGCTGAAATCAAAGGCATTCTGAAGGATATAATAATAGATATGCTGGGCTCTGATGAGGGTCTAAAGCTTGACACAAAGCCTTCGGTAATTTTGGTTATCGGTGTTAATGGTGTTGGTAAGACCACCTCAATAGGAAAGATTGCTTCTCAGCTCAAAAAGCAAGGAAAAACCGTTGTTTTAGGTGCTGCAGATACCTTCCGCGCTGCTGCTATTGACCAGCTCGGCATTTGGGCAGAGCGCGCGGGAGTTTCAATGGTTAAAAGTGTTGAGGGCTCTGACCCAGCCGCCGTTGTGTTTGATACTATAACATCTGCTAAAGCTAAGGGCGCTGATGTTATTATCTGCGATACTGCGGGTAGACTTCACAACAAGAAAAATCTTATGGATGAGCTTGCTAAAATGAATCGTATTATTGCGCGTGAGTTACCCGATGCTTCTGTAGAATCCTTGCTTGTGCTCGATGCGGCAACAGGGCAGAATGCGGTGAATCAGGCAAGAGAATTTAAAAATGTTACCAATATCACCGGTATCATTTTGACCAAGCTTGATGGCACGGCAAAGGGCGGAATTATAATTCCAATTAAGAATGAATTGAATATCCCTGTTAAGTATATCGGAGTGGGTGAGGGTATTGATGATTTGCAGCCCTTTAATGCCGCGGAATTTGCTGACGGAATTTTTGGTGATGAATAATGAAAGTTTTTATTGCAACAAAAAATCAAAAAAAATTGGTTGAGCTAAGCCGTATTCTAATTCCGATGGGCTTTGAGGTTGTCTGTGAAAAAGACCTTGCAAAGCCTTTGGAGGAAATAGAAGAAACCGGCACAACCTTTGAAGAAAATGCTGTTTTAAAGGCAATGGCCGGTCTTAGAGAAACGGGTTATATGAGCGTTGCTGATGATTCGGGACTTTGCGTGGATTTTCTTGATGGAGCACCCGGCATTTATTCAGCGCGTTATTCGGGTGGCCACGGAAACGATGCCGATAACAATAAGAAAATTTTAAAAGAGCTTGAAGGCGTTCCAATGGAAAAGCGCACGGCATATTATGTTGCCGCTATTGCTTGCGTTTTTCCCGATGGCAGACAGTTCACTGTAAGAGGTGAGTGCCACGGTCATATTGCGTTTAGTGAATCGGGCAGTTGCGGTTTCGGTTACGACCCTCTATTTATAAGCGAAAAGGGATGCTTTGGGCATCTTTCGGCTGAAGAAAAGGATAGTATAAGCCACAGAGGTAAGGCTTTAAAGCTTTTTAAAGAAGAATTAGAGAAGTATATTTAAGGAGTAGATTATGTTAAACAGCAGACAGCGCGCTCAGCTTCGCGCAATGGCTAACGATATGGAAACTATTTTGCAGGTTGGAAAAGGCGGTATCAACGAGAACACTGTAAAACAGGTGAGTGATGCCTTAGAAGCGCGTGAATTGATAAAACTCAGAATTTTAGAAACCTGTCCCACAAGTGTCAGAGAAACAGCAGATTCTTTGGCAGAAAGCACCCAAAGTGATGTGGTTCAGGTTATCGGCACACGCTTTATTCTTTATAAAGAAAGTAAAAATAACAAAACTATTAAGTTGGTGAAATAATGTCTGTTACTGCGATTTTCGGCGGTACTTTCAATCCCTTTCATATAGGCCATTATGAGATGCTAAAGGCACTAGAATCTTGTGAGAACATTGAAAAAATTTTCATAATGCCTGATAGAATTCCACCGCACAAGCAGTGCGATGTTTTAGCTTCTGATGAAGACAGAATAAAAATGTGCGAAATAGCATCGAGGGAGTTTAAAAAAGCAGAGCTTTGCCTTATTGAGTTTGAGCGCGAGGGCAGAAGTTATACTTATGACACGGTTTTAGAGCTTAAAGCAAGATATAAAAACGAAAATTTCGCCTTTGTTATGGGCGGCGATATGCTTATTTTTTTTGAAAAATGGTATAACTATGAATTGCTCTTAAAGGAAATTCCCTTTATTGCATTCAAAAGAGCCGATACAGATGAAAATGAATTTAACAACTCTGTGGAAAGGTTAAGAGCAAAGGGTATGAAGCTTACTGTTATGGATGAAATTATACCTTGTGTCAGTTCAACCGAAATCCGAAAAAATTTCAGTGAATCAAAACGCCTTTTACCGCAGGGTATTTATGAATTCTTGAATGAAAGAGGTATATATAATGCCTAATAATGATTACGCTGCGTATGAAAGCGTATTAAAAGAAAAATTAAATGAAAAAAGATACCACCACTCGCTTTGTGTTGCACGAGAAGCAGAGCGTTTGGCAGTTAAATATAGCGGCGACCCCGAAAAGTGTTATCTTGCAGGTCTTCTGCACGATATAACAAAAAATATATCATCAGAGGAACACTTGAAAATTTTTAATACATTTGGTATAATTTTAACCGCTGTTGAAAAAAATGCTCCAAAGCTGTGGCATGCAATGTCGGGCAGCGCCTATTTAAAGCATTTTTTAAATATAAAGGATGAAGAAATTTTATCGGCAGTGAGATATCACACAACTGCCAAGGCAGATATGAATTTAACCGAAAAAATTCTTTATTTAGCTGATTTTACATCTGAGGATAGAGATTATCCCGATGTTGATGTTATCAGAAAATTAGTGGATATTTCACTGGATGATGCGTTTATTTATGCATTAAAGTTTTCAATAAACGATTTAGTTGGGCAGGGAAGAGCGATTCACCCTGACACTGTTGATGCTTATAACCAAGCTTGTTTAGGAGGAAAATAATGGAAGCTTTTGATATAATTAAAATTGCCGCAAATGCGCTTAACGAGAAAAAGGGCAAGGAGCTTTCTGTGATTAAAATTGCAGAGCTCACTGTTTTGGCAGAATATTTTGTTATTTGCACTGCAAATTCAACAACACAGCTTAGAGCACTTTGCGATGAGGTTGAAGATAAATTAAAAGAAAACGGCGTTGAGCCACACCATATTGAAGGTAGGTCAACGGGTTGGTTGGCGCTTGATTATGGCTCTGTTATTGTGCATATCTTCACACGCAACGAGCGTGAATTTTACGGGCTTGATAAAATGTGGAGCGATGGCGAACAGGTTGATTTAAACGAGATTTTAGAAAATTCTCAGGAGGATTAAGAGATGAAAAATTATAATTACACCGATATAGAAAAAAAGTGGCAGAAAATTTGGGATGATAACAACACCTTTGCTGCAAAAAATGATTATACTTTACCCAAGTTTTATGGCTTGGTTGAATTCCCATATCCTTCGGCTCAGGGTCTTCATGTTGGACATCCTCGTTCATACACGGCGATTGACATCGTTGCCCGTAAAAAGAGATTGCAGGGCTATAATGTTCTTTATCCTATGGGTTGGGACGCTTTCGGTCTTCCTACCGAAAACTTCGCTATAAAAAATCACATTCATCCCTCCATTGTTACTGAAAACAATGTTGCCAACTTTAAAAGACAGCTTAAATCTTTAGGCTTCTCTTTTGATTGGACAAGAGAAATCAATACAACCGACCCTTCATATTACAAATGGACTCAGTGGATTTTCTTACAGCTTTATAAAAAAGGTCTTGCTTATAAGAAAAAAATGTCGGTTAACTGGTGCACATCTTGTAAGTGCGTTCTCGCTAACGAGGAAGTTGTAAACGGCGTTTGTGAGCGTTGCGGCAGTGAAGTTGTTCACAAGGAAAAAAGCCAATGGATGCTTAAAATTACCGATTATGCAGAGAAGCTGTTGGAAGGTTTAAACGAGGTTGATTTTATCGACCGTGTTAAAACTCAACAACGCAACTGGATTGGCCGTTCTTATGGTACACAGGTTACCTTCTCAACAAATATAGGCGATACCTTCGAAATTTTCACTACTCGTGCCGACACACTTTTCGGTGCAACATATATGGTTATGTCGCCCGAGCATCCGTTACTCGAAAAATGGCAGGATAAAATCGAGAATATTGATGAAGTTTTAGCATATAAAGCTGAGGCTGCAAAAAAATCTGATTTTGAGAGAACCGAGCTCGCTAAAGATAAAAGCGGTGTGAGGCTTTCGGGCGTTACTGCTATTAACCCCGTTAATAACACCGAAATCCCGATTTTTATTTCGGATTATGTACTTATTTCTTACGGAACAGGCGCTATTATGGCAGTTCCCGCTCATGACACACGCGACTGGGATTTTGCTAAAAAGTTTAATTTGCCGATAATTGAGGTTGTTGCAGGCGGTGAGGATGTTCAAGCTGCTGCTTATACCGATTGTGATGAAGGCGTGCTTGTTAATTCTGATTTCCTTAACGGTTTATCTGTAAAAGACGCTCAAAAGAAGATTCAGGAATGGTTAACTGAAAAGGGAATTGGCTTTGTTAAGACAAACTATAAACTGCGCGACTGGGTATTCTCACGCCAGAGATATTGGGGCGAGCCCATTCCTATGGTTTATTGTGAAAAGTGCGGTTATGTTCCGCTTCCTGAAAGCGAATTACCATTGTTGCTTCCAAATGTTGATTCTTATGAACCCACCGATAATGGCGAATCGCCCTTAGCTAAGATGACCGATTGGGTAAACACCACTTGTCCTTGCTGCGGAGCACCCGCTAAGCGCGAAACTGATACAATGCCTCAGTGGGCAGGCTCTTCGTGGTATTTCTTAAGATATTGCGACCCACACAACGATAAAGAGTTGGCTTCTAAAGAAGCACTTGAATATTGGAGCCCGATTGATTGGTATAACGGCGGCATGGAGCACACAACACTTCATTTGCTTTATAGCCGTTTCTGGCATAAATTCCTTTATGATATCGGTGTTGTTCCCACTTCCGAGCCTTATGCTAAGCGCACAAGCCATGGTATGATTCTCGGTGAGAACGGCGAGAAGATGTCAAAGTCTCGTGGCAATGTTGTAAACCCCGATGAAATTATTGATAATTACGGCGCAGATACAATGCGCGTTTATGAAATGTTCATTGGCGACTTTGAAAAGGCTGCTCCTTGGAGTCAATCATCAATTAAGGGAAGTAAGCGCTTCTTGGATAAGGTTTGGAATCTTTCTGAAATTATTACTGATGAGTGCGGTTACAGAAAAGAATTAGAAGCAGAATTCCACCGCACTATTAAAAAGGTTACTGAAGACATTGAGGGTCTTAAGATGAATACTGCTATTGCGGCGCTCATGTCGCTTTATAACAATATTCAGGCAACCGGTAAAATCACTAAGGATGAGTTTAAAACCTTTATTATTCTGCTTAATCCTTTTGCACCTCATATTACTGAGGAGCTTTGGGAGGTTGCAGGCTTTGAGGGTATGCTCAATCAAACTAAATGGCCCGAATTTGATGAAGCAAAATGCGTTGATTCTACAGTTGAAATTGTGGTGCAGGTTAACGGAAAAATTAAGGCAAGACTTAATATTGATGTTAATATTTCTGCCGCAGATGCAATCGCTCTTGCAAAGGCAGATGCCGCAGTTTTAAGCGCAATTCAGGACAAAACAGTTATAAAAGAGTTGTATGTACCAAAGAAATTGGTAAATATTGTTGTTAAATAATAAAAAAATATCCAACTTTCAAAAATAATTGTTGCAAATTATAAATGCTTGTGTTATTATAATAAAAGTTATTGACACGTTCATTTGAGTTTTTGGTATGGAGGTGAAACAGGTGAACGCAGTTGAAATTATTCTTGGTATTCTGGTTATACTCGTTTCCCTTGTCATAATTATTGCTATTCTTTTGCAGCCCGGTCGTCGTGCTGGTATCAATGGCGCTATTTCCGGCGGTGCTGATACTTTTCTTTCAAAGAACAAAGCAAGAACTTTTGACGCTTTCTTAGCTCGTTGGACAAAGTATGTTGCTATTTTGTTCTTCGTTTTAGCAATTGTTGCAAATATTATCGCGTTAAAAGGATAAGGTAGATATCTTCTTAGGGGTTTAACCCCAAAAATATTATTACCCCTGCATATTATGCGGAGGGAGGGAATGTAAATGAGTCAAGTTAGAATTAAAGAGAACGAGTCTCTTGATAACGCTCTTCGTCGCTTTAAAAGACAAACCGCGAAAGACGGCGTAATTCAAGAAGTTCGTAAGAGAGAGCATTATGAAAAGCCCTCTGTAAAGCGTAAAAAGAAGTCGGAAGCTGCTCGTAAAAGAAAGTTCCGCTAATAAGTTAAAAAAGCGGTTATTTTAACCGCTTTTTATTTTTGTGGTGAAAAATATGTTATTTGTTCCTGATATTAAACTCGAAAGAGTTACTGATATTACCCCTCAATTACTTAAAAAATATGGTATTGATGCTCTGATTTTAGATGTTGATAATACTCTTTCAACCCATCACGGCCAAATTTTGACCGATGGGCTTTCAGAATGGCTTATATATATGAAAGAAAACGGCATAAAGCTCACTGTTCTTTCTAATTCAAAGAAAAAAAGAGTAGAGCCATTTGCTAAAAAGATTAACCTTCCTTTTATTTCTTTGGGATTAAAGCCTCTGCCTTTTGGTTATTTAAGAGCAGTTAAGGCATTGAAGATTAAAAGAAAAAAGGCTGCCATTGTTGGCGACCAAATTTTCACCGATATAATCGGTGGTAAAGCGGTGGGAGTTAAAACCATTCTTTTAACGCCCATTAAACCCGAAGATGGTTGGAGCTTTAAGGTAAGACGCAGGCTTGAAAAGGTTATTATAAATAAATATAACATTAAAAACACGGAGGATTAATATGGCTGCTATTTTTGGCCCTGCGGGCACTTCTGACAGTTTTTCAAAACTCGGTTTTAAAAACAGCTTGGATGTTCCGGAATTTGTTGTCAGAATGGGACTTGACTGTTTTGAGTACCAATGCGGCAGAGGTGTGAACATCGGTGAAGAAAAAGCAAAGCTCTTAGGCGAAAAGGCTAAGGAAAAGGGTATCAAGCTATCTTTACACGCACCGTATTATATTTCAATGTCCTCTGTTGAAGAAGAAAAAAGACTTAACTCGGTTAATTATATTTTGGCTTCCGCAAAAGCTGTTAAGGCAATGGGTGGAAACAGAATTATTGTTCACACGGGTTCTTGCGGTAAAATCTCGCGAGAAGAGGCTTTAATACTTGCTATTGATACGATGAAGCTTTCTCTCACAGCTTTAGATAATGAGGGTTTAGGCGATGTTCATATTTGTCCCGAGACAATGGGCAAGGTTAACCAATTGGGCACTCTTTATGAGGTTTTAGAGCTTTGCAAAATCGATGAAAGGCTTATTCCTTGTATTGATTTCGGACATTTAAATGCAAGAGACCTTGGTTGCCTTAATGAAAAATCTGATTTTGAAAAGGTTCTTTTGTCGGTAAAAAATGAGTTGGGAGAATTTAGATTCAAGAATTTCCATTCTCATTTTTCGAAAATTGAATACACAACAGGCGGCGAGAAGAGACATTTAACCTTTGAAGATAATGTTTATGGTCCTGATTTCGAGCCGCTGATGGAGTTAATTTATAAATATGATTGCAGTCCAACTTTTATTTGCGAATCAGCCGGAACACAGGCTGAAGATGCTAAACAGATGAAAGATTATTATATTAATTTTTCAAAGAAAGGGGCAATTTAAATGATTTGGCACAGTGCCGATTATAACAGTGTTTTGGAAGAACTGAGTGTTGACAGTAAAATTGGTCTTGCAAACGGCGTTGCTGATGACCGACTCGAGCAGTTTGGAAGAAATGTTGTTTCAAAAATTGAAAGGCCAACCTTTACCCAAAGATTTTTAGCACAGTTTAAAAGCAAGCTTGTTATTGCTCTTATTATAACTGCGGTGGTTTCTTTTATTGTGTCGCTTATGTATGGCAATATAAATGTTTTTTCACCGCTTTTAATAATTGCTATTATACTGATAAATGCCTTTGTAAGCGCTTATAACATTTATAATAGTGATAATACATTAGATGATATCAAACAAATCACAAACCCCAAAGCCACCGTTTTAAGAGAGGGACTTATTAAGCGTATTGATGCTGCCTTGTTAGTTCCGGGCGATATTATATTGCTTGAGGCGGGGGACTATATACCCGCAGATGCGAGAATTATTGAAGCAAACGAATTCAGATGTAACGAATCGGTTTTAACGGGTGTTGAAATTCCGGTTGAAAAGGATTCTGATTTGATTCTTGAAGATATCACACCGATTGAAAAGCGTTCAAATTTAGTTTTTATGGGCTGTAGTGTGGCTCATGGAACTGCAAAAGCCGTTGTAACAGACACGGGCTTTGAAACCGAAATTGGAAGAACTTCTGCTTTGCTTCAGCAAACCGGTGAGGATAAATTACCGCTTCAAACACAGCTTGAGGGATTCGGTAAAATTGTTAATCTTGCCATTTTGGGTATTTGCGGACTTGTTTTCATAATTGCCTTGTTACAAAACTTTTCATCGGGTAACTTTGCTAGTATGACACTTAAGGTTTTAGTTGATGCAGTAGCCCTCGCGGTTGCCGCTATTCCTGAGGGCTTGCCCGTTATCACAACCATTGTTATTGCAATCGGTGTTCACAGAATTTTGCAGGATAAAATCATCGTTAAGGATGCAAAGGCTGCAGAGCTTCTCGGAAAAACCGATGTTATTTGTTGTGATAAAACAGGTGTTTTAACTAGAAATAAAATGGTTTTATCGCGTATTTTCGGCGGCAAAAAATTAACCGATGTTGAAGTTGACGGAATTGACGAAACCGATGCAACCATTTTAAAAATTGCAACTGCTTGTTCAACACTTTCTAATGATTCAACCGAAGATGCTATTGAAAAAGCCTGCTTGGCTTATAATTCAATGTCTAAGGTTGATATTGATAATCTTTTCCCGCATATTGCAGAAATTCCTTTCGATTCCGAAAGAAAAACGATGACAGTTATCACAATGATTAATGAGCGACCTTTTGCAATCGTAAAGGGCGCGCCTGAAACCGTTGTTCCAAAATGCGTTGGTTGCGATGTAAAGCAGATTCTTGCAGTTAATGATGGACTTGCCAACGAGGCTTTCAGAGTGATATGTATTGCAATGCGTCAGCTTGACAGTATTCCCGCTAACCCAACTGCCGAGGAAATTGAAAACAACCTTACTTTTGTTGGATTGTTGGGTCTTAATGACCCGCCGCGTGAAGGTGTTGTCGATGAGATTTTAGCTTGTAACCGTGCAGGCATCAAGACTGTTATGATAACAGGCGATAACCTCACAACTGCTAAAACTGTTGCGAGAAGAATTGGTATTTTAACTGATGAAACTTTGGCGATAACCGGTGCCGAGCTTAATGAATTGAGCGACTGGGAGCTCGAGCAGAATATTGAAAAATATTCCGTATTTGCCCGTGTTTCGCCAAGTGATAAAATCAGAATTGTTAAGGCTTGGCAGAAAATTGGTAAAATCGTTACCATAACGGGTGATAGCATTCAAGATGCTGATGCTCTGGCCGCCGCCGATGTTGGCTGCGCAATCGGTAAATACGGTGCAGATGTAGCAAAGGGAAATGCCGATATTATTATTCAGAATAACCGCTTCGATTCGGTTGTTAACGCCGTTCGTGAGAGCCGCGGATTATTCAGTAATATTAAGAAAGCAATTTCTTATTTGTTCAGTTGCAATATTGCCGAACTTGCAACTGCATTCTTTGGTTTAATTATCTTTAAAACATTCCCTGTGGCTGCTGTTCAACTTTTGTGGATAAATTTGTTAACCGATTCAGCCCCTGCAATCTCTTTAAGTCTGGAAAAAGCCGAAGAAGAGATAATGACTACCGAGCACAAGGCTTCATTAGGTAAAATTTTAAATGTGAAAACTTGGACTGCAATTTTGCTTCAAAGTTTGTTTATAACAATCATAACCATAGTTTCTTTTGCATTTGGATATGATTTTAATGACACCTCTAAAGCAATGACAATGGCTTTTGCAACACTTGGAATTTCGCAAATTCTGCATTGCTTCAATAATAAGCAAGAAGGTTCTGTTTTCACTAAGAAAATCTTTTCTAACAGATTTATGAATTTTTCAGCCGCAATCAGCCTGTTTATAATTTTATTCTTAATTTTTACCCCTGCAGGTTTTGTGTTTGGCTTAACAATTTTAAACTTTGGTCAGTTTATCTTGAGTTTGTTGTTAGCGGTTTTAATTGTTCCGTTCAACGAAATATTAAAAATTGTTATAAAGAAATTAAAGTGATAAAAAATCCCTATGATTGTTAAATTTCAATCATAGGGATTTTAATATGTGCAAAATATAACTTTATTGACTTAATATACTAATTTTTTGGATTTTTTTAGCAATTTTTGTTCTTTGATTGACTTTAATATCACATTTTTGATAAAATAAACTTGTAATTAAATTTAGAATGAGAAGTGTGTTTTTATGGTTGAAAAAATTATTGAGGGGAAATACAAAAATCTGCATTTTTCCTATTTTGAAAGAGAACTGAACAGCGTTCCTCAAAACGTTAAATTAAAAACCGATTCATTTTTTCATAATGAATTGGAAGTGGTTTACATAAATGAAGGTGAACATATTTATTTTGTTGATGATAAAAAATATGTTCTGAATAAGGGCGATGTTATTATAATTGAGCCCTATAGAGTTCATTATAATTTGCGAAATGAAGCAACCGATATCTCGCATTTCGGGTTTAACTTTGATTTAAATATTTTATCCCACGATGATATTACCGATGTTCTCGAAAGCGGTTTATTTATGATTGATAAAATTATCAAAGATGATGTTATAAACGGAATTTTGTTTGAGATTCGTGATATTTATAAAACAAAACCGATAATGTGGGAAATTGCGATTAAAGGAAAGTTAATGCTTTTATTCTATGAGATTTACAAAAAAGGTTATATCACAAAAAGTGTAGCGGCTGAGGATAAAGAAAATTTAGGTTTTTCCAAAAAGATTTATGATTTTGTCGCTAATAATTATTCCCGAAAAAACACATCTTCCAAAGAACTTTCGGAAGAATTATTTATGAGTCACGGTCATTTTTGCCGCAGATTTAAAAATGTTTTCGGTATGACTTTCCAAAACTTTCTCACTAATTGCAGAATTGAAAAATCGAGTATCTTATTAATTGAAACTGACCTTCCAGTTGCGCAAATTGCTAAAATATGCGGTTTTACAAGTTGCAGTTACTTTTGCAAATGTTTTAAAAAAGTTCTTGATGCTTCACCGCTTTATTACCGCCAAAAGTTTTCTAAAAAATAAAAAACAAAACGCATCTGCATATGCAGGTGCGTTTTATCTTTAAATTAAATCCGAAAGTTTTCCAAGTTGCTCTAAATTGAGCTGCTCGCCACGAACTGTTTCGGGCAGTTCCAACATTTTTAAGGCTTCACGCAATTTATTTTTTTCAATATTTAAAGTGTTTGAAACGGTGTTAACAAGTGTTTTTCTTCTTTGGGCAAAGCAAGCCTTTACCAAGCGGAAGAATTTTTTCTCATCATCAACCGAAATCGGCGGTTCTTTCAAAATACTCAGTTTAATAACCGCAGAATCAACATTGGGCGAGGGCATAAAACTTTTTCGGGAAACTTCAAATAAGATTTCTTTTTCGGCATAGTAACTGACAGCCGCAGTTACAGCGCCCGATTCTCTTGTGCCAACCTCGGCACAAATTCTTTCTGCGGCTTCTAATTGCACCATAACCGTTATATTGTCAATAGGCAGTCTGCTTTCAAGCAGCATCATAATAATAGGTGAGGTAATATAATAGGGTAAATTAGCGCAAACGCTCACTTTCTCACAATCAGAGAAATTTTCCTTAATGATTTTCTCAAGGTCTAGCTTCATAGCATCGCCGAAAATCACTTGCACATTATTGCACTCTTTTAAGGTTTCAGGAAGAATTTTCTTGAGCCGCTCATCCAGCTCAATTGCAACAACCTTTTTAGCAACCCTTGAAAGCTCGGCGGTGAGCACTCCGATTCCGGGGCCGATCTCTAAAACACCGGTTTCTTGATCGCACGCCATTTCGGCCATTCTGGGACATACCGTGCTATCAATTAAAAAATTCTGCCCAAGGCTTTTTTTGAATGAAAAACCGTTCTTGTGCAGAAGAGATTCAATAGTTTTTATATCAGAAAGATTCATAAAATCCACCTTTAAAGTAATTTAACAAAATTATACAATAAGATTTTTTGTTTTTCAACATTAAAGTGTGAAATTTTTGTTGAGAAATATAGTAAAATATGTTAGAATATAATAAAATAAATAAATGAGGTAGTTTTAATGGATAATAGATATTACGATAATGTTATTGCGGGTATGCAAGAATTTTTAAATCAACATTCATTTAAATGTGATGAAAACGGAATTTTTTATAATGATTCTAAAAAGGCAGAAATTAAATATAACGAAGAGAGACAGATGTATGTTTTATCTGTTGCAGATATAGTTGACGGTGAAACGGGCGAATTCAGAGAACTTAGCTCTTGGCTTTTTGATGATTCACAAACCGCTAAGGATGCCGAAGCAGTTTCTATTGATTTTGTTTCTTCACTTAAAAAGGAGCTTGGAATAAAAACTGTTCGCAGTAACGGAACGAATGGTGTTGCGCTTCCAACCGGTTCTAAAACCGGTAAAATGGATATTCAGGGCTTCACAAAAAAGATGCTTGATGTTTATCCAACCTTGAAAAATGAATATAAAAATCACATTTCAGAATACGGCAATTTCCTTTATCTTAATTTCTTCGGCAAAAATTTAGTTCCGCTTTATAAAGAAACCTTTGCGAGTGGCAACAAAAAACAAATTAAAAAGCTTTACGATGTTCTTGCTGATACTTATCTGAGAGGCGATAAGGACACGGTTAATACTATGATTGCCTTGCTTTGCGCAGCGGCTTATAATGATGCTAATATAACCAAAGAAATCAATGATATGCTTGAGGTTGATAATCACTTTAAAACTGCTTTCAACAGCTTTATGCCTGTTTTGGCTAAAAATAAAAAGCTTCTCACAGCTTTAGCAATTTAGGAGGTTAATTATGATTTGGATTCTTTTACTTTTAATCGTTGTTTTGTTATTTTCATGCTTGAGAATTGTTCCGCAAGCTCAGGAATATGTTATTGAATTCTTGGGAAAATACAGAACTACTTGGGGTGCGGGTCTTCACTTTAAAATTCCGATTTTAGAGCGCATTTCAAGAAAAATTACCCTTAAGGAACAGGTTTTGGATTCTGCACCGCAACCCGTTATCACTAAAGATAATGTTACAATGAGAATTGATACGGTTGTTTATTATCGTATTTTTGATGCAAAGCTTTATACCTACGGTGTAGTTAACCCTGTAAATGCTCTTGAAAATTTAACCGCAACAACCCTTCGTAACATTGTTGGTGAGTTAGAGCTCGATGGCACACTCACTTCAAGAGACACAATCAATAGCAAAATGACAGCTATTCTCGATGATGCAACTGATGTATGGGGAATGAAGGTTAACCGCGTTGAGCTTAAAAACATTATCCCACCCGAAGAAATTCAGTCTGCAATGGAAAAGCAAATGAAGGCTGAGCGTGATCGCCGTGAAACCTTGCTTCAGGCGGAGGGTCATAAGGCTGCTGCCATTACTCGCGCCGAGGGTGATAAGCAGGCAATGATTTTGGCGGCTGAAGGTGAGAGAGATGCTCGAATTGCCCGTGCAGAAGGTGAGGCAAAGGCAATATTCTTGCGTAAAAAAGCTGAGGCTGACGGTCTTTTAGCGCTTAAAGAGGTTGGCGTTGATGCTGCAGTTATCGAGCTCAAAAAATATGAAGCCTTGGTTAACATGGCTAATGGCACCGCTTCAAAGCTTATAATTCCAACAGATGCTGTGAATGCTGTTACAAATAACGCTATTTTTTCTGAAACCACAGGCCTTGGGGACACCACAAAACCGGTAATAAAGGAAATTAAGTCAAAAAAAGAAGACCCTTGCTGTGATTAAAAATTAAACCGACTGCTTTCGCAGTCGGTTTTTTAGTTTATAAAGCTTAAAATATCTGAGAACATTTCATCCTTGCAACTGTCGTTATGTATTTCATGGCGGCAGTTTTTATATAATTTTAAGGTTGCATTTGCATTAGCCTTAGAAAGCTTATCATAAACAGATGTAACACCCTTGCCATAATTGCCAACGGGGTCCATATCGCCTGCAATAAGCAAAATTTCGCGGCTTTTGTCAATTTTATCATACCATTCATCACGGTTACAAAGGTAGTTAAGCTTTATTAGGTCGTGCATGGCCGAAACTGTGAAGGAAAAATTGCAAAACTTATCGTTATCATATTTTTTGATTATATCCTTATCCTTTGTAAGCCAAGCGCGTTTTGAATCTTCGGAAAAATGCTTATTATAATCACCAAAAGCCATATTATAAACAAAGCTCGAAATATGCTTTTCACCCTTTATTGCTGCGATTATTTTTGTTAGGGTAAGCCCGATACTTGCTAACGGATTTTTACCGCCTGTGCCGCAAATTATCAGTTTATCAAATAAATTGGGATAATATTCTGCAACAAGCCGCACAATAAACGAGCCCATTGAATGACCCATTAAAATGAATGGAATTTGAGGGTATTCGTTTTTGATTTTTTCGGCAAATAAATTCACATCATCAACCAAAAGCTTCCAACCGTTTTTGTGGGCAATAAAACCCAGCTCACTGTCATCCTTAGCGGTTTTGCCGTGCCCCAAATTATCGAAACCAAAGGTTAAATATCCGTTTTCTGCAAGATGACTCATTAGATGGTCGTATCTGTCAATATGCTCGGTCATACCGTGAACAATTTGAAAAAGTCCCTTGATTTCACCTTGCGGAATAAAAGCTTTGCCGACAAGTGTGTGGATGTTATCGCTACTTTTTGTTGTTATGGTTTTAATCTCAAAAGACATAAAATTCACTCCTTTGAAAAGGTTTTATTAACAGCGGCAGACCAGCCTGCGAGAAGCTTTTCTCTGGTAGAAGCATCCATTTGGGGCGCGAAGCACTTTTTATTTTGCTTAATGTTAAGTAACTCTGATTTATCCTTCCAAAATCCCACCGCAAGTCCTGCTAAGAATGCGGCGCCCAAAGCGGTGGCCTCCGAAGATTCGGGTTTTATAATTTCGGTGTTTGAAATATCGGCTTGGAACTGCATAAGAAAATTATTGTTTGCAGCTCCGCCATCAGCCTTAAGCGAATGAATTTCAAAGTTTGTGTCTGATTTCAAAGCGCAAATTAAATCATTGGTTTGATAAGCAATAGATTCGAGTGCGGCGCGAATTATGTGATATTTGTTGCTTCCGCGAGTAAGCCCACTAATTGTACCACGCGCGTACATATCCCAATAAGGAGCACCAAGCCCCGCGAAAGCAGGCACAATATAAACACCGCCGTTGTCAGCAACTTTTTTAGCAGATGCTTCACTTTGTGCAGATGTTTTAATTAAACCGAGCTCATCTCGTAGCCACTGAATAACAGCACCACCAACAAAAACACTTCCTTCAAGCGCATAAGAAGCTTTTTCATCCTTTAGAGTTGCGGCTATGGTCGTTATAAGTCCGCTTTTGCTATTATATGCGGTATTTCCCGTGTTCATTAACAAAAAGCAACCCGTGCCGTAAGTGTTTTTAATATCACCCTTGTCAAAACATAACTGACCGAAAAGTGCTGCTTGTTGGTCGCCTGCAATTCCTGAAACTGCAATGTTTTCACCTAGAATATTAATTTCACCGTAAATTTCACTGCTTGATTTAACGGTGGGCAACATACTTTCGGGGATATTTAAAATTTCTAGTAGCTTTTTATCCCAACAAAGCTTGTGAATATCATAAAGCATGGTTCTTGAAGCGTTGGTATAATCGGTAACATGAATTTTGCCACCCGATAGCTTCCAAATAAGCCAAGTATCAACCGTGCCGAATAACAAATCACCGTTTTTTGCTTTCTCGCGCGCACCCTCAACATTATCAAGTATCCACTTAATTTTAGTGCCGCTAAAATAAGCATCAATTTTAAGACCTGTGGTTTTCTTTATGTAATCAGCTAAGCCATCCCTTTCAAGCGTTTCGCATATATCGGCAGTTCTTCTGCATTGCCAAACAATAGCATTATAAACGGGAACACCGGTGTTTTTATCCCAAACGATTGTTGTCTCGCGCTGGTTAGTAATTCCAACAGCCGCAATTTCTTTTGGGTCGGCACCGATTTTTGCAATCGCTTCTGTGAGCGCAGAATACTGTGCTGAATAAATTTCCAAAGGATTATGCTCAACGAAGCCAGCATTCGGATAAATTTGTGGGAACTCGTGCTGCGCAATCGAAACTGCATCACCGTTTTTATCAAAAAGAATAGCGCGTGCACTTGTTGTGCCTTCATCAAGTGCTAAAATATATTTTTTCATAAAATCATTCCTTAATTATTCTTGGAACTCTCTGAGAAATGCCACAAAGCAATTCGTGGGATATTGTGTCGCACAAGGTGGCTAACTCTTCTACACGTAAATCCCTACCAAACAGAATAACTTCATCGCCTATGGCAACATTTTTAATGTCGGTGATGTCAACACAAATTTGGTCCATACAAACTCTGCCAACAATATTTGCCTTTTTGCCGTCAATTAGAACATAACCCTTGTTAGAAAGCGCTCTGGGATAGCCATCAGCATAGCCGATTGCAACAGTTGCAATTTTCATTTTCTTTTTGGCTTTAAAGGTTCTGCCATAGCCGACCGTATCTTCGGGAAGAATTTCTTTAGTCATTGTTACAATCGATTTGAGTGTCATAACAGGAATAAGATTTTCAACAGGCTTTGTTGCGCCAACTCCATATAGCAAAATACCGGGACGAATCATATCCAAGTGTTTATCCTCATCGTTTATTGTTCCGTAAGAATTGCAACAATGCTTATATTTGGCGGTGTAACCTTTTTGGCTCAAAATTTCAGTTGCTTTAAAGAAAAGGTTGAACTGTCTATCAGTAAAACCGTCTTCGGTTTCTTCATCTCTATCGGCAACGGCAAAATGCGTAAAAACACCCTCAAAATTCAAACAAGGAAGCTTTAAAGCCTTCAAAACTTCATCCATTCCATTTAAATTTTCATCACGGCAATCAAAGCCCAAACGGCACATACCACTATCAATTTTAATGTGAATATTAACATTCACACCGTTCTTTACTGCCGATTCGGAGAGAAGTCTTGCATATTCTAAAGATGGAACGCATTGTGAAATTTTGTTTTTTGAAAGTAGGTCAACATCGTTTACATCAGTATAGCCTAAAATTAAAATGGGTTTTGTAATGCCGATTTTGCGTAGCTTTAAAGCCTCTTCGATACAAGCAACACCAAAAAAGTCAGCACCGTTTTGCTCGTAAATCGGAGCTAAAGCAGCTGACGAATGACCATAAGCATTAGCTTTAACAACGGCCATAATTTTTGAAGAAGGGGCTATGCTTTTAAAAAGATTAAAATTATGTAATGCGGCCGAAATGGAAATTTCCGCCCATGTTCTTTTTGATGTTGACAATTCAAGACACCTCTGAATCAAAATTTTTTAATAGTTTCCTGCTTATTTTTGTGGCTAATGGAATGAAAATCAAGCTCAAAATCGTCCATAAAACAGAAAAGGGAAGACAAATCTGACCTAAAAGATTTAAGGGAACCTTACTATAATCCCACACATTCCGTTTAAGAATAACATTGAAGATAATTCCTAAAACAAACTCCACGGTTGTGATAAAACAACTGCCCACAATAGCTTTAATCATTAAACATTTCTTTTGTAAACGGTTGCCAATATCGGCAAAAAACACAAACGAAATTCCACCCGCGCCAAGCATTGACCAATGCGTTCTTCCGCGCCATAGAATCTCAAGTGCTCCGTAGCCCAAGCCACCGATTACGAAAAGAATGATTTTTGATTTTAAATTTCTCATATTATCACCAATAATTTTTTATCAATAAAAACATTATTGGCGAAAAATGAGTCTAATATTCTAGCGAGAATTAAACATTAAAGCGGAAAAGAACAATGTCGCCATCCTGCATAACATATTCTTTGCCTTCGCTTCTGACTAAGCCTTTTTCTTTGGCAACAACCATATTTGAGCCACACTCGATAAAATCGTTATAGGCAATAACCTCGGCTCTGATAAAGCCACGCTCAAAGTCGGTGTGAATCTTACCAGCGGCTTGAGGTGCTTTTGTGCCTTTAGTAATTGTCCAAGCGCGAACCTCCGGCTTGCCGGCAGTAAGATATGAGATAAGACCTAGAAGGGAGTAGCATTTTTGAATCATTCTGTCAAGTCCCGAACGCTCAAGGCCGAGTTCCTCCAAGAACATTACCTTTTCTTCGCTGTCAAGCCCTGAAATTTCGGCCTCCAAAGCGGCACAAATCGGTAAAATCTCAGCTTTTTCTTTTGCGGCAACTTCCTTCACGAGATTGTAGTTATTATTGCTTTCAATTCCGTTTGTAAAGTCTTCTTCGCTCATATTACAAGCATATATAACAGGCTTTGCTGAAAGAAGTGCGGTTGTATTTATAATTTCGGTTTCTGCTTCATCAAGTATCTCAACCGAACGGGCGGGGAGACCGTTCTCTAAGTGAGCAATAAGTCTCTTTAGAAAATCAACTTCAAGTTGCATTTTCTTATCACCTTTTAAGGCTTTTGTCGCTCTGTCTAAACGGCGCTGAGCCATTTCGATGTCAGAGAAGATAAGTTCAAGGTTGATGGTTTCAATGTCTCTGAGTGGGTCAACAGAGCCTTCAACATGAATTATATCATCACTTTCAAAGCAACGAACAACATGCACAATGGCATCAACCTCGCGGATATTTGCGAGGAATTTATTTCCAAGACCTTCTCCCTTTGAGGCGCCTTTAACTAAACCCGCAATATCAACAAATTCGATAACTGCAGGTGTGAATTTATCGGGATTATAAATTTCTGCTAATTTTTCAAGTCTTTCATCGGGAACACTAACCATTCCAACGTTTGGCTCAATAGTGCAGAAAGGGTAATTTGCAGACTGAGCGCCCGCATTTGTGATAGCGTTAAAAAGTGTTGATTTGCCGACATTTGGCAATCCTACCATACCGAGTTTCATTGTATATCATTCTCCTTTAAGAATCCTATATTTTCAGGAATTTTACGATTGGAAATTTTGAATCCAATCTATTTTGATGGAATTATATTGAATACCATCTAAAATCCAAACATTTTTGCACTAATTAAAAGTGCACACTATTAAAAATAATTATAGCACAAAATACGGTATTTCACAAGTAATTAAACATTGTTTTTTTAAAAAAATTAATTTGTTTCACTCAACCGATAAATAAAAAGCGGTAAGAATGAATTTGTAATAAAAAAATATGAAGAATATACCAAGACAAATAGTGCTTAAAATGTTTTAATGAATTAATAGGAGGGATATTATGCTACATACATTTAAGAGGGCTATTGCAATTATTATGGCGGCTTTGATGGTTTTTGTTTTATGCTGCTGTAGAGCAAATGAGTCGGATAATAATTCTGATATAACCTCAGAGGGTCAGGGCCTGACCGATACCGACACAAGCATACCCACACAAACTCAAAACACAAACGACCCAAGTGTTTCTGAAAATTCAAGCATTATTGGTACAACCGAAAATAACGATACTGCTAACTCCGAAAACAATTCCGGTGTTTTTGAAAATTCAAGTGTTATCGGCACAACTTCTACCGGAAACGGTGATACTACAATTTCTACCACGAGTCCAACTACACCCACAACAAGTGAAACGGTTAATAGCAGTTCAAACCACAAAATTACTGCTACTTATGAATGGCATCCCGGTCTTCCTAATGAAGATGTTCGTTATGATTTATCGATAAGGGTGGATGATAAACCTGTGAACGTAAGTAGTTACACTATAACTTCAAAGGTTAAAGGCGTTACGGCTTATCAAAACCGCGTGACATTGAATTATAGTGCACGAGAAAAAGGCGAAAATGTTATTGTTACAGTTAAACATGAATCGGGTGCAAGCTGTGATATTAGTATACCTTGCTTCAAATGGACACAAACCTTTAACGATGATTTTAATGGCACCGAGCTCGACCGAACTAAATGGAAGGAGCATTGGTATTTAACCAACGTTGCACCGGCTGATGCTTCAACTTATCAGGTGATTGACCGTGCAAAGCCTGCTAAGGACTGCTATACCGTAAGCGATGGTAAGCTTAATATGTTAATTAAGGCTGAGCCGACCTATGATACAAATGCCAAGATTAAATACCTTTACAGTGAATGCTGTCTTGACACTGCGGGTCGCTTTGAGCAGACCTTCGGCCTTTTCCAAGCAAGTGTGGCATCGGCAAAGTTTAGCGGTATTAATACAGCATTTTGGTTGTTGCCAAAGGGATCGTATTCTAAATTTTATACTAACTTTTTAAGCTCTGACCCACGTTATGGCTTGGCTGAAATCGATATTTATGAGTCCTCAGTGGCATTTGGCAACAAAAACCGCCGTACCTTTGCTATATCTGAACATTTTTATGATTATACCAATAATTACAAAGCGGGTAATAAGCGTTCGGCTTATTATAAGCTTAATGACGATATAACAAATTTCCACACCTATTCGTGTGTTTGGACAGCCGACGCGCTTTATTATTACGTTAACAACAAGCTCATAAGAACATCTTCGGGTCTTCAAACCGAAAGTGCTGACGGACGTCAAATTACTCCTGCTTATATGATAGTTGATGTTTCTCTTTATCTTGATAATGCTTGGGTAGGTAAACGCGACTTTAAAGCTTCCGATTTACCTATTGCGGGTTACGTTGATTGGGCACGCGCTTATAAATTTAATTAAACGAACCTATCATGGCACCTTTCGCAAGAAAGGTGCTTTTTTAATTGATGTAATATAAAATACGTTAAAAAATGGCTAGTTGTTTAATTATATTCGGTCATTTTTTGAAAATTCGGTAATCTCTCATTATACAATTTCATTTAATAATAAAATTAGTAAGTATAATTTCGAGAAAAAGCATAAAAGTCTTTGCTTTTTGTTTGGAAATATAGTATAATTTTTAAAAAGGATATTTTTATATAAGGGGGAGTGTTTATGCCATCTAAATTTACCGTATCCTTAAAAAAGATTATTGATGAATTTTCACTCGAAAGCTTAAACCTTTCACAGAATGCTGAGGATATTTTAATTTCTTCTTCTGAGGTTAACCGCCCGGGTCTTCATATGGCGGGTTATTTTGAATATTTCGATGCAACCCGAATTCAAATTATTGGAAAAAGCGAAGAGGGTTATTTAAAGGATTTTGACGGTAATGTAGCTAACAATCGACTTGAGGAATTTTTCTCACGCAAGCCGGTTGCAGTTATTATCTGCCGCGGCCTTGAGGTTAGTGAAGATTATATTGCCATTGCAAAAAAATATGATGTTCCGCTTCTAAGAACAACCGAGACCACTTCGAACTTCACATCTGCAATTATCGCATTTTTGAATTTGCATCTTGCACCGCGTATCACAATGCACGGTGTTTTGGTTGAGGTTTATGGTGAAGGTATTTTGCTGATTGGCGAAAGCGGTGTTGGTAAAAGCGAAACTGCGATTGAACTTGTAAAGCGCGGACACCGTCTCATTGCAGATGATGCAGTGGAGGTTAGAAGAGTTTCAAATAAATCGCTTGTTGGTACTGCGCCCGATAATATAAGACATTTTATTGAACTGCGCGGAATAGGTATAATTAATGCGAGTCGTATTTTCGGTGCGGGTGCTGTTAAGCTTACCGAAAAAATTGATTTGGTTATTAATATCGAACAGTGGGATGTTAATAAGGTGTATGACAGAATGGGACTTGATAGCGAAACAACCGAAATTTTGAATCTTAAAATCCCTTCGCTTACAATCCCTGTAAAGCCTGGTAGAAACCTAGCGGTAATTATTGAGGTTGCGGCCATGAATAACCGCCAGAAAAAGCTTGGCTATAATGCTGCTGAAGATTTATTGCAACGCCTTGGTATGACCGAGGGTGAGCAAACAAATTCAGCTGCCGAAACTGTTGACCCGTTTTAAAAAGAGAGGTATAAAAATGTATAGACTAGGTATAGATTTAGGTGGAACAAACATTGTTGCGGGTGTTGTTGATGAAAATTATAAAATCTTAGCAACCGCAAAGAGAAAGACAAATTGCCCAAGACCTGTTGAGGCTATTGTAAGTGATATGGCTGCCGTAGCACTCGAGGCGGTTGAAAGAGCAGGACTTAAAATTGAAGATATTGAAGCCGCGGGTGTTGGCTCACCCGGAGCTATTAACCCTGTAGATGGTGTGGTTTGTTTTTCAAATAACCTTGATTTCCACGATGTTCCATTAGCTAAAATGCTTAAAGCTAAGGTTGGTATTGATTTTTATCTTGAAAATGATGCAAACGCCGCAGCTTATGGCGAGTATATTGCAGGTGCAGGTAAAGAAGCAAACAGTTTTATAATGATTACCTTAGGCACAGGTGTTGGCGGCGGTGTTATTATTGATGGCAAGCTATTCTCGGGCTCTAACTATGCGGGTGCCGAAATGGGACACATTGTTATTGATTTCAACGGAGAAATGTGCGGCTGTGGAAGACGTGGCTGTTGGGAGGCTTATGCATCGGCAACGGCACTAATCCGCCAGACTAAAAAAGCAATGCAAGAAAATCGCGACAGCATTATGTGGAAGCTTGTAGATAACAATATTGAAAAGGTTAGCGGCCGTACTGCCTTTGATGCAATGCGTAGGAACGATAAGGCCGGTAAAGAAGTGGTTGATAACTATATTCGCTATTTGGGTATTGGTCTGACAGACCATATCAATATTTTCCAACCTGATATCGTATGCATTGGCGGCGGTGTTTCTAAAGAGGGCGACAATATTATTGTTCCTCTCAAGAAATTTGTTGCAAAAGAAAACTATGCTCGCGATGTTGAAAAGCAGACATTAATCAGAACTGCCGCTTTAGGTAATGACGCAGGAATTATCGGTGCTGCATATATTTGTGATTTGTATAAATAGTTAAGAAAAGGAGTCGGCTATGGATTACAAACAATTTGATGAGTTTTGTTTAAAAAATAATATAGAGTTTAAAATCGATGAGCCGATGAAATTGCACACAACCTTTAAAATCGGCGGTGCGGCTGATAGATTTATAACTGTTAAGGCCGATAATTTAATAAAGGTTATTTCTGAAATTAAAAGATGCGAGTTTCCGTTCTTTATTCTTGGTAAGGGCTCTAATTTATTGGTTTCTGACAAGGGAATCGAAGGTGTTGTTATAAGTGTACTGCAGATGAATGAGATTTCGGTGGAAGGCGAGTTTATAACTGCGGGTGCGGGCGCTTCTTTAGCGGCTGTCTGCACCACCGCTTTAGAAAATGGACTCACAGGACTTGAGTTTGCTTACGGAATACCGGGTAGCGTTGGCGGGGCGCTCTATATGAACGCAGGTGCCTATGGTGGTGAAATGTCTCAGGTGGTATTTTCTGCCGAGTGTTTGAGCGAGAACCTTGAAACTAAACGCTTATCTGCAGAGCAAATGCAGCTTGGCTACAGAACAAGCGTTTTTAAAAGCAACGGTGATATTATCACAAGCATTACATTTAAATTAGAGCATGGCGAAAAGGAAAAAATCCGTGACGCAATGGAGGATTATCTTTCACGCAGGAAATCAA
Organism: Oscillospiraceae bacterium; assembly: GCA_015065685.1. Lineage (GTDB taxonomy): Bacteria > Bacillota > Clostridia > Oscillospirales > Acutalibacteraceae > UBA737. The sequence goes on along the minus strand of SVPU01000014.1, from coordinate 2,994 downwards.
AACAGCCGTTGGATTTTCCGAGTGCAGGAAGCACCTTTAAAAGACCAACGGGCTATTTCGCGGGTGCACTAATCGAACAAAACAATCTTAAAGGCTTTAGTGTTGGCGGTGCAATGGTTAGTGAAAAACATGCGGGTTTTGTTATAAATTATGATAATGCTACCTGTGGGGATGTTAGAAATCTTATGAAGCAAGTTGCTGATAAGGTTTTAAAAGAAAACGGCGTGGCTTTAGAGCCTGAAATAATTTTTGTTGGTAGAGAGAATTAAGTTACTCAATATAAGATTGTTGATAAAGGGTGAAACATATGTCATTTTGCCTTGATGTTAAAAACGATTTATTGTTGATAAGACCGCCTAAATGCTGCCAACCGTCTTATACCTACGGTTTTATGCTTTTTGGCAGGTCTTTTTCTATAAAACGAATCTGTTTGCAAACGGCAAATGAAAACGTTGCCAAGGCCTATTGCGAGGCAATTAAGAGGGTTTATAATGTTATGCCAAGCCTTTCGGTTGGCGGCACAAAGCGACCGACCTATAAAGCGGAGGTAATTTCCGAAGCGGAAAGACTAAAAATTTTAGCATCGGTTGATTTTGGCGTTGAGGAGGAACTTATTGACCGTTCCTTTTTTGTTAGAGAATGCTGTGTGCAAAGCTTTGTGCGCGGTGCTTTTTTGGCGTGTGGAAATATTAACGACCCCGAAAAAGAATACCGAGCAGAATTCAATTTAAAAAATGAAAAATCAGCAGATGAATTGTATAACTTGCTTTTAGAAAACGGTATTCAAATGCGAAAGATTCCCAGAAGCAACGGATATATGCTATACACTAAGGACAGTCTTATTATCGAAGACCTTTTAACCTTTATGGGAGCCTCAAGAAAGGCTCTTGAAATTATTGATACTAAGGTTGAAAAAAGTGTTAAAAATAATATAAACCGCGCAAGAAATTGTGATGATGCCAATATTTCAAAAACTGTTGAGGCATCAATAAAACAGCGAACTGCGATTGAATATCTTGAAAAAACTGACAGACTATACAGTTTACCATCAGAACTTTTAGAGGTGGCACTGCTACGGCGTGAAAATCCTGAAGCTACACTAAAAGAGCTTTGCAAAATTTCAAAAACGCCCATTTCACTGTCGGGGCTTTATCACAGACTAAACAGAATAATAGAAATATACGAGAACGAATTATAAAAATCAAACACATTAAAAAAGGGGGTTGGATTATGGATTTTGCACATTTGCATTTGCACACCGAATATAGTCTTTTAGACGGTTGCTGCCGCACTAAGCAGTTAATTGACCGCGCTGCAGAGCTTGGTCAAAAAAGCATTGCCATAACTGACCACGGTGTTATGTATGGCGTTATTGATTTTTATAAATATGCTAAAAGTAAAGGCGTGAAACCAATTATTGGTTGTGAGGTTTATGTTGCTCCAAGAAGCCGTTTTGATAAGCAAAAGGGGATTGATAACCAATATTCACACCTTGTTTTGCTGTGCAAAAATAATGAAGGTTATAAAAATTTAATAAAACTCGTTTCTGCCGGCTTTACTGAGGGATTTTATTCCAAGCCGCGTGTTGACAGAGAATTGCTAAAAAAACACAGCGAGGGTCTCATTGCGCTTTCTGCTTGCCTTGCGGGTGAAATTCCAAAGCTTATCTTAAATGGGGATTATGATAAGGCAAAGGCCACTGCAGAGTGGTATAGAGACACCTTTGGTGAAGGAAATTATTATCTGGAACTGCAGGACCACGGCATTCGTGAACAAAAAATTGTAATTCCTCAAATTATCAAGCTTTCAAAAGAAACCGGTATTCCGCTTGTTGCGACAAACGATGTGCATTATATAAATCACGGAGATTTCAAAATGCACAAGGTTTTGTTATGTGTTCAAACAGGCTCGAGCGTTAATGAGGAGTCTGCATTAGAATTCAAAACAAATGAATTCTATTTAAAAACCGCTGAGCAGATGCTTGAATTATTCTCGCAAGTGCCTGAGGCGATAAGTAATACGGTTAAAATCGCTGAAATGTGTAATGTTGAGTTTGAATTCGGCAAAGTGAAATTACCGCATTTTGATATTGGAGAGCGCGACCATTTTGAGTATTTTAAAGAAAAATGCTACAATGGTTTATATAAAATTTACGGAGATGACCCCGACAGTGTTGCCACTGAAAGACTCGAATATGAGCTTTCGGTTATAAATAAGATGGGGTATGTTGACTATTATCTAATTGTTGCCGATTTTATTGAATATGCAAAAAAGCAGGGAATACCCGTGGGCCCAGGAAGAGGCTCTGGTGCAGCAAGTCTTGCGGCTTATTGCATTGGTATTACAGGTATTGACCCAATAAAATACAACCTCTATTTCGAGAGATTTTTGAATCCTGAAAGGGTTTCAATGCCCGACTTTGACATTGATTTTTGCTATGTTAAGAGGCAAAAGGTTATTGATTATGTAATTGAAAAATACGGAAGCGACCATGTTTCGCAAATTGTTACTTTCGGCACTATGGCAGCCAGAGGCGCTATTCGTGATGTTGGTCGAGCAATGGAGGTTCCGTATGCCACGTGCGATAAAATTGCAAAGCTTATTCCACAGTCAATTGGAATGACTATTGACCGCGCTTTAGAAGGCTCGAGTGAGCTTAGAAGCCTTTATGAAAACGATTCGCAAATCAAAGAATTGATTGATATGTCCCGCAGATTAGAGGGTATGCCGAGACACGCTTCAACCCATGCGGCAGGTGTTGTGATTTCTGACAAGCCGGTTGCGGAATATGTGCCATTATCAATAAACGATGAGGCGGTTGTTACACAGTATACAATGACAAGCCTTGAAGAATTAGGCCTTTTAAAAATGGATGTGCGACTTGTTCGCTAACGAAAAACTTCCGAAAGGAAAACAAGTTAGCGGAACAAATGAATGAAATATATGAGTACAGTTGGTACAAAAGTGGTTAGAACCCGCCTGCTTGAAAGTATA
>SVPU01000013.1 GCA_015065685.1 Oscillospiraceae bacterium | reverse complement strand
GCAAATCTCGGTATTCTTTTGGTCTCCTGAGAGTTGCGAAATTGCCTGTAATAATGCGGTTTTTCTGGTCATAGCTTTCAAAATCCTTTCGTGGATTTCGACACTCTATAACCATTGGAACCGCATAGGTTGAAAATCTAACATTCTGACTTGTATCGAAATTATCAATTGATTTTATCAACCCGATACAGCCCACTTGAAACAGGTCATCCAAATTTTCTCCCCTACCGGTAAAACGTTGTATTACGCTTAAAACAAGTCTTAAATTTCCGTTGATTAGTTCTTCTCGCGCCAATGCATTTCCGTTTCTCACTTCACTTAAAAGCCTTATTTTTTCATTCTCCTTTAAAACAGGAAGCTTTGATGTATCTACCCCACAAATTGAAACCTTATTATACATAATCGGCACCTCCGTAATATTCATTAAAATTATTACCAGAGGCCCATATTAATAAACTTTAAAAATATTTTTTGTTTCGACACATTTCCCTTGCATTTTTAAAAAACAAAGAGATTGCCCAAAAGCAATCTCTTTTGTGAATTTATTCAGTTTGTCAAGTTATCTTTTTATTTTCAAACAAACATATTCGCCATACATCGCATAGCTATCGTAAAAATCAATTTTATAATTTTTATTATTTATATATTTTTTAACGGGCGAACTGTTTGAAATGAAATTTTCATATAAAAACGATGAGCTGATATCGGCATTGCCAATATAAATCTGAAGATATTCATCGTTGTGAGATACAACCTTATCAATAACCATTTTATAATTTGAAGCAAGCTTGCCGCCCTCAATGGTCATAGCAAAATTACTGTTATACGAAGCTTTAACAGAAGAACAGCTCGGATATGCTAAATCGGTATCAATAACATGGTCTTGACCCAAAGCCTTAGAGGTTAAATTGAAATAACTATAAACCGGGAAGTTGGATGTGTTATCATCCCAAGTAAGATCGGTCATATACCATGCACCGTCAATCGAAACCGCGTTCCACATATGTGCTCCGCCGTTGCCCGTTCCACTGACAGCAGTACAGTTTATTCCAACACAATAGCAGAGATATTGGAACAATTTTGTGTAGCCCTCGCAAACGGATTTGCCCTCACACAAAGCACCGTAAGCATCCCAAGAATGCGGAACGGCATCGCCGTGAGAAAACTGCAAATTAAGAGCATCATAATCATATTTGTTATTCTTAACAATATAATCGTGAATCAGTTTTTCCTTATCAATTGCCGAATAAGAAGCCGGTATTTTTTTCAACACCTCTTCCACCTTGCTGTTAAACGCTTTAATTTGCTTGGCAATTTCGTTGCGGTCAGAAACAAAAACAAGCTCATTTTCATCGTTTAGCTTATCAATTGTCTTACCGTCGGTATAATAAATAAAAAGTGCCGTCGCCGTGTTTGTTTCGGGATTATATGAAGCGCTCATATTCTTCGAAACATAGAAAAACTGCGGATAATCAGTAATAACTTTTCTTAAAATTAACAAGCTTTCACTATAAGGAACATTATATTTCTTAATGTTTATAACATTCTTTGTCGCTTTGATTGACTCTACAATTTCGCTATAAACCGCCTTCTTGGATGCATCGAGCGAATTATATTGATAATAATCGTTAGCCGCCAAGGCAACATGCTGAGTTTGAACAACTATTTCTTCCTTAATCTCAGGAACTTCTTCTTGCTCGGGAATATCCTCAGTTGTGGGCACATTTTCAACCTTAATGTCGCCCTGATTTGTAACCTCATTACCGCTTTCGGTTTTTTCGTCGGTGGGTGTGTTGGGCTTAACAACGGGTTTAGAGGTTATAGTGTCGTTACTACTCTCAATTTTTTGATTACTGCCCGATTCGATTTTACCCGACTGTAATCCCGCTCCGTTAATTTGAGGAGTGGTCGAAGCTCCTTGAGATGAGCCTGATTCAACAGTTGATTCTTGCACAGAGGTTGTAAAATCCTTATCGAAGCCTTCGCCAAAGTCATACTGACTCTCATCCCCAGTTAGAATTCCCGAGGTTTCGGTAATCTCAGACGACTCAATATCACTAGATGTTTTTAATGAATTGCAAGAACATAAGCAAGCCAAAAGGAAACTTATTAAAAAAATCGCTATGACTCTTTTCAAAAACATCATATCCTTTCAAACTATTTGTATATTATATAATACCATACTACGATTTATTTTGTCAATTAGCCGTCATATCTTCGTATATTTCCACTAAATACAAATATATTCAATTGTTATTCTTTAACAAACAAAAAAATTCTCGAAAACACTCTGTTTTAAATATAAAAAATCGGGCCAAAGCGACTTTACTTTGGTCCGAAAATATTATTAAATCTATAAATCTCACTGTTAATATGCACGGAATTTAACCCAATCCAAAACTCACGGTCAGCGCTTTGTCCACCATACTCATAGATGCGTTATCAAGGCTGCCCATTTTCTCTTTAAGTCTCTGCTTATCGATAGTTCTCACCTGTTCTAACAGAACAATAGAATCTTTAGCAAGACCGCAGTCGTTTGCCTCAACCGAAATATGAGTGGGTAATTTTGTTTTATCTCGCTGACTCGTTATTGCGGCTGCAATAACTGTCGGACTGTAACGGTTTCCAACATCATTTTGAATTATAAGTACCGGTCTGATACCGCCTTGCTCAGAGCCTATCACCGGACTTAAATCTGCATAGTAGATTTCTCCCCGTTTTATATTCATTAGTATTTCACACTCTCGTTTGATATTTGTAATTATATTCTTGCCTGACATTTTAGAAAATAATCAAATAATGTTATTTTTCTTTACATAATATGAAATTTTAAGACAAGGTGTGAAACAAAAACGGAGGTAACTTTCATTACACTCCGCTTAAATCAAATCGGGGAATAAATTCTTCACTTGCGCTTTCCTTTTCCTGAAAATAAGTATTTTGAAAACCGCTTTCTAAAATATAATTCAAAACCTTTTCGTATTCTCTTTTTGTTATTTTGCGGTTTACAGGCTTAATATTAACCGCCTCTCCGTAAGGTATATACTGGCTCATAAGACTAAAATAAGCGTTTGGAGTGTTATTCTTTACCCACTCAAAAATATTAATTGCATCGTTTGTTGCCTGAGGCATTAACAGATGGCGGATTATAACCCCTTTTTTCATTATACCGACTCCAAATACACAGTTTGGCTGTTGACGATAGGCTTCAAGAATTGTCTCTTTGGCAACTTGTGGGTAATCCTTAGCAGCAGAGAATCTCAGCGCCTTTTCATCATCGAAATACTTAAAATCAAGCAGAAAAATATCAATATATCCTTCTAAAAGTTTTAAAGTTTCTTTGCTTTCATACCCATTTGAATTGTAAACAATCGGTATATTCGGTTTATAAATATCGAGCGCCTTTTTTATTGCAAGAGCATAATGCGTGGGGCTGACAAGATTTATATTATGAGCGCCTTTTTGCTCAAGTTCTCTAAAAATTTCTGCCAAACGTTCGGTAGTGATATCTTTTCCGTAACCATTATGCGAAACATCATAATTCTGACAAAAAACACATGAGAGCGAACAACCGCTAAAGAAAACTGTTCCCGAACCGTTTTGACCGCTAATACAGGGCTCCTCCCAAAAATGCAAAGCAGCCCTTGCCACTCTTGGTAGCAAAGGCATTTTGCAAAAACCGTTTAAATTTTTATCTTCAGTTCTTTGTGCTTGGCACTTTCTCGGGCATAGGCTGCATTTCATTTTCTTTCCTCTTTTTTGGTCTGTATTCACAAACTTTATGCTTTACAATCAAATCATCAAAGGTTTTTTTAAAGGTGACTCTTCCGTTGAACTTATGACCGCAGGAATCACATTTAAAATCTGCAACAAACCACCTGTTACGGTATTTCCAAGGCTTTAAGCGTTTTGCTTTTGCATTGCATTCGGGACACTTAAATTCAAGTTCCGACTTTTTGATTTGGCTATCGTTAATATCGGAAATAGGATAGGCCTTAAACTTTAGACGTTTAAAGAAATCGGGTGCTTTAGCATCTCTTAATAACTGGTTGAATTTAACCTCATCATAGCATTTTTTGAGCATTAAAGCGCAAACTTTGCAGTCATCAAGTGCTGTGTGCAAATCATAACTTTCGGTTTCAATTTCCAACAGTTCTGCCGCAGATTCAAGCGCTATTTGGTTTTTATTCTCATAACCTTTAGTGTAAAGATGGCTCTGAACAAGTTTTTGAAGGTCTAAATATTTACTTATTTTAAACTTCAACTTGTTATTAAGCAAAATTTCCTCATTTTCAACTATTGTGTGAAGGTCAGAATTACTCCAAGTCATTGTAACCTCTGCATCCTTAGCAAAACGGTTATACATCTCGACCGCCTCACCAAAAGGCACACCGCCGCGCATATCTTCACTTGTAATACCCGTGAGTTTGGCAAATCTGCTTGTTACCCTCTTGGTAATATCCGAGCGCACAATCTGACTGAAAGTATCAATGGTATTGAAATTTTCATCAAGTTTTACTGCGCCTATTTGGAGAATGTGATTAATAAACCTTTTTTGCGGTTTGAAATAAACACTGTCCCATTCTAAATCAAGAATAATATACTTCATTATTTCTTTCTCGACTCTGCTTTCATTCTTTCTTCTTTATTTAAAATTCTTTTTCTAAGTCTTATATTGTTAGGTGTGATTTCAACAAGTTCATCGTTTTTGATGAACTCAAGTGACTGTTCAAGGCTTAATTTTGATGGCGGAACAAGGCGCAAAGCATCATCCGAGCCCGAGGCTCTTGTGTTGGTCATCTGCTTTTTCTTGCACACATTGCAAACAATATCATCATTTTTCGGGTTTTCGCCCACAATCATTCCCTCATAAACAGGAACACCTGGACCTATAAAGAGTCTTCCGCGGCTTTGGGTGTTAAAAAGTCCGTAACCGGTGGCTTCACCCTGCTCGTGCGCGATAATTGAACCTGTTGAACGCTGTTCAATATCGCCCTTATAGGCTTGATAGCTATCAAACACATGGTTCATTATACCGTTGCCGTTAGTATCGGTTAAGAATTGTGAACGGTAGCCGAGAAGTCCGCGCGCGGGAATTAAAAATTCAAGGTGCGAAGTACCACCCTCACGGCTGCCCATATTCTTAATTTCAGCCTTTCTGGTGCCGAGTCTTTCCATAACAGCGCCAACATATTCATCGGGCACCTCAATCATAAGTAGCTCAATTGGCTCTAAAAGACCGCCATCTTTATCTCTTTTATAAATAACCTCAGGCGGTGAAACCTGAAATTCATAGCCCTGACGGCGCATTGTTTCAATAAGAATTGAAAGGTGCAACTCTCCTCTTCCCGAAACCTTGAAGGTATCGGCAGAATCGGTTTCTTCAACCCTGAGGCTCACATTAGTCATAACCTCTTTAAAAAGTCGGTCGCGAAGATTACGTGAGGTTACAAACTTTCCGTCCTTTCCTGCAAACGGCGAGTTGTTAACCATAAAATTCATTGCGAGTGTGGGCTCATCAATTTTAACAAAAGGTAACGGCTCAACACAGGTTAAATCGCACGCGGTCTCACCTATTTCAAGCTCAGCTATGCCTGAAACTTGAATTATATCTCCGACAGTTGCGGTTTCTTCTTCAACACGCTTTAAGCCGCGGTGCATAAAAAGCTTTGCAATTTTCACATTTGTTGCGCTGCCATCCTTATGGCAAAGTGCCACGGTTTGTCCCACCTTAACGCTACCGCGAATCACACGGCCAACGCCGATTCTTCCAAGATAATCATCATATTCAATATTCGTAAATAGAATCTGCAAAGGGCCCTCGGTCTCGCCCTTGGGCGCTTCAATTTCGTTAACAATCGCATCAAAAAGCGGCTTCATATCCTCTCCCTTAATATCGGGTGAATATGAGGCATATCCATCTCTTCCGCTTGCGAAAATAACGGGAAACTCAATCTGCTCATCATCAGCACCGAGTTCGATAAACAGGTCAAGAACCTCATCCACAACCTCGTGTGGTCGCGCCATTGGTCTATCAATTTTATTAACCACAACAACCGCTTTTTTTCCGAGTGCCAAAGCCTTTTTGAGCACAAAACGAGTCTGTGGCATACAACCCTCAAATGCATCAACAAGCAACAAAACGCCATCAACCATTTGAAGAATTCTCTCAACCTCACCGCCAAAATCAGCGTGGCCGGGAGTATCAACAATATTGATTTTAACCCCGTTATACATAACGCTTGTGTTTTTTGAAAGAATGGTTATTCCTCTTTCTCTTTCAAGGTCGTTAGAGTCCATAACTCTATCATCAACATTTTCATTGGCACGGAAAGTTCCGCTTTGTTTAAGCAATTGGTCAACCAGAGTGGTTTTACCATGGTCAACGTGAGCAATAATTGCAACATTTCTTAAATTTTTAATTTCAGTCATTAAAATACATCCTTATTTATCACATAAAAAATATTATAAACCCTATTTATCCCCTTGTCAACAAAGCCGAAACAAATGCAATAAAAAAGACAGGAAATTTTCCCGTCTTTTCTAATCGGTGGACTAATCGCCGCTTTTATTTATATTTTTTATTTTAGAAAGATGCTTGAGTTCTCCCAAAGCGGTTTTAGTTATGAATATTCCTTTTACTAATCGATAAGGAATAACAAAAGGGACAAGTATCTTACATTTGTAAACACTAGGATAGTGCTTTTTATAAAAATCCATTGAAGGAAATATTCTGCTAAAACAATACTTTGTTTTTGTTTTGGCAGAAATTTTTTCGTTTTCTTCATTGTTAGAAATTCGCAAGAGTTTATTAGTAATTCTATTTTTCAAGTTGCCATATGTGCCTGAACTCGAATAAAAAAGTAAGAATTCTTCCTCTGCGGGACTTAAAGAGAACTGCATGTCTATGGAAAAAAGTTTTTGTGAGATTTTTCGAACTCTTTCTTCAAACTCAAGAATTCCCATTTTTTCGAGTTCCCCGTCAATATAATCACGATTCAACCGTTGACCGAGTGCTTTTAGAATAACAAAAATATCAACAAATGTGCGCAAGCCTGTGCCATTTGTTATATGGTGCATATATGAATGTACAATACTATAGATATAAAAATCTTCATTGCTCATATGATACTCATACGAGTCTTCAGAATTTCGTATAAGTTTTTTGAAAAAATCGCTATAGTAGATACTGAGTTTACCCATTTTCCCCAATTTATTATCTTCTTTGCAAAGAGAAACATGCATTTCAAAATTATAAAAAGGACGTTTTAAATAAATATCATGGTTGTAAATACCGTAAGATTCCGCAGTGTATCCGTTTTTTAACATAAAATCGTGTACAAGATCGCGCTTAGAAGAATCGAATAAGATATCGTTATCAACGAAATTACGCCACCCATTAACCGGATAAAGGCCACAAAGATGCAGTCCCTTCATTGGCAGATACCAAATACCTTCCTTTTCAAAAAAGGCAAAAATCTTTTCGCGTTCAAAACCGAACATAACACTTTTTTTAACGGTTTCTTCGCGCTTAGAGGACCATTCGGTTTTTATTTCATCGGAAATGTCTGAATTATCGTGGGTCAAAGCGTTTAAATATTTTTCTAAAGCGCTATAAGATATTGCTTCCAGTGAATGTTTTTCTGCTAATTTGTACACTTGAGAGAGGTCGAAATTGCGAATAATATCTGCGTTTGGTGTTGTATCATTCAGAGCACAGGATATCAGATATATAAGCTCTTTGGTAACCGAAAGAAGACCTTCATTCTGCAAGATATCACCCACCTTTTAAAATTTTCTTCAATTTTGCCGTTGCCCTTGAAATAAAGTGCCTCAAAGGGCGGCTAAAATGTATAATCCGACAGTAAAATTTATAACTCCAAGATGTGACGCTATAAGTTTTATTATCCCGCGAGAAAGCACAAACCACACCTATAAATTGAGATGGTAACAGTCCTTTTTCAAGCCAAAACTGACCATCTCCGCAACAGGTAACAGTGTCTTTAATATCAACTATTCTGTGCAAAACATATTGACCGTTTTGGCGGCGATAAAACCCAATATCATACTTTTCAAGCGGTCTATTAATGGCGCAAAGGGTTACGGTGTCACGCCCTTCGCGAAGTAGCGGAAGCATACTGGTCCCCTTTGGAGCAAACTTAACTGTTTTGCCTTCAGATAACTGCTCTTCTATAAGCGGAACAAGCGATGCAGAAGGCACATTCAGTTGGATTTTTTCATTGCTCATCCAATAAGTCCCCCAAGGTCAATAGACCCGTCAATTTCTATGTCGGGATGCTCATATTGATATTGTTCCTTGGCTTTTTTGTACCAATCAAAAAAGTTTTCGAAACCATTGAAACTTTTAAAGAATGCCTGTTGTTCGGTTGGTGTCATATCGTGGTAAATTTCATAGGTTACTTCGCTGGGCAAAGGAACTTCCACGCTTGGAGCATCTTCGGTATCCGAGCCGTTGCTATTATTATTTTCGTTGCTGTTATTATCCTTGGGCGGTTGAGCACTGTTGTTTTTATCCGCCTCGCCGGAGTTTTGTTTATTTGATTCTTCCGTTTTATTTGAAGAAGTTTGGTTTTCTTTTGATGACTGGTTTTTATTAGTGCTATTTGTAACTGCGGAAGAACCCGGATTTGATGATTCGCTACCTTCCTCATTTAAAGAATCTTTTTCGCCCGTAGAATTTTCTGCGCTTTCTTCCTTTGTGTTTTCATTAGAAGAGCCATCGGCACCTTCGGTTACAAGAGAATCTGCGCCATCAGAAGAATTGTTCTTTGGTGCAGAACAACCCACACAAACAAAAATAACAAGAATAAACGCTAAAACAAGCGAAATCAACTTAATGTTCATAACAAGAATTCCTTTCAAGGAAATATTAAAAGAAAGAGCAAGTTGCTGAAAACTTGCTCCTAATTATATTACTATAATTCGATATAACCCGCATCTGCAAGTTTTTTAATAAATGCATCCACATCTGCAATAGCAGTGTCATAAGATATTTCATATTCTGTGCAAAGCGCATCGCAAAGTTGAGATTTTTGAGCGCCTTCAGAAAGTTTTTCCCAAAGTAATGCGCCCGTTTCGTTAAGGGCAAGCATACCGCTAAAGTCAACAGTTGTTTCTCCCACGGGAAAAACAACAAAATTACCCGCAACTTTTCTAAGCACAAAGCCTTCTTTTAATTTCATAATCCTAACTCCTTTGCCGCCGAAAGCATAGTTGTGTAACTAAGCCTTACCGCCTCTTCTTCGGGGCGGTTTTCCAACTCAAAAACAGGTATGGAAGAAACTATATCTTCAATAAGGGTTAACATTGCATCCAAACGCTCTGTTCTTTTAAACTTATGAAAAGTTTGAGAAAGAATTTTTTGCGTAGCTTCAAAAGCCGAAAGGCGCCGTATACGGTTTTCTTCCGACTGCTTCAAAAAGCAAATTCCACAAAGCGGTGCTTTAATATTAAGGTTTATATGATTTTTACCGCTCCAAGGTGTACCGTAAACATACCAAGTATCATCAATTTTGCGGAGTGCCGGTTTATCATCGTTAAACACATGCACGTTTTCACCAAAGGTGGATTGCCAGAGTTTTGTATGGGTGGATTTTCCCACACCGCAATGCCCCGAAAATAAAAATGCTTTTCCTTCAAATTCAACTGCAGAAGAATGCAGATAAAAGCCGTTAAAATCAAGAAGTTTCGCGTTGAACTGCCTTCCCGATTCCATATAGAAAACATCTTCGTTTGAAAAATCAGGGTATTTACTAAAATTAAATTGTTCCTTATCAATAATAATATCGGGAACAATATTTTCTTTTTTCTCTAGCAGATAATCACTGCAGAGGGGGACGAGTCCACCCTCTGCAGGAATTTCAGTTATAAGTTCTGCAATTTTACAAAGAATTGAATCCAACATTAGTATTAGTCGTCAAATTCATTTTCAGGTGTGCTTGTTGTAGCGGTAACGCTTTCTAAAGTTGAAAGTTCAATATAAATTGCATCTGGTTTTTGATAAGTTTTCAATGGTAAAACCTCCTTAAATTTTTAAAAATTATAAATTATTTTATTTCGCCGTTTTCAACAATAATTTTACTGCTTTCGAATTCAGCGCCGGTGTCACTGATAATCACAGTAGAAATTGCAACTGAGGCCGAATCAGTAATATCATCTGCATCAAAATAAACTTTGAACATATTTGCATAACCGGTTGGCGATTTATCGCCGTAACTTCCAACTACAAAAGTGGTTTTTGCATCTAAGAAAGCAAAATCCTGATGGCCTTCATATTCGCCTTCTTTTATCCAAGTAACACGAACAACAACCTTAACGCCATGGTTATCATATCCTGTTAAAAGAAGCGGATTAGCCTTGGTTCTTATTTCGTGAGTTACACCAAACTTCGGTGAAAAACTATAAGACCAGTCGGCTATGTTGAATTTGTATCTGGGATTTTCTCTTGTTCCCAAATCTACAGTTATAAATACATAGCATCCATTTTCTGCATCATAAATTGGTGTCTGAGCATTTGCTTTATCAAGAACAACGTTGTCCTTTGCAATGATAAGTCTACCTTCAACAGAAAGTTCGCCGTCAGCACCAACGCCATTGTCAACAACATTAGAGCCATTGAAACCAACGAGATAGTTCGCTGTAAGTTTCTTGCCGTTAAGGTCAAGAGTTACACCGGGAGTTACAAGAACATAACCTTCGGTAACATCTCTAATAAGTGTTACAGTATCGCCCGCTACTGCTGCCTGAAGTGCAGTACCGAGAGTGCTGTAATATACACTCTGTTTATTTCTGCCGCTAACAATTGCAACAACATCTTCTGTATCGAAATTGTTTTCAGCCAATTGCTTGGTAAGAATAACGTTACCGTTTTCATCTTCGGTAAATATCTTGAGTTCAAGATTCACATCAAGATTCGGGTTAGCGGCAAGGAATTCGGGAGTGAAATAAATACCACAGTTGAAACTTACAACATATTCTGCAACCTCTGCAAGAGTGAAACGTAAGCCTTGCTTATTCATAAGCTGAGCAGCATAAGACATAATATAAAGGCTGTCACCGTTATTAACTGTTACATCATCGAAAGGAACAGATAACCAACTCTCGTTCCAACTATCATACTGACCTGCAAGATAACCGTCTGCACTGCCATCAGCATTGAATGTTACGCTTTCTTGTGAGAGACCGTCAATTGTTAAAACATAGTCAACATAGTGGTCGCCATAAGCCTCCATCAACTCATTAATATATTCTTCAGTGAAGGTATCAAGGTCTTTAATTGAGAAATTAAGAGCGAAGGTAAGGTCGGGTTCATTATTGGTAAGTTCAGACTTAATATCTTTAACCTCAGCATCGGGAAGAACAGGAAGTTCTTTAACCGAATATACGCCATCAACTATCTCAAAGGCAGCAAATCCCTCTTCAACAACACTGCCAAGTGTGAAGCCTGCAGATGGAGAGTAGTCAACTACAACATCGGTTGCGGGGTTAAAGTTATGGAATGTACCACCACTTACGGTCATATTTATATCAAAGTTTTTCTGACCTGCGATTACATGCTGTGCGGGGAACAAGGTCCATACTACATTTCCGTGTTCAGGATCAGCAGCAAAGTCATAGGTACCGCCTTTAATTTCAACAGTTGCACCAAAGCCGGACCATACAGCGCCTGAGCCGGTGTAAACATCAGATTCATCAATGTAATCCTTAAATGTACCGTCGTTTACAGTTACCTTTCCTGTATAACTTGCGAAGATACAGCATCCACCGTTGTGAGAAACGAAAGTACCACCATTAACGGTTACCTCGCCCTGAGTCTGGATGCCGCCGTTACCGTTGATAAAAGTACCGCTTTCAACAGTAAGCTTGGATGAAGAATCAACGTTGATAGCGTAAGCCATACCCTTCCAAGTGGTTGCGGTAACATTAGTATAATTACACTCAATAGTACCATTACCGGTAACAGTGAGGTTCGCGCCATTCTTAAGTTCGATTAATCCCCAAACATTGCTATTGTTCTTAAGAACTGTTGTGCTCTTGTCCGTAATTGTATATTCGCCAAGGTCAAGAGTTACGGTCTTACCGGAAATCGTTACAGATTCAGTAAGTTCTGCGTTAGCAATAAGTTTGATTGTGTCACCTGAAACAGCTGCGTTGCAAGCGGCATCGAAAGTTTCGTAAGTTGTTTCTCCGATTTGTGCTGCGCTACCTTCAGCCACTGCAGAGAATGCACCAAGCGGTACAACTGCGAGAAGCATAACAATTGCAAGCATCACCGATAGAAGCTTTTTACAATTTTTCATATAATACACTCTCCTTTTAAACACATTACAATTCAGCCTCAGTATAGTTTTTTTGAATTGTAATTTTCCTTATATGGATACACAATAGTTGTACACCTTTTAAAAAGCAAAGTCAATGTTTTTCAAGATTTTTTTGCCTGTTTTACGTGTTTTTCTCACATTTCAAGTTGTAAAAAAGCATAAATCCATATATTAATCACAATATTGAGGACAAAAGCAGATTTTTTCACAGGTGTAAAGAAAAAAACTTGACACTCGTCTTCTTTTGTGTTATAATCTTTTCTCGGTGAGGTACGTATGAATAAAAATTTGTTTGTATCTGAATTACTTGATGTTTACGGTGGCTTTTTAAGTGAGAAACAGCGAATGCTCACCGAATATTACTATAACGAGGATTTATCCCTTTCGGAAATAGCCGAAAACGAGGGTATAACCCGCCAAGGCGTTAATGACCTTATAAAACGCGCGGTTATGCAATTGAATGAGCTTGAAGAAAAGTGCGGATATTGCAAGAAATTTGCAACCCTTAAAGAGTTATCCTCTGATATCAAGGGCGGCAACACTGAAAAAATAAAAGATATTCTTAATTTAATTGACGAGCTGTAGGGAGTGAACTAAATGGCGTTTGATAATTTATCCGAAAAACTAAATGGCGTATTTAAACGCCTGCGTTCTAAGGGTAAGCTCAGCGAAAGCGATGTTAAAACCGCTATGCGTGAGGTGCGACTTGCACTTCTTGAAGCGGATGTTAACTATAAAGTTGCTAAGGATTTCACCAATTCGGTTGCAGAAAAATGCATTGGTGAAAATGTTATGGAAAGCCTTACCGCCGCACAAATGGTTATTAAAATTGTGCGCGATGAGCTCACCGCCTTAATGGGCAGCGAACAAGCAAGGCTTAACATTTCAAACAAACTTCCAACCGTTATTATGATGTGCGGTCTTCAGGGTTCGGGTAAAACCACACACTCTGCAAAGCTTGCAAAGCTTCTTCGCAGCCAAGGTCACAGACCAATGCTTGCCGCTTGTGATATTTACCGCCCCGCTGCTATTGAGCAGTTAAAGGTTGTGGGCAAAGCAGTCGATGCGCCCGTTTTTGAAATGGGCACAGAAAAACCCGAAATCATTGCTAAAAAAGCCGTGGCTTACGCTAAGGACTATGGGCACGATTTCCTCATTCTTGACACCGCGGGTCGTTTGCATA
The DNA here is from genome assembly GCA_015065685.1 of Oscillospiraceae bacterium. Classification (GTDB taxonomy): domain Bacteria; phylum Bacillota; class Clostridia; order Oscillospirales; family Acutalibacteraceae; genus UBA737. The sequence continues at coordinate 28,040 of SVPU01000013.1, read as the reverse complement.
TTGACACTGAGCTTATGGATGAGCTAAAACGCATTACAAATGCTATTGAGGTTCACAACATCTTGCTCGTTGTTGACTCTATGGTAGGTCAGGATGCCGTTAACATTGCAAAATCGTTCAACGATATTTTAGAGCTTGACGGTGTTATTCTCACTAAGCTCGATGGCGACACACGAGGCGGTGCGGCATTATCGGTTAAAGCGGTAACGGGCAAGCCGATTATGTATGCAGGTGTGGGCGAAAAGCTTCACGAGCTTGAGGAATTCCACCCTGACAGAATGGCATCCCGTATTCTTGGTATGGGCGATGTTTTAAGCCTTATTGAAAAGGTTGAATCTGAGGTTGATGAAAAGAAAGCCGAAGAAACCGCACGCCGTTTGCAAGAAAATAAATTTGATATGAACGACCTTTTAGACCAGTTCCACCAAATAAAGAAAATGGGCTCTCTCAAAAGCGTTCTTTCAATGCTTCCCGGTATGGACAGACAGTTAAAGGATGTTGATGTTGATGATAGACAGCTTTTAAGAATTGAAGCAATCATAACTTCGATGACCAAAAAAGAACGTGCTAAGCCGGATATTTTAAATGCATCGCGCCGCAAGCGAATTGCCGCAGGGGCCGGTGTTAAGGTTGAAGATGTTAACCGTCTTATAAAGCAATATGAACAGATGAAGAAGATGTTCAAGCAGATGAATTCCCCTGCTGCTAAACGCAAAATGATGCGTGGAATGAATTTGCCAAATAATTTTTCTAATTTTGGTTTTTAAGATTTGTTTTTGCATTATCTTTTAAAACATATAATTATTTTTTATGGAGGTGTATACCATGGCAGTTAAAATCAGACTTCGTCGTATGGGCGCAAAGCGTGCTCCTTTCTATCGTGTAGTTGTTGCTGATTCAAGATTCCCCCGTGATGGTCGTTTCATCGAGGAAATCGGTACCTATGATCCCACTAAAGATCCCGCAGCCGTTAACATTGACGGTGAAAAGGCTAAAAAGTGGATTTCTAACGGTGCTCAGCCCACAGATACTGTTAAAGCTTTGCTTAAGAAAAACGGTATACTTTAATTTTGCGAGGAAATTTATCAATGAAAGAGCTTCTTATCTCTTTAGCTTCGGGACTTGTTGAAAATCCCGATGAGGTAACTGTAACAGTTGATGAGCCTAACGCTGAAGGTGTTACTGTTTACCGTTTGCATGTTGCAGAAAAGGATATGGGTCGCGTTATTGGAAAGCAAGGCAGAATCGCCAATGCTATCCGCGTTGTAATGCGTGCCGCAGCAAGCAGACAAAATCAGAATATTTCTGTTGAAATTGAATAATTCGGTTTCAAACAAAATTTTACCCCGATTGATTTTCAATCGGGGATTATTTTTTAGGAAAACACAACTCGATGGTTACATATTGAAAAAAATCGATTTATAATATATAATAGTGGTATAGCTGTATGCATTAGGTGATTATATGAAAAAAGAAACTTTAACAAGAGAAAAAATCAAACAGGAATTGCTTCTGTCTTTATATTCTGACATTAAAAAAATATTAATTCATTTTCTTATATTCTTGTTACCAGCTTCAGCAATAGTTTACCTTGGTTTCAAACTTATCAGTTTTGACTTTTCGATATTTTTAGCTTGTCTACCAATTTCGTGTGTTCTGATAATTTGTTTTGCTTATATTATTAGAGCAGTAATTTTATATAGATACATATACTTAGTTAAAACCGATAACTTTAGAATTGAAACAGATGAATGCGTTGACAAGAAAGAGATTTATGCCAGATGGGACTATTATGGTTTTAAAAAGTTAATTAGTGCATATAACCACTACTATTTTGATAAACTAAATTATCATTTGTTTTTTATGGTTAACGGAGATTATTGTATAAAGAGAAATAAGAACTATGTGTGTTCTGAAATGTATACAATGGAAGCAAAAGGTGTTTACCGTTATGCCGAGGTGGGCGATGAATTCTATTTGGCGGTGGTAAACAAAAATACAATTTTATTGGTGTATAACACAAAATTGTTTGATTTTAAGGAAAATTGAATTACAGGACACAGAACCGTCCCCCTATCTTTTTTACTCTTACATTAAAAACCCTCGAAACCAATCAAGGTCTCGAGGGTTGATTTATTATTTATAAATATTTGTCGGCTCAGCCGACACCTAACCTTTTCACTATTACATATTACATATTACTTTCCAAAAATCCCTTTTCTATAGTGAAAAGTGAATAGCGAAAAAGTAAAAGTTAAAAATCCCTCAGACTTAGCGTCTAAGGGATTTTTGGAGCGGGTGATGGGAATCGAACCCACACGGCCAGCTTGGAAGGCTGGAATTCTAGCCATTGAACTACACCCGCATTCGAACAAAATGTATAATACCACAAAAGATATAAATAGTCAAGTAGTTTTTAAAAAAAGACCGAAGGAATTTTCCTTCGGTCTCATTTTTAAAATTACTGAAGCTCAACAGTTGCGCCAACTTCTGAAAGTTTAGCTTTGATTTCTTCAGCTTCTTCTTTAGAAGCAGCTTCCTTAAGAGTCTTAGGTGCGCCATCAACAAGAGCCTTAGCTTCTGCAAGGCCAAGACCTGTGATTTCACGAACAGCCTTAATAACCTTAATCTTCTCTGCGCCAGCTTCCTTAAGGATAACGTCGAATTCGGTCTTCTCTTCAGCTGCTGCTGCACCACCTGCTACAGGTGCTGCTACTGCTACTGCAGCTGCTGCAGATACGCCAAACTCCTCTTCTACTGCTTTAACGAGCTCTGAAAGCTCAAGAACGGTAAGAGTCTTTAACTCTTCAATCATAGCTGTAATTTTCTCTGATGCCATTTTAATTTCCTCCATAATATGTTTTTTTGTTTTTGTTTTTTAATTTAATTATTCTGCGTCAGAACCGTCTTTATCAACGATAGCCTGAACTGCACGGGCAAATGCCGCGATAGGTGCCTGGAAGGCACTGCAAACTGTTGCAAGAAGAACTTCCTTGGAAGGCAGTTTTGCGAGTGAATCGATAGTTGCAACATCTACAACCTCGCCATCAAGAAAACCGGACTTAACCTTAAAGTTTTCGTGAGACTCAGCATATTTGCTGAGAATTCTTGCAGCTGCGGTGTAATCCTCATTCGAAAGAGCGATAGCTGTTGTTCCTTCGAGAACTGATTTCATTTCGTCAAGAGCAGTTCCTTCAATCGCACGGCTGAGAATTGTGTTTTTAACAACAAAATAATCAATACCTGCTTCGCGAAGCTCTTTACGAAGCTTAGTATCATCAGAAACGGTGATACCCTTGTAATCAACTAAAACACCTGTAACTGCAGCAGAAAGCTTTTCAGCAAGCTCTGCAACCTGTTGCTGCTTTTTCTCTAAAACTAATGCATTTGGCAATGTATTTCACCTCCGAGAAAACAATAAATGCCTGTTCCAAGACATAAGGAACAGGCATAAAAATAACATAAAAAAAATAAAGTTAAATTTCTGCGTGCACCTCGGTAGGCGTTAAACTTACGGCACAATGCCACCTACTGTCTTTGGAATACAACACTAAGATTATACAACACCAAAAGCCGTTTGTCAAGGTTTTTATTGTGTTTTTTTATAATTATTACACAAATTTATTAATTTGTATAATTTTTGAAATTTATTATTATTTTTTAACAAAAATTATTAACTTTTGCTTGACAAATTGTATACTTTGCATTATAATAAAATCAGAAAAGGAAAGGAGGAGAACTCAAAATGAAAATAGAAGCTCCACCTGCAAGTTTTGAAAAATAACTCGAGAGGCGTGATTCCAATGAAGTAATTTAATTAGTTTCAGAATTTTAAGTGCTCAGATTCAAAAGAAATTAACGGTGATGCTGTTATGAAAATAATTCGTCTTGATGAAAAATAAATTATAAAGGTGAGTCCGATGCACAGTTTAAATTTAAAATTTTAGTATTTCTGAATTTAAGAAATTTTATATAAACCCAAATGGTGAATATTATGATTGTGAGAAAATATTTAACAAAATAAATTTTTATGGGTGATTCCAATGTACAATTATAATTTTAGTTTCAGGGTATAAATAACTTTGTAATAATTTTAGAGAGAGACGGTGATAACCGCCTCTCTCCTTTTTTATTTCGGTCTGAAATTTTCAAAAATATAACTTTTAACCTTCAGTTTACCTCTTTTTAGCTCTTCTTCACTTTTAAATGTCCAGGCAATCGGCATTGCCCCGAAAAGCTTTTGAAGTTTAAATCTGAAATCATCGGCATATTTTTGATCATAAGCCACAAAATCAGGTTTAACCAAAAAATTCGCAAAGAATCTGTTAATCGTATGCTTTAATAAGCTTTTTCCCTTATAATGAAACGCGAGTTGTCCCCTTAGCACATTTTTATTGTTTTTCTTATACCAATGCACAACACTGGGGTTAAAGGACTGAATAAAATATATGCCCTTATAATCTGACAATATTTTATTTGCCGCCTCACAAAGCTTGCTGCAATCAAGCGTTTCGCACTTAAATTCGATAAGCAACGGCACTCTGCCATCAATAACCTCAAGACATTCCTTAAGGGTTGGGATTCGCTCGTTTGTATCAAGCAGTCTAAGCTCGCGAAGCTCTGATAAGGTTTTATCCTCTATCCTCCCCGAAACACCGCACATTCTATCCAAAGTGTTATCGTGAAAAACCACGACCTCGTCATCTGATGTAACGTGAATATCGTTTTCGATGGCATATCCGTTAACAACAGCCTCGATAAATGCGTGAATCGAATTTTCGGGAATTCCCTCTTTGGCGTTATGAAGACCTCTGTGCGCGATAAACAAACTTTCAAGAAGTTTTCTGTCGGGATGGCGCCTAGTTGACGGGAACAACATAAATACAATAATTAAAAAAACTATTGCGAGAATAATAAAAGGGGTCATTAAAATTAATCCTCTAAATCAAAATTTTCCAATAAATCTTTCTTTGCTATAGGTTTCGAATCACCGTGTTTTACAAACAACATAGTTGTGAATGAAAGAATAGAAAAAACAACTGCATAAGGGAATAAAATAGAATATCCCCAACCTAATTCATCAATAAGTAAGCCCGAAAGTAAAGGAGTTGTTATTTGGGCTGCCATTGAAAAAGTATAATAAAATCCTGTATATTTACCAACATCGGAACCGTTACTCATCTCAACAACCATTGGATATGAGTTAACATTTATGGCCGCCCATCCAATACCAACAAGTCCAAAAATAGCATACATTATTGGTGTTTGGTGCTTAATAAATATAGCGACTGCGTAACAGACGGTCATAAGAAGTATCCCAATAAGAACGGTTTTCTTTCTTCCAACTGCACTTGATAAAAATCCAAGCGGAACAAACGCCGCAATGGCCGCAATGGTTGCAACCAAAAGATAACTTGAAGAGGTTCCTAAATCGGTTTTCCAAACATTAACGCAATATCTTGAAAAAGCGGTTGTAACAGCATTATAAGCCATAAACCAAAGGAAAACCGAAGCCAAAATCAAAACCAAGCTTTTGAAAACGGGTTTTGAAAGTTTCTGCTGATTTTTTTCAACCTTTTCCTCTTGACCAACAACATGAGGAAGCTTGTTTTCTTTTATGCTTAAAACCATAATCAAAACCGAAACCAACATAAATATAGCTATTACTATGAAAACAGGCAAGAAAGATTGGTCAGCCGAATAAACCTTTTCCCCCTCGGAATTCTTTTCACTTTTCAGCATAAACATCATAACAACCGTTGCGAAAATACCGCCTATATATCCAACGAGATTTATAATAGCATTTGCCTTACTCCTGAGGGATTTTTCGGTAACATCAGGCATATATGCAACGGCAGGGGTTCTATAAACTGCCATTGTAACCAATAGCAAAAAGAGTGTTATCATAAATCCTAAGAAGTGAACCGATTCCTCAAACAAGCCTAAAAGCACAAGCAAAATCACAGCCGCAATGGTTCCAAAAAGAATATAGGGTGTTCTTTTCCCAAGTTTAGTATTAGTACGGTCAGAAATCGCACCAAAAAGAGGTAACATAAAAATTGCAAGAACATTATCAATAGCCATTATAGAATTTGCAAACAAGGTTTTTAAACCAAAAACCTTTTCTAAAACATAAGGAATTACTTGGTCATAAAACTGCCAAAACGCTAAAATAGACATAAAAGCAAATCCTATAAGAATCGTGCGTTTGTAATTAAGCTTCATTTCTACTTTCCTCCCAAATCATATTAAAAATCTCTTTTATTCTCTCTTTTTCTCCAACTAAATAAAGAAACCCAAAAAGACATTCAAGTCCCGTTGCGGTATGATACTCCCCCGCGGTTGAATGTTTCGGTGTGTTCGAGGTATGAAAATTTCTGCCTCTTTTGAAAATGGCCTCTTCTTTTTCGGTAAGCAAAGGCTCGATTATTTTATAAGCCTTAGCTTGTGCGGTGGCGTTAACCATTACAACCGAAAGCTTGTGCAGCTCACCTGAAGGTCGGTTTATTTCAGCCAGCTTTTCTCTTACCAAAAGCCCGTAAACCGCATCTCCCACAAAGCAAAGCACCGAAGGGCTCAATAAATTAACATTTTCCATTTTTTCACCTACGGCACGAAATCAAACTCAACATCGAGCACATTTACAGTGTCGCCCTCAGTAACACCGGCATCTTCTAAGGCCTTAATAATACCGCTTTGTCTGAGTTCTCTTTCAAAATACTGTAACGATTCATAATCATCAGGGTCTACCCTGTTCATAACATCATCGAGCCAATCACAATTTTCAACATAAAAGATTCCGTTATCCACACGGATTGTGAAATCCTTTTTGAGTTTAATTTCCATTTCAGGTTTCGGCTCTGCCTCATATTTAAGAATTGGCGGAAGCTTTGTAAGCTCAGCCGCAACGGTATTGATAAGCTCATCAGTACCCTCAGCGATAGCCGCCATAATTGGAAAGAATTTATAACCCAAATTTTCAAAATGTTCAGCCAAACGCTTAACCTCAGCCTCATCGATAAGGTCGCATTTGTTACCCACAACTATCTGAGGTTGTTTTGCAAGCTCACTGCTAAAAACCTCTAATTCGTGATTGATTTTATTAAAATCGTCAATCGGGTCTCTTCCCTCACTGCCTGAAACATCAATCACATGCAAAAGCATACGGCAACGCTCAACATGGCGCAAAAATTCGTGGCCAAGGCCTATTCCCTCGCCCGCGCCCTCAATAAGACCGGGGATATCGGCCATAACAAATGATGAACCCTCGCCCATTCTAACCACGCCCAACACGGGTGTTAGTGTTGTGAAATGATAGTTAGCAATTTTGGGCTTAGCCTCACTCACAACCGAAACCAAGGTTGATTTTCCAACATTTGGGAAACCGATAAGGCCCACATCGGCCAAAAGCTTAAGCTCGAGTGTTACATCAAGCTCTTCACCCGCAGCGCCGCTTTTTGCAAAACGCGGAATCTGCCGTGTGGAAGTGGCAAAATGCTGGTTACCCCAACCGCCGTTACCGCCTTTTGCGATGATTACGGGTTCCTCATCAGAAATATCAGCAATAATTCTGCCCGTTTCGCTCTCTTTAACAAGTGTTCCAACCGGAACCGATATAATAAGGTCAGGTGCACTTTTTCCTGTGCAGCGCGAAGTGCCACCGTTTTGACCCGATTCTGCAACATATTTTCTTTTATAACGGAAATCTGCGAGAGTTGAAAGGTTACTGTCTGCCTTGAAGACAATGTTTCCTCCCCTGCCACCGTCGCCGCCATCGGGTCCGCCTGCTGCCACATATTTTTCTCTATGGAAAGATACGGCACCATCGCCACCCTTACCGGCCTTTAAATGTATTTTCGCTATATCAACAAACATTATTTTTCCTCACTGTCGAGTATCTCGATATCTTCATTAGCTTTAACAAAAGACTCATACAATTCTTTTGCTTTTTCAAGATCGTTTTTATTAACATAAATATGGTCAACTGCGAACAAGCCGCCATAAATGAGCTTTAAATATCCACTTGCGCCTTGTTGACGACATATAAAGGGTATATTATTTTCACGCAATATACCTTGAAAAATCTCGGAATCCACAGTATTGGCAATAGCCTCAGCCAAAACTATCTCATCTTGCTCTTTTTTTCTTTTAAAAAACATCAGTCTTCTCCATCTGTCTCATTTTCTTCGAAAAAGTCTTCAAAATCCGTTTCAGACTCTAAAAACTCTGTGAAAAGTTCATTTGCCTTGTCAAAATCCTTTGAAGAAACAAAAATTTTTCCCACAACCAAATTTCCACCAAAAACAACCTGCATACTTCCGTCATCTAAAGCAGAATCATCTGTAAATAGTATTCCGTTATCTTTTAGTATATCCTTGAAAATTTCTTGCGACACGATATCCTCAAAAGATGCTAATAAAACGGGATTTTCTAACACATCCGTTTCTTTTTCTGCCAAAAGCTCTTGCTCGGTTTTTAATACCGCTCCGCACACAGAACAAACTTCTGCATTATCCTCGTATTCCTTACCACAAACATGACAGATTTTCATAACATTTATTCCTTTCAGAATATTTTAAAAAATAAATCCGAGCGCTGAGAGCACTCGGATTCGTTTCTTGATTCAAAGCAGCCTTATTCAGCGTAAATGCTTACCTGCTTACGGTCTCTGCCCAAACGCTCAAACTTTACTTTACCATCGATAAGAGCAAAAAGTGTATCGTCTGAACCACGACCAACGTTATTACCAGCGTGAATATGAGTTCCTCTTTGGCGAACTAAGATATTACCTGCTAAAACGAACTGACCATCTGCACGTTTAACACCTAAACGCTTGGACTCACTGTCACGGCCGTTCTTAGTTGAACCCACACCCTTTTTATGAGCGAATAACTGAATGTTAATCTTTAACATAATTTGCACCTCCGTAAATTTTGATGTTATTACTGTAGTCATCGGATAGCTCTCTTAAATGCAATTCCAAACCTTTTAGCACCACTTTAGAAGCCTCACTCGGATTTAAAACCTTAAATCTCATTACCGCTTCATCTACTACCGCATCGGCTTTATCACCTATTATTTCGGTTATGGTGTTTGCAGCCATATACGCTGCACTTGAAACCGCAGAACAAACTATTTTTCCGATTTCATCGTCACCGTTTCTTGAACTGTGACCGCTGATTTCAAAGCCATAAAGACCATTTTCATCAGCCAGAAATTTTACACTAGTCATAATTAACCAATCTCGGTAATCTGAACTTTAGTGTAAGGCTGTCTGTGACCCATTTTGCGTGCGCTGCCCTTCTTGGGTTTGTAAGTAAATACTGTGATTTTCTTACCCTTACCGTTCTTAAGAACAGTACCCTTAACAAAAGCATCCTTCACATAAGGCTTACCAACCTTTAAAGTTCTGTTGTTTACAGCAACAACCTTGTCGAAGGTAACTTCCTCATCAACCTGAGCTTCAAGCTTCTCAACGTAAATAACGTCACCGTTCTGAACACGGTACTGCTTTCCGCCTGTTTCGATAATTGCGTACATCTTTTTCCACCTGCTTCTTTTTTCAGTCTCGCTACGGAAGGCGTGCACCTTTTTGGCGCAACTTTAAAAAGCCCACAATATGCGGCTTACACATTTTACCACGCTAACTACAATTTGTCAAGCAAAACTTGTTCTTTTATTTGTTTATATTTTTCTTGCTTATATTTTATTATTACTGTGAATATTATCAATTCGATGAGGAATGTTAAAAACCATGAAATCGGGTAAGAAACAAAAATTGAGGTAACCGAATGATAGTCAGGAATTCTGAAAATGGTGAATATCCAAAGAATTCTAAACCCGCACACACCAATCATGCTTGATGCCATTGGAGCAAGCGAAACACCCATGCCCCTTATAGTACCTGTTGTAACCTCCATTAAACCCAGCAGAAATTGAGTCGTACAAACTATTCCTATTCTTAAAGTACCTATTGCAATCGCCTCGGAAGAATCGGTTATAAAAAGCGAAAGCAACGGTTTTCTGTAAATAAATGCCAAAGCGCCCATAAGTGCTTCAATGACAAAAACAAGTGCAAGACACATAGCGTATATTTTCTTAATCCGTTTATAATTATTATTTCCCTCATTCTGTCCTACAAAATTAACAGTTGTCTGCTGAAATGCAATCATTACAGCATTAATATAACCTGCAATATTCACCCCTGCGGAATTTCCCGCAATGGCCGCCTGACCAAAGGAATTTACCGAAGACTGAATTATAACATTTGAAATCGAAAAAGTACAATTTTGTATACCGGCAGGAATTCCGATTTTTATAAACTTAATAAGCGGCTCCTTATATATATGTATTTCCTTTAATATTAATTTACAGGCATCTGTTCTTTTCATAAGCGCTCTGACTGTTAAAGTTGCCGACAAAATCTGTGAAATTACCGTTGCTAATGCAACACCATCTACAGTCATATCAAAAACCGTTACGAAAACAACATTTAAAATTACATTAAAAACACCTGATAAAAGCAGAAAAGTGAGTGGAGATCGGGTATCCCCTGCTGCCCTCAAAATCGCCGCACTGAAATTATAAACCATTGTGGCGGTGATGCCCGCAAAATAAATTCGAAGATACAAAACAGAAAGTGAGAACACTTCTTTAGGTGTTTCCATAAGCTCAAGCAAATATTCCGCACCCAAAACGCCAACAACGGTTATAATTATTCCGCTTATAACCGCAACGGGAACTGCTGTATGAACAATTCGTTTTACTTGGTCCTCATCCCTTGCGCCTATTGCCTGTGCTGCCGATATACCCGCGCCTACAGAAAGTCCTATAAAAAGATTTATCATTAAATGTGTTAACGATGACGTAGCACCTACAGCCGCAACCGAAACACTGCCGCAGAATCTCCCAACAATAATTAAATCGGCTGTGTTAAAAACGAGCTGCAGAAAATTGGTTATAATTATCGGCACTGTAAACAAAACGATGTTTTTAAAAAGTGGACCGCTAAGCATATTAACATCTTTATTTTTTAACATCTAATTCACTTCGAATCCAAAAAATATTTAAACCATTAAATTAAAACGCACAAAAATGCCACTTTATAAGTGGCATTTTTAAAATTCATTATTGTTCAATAACCGCTTCTCCGCCCATAACGGTTTCGCCGGTAATGGTTATTTTCTTAATCTTTTCATCCGATGGGGCACTGAACATATATTCCCCTAAAACGCCCTCAATAATTGAACGCAAGCCTCTGGCACCGGTTTTGCGCTCTATTGTGAGCTCGGCAATCTTACCAAGCGCCGAATCCTCAAATTCAAGTTCAATATTATCCATTTCAAAGAGAGTTTTATATTGCTTTACAATTGAATTTTTAGGCTCTGTCATAATGCGAATTAGGGTTTCTTTATCCATACCCTTGAGTGCTGTGATAACAGGCATTCTGCCCACAAGCTCAGGAATTAAGCCAAACTTAACTAAATCCTGATGTGTGGCCTTTGTCGATAAAGCCTCTGCCTCGATGCTTTTAGGAGATTTAACATCTGCGCCAAAACCAAGGCTAGAGCCGCCCATTCGCTTTTCAATAACCTTTTCAATGCCATCAAATGCACCCGCACAAATAAACAGAATGTTTGTTGTATCAATCTGAATAAACTCTTGTTGGGGATGCTTTCTGCCACCCTGCGGCGGAACATTAGAAACAGTGCCCTCAAGAATTTTAAGAAGTGCTTGTTGCACACCCTCACCGCTGACATCACGGGTTATTGAAGCGTTTTCAGATTTGCGCGCAATCTTATCAATTTCATCAACATAAATGATTCCGCGCTCTGCCTTTTCAATATCATAATCGGCAGCCTGAATTAAGCGCAGCAGAATATTCTCAACATCCTCGCCAACATAGCCCGCTTCGGTAAGTGTTGTGGCATCGGTTATGGCAATCGGCACATCGAGAATTTTTGCCAAGGTTTGTGCAAGCAAGGTTTTGCCCACACCCGTAGGTCCAAGCATTAGCACATTACTCTTATTGAGTTCAACATCCGAATCCGTATTTTTGAAAATTCTTTTATAATGGTTATAAACCGCAACCGAAAGTGTTTTTTTAGCCTCATCCTGACCGATTACATATTCATCAAGCTTTTGTTTGATTTCAATCGGCTTTGGAAGCACAAATTCCTCTTTGCCTTTCTTTTTCGAACGGCTTTTCGCACCTATTTCATCATCAAAAAGCAAGGAATTGCAAAATTCAATACATCCGTCACATATATAAACCCCTGGTCCTTCAACAAGACGGGTCACTTCTTCTTGCGTTTTACCGCAAAAGGAGCAACGGATTTCATCACTTGTTTTATTAGGCATAATATCCCCTTTTATCTCTTTGTAATAACCTTATCGATAAGACCGTATTCCTGAGCCTCAACCGCCGACATAAAGTTATCTCTTTCTGTATCGCGCGCAATAACATCAAGCGGTTTGCCGGTGTTTTCAGAAAGGATTCTGTTAAGGTTTGCCCTTGTTTTTTCAATGTGATTTGCGTGGATAAGAATATCTGTTGCCTGACCTTGAGCTTGACCTAAAGGCTGATGAATCATAATTTCACTATTGGGAAGAGCCAATCTCTTGCCCTTTGCGCCCGCAGCCAAAAGGAAGGCGCCCATAGAAGCCGCCATGCCCATACAAATAGTGCTGACATCGCATTTAATGTATTGCATTGTATCATAAATAGCCATACCTGCCGAAACAGAACCGCCAGGGCTGTTAATATAAAAGCTTATGTCTTTTTCGGGGTCCTGACCCTCAAGATAAAGCATCTGAGCAATAATAACGCTTGCACTTGCGTTATCAACCTGATCGTTAAGCATAATAATACGGTCATTTAAAAGGCGCGAGAAAATATCGTAAGAACGCTCTCCTCTACCCGTTTGTTCAATAACATAAGGAATCATAGTCATATCAATACTCATAATAATCTCCTTCTCCGTTTTTATGGCAACGGCGCCATGGTTTAAAATTTCAAAAAGGGACCGCCTGATAAACCTATTAAGTACATCAAGACAGCCCCCATATTATTGACGATTATGAATAATCTTAATCAATTATTCAGCGTCTTTCTTTTCCTCAGCAGCCTTTTTTGTTGTTTTCTTGGCTGCAGTCTTTTTAGCGGCAGGTTTCTTCTCGGTTTTTGCTTCAACCTCAGTAATTACCGCATTTTCCTTTATAAAGTCAATAGCCTTGCCAACTGCTAAATCCTTAGCAATTTCGGTTGCGGGAATAGCGGCTTTAACCTTGTCAGCCTCCATACCGTAATCCTTAGCCATTTTTTCAAACTGTTCGTTAATTTCTTCTTCTGTTGCTTCAATCTTTTCAAGCTCAACGATTTTCTCAAGAGCAAGTCTGAACTTAACCTGTGATTCAGCTTGAGGACGGAAAGAAGCCTTAAAATCATCCATAGAAGCGTTTGTATACTTAAGATAAGTGTTCATATCAAGTCCCTGAGACTGCAAACGATAAGCAAACTCTTCAACGCTCTGATTCAAACGGTTTTCGAACATTGCCTCGGGGATTTCGCCCTTAATACTGTCAACAATCTGCTGAACAAGGTCATTTTCAACCTCTTCTTCGGCAGCCTTTGTTTTGCGCTCGAGTGCTTTTGCCTCTAAATCAGCCTTTAACTCAGCGAGTGTATCGAATTCGCTAACATCTTTTGCAAACTCATCATCGATTTCAGGCAATTCGCGAAGCTTGATTTCGTGAAGCTTAATCTTGAATACTGCTTCCTTGCCTGCAAGCTCTGCTGCGCCATATTCCTCGGGGAAGGTTACATTAACATCAAATTCTTCGCCGATGTTATGACCAACAATTTGGTCTTCAAAGCCGGGAATAAACTGACCCGAGCCCAACTCTAAGTTATGGCCCTCAGCCTTACCGCCGTCAAAAGCAACACCGTCAACAAAGCCTTCGAAATCAATAACTGCTGTGTCGCCCAAAGCAGCCGCTCTGTCTTCAACAGAAATCATTCTTGCATTTCTTTCAGCCATTGCTTCTAACTGTGCAGTGATTTCGCCCTCGCTTACCTTTGCAATAACCTTTTCTGCTTTAAGACCCTTATATTCACCGATTTCAATTTCAGGATATGTGGTGAGAGTTACCTTGAAATCAACACCCTCCTCCTTAGAAATAGAAACCATATCAAAATCCATTTTATCGTTAATAACCTTAAGACCGGATTCCTCAATTGCCTCCTCAACAACATCGGAATAGATAAGGTTAATTGCATCTTCAAAGAAGATTTCAGTTCCATAATATTTTTCAACAAAGCTTAAAGGTGCCTTACCCTTTCGGAAGCCGGGAACCATTATTTTGCTTCCGTTTTGCTTGTAAGCCTCCTTAATGGCCTCTTGAAATCTTGGTGCTTCAACGATAATCTCCAATTCATATCTGTTGGCAGCAACCTTTTTTGTTTCTTTCAAACTCATTTTATTTAACCTCCGCATATATGAAAATATGTAACGCAAATTACACACTTTCTCAATTCTTCAAATTATTATATCACAGTATAAAATCATTTTCCAGCAAATTTTCAAATAAATCCCAAATTTGTATAATTTATATAATTATATTAACAAATATGGTGTAAAGTCAATACAATCGCACGATACAAGAGTCATTTTTATGCCTTCATATTCATAAACAGCATTATTAAAACCCGCACCGTGAATATGTCCGTAATATATTTTTTTAACATTATGTTTTTTAAGAACATCTAAAATTTCTTCGCAAACACTATCGGCATAAACGGGTGGATAATGCAAAAAAGTGAGAATCGGCATCCCCGTTTTTTCGGCCGCTGTAAGAGATGCATCAAGTCTTCCCGCTTCTCGCATTTTAATCTTCGCAGTGCCCTTTTCATCATAAAACCAGCCTCGTGTTCCCGCAATTGCAAAGCCATCTGCTATAACGCAGTTATTGAAAACAATATCAAAGGTAGAAATGTTATTTTGCTGCCAAAACTCTCTGATTTTTTTAACCGTACTCCACCACAAGTCGTGATTCCCTTTAAGTAATACTTTCTTTCCGGGAAGCGAATCTATAAATTTGAAATCCTCAAGCGCTTCTTCAATTTTCAGTGCCCAGCTAAAATCGCCCGGCAAAACCACCGTGTCGTTTTCCTTAACCAGTCTTTTCCAGTTAGCAGTAAGGCGTTCAATATGATTGTCCCAGCCCTTAAAAATATTCATAGGCTTGTTAGTGCCAAACGATAAATGCAAATCAGAAATAGTGTAAATACTCATAACATTCCTCCTTTCTTAGAATAATCACAAATTTAGCGGTAACAATATAACCGACCCAAAAGGTCAGAAAGGACTTGATTTGAAATGGAAAATTCTTGTAAAACCCAATCCTGTGTAGCTTGTAGTGTTAAAAACTGTGTTTATCATACCGAAAATGATATGTGCAACGCAGGAAAAATTCAAGTCGGTAACGGCTCGGCTTCAACCGCAAAGGACACCTGCTGCGATACCTTCAAGGCGAAGTAATTTAAAGCCGTAAATTAAGGGATATCCTAAACATAGGGTATCCCTTATTCTTTTATCAATTAATTGAAAGCGCGGAATAAACTGCCGATAGCATTTCATCCTTTTCACAAATTTCCTTAAAACGAACCTTTGCATTTTCGAGCGCCTTAATAGGTGCCGGTATTTCTGTGTTGGTTTCTTCACTCAAAAGCTTAACGGTATTAAATTCGGTGTCGCCCTGCTTTTCGCTAACAGCAGAAAGAACGCTCTTTGCAAACTTATAAGGCGATGCGGTTGATGCAATAACAGTTGGCCTATCATCACCCGTATTTTGAATATACTGCTCGTAAACATTAAGCGCTACCGCAGTGTGAGTATCGCAAAGATAACCGAATTCCGAAAAATATTTACCAATTGTGGCTATTGTTGCTTCGTCATCGCAACAGCCGCCCCAGAATAGATTCTGAAGTTTTTCTTTCACACTGTCTGACACAGTAAAGGCTCCGTTCTTAGAAAGTGAGGCTTGCAGCTCGGCCACTTCTTTATCATTATTGCCCGAAAGCTCAAACAACATTCTTTCAAGGTTGCTTGAAATCAGAATATCCATTGAAGGTGAAATTGTTGTGTGGAATTTGCGGTTTCTGTCATACTTACCGGTGTTTATGAAATCGGTGAGAACATTGTTGATGTTCGAAGCGCAAATAAGCTTATTAACGGGTACACCCATTTTTTTAGCATAATAAGCCGCTAAAATATTTCCGAAGTTACCTGTTGGAACAACGATATTAAAACCATCTTGAATTTCTTCACCGCGCTCTAAAAGGTCGCAATAAGCCGAGATATAATAAACAATTTGCGGTGCAAGTCTGCCCCAGTTGATAGAGTTTGCCGATGAGAACAGCATATTGTTTTCAGCTAATTTTGCTTTAACAGCATTATCTGTGAAAATATTTTTAACGCCTGTTTGGGCATCATCAAAATTGCCCTTTATAGCACAAACATGAACATTTTCGCCCGCTTGTGAATCCATTTGGAGCTTTTGCATTGGGCTTACACCATCACTGGGATAGAAAACAAGTATTTCAGTGTCGGGAACATCCTTGAAGCCCTCTAACGCAGCCTTACCTGTATCTCCCGAGGTGGCAACCAAGATAACAGTTTTTTTACCGTCGTTAACCTTTTTGGTTGAGGTTGTGAGCAAATAAGGAAGTAACTGCAAAGCCAAGTCCTTAAAAGCACAGGTAGGTCCGTGCCAAAGCTCTAATATGTTAGCATTTTTTCCAACAAGAGAAATAGGTGCAGGTTGTTCGTTATCGAAACTGCCGGTATATGCACCCTCGATACAATAATCAACTTCTTCTTCGGAAAAATCGTTAAGAAATTCCTTTAAAATATATTTTGCTCTTCCCTTATAGTCGAGCACTTTTAAATTCTCGAAATCTTTCTCAGTTAAAAAAGGAAATTCATCAGGCACAAAAAGTCCGCCTTCAACCGAAATGCCTTGCGCAATCGCTTTTGCGGCAGTAACCTTTATTGATTTATCCCTTGTACTAACATAGTTCACTTTAACTTCCCCTTTTGGACAATAATACTATTAAATTATAACTATTAAATCATAATTTTGCAATATAATTATAAGCATTTTTGTAAAATATTTTATCAAGCAGAGCAGTATTCAAACCCTTTCGGCTTAAAAAATCATACAAAACGGGTATTTTTTCGACCTTATCAAGTTGTTCGTTCATAACTCCGCCATCGAAATCTGACCCTATAGCGATATTATTTTCATACCCTTTATCGCAAAGATAAAAAATATTTTGGTACAAACTTTCAAAAACATTTTCACCTAAAAAATCGGGGTAAAAGCATAGGCCTATAATGCCGTTTTTTTCACAAATAAGTCGTATCTGTTCATCATCAAGATTACGCGGATTATCGCACAGTTTTCGGCAATTGGAATGTGAAGCCAAAGGATATTCGGCAAATTCAACCGCAGAATAAAAGCTCTTGCGGTTAAGGTGTGATAAATCGCAACCGATTTTAAGCGAATTCATAAGCTTTATTGCTGATTTGCCGAAATCGGTTAAGCCCTTTTCGCTTTTGCAACCGCCGCCAAGAGCATTTTCACCGTTCCAAGTGAGTGTTAAAAGCTTAATTCCATCATTCTTTAAAATATATAAACGCTCTAAATCGCCCTCTAGAACCGCACCTCCCTCAACCGAGAAAAACGGCATCGGCGCATTATTTGAGCGTGAAAGCTTTACTTTAAAATCATTAAATACCGATTTATAAAACGAGAACGGATTTTCCTTATCATCCTTTACCCAAATTGCAAAGAACTGACACCATTCATCGAATAGGTCAGTTCCTTTACCATTAACAACCAATTGGTTTACATAAAACTCTTGGCTTTTAACATAACATTCATAAGCAGTATCACAGTGCAAATCAAAATATCTCAAATAATCACCCATCAAAAAGCGTTTTCGATATAGTTGAGATTAAAACTTATGCGCCCATCATCACCCTTTGAAACTATAACCTCTGCAACATCAAATCTTGGTTGCAAATCGCAAAAGGTTTTTGAAATATAATCTTCTGCGGTTAACATAATTCTTTTTTGCTTTGCAGAATCAACCGCCTCGGCGGGAGAAACGAGAAAATCTTTATTTCGGGTTTTAACCTCAACAAAGATAATATACTCGCTGTTTTGTGCGATTATGTCAATTTCACCGAAACGACATTGATAATTTCTTTTTATAACCGAAAACCCATTTTTACGCAAAAAAGCGGCAACTCTATCCTCACCGCTTTTTCCGATAACACCAATATTCATTATTTTTCACCCAAAAGCTTTTTAAGGAATGACATACGGTGAATTTCACACGGACCGTATTTTAAAATAAGGTCTGTATGCTCTTTTGTGCCGTAACCTTTGTGCTTTTTAAAATTATATTCAGGATATTTTTCATCATATTCCATAAGCAAACGGTCTCGCGTTACCTTTGCAAGAATTGATGCCGCGGCAATTGAGCTTGACTTTGCATCGCCCTTAATAACCGTTTCGCAAGGAATTTCTATTCCCTTTGGCACACGGTTACCATCAATCAAAGCATAATCCGCTTTGATTTCAAGTCCGTTTATTGCTCTGTTCATTGCGATAAAAGTGGCTTCGAGAATATTAAATTCTTCGATTTCTTCGAGTGTGCCGAAAGCGATACTGTATGCTATTGCCTTTTCTTTTATAACATCAAAAAGAGCCTCACGCTTTTTCTCGCTCAACTTTTTTGAATCGTTAAGTCCTTCAATTTCGGTACCCTCAGGCAGAATTACTGCTGCCGCACAAACAGGGCCCGCCAGAGGACCTCGCCCTGCTTCATCAACACCGCAAACATATTTAAAACCTTTGTTATATGCTTCCTTTTCGATTTCAAAATCAGGCATAATCATTTACCCTTTCAAGAGAAATAAACCCTATTTTACAGTTTCTGTATTCTTCCAGCAGCATATTCGCCGCTCTTTCGGTATCGGTCTCGCCGCCTCTGATAACCATTCCCCTTTTTTTGCCAACCTGACAAAGCAAATCATAGCTATCGCACTCAAAATCAAGCTCGCCATATCGCTTTGTTAAGAGCTCGGGGTAATTATCACGAAGATTTTCAAGAAGCCTCATAGAAAGAAGCTCAATATCTAAAACTCTGTCTTTAACAGCACCCGTAAAAGCGAGATGTTCACCAACCGTTTGGTCTTCAAATTTAGGCCATAAAACTCCGGGGGTATCAAGCAATTCGAGCTGTTTATCAATGGTAAACCACTGATTTCCCCTTGTAACACCGGGACGGTTTTCAACCTTTGCCTTATTTCCACCTGCTATTCGGTTAATAAACGAAGATTTACCCACATTTGGGATTCCAACAATCATAATTCGAAGCGGTTTTCCAACCATACCTTTTTGGGCATATGCTTCAAGTTTTGAAGAAAGCGCAGTTTTAACAGTATCTTTAAATAAATTAAGCCCTTTGCCCGACTTACAGTCAACCGCAATGGCGGTTATTCCGTTTGCCTTGTAATGCTTTATCCATTCTTCAGTAACCTTTTTATCTGCCATATCGCACTTATTAAGCAGGATAATGTGCGGTTTATCGCCGATTATCTCTTTAATTTCGGGGTTTCTAGAGCTAAACGGTATTCTCGCATCAACAATTTCGGCAACCGCATCAATAAGCGGTAATATTTCCTTGATTTTTCTGCGTGTTTTGGCCATATGGCCTGGAAACCACTGTATGCTTTGTGATGCTTCACTCATTTTCGTCTAGCCTTCCTATTCTGTTAAATGGGAAAATTCTATAAACCGCTTTTCCCAAAACATAACGCTCATCTATAACACCGTTATCGCCTATGCTTGAAGAACGGCTATCCAATGAAACGGCACGGTTATCGCCCAGAACAAATATATGTCCCTCAGGAACAAACACAGGAAATTCAACATCATAACTGTTAACGGTTGAAGAGCTGATATAATCTTCAACTAATTTTTCCCCATCAACATAAACCTCGCCTTTTTCAAAGTCAATATCCACTGTTTGACCGCCAACTGCAATAACCCTTTTAATAATTGGGCCCTTGCTCGAAGAAATCTCATCAACAGAGTTTTCGGCATTGCGGGATACAACCACAATATCATTTTGCTGAGGCTTATAGGCAAAATTAGTAATAATCACGCGGTCTCCCTCAAAAAGAGTGTTCTTCATAGAGTCTCCGCTTATTGTTGCCATTCTAAAAATAAAGGTGAAAATTATTATCACGGCAATTATTGCAATCGCAACTGTATCGAGACCATCAAGCACCCATTCCATTATGGATTGTTTCCGTGGTGCCTCTTCCTTAAAATCATAAACATTACTTGTGTCCACCGAAAAGCCGTATTGAAACTCGGGCTCATTATTTTGGCGTTTGATGTATTTCAAAAATTTCATAGATTACCTTCCAATCTAATCTCAGATAAAACAAAGGGAGAATCAAGGCGCAGTGCCCTGTTCTCCCCTCCAAGCTCAAAAATTAACTTATATAAGTTCCTTAACCTTTGCAGCTTTACCCACTCTGTCACGCAAGTAGTAGAGCTTAGCTCTGCGAACTTTACCTTTACGAACAAGTTCAACCTTTGCAACATTAGGTGAATGAACCGGAAATACACGTTCTACGCCTACACCGTATGATACACGGCGAACAGTAAAGGTTTCAGCGATACCGCTGTTATTCTTTGCGATAACAGTTCCTTCAAATACCTGAATTCTTTCTTTTTCGCCTTCCTTGATTCTTACGTGAACCTTAACAGTGCTACCGATAAGAATTTCAGGAACATCGTTCTTGAGGCATTCAGCAGTTAATTCCTTAATTACGTCCATCTTTCTTCCTCCTTAATTTTTGTTCAGACGTTCATACAAGCAAATTAAAAATTCTTCAGAGGACCGTCCGCTTCAATGTCGATTTTTTCGGCATGAACCCACTTAGTAAGGCCTAAGTGAAATCAAATGCTTAAACATTTTACCACACAGTTTCAAAAAAATCAAGTATTATTTTACCAAAATTCCGCCATCACTTTTAAGAAGTATTAAAACCTCTTCTTCATCAAGGGTTGCGGTGTTAATATATATAAGAATTTCTTGCCCATTTTCTGCGGTGCACGCAAATTCATAGCACCGCACATCCTCCCCTGCTTTTGAAGGAATCAGCGCCAAGGAAGAATGGTTAACCGTAACATTTTCACTTAAAATTTCTTCTGCTTGCTCCACAGTATAAACGGGTGTTTGAAAGGCTCTGTCTTTGTGATTTGTGAGATACCCGCTCGCTTCATAAAGCATTATTTCGCCTGTGTCCATCGCCACGCCAACCTTAACTAAATCGGTATAACAAATGGTTTGACCATCTAAATATGCGAAATTAATAACACAAACACCGTTATTTTCAAAATAATAGGTTTCTGCAAAACCGGACATATCTATTCTCTCAAGAAATCTCGCAGCCTTATCAATTGCTTGTTCATAGTTTAAAATAGAATCGACTGCATTTTTCTCTCTTCTAAGATACACGGGGAAACCCCCGTTTTTACTCACGGTAACAGTCACACCATCGCCGATAAATCTAAAGGCGGGTATTTTACCAAGTGATACACCATCAGGCTTTAGGTCGGCGGTATCGCACTGTGCTATTTTCGCCGCCGCTCTTAAGGCTTGGTTTTCTGATACTGCTTCCGCCTGCTTTATCATCTCAGGCTCTTTTTCTAAAATATGGTCAGAATATGGTCCATCGTAAATAAGGGTTGGATAATCTTCAAATTCATCCTCCATATCATTCATATAAACTGCCAATGAATTATCATCCACCAAATCAGTCAACTGATTATCTAACTCCTTTGCCCAATAATCAACATTATTGTAGGTTATGTGGGCATCCGTAACAAGCTCGGAAATTTTGTTGGCAGTGTCGCTTAGCTTCACAATGTTTTCGCTATCGGCCTGTGAAATTTCTCCGCCGCTTATTAAATTTTTAGAAAGCGACATAGCATAATTCCCCACCTGCGAGAGAAATTTATTAAGCGATGTGAGTTCTTGTGAGGAAGGTAATTGTGAAAGCGCTGCTTTTGAAATTTCCGCCTCGGTTAAGAGCTTGGCCGCAATTGAGCTTATTTGCTTGGGAGTTGTAACAAACCGCGCCTTATTAAGCGTTGTGGATATATTATTCATAGCAGTGTTGAAGTCATCTAAATTACGGGAATATCCGTTTTGTATTTCGAGTTCATATCTTTTATTCTTTTGTTCTGATTTAATAAGCACGCCGCCCAAAACCAATAATGCAGCAGTCAAAAAAGAGGCAAGCCTTATAACATTTCTTTTTTTCATAAACAACAGTTCCTTTCTAATTTTAAGTTTTACCAATTTTTTTCATTTTATATAAATTCTGTGCGGTTATTTCGGCTAACTGTTTTTAAAAAATGATTAAAAATTGTATTAACTGCTGAATATTTTTTTGTTTTTCCTGAAAATAAATATTTTTTTGTTTAAAATGAATAAAAATATCGAAAATACAATACATAGATACTACTTGAAAAAATGCAGAGAATATTGTATTATATAATGTATAAAATATTATTATATTAAATATGTAATTTTCGGAGATGTTGAATTTATGGCAAAATATACCTCAGCAAACCTTAGTTCAATGATAGAAAAGAAGCTTTCACACAATTTCGGTGTTACGCCAGATCAGGCTTCTGATGAACTCTTTTATAAGGCTTGCGTGCTTGTTCTTAATGATATAATGAGTGAGCGCCGTGCAGATTTCAGAAAAGCCACAGATGAAGCAGAGGCAAAAACTGTTTATTATATGAGTATGGAATTCCTTATGGGTCGTTCCCTAAAGAGCAACCTTTACAATTTGGAATTAACCGAAAATATGAAAAAGGCGCTTTCAAAATTCAAGGTTAAGCTCGATAATCTCTATGAATTAGAGCCCGATGCAGGCCTCGGTAACGGTGGTTTGGGCCGTCTTGCCGCTTGCTTCCTTGAAGCGCTTTCTTCGGGTAGTTATCCTGCTATGGGATATTGCATAAAATATGAGCTCGGTATCTTCCGCCAAAAATTAATTGAAGGCTGGCAGACCGAGATGCCTGATTTTTGGTTGCCCGGAGGCAGCGTTTGGCTTGTTCCCCGCCCCGCTTCAGCAGTTGATGTTAATTTTGATGGTAAGGTTAACGAATGGTGGGATGGCAGCTATCATCATATTGAGCACACCGATTATCAAACCGTTCGTGCCGTTCCTTACGACCTTATGGTTGCGGGAAAAGATGGTAAAACCGTTAATGCTTTGCGACTTTGGAGTGCCGAATGTCAAGATTTTAATATGTCTGCATTCAATCAGGGCGACTATATTCGCGCACTTGAGCAACGCGCTATGACCGAAACCATCTCAAAGGTTCTTTACCCTGAGGATAATCACATTGAGGGTAAGTCTTTGAGACTTCGTCAGCAATATTTCCTCGTTTCTGCTTCGGTTCAAGATATTCTTCACAGACATTTAAGAAAATACAGCACCCTTGAAAATCTGCCCGAAAAGGTTGCTATTCATATTAATGATACCCACCCCACCCTTTGCATTCCCGAGCTTATGCGCTTCTTACTAGATGAATGTGGTTACAGCTGGGAAAGAGCGTGGGAATTGGTTAAGGGCACCGTTGCTTATACTAATCACACCATTATGGCCGAAGCGCTCGAATGTTGGCCCGAATCCTTGATTGAGACAAGAATTCCGAGAATTTATCAAATCATTAAGGAAATTGACCGCCGATACAGAGCCGAAATTCTTGCAACCACTAATGACAGTGAGCTTGTTGAGCGCACCGCAATTATAAGCAGCGGCTTTGTGAGAATGGCAAACCTTTGTGTTGCAACCTGCCACACAGTTAACGGCGTTTCAAAGCTTCACAGCAAAATATTGGTTGATGAGTTGTTTAAGGACTATGTGAAAACCACTCCCGAAAAATTCAAAAATGTTACTAACGGTATTGCACACAGACGTTGGTTATGTCAAGCAAACCCTGAGCTTACAAAGTATTTGATCGACATTATCGGCGATGGCTTTATAAGCGATGCTAGTGAGCTTGAAAAGCTTATGAATTTTGAGGACGATAAGGCTGTTCTTGAGCATCTGCAGCAAATTAAGCGAAATAACAAGGTTCGTTTTTCAAATTATGTTAAAGAACACTTTAAAGAAACTCTTAACCCCGATTCGATTTTCGATATGCAGGTTAAACGCCTTCACGAATATAAGCGCCAACATCTTAATGCGCTTAATATCATAAGCGATTATCTCTATCTCAAGAATAATCCAAACGCAGAATTCACACCAAAAACCTATATTTTCGGTGCCAAAGCAGCCGCAGGATATCTCTTCGCAAAAGAAATTATTCAAATGATTTATCGCCTTTCAAAAACCATTGAAAACGACCGTGCGGTAAGCGATAAATTAAAGGTTATTTTCCTTGAAGATTATCGCGTTAGCCTTGCAGAGATTATGATACCTTCTGCAGACATAAGTGAACAGATTTCCCTAGCCTCTACAGAAGCAAGCGGCACAGGAAACATGAAGCTTATGATGAACGGTGCTATCACTCTTGGTACTGAAGACGGTGCCAATGTGGAAATTCACAATGCAGTTGGCGATGATAACATTATAATCTTTGGTATGCAAACTCCCGAAGTGCTTTCTCTTCAGAAGCACGGCTACTCACCAATTGGTTATTATAACAATAACCCCGAGCTCAGAGAAGCGCTTGATTTTATCGGCAAGGGCACTTTAGGCCAACAGTTTGATAACATTTATAATTCACTTAAGAATTATGATCGCTATATGGCATTGGCCGACTTTGCAGATTACAGAAAAGCACAACAAAAAGCATCTGAGCTTTATAATGATAAAAATGTGTGGAACAGAATGTCGCTCACAAATATAGCAAAATCGGGCATTTTCTCTGCAGACCGCTCGATAGAAGACTATGCTAGAGACATTTGGAATGTAAAACCCTTAAAATAAAAATCAGGAAGCTGTTATGCAATATTATCCGTTTGATTCGAGAAATTCGTTATACCGTAGTAAAATCGGAGCCTTAGCCGAGGGGGAAACTCTTCGGCTAAGGCTTTTGCTTCATAACGATGCAAAGGTTCATAATGTGTATCTCTTGATTAAAAACGATAATGAGTCTTGCTTTAAAGAAATTTCAATGCCGGGCGCAGAATGGCTCGAGGATTACAGATTTTATGAGTGCGAAATCGCATTGGATGAAGGCCTTTATTGGTACGGCTTTAAATATACAAGTGATTATGGTCCGTTTTTCGTTTCAAAAAGCGGAGGTTCACGCGGTATAGTATCGCACGAATTTTCCAGTTGGCAGCAAACAGTTTTCAAAAAAGATTTTAAAACACCCGATTGGCTTGACGGCGGAATAATTTATCAAATTTTCCCCGATAGATTCTCCTCTTCGGGAGTTAAGGTTAAGAACATACCAACTGATAGATTCATCTGTGAGGACTGGTCGAAGCAGCCCGAGTTCAGACAGACCGATGCCCTATGCAGCTTGGGTAACGACTACTATGGCGGCGACCTTAAGGGAATTGAAAAAAAGCTTGATTACATTGCAAGTTTGGGTGTTAACTGCATATATCTTAATCCCATTTTTGAAGCCCACTCAAACCATCGCTATAACACCGCCGATTATTTTAAAATTGACCCTTCCTTAGGCACTGAAAAAGATTTGTGCCGACTCACAAAAAAAGCCGAAAAATACGGCATTAGCATAATTCTTGATGGTGTTTTTTCCCACACGGGCGATGACAGCATTTATTTCAACAAGCAGGGCAGATATTCTTCTGTTGGAGCATATCAATCCAAGGCTTCACCCTATCACAATTGGTATAAATTTACCGACTTCCCCGATAAATATGAGGCTTGGTGGGGAGTTCCAACTCTCCCTGAAACCAATGAAAACAACCCCTCCTTCACTGAATTTATCACAGGTGAGAACGGGGTTATTAGGTATTGGCTTAAAAAAGGAATTAAAGGTTGGCGGCTTGATGTTGCAGATGAATTGCCCGATGAGTTTCTTGATAGAATTCGCCTCGCTGTTAAATCTGAGGGTGAAGACAAATTCCTTTTAGGCGAGGTTTGGGAGGATGCGAGCAACAAAATAAGCTATAACCGCCGCAGAAGATTTTTGCGCGGCGAGCAGCTTGATTCGGTCATGAATTATCCCTTTGCAAATGCGATTGTTGACTTTTTAAAGTGCGGCAATGCAGAGCAGCTTTGCGATGTTGTTTTAAGCGTTATTGAAAACTATCCGCCTCAGGTTACAAGGCTTTTAATGAATCACATAGGCACACACGATACTGCGCGCATTTTAACAAGATTGGGCAGTAACCAAGTTTATGAAAATGACCGTGAAAGCCAATCAAAAGCAAAGCTTTCTGAAAGTGAAAAGGAAAACGGAATAAGACTTTTAAAGCTTGCGGCAGTTTTGCAATACACCCTGCCCGGTGTTCCCTCTTTATATTATGGTGATGAAGCGGGACTTGAGGGCTATGGCGACCCTTTCTGCCGAGCAACTTATCCGTGGGGCAATGAAAACGCAGAACTCTTGGAATTTTACAAGAGCCTCGGCAGATTCAGAAGAGGCTGTAAAGCGTTCGTTTCGGGTGAGTTTGTGCCCGTCATTACTGATGATAATGCCTTTGCTTTTATCCGTAAAAACGATGATGGCGGCGTTCTGATTGCGGTGAATCGTGGTGATACTGAATTTACTTTCCCCTTACCCGAACAGTACATTTACGAAAATACAGAATTGTGGGAAAGTATTAAAGACGGTAACCTCAATTTGTCTCCCATGAGTTTTGCAATTGTAAATTTTTCTTGCAAAAATTGACTAAAGAATAAAATTATGATAAAATAATTTTAGAATATTTTTTCAAGGTGAAATTATGGAAGAAATTAAACTGATTATCGCCCATAATATTGCAGAACTTCGAAAGCAAAACGGGCTCACACAAATCGAACTTGCAGAAAAACTTAATTATTCCGATAAATCGGTTTCTAAATGGGAACGCGGCGAATCAATACCCGACATAGTTGTTTTAAAAGAGATAGCCGACCTTTTCGGCGTTACGGTTGATTATCTTATCACAAAAGACCACCCAATTAAGACTACTATTAAAGAAGCAATTAAGGGAAAAATTCGAAACCGCGGATTTATTACTGGTATGAGCATTATTTGCGTTTGGCTTATTGCAACGCTTATCTTCGTTTTGGTTGATATTACTATTGGTGATATTAAACTGCATTGGCTCTCATTTATTTATGCCGTTCCTGTTTCAATGGTTGTTTGGTTGATTTTTAACTCAATTTGGTTTAACAAAAGAAGAAATTTTTTAATTGTTTCATTCCTTATGTGGAGCAGTTTAGCCACGATTTACATATCACTTCTTCCCTTTTCGATTAATTTTTGGAAACTGTTTATTCTCGGAGTTCCCGCGCAAGTGATAATTTATTTATGGTCGAATCTTAAATATAAATCTAACGATAAAAAATCCTGAAAGTATAAAACTTTCAGGATTTTTTATCTGTTTAATTTCAAAATTTCTCATTTTCTCTCTTTTTTACAATTAATTACCTTAAATATTATCTTTAATTCTTCACAAGATAATATTGCAAACGCAAAACAAATATTTAGGAGAGAATTTAACAATGGCTAAGAATGTAGTACCTGAGGCTAAAGATGCACTCAACCGTTTTAAGATGGAAGCCGCTAACGAGGTAGGCGTAAACTTAAAGCAGGGTTACAACGGTGACCTCACATCTAAACAGGCTGGTTCTATCGGCGGACAGATGGTTAATAACATCTGTCCTGTACGACATATGAATTTCACTCGTAAAAATCGCACTGTAAAAGGCTATGAAAGGCAGATTACATACGGATTT
>SVPU01000012.1 GCA_015065685.1 Oscillospiraceae bacterium | reverse complement strand
TTTTTTAATAGATTTACCCCCCCCCATTTGAAAATATTGGAAATTGTACGCTTTTGACTTGTCGATTTTCGCGGTTTTTTGGAACCTTTTATACATAAAAAAGTGGCGGTTTTTTAACCGCCACAGCCTTTGCAACTTTCGAAAAGTTTGTTTATATTCAGTTTCTTTTCTTTCTCGTTTTCAATAAACAAAAGTTTATATAAAAACTCTTCGGGCACAGTATCAGAATAGTATGCATTCATAATGCTTCTTTCTGCCGCAACATGCAGAGTGCTTCTTAAAATTCCGTCTGCTAAAGATATATCATCTAACGGTTCAATATATTTAACCACCATTTTTTCTTCGTTTAAATCAAAAAGGCAAAAGCCTAAAATTTCTTCGCCCGCGTTGCAAACAACACACTGCGAATCATCATTATAATCTATGTTTTTCAAAAGAAAAAGGTCGCGCGCCTTTTCTTTTTCTTTCAAGGGACCTAATGTCAGCATTTAATTTTCTTCCTTTTTATTAACATTTGTTAAATGACGCATTTCTTTCTCATTCAAAGGGCGCCATTTTCCTTGCGGCAACATTCCGAGTTTAACACCCGAAATTTCGGTTCTCTTGAGCCTTATAACCTCGAGTCCCACCGCTTCGCACATTTTTCTGATTTGTCTGTTCCTGCCCTCGTGGATAATGAAAATAAGCACTGTTCTGTCAGCCTTGCGCTCGGCCACAAAAACATCGCAAGGGCGGGTTTTTCTGCCGTCAATCACAATGCCTTGCTGAAGATTAATGAGTTTTTCATCATCTGCCTCACCCGAAACTGTAACACGGTAGGTCTTGTTGACCTGTGCCGACGGGTGTGTTAAATTGTTTGCAAACTCACCGTCGTTAGTCATAATAAGCAAACCCTCAGAATTACGGTCAAGTCTGCCAACGGGGAAAAGCTTAACCCCAACATCTTTAACAAGGTCGGTAACGCACTTACGGTCGAGCTCATCCTTAACGGTTGTAACATAACCGCGGGGCTTGTGAAGCATAATATAAACCTTTTGAGTGTTGGCAATAACAGTTTTACCCGAAACGGTAACCTTATCTCGCTTAGGGTCAACCTTAGCGCCTAAAATAGCCACTCTGCCGTTTACCCTAACCTTTCCTTGCTCTATTAATTCCTCTGCCTTTCTTCTTGAGGCAACGCCGCTTTCAGAAAGGTGTTTTTGCAATCTTATTTTGTTACTTTTCATTTATTTCTCCAAAAATTTCTTTAATATCAACTCAAGATTTTCTTTAAATCTTGTGGGCACATTCTTTTTAACGCCGCTTAAACTTATATCACACTGAGCATATAAATTTTCGGTTGCAATTATTTTTTGCCCCTCTTTATAAACCACACTACCAATTTTCTCTCCCTTTTCGATTGGCGCATAAACAAACTCAGGCAAATTCACCTCAAAACTGAATTCACTCTCCCCCACCGAACTCACGATAAAGGGTTCTATATTCACATTAACGCTTTTTTCTCCCCCGCTTATAACAGGAATTTCATATTGCGCGTTTTCGGGTGAAATTTCGGTCAAATTAATTTGTGAAAGACCATATTCTAAAAGGTTTTTGTGGTCTTGCCAATCGTTAGGGTCGCAAAGAGTTACCGCAATAACCCGCTTGCCATCACGCTCTGCCGCAGACACAAGACATCTGCCTGATTTCTTGGTAAAGCCTGTTTTAACGCCAACAGCGCCCTCTAAATTTTTAAGCAGCTTGTTGTGGTTTGTGAGTGTGCGCTTGTAAGGTGGATTTCCATAACAAAGCGTTGCCGACTGCGAAGCTGCCGCCTTGGCAAAATGCTCATTTTTCATAGCATATGCCGCAAGCCGTGCAAGGTCGCGGGCGGTTGTATAATGCTCAGCTGCATCAAGGCCCGACGGTGTTACAAAATTAGTGTCTTTAAGACCAAGCTCAGACGCCTTTTCGTTCATTTTTTTAACGAATCCGCTCACCGTTCCACCGAGAATATATGCCGTAACATTAGCGGCATCGTTGCCCGAGGCCAACATCATACCATAAAGCAAATCGTGAAGCGTTACCCTGTCGCCCGCGAGCAAGCCCATCGAAGAGCCCTCAACCCTCAGCATTTCGGCGGTAACGGTAACCTCTCTTTCAAGGTCGCCGTTTTCGCACAAAAGCAGAGCCGTCATAATTTTGGTTGTGCTCGCCATTGGTAACTTTTGGTCAGCATTATGCTCATAAATAACCTCGCAGGTATCAGCATTTATAAGAATTGCCGCCTTTGCTGAGGTTGACACCGCTAAAGTGTAAAGCGGCAACGCCAACATAATCAACACTGCCGCAATAACACTAATTATTCTTTTCAAAGCCCATCACCTCACCTAAATTTTATTAAAGGTGAGGAAAATCTATTACTGATTTGCGCTTTCTTTTTTAGGGAAAAGCTCTTTTGCTTTTTCGATTATTTCAGGTGCCATTGAAACTGCCTTTTCAACAGTTGTGAGCTCATTATAAACCGGAAGCATTTTAACATTTCCGTCAGAAATAACGATAAACGCAACGGGCGATACGGTAACACCTGCACCGCCGCCACCACCAAACAGCTCAGCACCGCTCTTGCTTGGGAAATCACTGCCACCTGTAGCTAGCCCAAAAGCCACCTTGGAAACAGGGATAAGTGTGATAGAGCCCATTTCGATGGGTGTGCCTGTGATTATATTGGCATCCACCATTGCTCTTAATTTGTCCATTGTTGTGTCCATAATTGCTTTAATGCTATTTTCAGCCATCATAATTCTCCTTTGTGATGAACTTTTTATATTCTTTATATATTTTTATTGCCGATATGATTAGGAAAACAAGTGCGACGGAAACCTCGGTTGAAAACTCGAATAAAGGCTCGCCACCATCAAAATCGCTCTTAATGTTAATCCGCTTGAATTTTACTACTCTGCAAGCTTCTAGTAAGCCAAATAACGGATATGCGGCGGAGCATATCGCACCGTATTCTATAGCGGTTTGTGCCGCATCGCCGCCCGAAATATTAATATCAATCTCTGCTTTTTTAATTTTAATGTGCCGCAAAAGTCCCTTTATATGTGAAAGCATTTCCCGAAGTAACAAGAGAAGCTTTTTCACAGCGCCGAAAAAACCGTATTTTTGTTTTAAAAAATCAAATATATTGTCTTTTTTCGCTTCGGCTTTAGGTTGTTCTTGGGATTCTTCTGCACTTTTTTGTTCTTTTTCTTCCTTATCGGTAGAAAACAAGGTTATGCCTGCAAAGGTTATTTTTGCCCAAAAATCATCCTTAAATCCCAAATTTGCTTTAAGCGGCAAAAATAACACAGAGCCCACCAAAATTAAAACAGCACTAATTATTATCAGCGGTATCAAACTCATTCTCCTCGCCTTGAATTTCGAGTTGTTCGCCTATATCTGTTTGCTCGTTATCATTTTTGGGAAGCGGCGGCAATTCTGATAAATCGCTAATGCTAAAACAACGAAGAAAGTTCTTTGTTGTGCCGTAAAGCAAAGGTCTGCCGGGCAACTCCAATCTTCCGCGTTCTTCGATAAGTCCTTTTTCTATAAGGGTTGTAACAACACCCGAACAATCTACTCCGCGCACTTGTTCAATAAAAGATTTGGTGACAGGTTGGTTATATGCCACAACCGCCAAAACCTCAAGCGCGGCAGAAGAAAGAGGTGTGCGGCGGCGCATATCAAACGCTTTTTTAATATAACCCGCATACTCTGTCTTGGTTGCAAACTGATAGGTATTCTCAAGCCTTAGAAGTTCGAGTCCGCTACCGTTTTTATTCATTTTTTCCGAAAGCGCATCCATAATATTTATAACTTCTTTGGGAGAAATTTCAAATATTTGTGAAAGTCTTTCAATGCTCACAGGCTCACCGCCTGCATATAACACAGCCTCAAAAGCCTCAATTAACTGTTCTTTTTTCATCTGTTTTTATGCCCCTTAATAAGTGAAATTTCGGCATCATCCGATTCGCCGTCAATCATAATTCTGTTGGCTTTGCAAAGTTCGAGAATTGCAAGAAATGTTGCAACCAACTCAGAACGGCTTTGTGCGGTTTTATAAAGGGTTGTGAGTTTTTTTCTGCCGCCCCATAAATTTCTCAGCACAAACACAATTTTGGTTGAAACCGCAACAATTTTCTTTGCCACAATCTTTGTAAACGGTGCAGAAGATGGCGGCAATTTGCGCTTCCCTCTGCCAACCGCCGCGAGATACGAAAGATACATCACATCGCTTGTGTGAACAAGCTCATAGGTTTGGTCAAAATCATATTCGCAGGGCGGCTTTATAAATTTATCAAAGCCTGTTTGCATTTCCGATAATTTCTTTGCCACTTGCTGACAAACCATATATTCAAGAAGTTCGCCTTCAAGTTCTTCTTTGAGTTTCACAATTTCATCGTGCTTTGGCAAAAGGCTGACTGTTTTTATATAAAGCAGTCTTGAAGCCATTTCAAGAAACTCACTGCCCAAATCCATCTCATCATCACTGTAAAGTTTGATTTGCTCGAGATATTGGTCGATAAGTTCGGTAAGCGGTATATCATAAATATTAAATTTGTTTCGTGCTATCAACTGAAGCAACAGGTCGAGAGGGCCTTCAAAGCCCTCAATTTTATAACAAATTACATTTTCCATTACTATTATTCACACTCTTATACAAAACTAAACGGCAAATTAGCCATAAATCTCAAGCCGTTCATCACGGCACTTGTTAAGAAATCAAGCGGAACATTCAAAGCACCAACCGCAACAAGAACTATAACGCCTATAACGATATATCTTTCGTAGCGCATAATTGTGTAATATATTTTATCGGGCAAAAATGCCGATAAAATTCTTGAACCGTCAAGCGGAGGAATAGGAATAAGGTTAAACACCGCAAGTCTCACATTAATAAGCGCTACATAATAAAAGAAAAGCGGGAGATAAATAACGAGCAAATTAGAACCGCTCATAATAAAGCAATTTCTGAAAATGTTATAAATCAAGAGGCTTACCAACGCCACAATAATATTCGCAAGCGGACCCGCAAATGCGGTTATTGCCATATCTCTTTTGGGCTTTTTGAAGTTAAAACTATTCACCCCAACAGGTTTTGCCCAACCGAAACCGAAAAACAAGATACAAAGCGCACCAATGTAATCAATGTGTGCAAAAGGGTTAAGGCTCAATCTTCCTTGTCTCCTCGGTGTAGTGTCACCAAGTTTTGAGGCGGCAAAAGCGTGCGCAAATTCGTGAATCGGCATTGTTATAAATATAACTACCATTGCCGAAACTATATAAATCAAAATATTAACAAAATCCAAATTACCCGAAAGTAAACTTCTTAACATAGCAATACTCCTAAACAAACATAACATATCATTTTAATTATATATTATTATTGGTGCAATTACAAGAAAAAAATATTTAAAGGACTGCTTTTCGGCAGTCCTTTAAAGTTTTAAACATTTTCATCTTCAGGCGGTTTTTGAGGTGGCGTTGGTTTCTCGTTTTCCGAAGGCTTTGAAGGTGTGTCACTCTGGTCACCTTGTTCCCCCTCAGAATTCTCAGGTTTGGAAGTTTCTCCCCCGTCTTCCTCGGGTTTAGAGGTTGTATCTGATTCGGTTCCTTCTGATGAGGTATCACTGCTTGTTGTACCCTCACTTGAAGTGCTATCCGAACTAGAAGTGGTTTCAGAAGACGTTGTTTGCTCTGTGGATTCGGTA
The DNA here is from genome assembly GCA_015065685.1 of Oscillospiraceae bacterium. Lineage (GTDB taxonomy): Bacteria > Bacillota > Clostridia > Oscillospirales > Acutalibacteraceae > UBA737. The sequence goes on along the minus strand of SVPU01000012.1, from coordinate 39,762 downwards.
GATGAGGTTTGCTCAGAGGTGGTCTCGCTCGCGCTGGAGCTTATAAGATTATCAGGTGTTGTGCCATTCTTATAATATCCCACGCCTTTTTTATAAACATCCTCACTGTCAGTAAAGGTTTTCTTTTCAAGGCCTTTATGAATTTGTTTCATAATATCGCGCCAAACAGTAGCCGCAGCCGAAGTGCTCTTAACCTCTTGCTGTTTATCAAAGCCATACCACACAGAGCCCACATAATAAGGTGTTCCTGCAACCATCCAAAGGTCGTTAGATTCACTCGAAGTACCCGTTTTAGCATAGGCCTTCATTGAATTATAACTCGCAATTCCGCGACCCGTTCCCTCGCTGCCGTAAACAACGCCTTGAAGCAGATGATTCATTATGGTAGCAGTGGCAGGCGAAATAACCTGTTCCCCTGTTTTTGAAGGCTCTAATATAACCTTTGAGCCTTGCACAACCTTGTAGTATGTTGTGGGCTTGTGGAACACGCCGTTATTACCGAAAATGGCATAAGCTGCTGCAGATTCGGTTGTGGTCATACCGTAATTACAACCACCCAAAGCCAATGCGGAAAGGTTTTTATCCGCCTCGGTCAAATGTTTGCAGCCGAGCTTGTTAACAAGAAAATCGTAGGATGTATCAACGCCTATATCCTGCAAAAGTCGAACAGGGATAGTGTTAGCCGATTTTCTTATAGCATAGTCCACCGTGATATTGCCCTTATAATAGCCATACCACTCTTTAGGGCCGCTCTTACCATCAGGATAATAGTTCTTTATAGGTTTATCCAAAACCTTTGAGGTGTAATGCACCAAATCCTTTTCGATAGCCAATGCATAAACACCTATGGGCTTCATTGTAGAGCCAGGCTGACGCGGTGAATCAGTAGCGCGATTAAGTCCGCGGTTAACGGTTTTCTCACCAACGCCTCCCACAACGCCCACAATATGTCCCTCATAGTCCATAATAGTCATCGCAGACTGAACATTCACCTTATTGCCCTTAAGGTCCTCACCCATCAGCTTGAAATATTTTTGCTTGTTAAGATAAACCTTTTCCATCTCTTCTTGAATTGCAAGGTCTACCGTGGCATAAATTTTATAACCGCCGTTATAAAACATTGTTGAAGCAAGGCTTTCGCTGCAGTTATATTTCTCCGATAAATCGGCAATAACCTGGTCGATTAAAGTATCCACAAAATAACTGTTTATTTCGGCCTCAAAGTGATTTTTTTGCGAATTATCAAGCACGATTTCGGCATTGTAGGCCACGTCATATTCAGCATCTGTTATCATTCCCCACTCGAGCATTTTGTCAAGCACAACTCTTCTGCGAAGAATGTTTTCATCCATGCCCGACACAGGATTATATCTTGAAGGGTTTTTGGTGATAGCGGCAATCGTTGCACACTCGGCCAAGGAAAGCTCTGAAACATCTTTGTTGAAATAATAGTTCGAGGCAACCTGAACACCACAAATGCCGTTACCGAGCGAAATTGTGTTGAGATAAGCCTCTAAAATCTGAATCTTATCAAGCTTGGATTCAATAAGCATTGCCCTTACGATTTCGCGGGCTTTTCTTGTCATATTTCTGCCCTTATCCGATGTAACATTTTTAATAAGCTGTTGGGTTATGGTTGAACCACCGAACTCAGTTTCATCAAATTTGAAGAAATAGTTTCCGATAGCGCCCAAGGTTCTGCGCCAGTTTATTCCCGAATGCTCATAGAAGGTCTCATCCTCAATGGCAATAAAGGCATTTTTCAGGTTTTCGGGCACTTTATCGATACCAACCCAAATTCGGTTTTCATCTCCGTGCAGACGCTGATATTCCTGCCATTCGCCTTTTTTGTTTTTAACATAAATAATAGAGGTGAGATTCATCTCCATATTTTTAATATTTTCAACTATTTCATTTGAAGAAAACAGGTCTATCCCGTGTTCTGCCTTAACATAAGATGGGGTTGAAAAAATCAGTAAAACAGTGGCAAAAACAAGCATATAAGATAAAAATACGTTTATCTTTTTAAAAAACTTTTCCATATCCGCCATCCTTTCAAAATCAATTTTCATATATTATATCATTTAACGCTCTATTTATCAATTCTTTTTTGAAATGCAATAATAAAAAATATTAAAATAGATTCAAAAAATTGCTCAAAAACCTTGACAAAAGATAAGTTTTGTTTTATTATATCCTATATGCCGCTGTGGTGGAATAGGCAGACACAAGGGACTTAAAATCCCTCGGTAGCGATACCGTACCGGTTCAAGTCCGGTCAGCGGCACCAAAAATCCCGAATGCGAAAGCGTTCGGGATTTTACTTTTTCACTATTCACTTTTCACTCTTCACTAAAATACATTCGGGATTTTTGGAAAGTAAAAGGTAATAGTGAATAGTGAAGAGGTATTGCGGCTTCGCCGCTTTTATGCTATACTACACATAGGCGGTGATTATATGAAAAATAAAACCACTCATCCTGAACGATATTATTATGTTTCGTTAATATGTTTAATTTTACTTTTCTTAAATTTTTATAGAACGGATAACTGGACAGGAGATAAGCCATTTTCCGAATTTGTCGGACGAGATTGGCAGTTGTTTGCTGTTTTCTTGATTGAAGAGTTTATTATTATTTGTGTGATGGTGGTTTTTTGGCTTTTGGGTAATAAAAATACTAAAAAGCGCAACTCAATGATTATTGAACAATGGGAAAAAGATAAATATTCGGATATCAAACCTGGAGATTATGATTATGTATGGTTTGATTTTTCAAACACTGAACGTGCTTTGATTTTGAAGCAAGATAGCCAGTTTAAATTATATGTTCAAGAATATGATGATCATACGGGTAATTGGGAAAATTTAGGCGGCGTGAGTGTTTATGATAGTTTAGAGGCGTTAAAGAAAGCATTGTTTTATGAATGTGATTTTTATTGTGAAGAAAATGCTGAATTAGACAAACATGGCGATGAAATATACAAAAAAGAATAATTTATAAAGAAAATCAGGTTTTTAGACCGGTTCCATTTTGAGCGTCGATCCCAAAACCCCGAATGTAAAAGCGTTCGGGGTTTTTACTTTTTCTCTCTTTACTTATTTAATATCCAAATTTTTTACAGAGTATAAAGTAACCCCACCCTGAACGCCTTCGCATCTAGGGTGGGGTCACTTCAAACAATAGGAGTGTTTGTTTATATTATCATACTTTTCTTTCTACAAAATACCAAATATCTTCCTTGAATTTTTTGAGTGCGGCTTCTTTAACGCTAAGCACGTCAAGTAAGGTACAGTTTGCCGCAGCGATTTTACCGCGTTTCACACTTCCTTCAGGCATCAAAGCTTCTGCTCTGTAATAAGCCTGAACGGGCGCTTCTTTAAAATCGTGCATATAATACTCTTTAATCGTTTCTTTACCATCAACATCGATAAGTTTAAACTCATACTTATCCTTTGTAAGACAGTATGGTGCGCCCGCAATTTCTTCCATTCCGTGCATATAGGTGTTGTGGTTGTTAACGTCGCCAAGCATTAAAATCTTGCCGCCCACCTCTTCGAGAATTCTGAAGGGTGAATTGGGTCCCACGGGGGTATCATCTAAAATATGACGCTCGGTCATTTCCTTTGCTCTGTAACCCTTAGCCGCACAAGAATGTGTTGGGTGAAGACTGCGGATAACTCCGTCCATCTTGAAAAATACATTAGGAAGCAAACCAATGCCGCACGGAGTTTCGTTTGCAATAAAAACTCTCGAACTGTTTTTGTTAACAAAATCGAAAGAGAGTGTGGGTAAAAGGAGTGTTCCTTTTTCGCCCAAATAATCACACAAAAGCTGCAAGAATTCCTCAGGCTTCATATCGGTATTTAACGCTTTCATTGAAGAATGCATTAAAATTGTATCGCCCGGTTTTAGCCCCAACTTTTCGAAATCTGCGAAAAAATTATAGTCCCTTGTATACATTTTTTCTTCTCCGTTTATTCAACTTCAAACCAAGTTAAAGGCTTATCCATAGCCTTAACGCAAACCTCACGAATAGCCATAATCTTGATTGTTTCTTGATGCTCAATGGGTTGTTTACCCGTTTCGAACATCTCAACTATAGCACCCATAAGGTTTAAGAAAAATTCATCGTTAACAACAATGGTTTCTTCACTGCTGCCATGACAAATCTTAAGAGAAACGGGTGAGCCCTTGAACATTGCCATAGTTGCGGTTCTACCGTCGGCAAAGTGAAGCACCCAAGAAGGAGTCTCGGGGTTATCAAGGAACATAACCTTATCAATATCATAGCCCATAAGCATTACAATTGGCTCAAGCTGATGAATAACATAAATAGCGGGGTTTCCGTTACCTGTGCCTATTATTGTTGTGATATCCTCACGAACAACATCCTTTAATTTATCCGAAAAACGGAGCGCAGAGGATGAGAAACAGGGCGAGCCGCTCTTTTTAGCAATCGCAAAAATTCGCTCAGCCTCGGCCGCAGAATCGGCAAAGGTTTTATCAATATAAACGGGTTTTCCGCTCTCAAGCGCTAATTTTGAAAGCTCATAATGCATTTCGCTGTTATCGGGTGAGAGAACGATAAGATAATCACTCTTTTCGATAACCTCTTCCATTGTGTCTAGAAGCTCAACGCCCTGAGTTTTAGCCCATTCTTTGTTTGAAACTCTGTCTGTTAGTTCCTTTGGAGGCTCAATATGTCCGTAAGCATATTTTACAACATATTCGCCATTGGTTTTTTCCTTTATCCATGTGGGGTAATTATCAGCATGCCATTCGCTGAGATAATAATCAATAAAGCCTATTGTTTTCATATTGCACCTCATTCAAAAGAAATTTCGCGATGAGTCTCAGCAGAATCATAAATTGCCTGCATAAGCTTTGATGTTACAATATTTGTATCAATGTGTGAGGGAAGCTTTTCTCCGCTTCTTATACAATCAACAAACGAATCGATTTCGTTCTGGAAATGAGGCTTTGCGCTGAAACTGGGCTTTGTTTCGGTGAGCATACCATCTTTCGCGCCATAAATAACAAAATCATAACCGTTACCAACGCCGCCATACTGCATACGAATACCTGCTTTAGTACCGATAAAGTCAATAAACATCTCACTCTTGCCAATGTTTTGAGCCCAAGCGCCATTCATTGTGATGATAGGCCCATCGGTACGAACCATACCTGTCATGGCTTCTTCAACATCATAAACGCCATCAAATTTTGGAGGGCCTGCCCACATATCAACATAAGTGTATTCTTCCATATTTTTGCCAAGCTTTGAGAAGGTTTCTGCGGTTACAGTTTTAGTTTTGGGGTCGCCACAGCAATACATAACGATATCGAGGAAGTGAACGCCCCAGTCAATAAGAACACCGCCGCCTGCGATTTCCTTTGTGGTGAAAGCGCCGCCGAGACCCGGAATTGAGCGGTGTGCACGGAAGCTCACATACACATGGTAAACCTCACCAAGCTCGCCGTTTTCAATAAGCTTTTTAATATTTCTTACGCTGTCGTTAAAGCGGTTAACAACACCGATATTAAGCACCTTACCTGTTTCGTGCTGTGCTTCGAGCATTGAAAGCGCTTCATCATATGTGCGTGCAGCGGGCTTTTCACAAAGAACATTCTTGCCTGCTTTAAGAAAATCAATAGTGATAGGTGCGTGCACATTGTTAGGTGTGCAAACAGAAACAGCCTCAAGCTCGGGGTCATCAAGAATTTCGTGGTAATCATAAACCGCCTTGCCGCAGCCGTATTTCTTCACGGCTTCGTCAGCGCGCTCGGGGATAATATCACAAAACCATTTAATTTCAACCTTGTCATTCTTTAAATATGCGGGGATATGTGCAGCATTAGCAATAGTACCGCAACCGATAACAGCAATCTTCATTTTACTCATTTTAAAAATCTCCTTTAAATATATTTTTTAAGGAATTTAACTGCCATTTCTATATCGCCGTAAGGATTGTCGCCAACCTCGCGTTCAACAGTTAAATAGCCATTGTAGCCTATATCAGAAAGCGCTTTTATATAAGCATCAAAATCAACCTGGCCTTGACCGAGCGGCACTTCTTTGAAATATTCGTCCAATCTAAGGTCGCCTATTCCGCCCTCGGCAAAGAAATCGTAAATAATCTTAGGCTCGGTTTGTTTTAACATAATACCGTCTTTAGCGTGGGTGTGAACTATGTAATCTTTAAGGGTATGCACCGCATAAACGGGGTCTTCTTTTGTTACCATAACAAAGTTTGCAGGGTCTAAATTAACGGCGATTCCCTTTGTGTCAAGGCTATCAAGGAACATTTTCAAAGTGTCTGCCTTTTCAGGACCTGTTTCAATAGCAAAAAACGCGCCGTTTTTGTTAGCATATTCTGCAAGCTCATTACAGGCCTCTTGCATTATTTTAAATCTTTCTTCGTTTTTATCTGCAGGGATTGTTCCAACATGAGTTGTAATAATATTACTGCCAAGCTCTAGGGTTAAATCAACTATTCTTTTTGAAAGCTCGACCTTGCGGGGATTTTCTTCTCTTACTGCAAAGCCGTGGCCACCCAAATCACCGCATACTGCACTAACTGACAGACCGTTTGCCTTCAAGGTGTTTTTAACACTTGCAAGTGTATCAGCAGTGATGTTTTCGGGGGAAAGTCTGCCAAATGACGCATAAAGTTGAACGCCCTCTGCCCCAACTTTTGCCGAACTTTCGATACATTCTTCAATAGATTGACGGAACATATCGGCAATAACGCCGATTTTAAATTTATTTGACATTTAACACAATCCTTTCTAAACAAATTTGGGATTTCTATTATAATTTTAACTTATCTTTCCTTTAATTACAATAACATAATCGGTTGTTAAACTTATCATAATTTGCTTTACTTTTGAAAAAAGATAAGTTATAATGGCTATGAAATCAAAACCGCGAGGTGATTTTAATGAAGCATCATTTTTTAGGCACAAGGTTCCATTTCGATAAAGTTTACAGAGAAAATCCCATTGAATTGAACACTATGAAACTCACTCAAATAGGTGAATTATGGCTTGAATCGGGTTTTGAAATTGGCGAACATCCGCAACATTGTTATGAAATCAGTTATATAATCTCGGGAAAGGGGTGTTTTTATCACAATAACCTTGCCACCGATGTATCGGCAGGTGATATAATCATAACCCCAAAAACAGGTACGCACTCAATAACATCATCTGAAAATGATGAAATTTATTATTCATACATAGGATTTAATTTCACCGAAAGTGATTCAGAACTTAAAAAACGTGTTCAAAACTTCCTTTGTGACGGCATTCAGATTAAAAGCGAAGTTCCCCGTGATATTTATGTTGCTTTTAAAAACTGTATAGCAGAATTTTATAACAACAAGTCATACGATAAACTGCTTATAGAGGCCTATATCACACAAATAATTCTTCAAAGTTGCAAAAATTTTTCTTCCGAAGATTCTGTTGCGCCAACCTCTGAAAACGAAACACGTTACGGACTTACCGTTTATCTTATTATGAAATACATTGACCGAAATATCGAAAAGCCATTGAGTGTTTCGGGAATTGCTTCAAGTCTCGGGTACAGTACATACCACATTTCTCACCTTTTTAAATCCAAAATGCACATAACTCTGCAAGAATATATCTGCAATAAAAAAATTGAAAAAGCAAAAGAAATGATGGGGCGCAACCGATTCACAATCTCCGAAATTTCAGAAAAACTTTCATTTCTTAATATTCAGTCATTCAGCCGTTCTTTTAAGAGAATAACAGGTATGCCGCCCTCTGTTTATGCGGCAAAACTAAAACAAAAAAATCCGTGATACCAAACGTATCACGGATTTTAAATTCTACTTTATTCGTTCGACTTCTTAATTTCAGCAAGAATTTCGCTTAAAAGTTCTTCAGCTGTAGGAGCCTTAACCTCTTCCACAGGAGCCTCTTCCTCTTCTTTCTTATGCAAAAGCTTGTTTTCTGTAAGTTCTCTTGCAGTGTTGAACACCTTAATGATAATGAAAATTATAAGTGCGATAAGTAAGAAATCAATAACGGTTGAAATTAAAGAACCGAAACCGATAACAACCGCAGGGGTTGTAATCTCACCTGCTGCGTTTTTAACCTCTTCAACCAAGGTTAAGTTGAGCTGGGTCATATCAAAATCTCCAATTATCCAACCCAAGAAAGGCATAAACACATCATTAACCAAGCTTGTGGTAATCTTTCCAAACGCGCCCGCAATAATAACACCGATAGCCATATCGATAACATTACCGCGCATTATAAACTCTTTAAATTCTGCAATTAAACCTTTTTTCTTCATTTTAAACTCTCCTTAATTTTAAAATTCAAGGGGTGCTAATTAATTTTCACTGTAAATTACAGTAAGGTCGGGGTGAAGCTGCAAAATAGAAGCCGGAACTTCGGGAGTTATGGGACCGAAGAAGGCCTTTTCAACTATTTTCTTTTTATTTGCGCCGTTAGCAATAAGCAAAACCTTTTTGGCCTGCATAATTGAAGCCATACCCATTGTTATTGCCTTTCTCGGAACATCAGCTTCGCTTTCAAAGAATCTTGCATTTGCTTTAATTGTTGATTCATCCAAATCAACAACGTGGGTTTCTGCGGTGAAGAAGCTGTCGGGCTCGTTAAAGCCGATATGGCCGTCGAGTCCTATTCCTAAAAGCTGAAGGTCAATACCGCCAAGGGCTTTGATGTGTGCATCATAAGCCTCTCCCTCAGCTTTAAGGTCAGCTGCGCAACCGTTGGGAACGAAGGTCTTTTCTTTATCTATATTTATATGGTCGAACAAATTATCATTCATAAAATAACGATAACTCTGGTCGTTAGAACCGTCAAGACCCACATATTCATCAAGATTTACAGAGGTTACATTTTCAAATGTTATATCACCGTTCTTGCAAGCCTCAATTAAATTTTTATATGTACCAACAGGGCTTGAACCCGTAGCCAATCCCAAAACACAGTTGGGCTTTACAATAACCTGTGCTGCAATAAGATTTGCAGCCTTCTTGCTTAATTCTTCATAATTGTTAACCTTAATAAAATTCATCATAAAACCTTCTTTGATTAAATATTTTCATAAAGCCCGTCAGCAATCATTTTGCCGATGGCATCAACAACAACCTGTTTATCTTCCTTATATGTAACGCCATACCACTTTTCTTCGGCAACTAACATCTTAACGTTTTTCTCGCCGCTATCAATAAGGGTTGAAACAACGCTTGGTAAATAATATTCAGATTTCGGAACATTTATTTTCTCATCCAAGAATTTTTTGAAGCCTTCATTGATATATCCAAAAAGGTCTGGCCTAAAGCCCCAAAGATTCATTGAAACCACAGTGTCAGGAGCAAGCGCTGTCCAAGTTGCGCCATCATCCTCGGTGAATTTGCAATCCATAATCTTTGTGCGCTCAACAACCGATTTTAAATATCCGTTTTCGGTTTCGCAAATTCCGCGGGATACATGACCGTTTTCGGTTAGCGTGTTAACAAGTCTGAAACCAACCATACAATAATCCGGAGTATCCTGCTTTAAGAAATCGGCCATTCTTTTGAATGCCAAACGGCCATAAAAATCATCGGCATTGATAACTGCGAAAGGCTCTTTAACAACATCCTTACAGCAAAGAATTGCATGCGCTGTTCCCCAAGGCTTTGCACGGTCCTCAGGGCACACATAGCCCGCGGGCAAATCGTCAATCTCCTGGAAAACATATTCAACCTTGACTCTATTGGCAATTCTTTTGCCGATAACCTCTTTAAAATCCTTTTCAATGGCATGTTTTATAACAAAAACAACCTTTGTAAAGCCTGCCAAAACAGCATCATAAACAGAGAAATCAAGCAAAACCTCACCGTTAGGTCCTATTGGCTCTATCTGCTTGAGACCGCCAAAACGGCTGCCCATTCCTGCCGCCATTACTACTAAAGTTATATCCTTTGACATATAGAAAACCCCTTTTGATTAACCCTTACAGTATTTTTTAACGATTGCTTTCATTTCGTCCCAACATTTTTCCATTTCTTCAACCAATTTTAATTGGGTGCGGCAACGAACTAAATTGTGCTCGGGATATTTTGTTTTGAAATAAACATCGCCCTCAATAAAGTCTGCCAAGAAGCGCATTCCGCATTCAATGGTCATCATCTTTGCGCCCTCGGGCAAAAGCATAATTTCAGAATCGGGCAATTCCCCACCGCAGCCCTTCAAGAAGCCTTTCACATAAGCCTTAAACATATCAAGACTGAAATTAACCTTTGATAAATCCTGCTCATCCTCAGCAGCGGTGTTTGCACCAAAACGAATAGCATCGCCAAAATCGGTAACAGAGAAGCCGGGCATAATAGTATCAAGGTCGATAACGCAAAGGGCCGTACGGGTTTTAGCATCAAGCATAACATTGTTAGACTTTGTATCGTTATGACTAACTCGAAGCGGCAACTCACCCGCTTTATTGCTATCAATCAAAACACTGTAAAAATCTTTACGAGCCTTAACAAACTCAATTTCTTCCAAAGCATCATTTGCTCTGCCTGACTTATTTTCTTCCAAAGCCTTTAAGAAATCGTTATAGCGCTTAGGGGTGTTATGGAAATCAACTATTGTTTCGTGAAGTGTGTCTGCAGGGAAATCCGCAAGCATTTTCTGGAATTTTCCAAATGCCACCGCGCACTGATAAAAGTCTTCCGTATCTTCGGGGCGGTCAAGACAAATTGAACCCACCACGAAATCATAAATACGCCAGAAAGCACCGTTTTCATCTTCATAATATGTACTGCCATCATAAGTTCTTACAAGTGTGAGTATCTCGCGCAAATCGTCAACCTTGGTTCTTAAGAAATCGGTAACGCTTTCAATGTTTTCCATAACCTTTTTTGGCTCTTTGAAAACATTGTTGTTTACAGACTGCAAAATATACTTATGAACTCTTGCCTCATCGTCTGCAGTAATTACTAAAAATGTACTGTTTATATGGCCGTTACCGTAAGGCTCGCAGACCTTAACTTCTCCCTTAATTTTAAATTTTTTAATGACATCCATCATTTGATTCATATTAATCATCCTCATTTTTCTTTAATTAGGAACTCGCTTTAAATAATATGTGGACATATCTGTTGTTATAATACCACAAACTTCTAAATCTTTCAATAATTGTTTTGCAAATTCTAAAAATTCCACTGTTTTTTTACAAAAAAATTATTCCCCTGTAAATTTTTGTTTACAGGGGAATTTTATATTTAGTTAATTTTTCCGTAAAGCGGAATGTCACTATCCTTCTTGGGTTCTCTTGCAACTGCATTAACCTGTGCGGAAGAACGGGAAGAACGGCGGTTGCCGTTTCGTCTTCTATCCTGGAATCTTGGGGGTTTAACTTCGGCACCCTCGGGTGACACAACAACCCTTCTTCCAACACCGTCGCCAAAAGAATTCGAAACAACACCGTCAATACCTTGAACAGTTGTGTGAATTATTCTTCGCTCATAAGGATTCATTGGCTCTAAAGTACGGCTTTTACCTGTCTTTAAAACCTGAGCCGATATTCTTTTTGCGAGGCCAGATAATGTTTCCGCTCTCTTTTCACGGTAATTTCCGATGTTAAGCGAAATCTTATAATGTCCGCCGCCGTTATTGGCCGCGAGAGAAGCGAGATACTGAAGCGCATCAAGTGTTTCACCGCGTCTGCCGATAAGGATGCTTATATCCTCTCCGTCGATTATTATCAAAGATGCATTTTCTCTGCTTGCAACCTTAATTTCAACATTTTCGCAATTAACTGCAGAAAGAACGGTTTTGATATACTCTATTGCTTTGCCTGCAGGTGTGTCAGCAGAAATTTCTGCCGCATCAACTGCTTCGCCATATTTAAGTTCTTCGTCCTCTGTTACTGTTTTCACAGCCTCTTCAGACTTTTTAGGCAAATTCTTTTCTTTTTTGTTTTCTTTTTTCTCTGAAGGCTTTTCTTTTTGATTGTTAGCCTTTTGTTTTTTAACATTCTTATTCTTTTTTTCTGCTATTTCTATATATGCTTTAACCTGCGCGTCAGCACCGCCGAACATACCCAAAACTTTCTTTTTAGGCATTGCCAACACTTCGAGTTGAATATCATCGAACTCGGATGCGCCAAGCTTTGCAATAGCATCTTCTTTTGCTTCTTCAATGGTTGAACCGAAGCCTATTGCTTCCTTAATCAAGGGGAATCCTCCTTTTTAATTACCAAATTTCTTTAACTGAGTTGCTTCAAAATCACACTGCTTTGCAAGTTCCTTTGCACGCTCGCGTGAAAGCATCTTGTGCGGTCCGTAGAAATACTGAACACCAAGCTGAATAATACCGCCTATGAGCGATGAACATGCCCAATAGAAAGTAACACCTGCAGGGAACCCGAAACCGATAAACAATGAGAAAATCGGCATACCGAACATCATTGCTGCCATATTGGGCGCATCGGGGTTAATCTTCTTCTGCATTTTCATTGAGAAGAAACCTGAAATCATCTGAGCAGCAAATGCCAATAAAGGCATTATCCAAATGAGTTGTGCTTCGTGGAATATATCCAAAGAAAATTTGGGTGTTTCGGTGAGATTGATTTTTTCTGTTATAAATGTATAATTAATCGCGCTCTCTTTATCTTTCGCTTTAATCTCACTTAAATCATCTTTAATCTTTTTATATTGCTTTTCGGTGAGAACTTCTTTTAAAACATCCTCATCATTTCTGATAATTCCAACAATGCTGAGTTCTTGCGAACGGCCTTCTTTCCAGTTAAGGAGTTCAGTGTATTCCTTGTGCTTTTCTTTGTCTTCTTTTTTAATATCACTAAGTCTTTTGCTAACGGTTTCTGTAACATTGGTTATATGAGTTTTTTCTACACCGCTCATATAAGTCAGCGGAGAAAGAATTACAGTGTAAATGCAAAGCATCAAAACAAGGCGCAAAAGCATTGGCAAACAACCGGGGGACATTGAAACCCCCTCATCTGCATAAAGCTTCTGAGATTCGGTTGCAAATTTCTGTCTGTCATCACCGCAACGCTTTTTAAGCTCATCAAGCTTAGGCTTGATTCTTGTTTGCTGAACCGAAGATTTCTGGCTTTTAACGTTAAGCGGAATAAGCAAAACATTAATCAAAACAGTAAAAGCAAATACAGCAATAGCAAAATTACCGCTGAATATATCCGCTAAGTTCTCCAACACCCAACCAAGCGGCTTGTTAATAAAATCAAACATAATATATACACCATCCGTTCGGAATATTTATATTCCATGGTTATTTTTAAATTTTTGTTTTAGCGGAACGGGGTCATACCCTCCCTTAGAAAAAGGATTGCACCTTAAAATCCGCCAAATAGCTAACGCACTTCCTTTGATTGCACCGTGCACCTCTATTGCTTCAATAGCATATGAGGAACAGGTTGGAATAAATCGGCAACAGGAAGGCTTTGCGGGTGAAATGTTTTTCTGATAGAATCTTATAAGAGCGATTAAAAGCTTACTCATTAACATTCAATTCCTTACAAAATCCGGCACCCTTTAAAAGCTTTAAAAGAGCTGCCGCAACCGCCGTGCTTTTTGCGGTTAAAATTCTGGTTCTGGCAACAATAACAAAATCATACCCTGAAACAAGCTGCGGTAAACACTGCCTATATGCAGCCCTTATAACCCTTTTGGCACGGTTACGCTCTACCGCCTTACCTATCTTTTTGCCCGCCGTGATTCCAAGACGGTTTACGCCGCTTCTGTTTTTAAAGGCATAAACCACAACAAAGGGACACACAAACGACTTTCCTCTTGAATATGCCCTTCTGAATTCACGGTTTTCTTTAATTTTAATAATTTTTTCCATAACTTTTAACTGATAAAAGTAAAAGCCACATAGAGTGGCTTTTAATATGTCAGTTGCTTTCTTCCTTTAGCTCTGCGACGAGCAAGCACCTTGCGACCGTTAGCGGTTGCCATTCTCTTTAAAAAGCCATGTTCCTTTTTACGATGAAGCTTTTTAGGCTGATATGTTCTTTTCATTTTAAAACCTCCTTATTTGGCATTGGCAATTATCTATTTAATTCTTGAATTAAAATACGACATAACCCATCGAGTTTAAATTATAACCCAAACACGTATGTTATGTCAACAAAAATTTTAAATTTCGGAAGAATAAAAGTATTATATCTTGTATTTAATTTAAAATTAGGTTATAATTGAAAATGAATTATCATAAAAGGAAGTGTATCTTTTGCGAGTTGCCATTATAACAGGTGCTTCTTCGGGTCTTGGCGAGCAGTATGCTCTGGCGGTTGATAAGCTTTGCGAAACAATTGAAGAAATATGGGTTATTGCCCGAAGAGAAGATAAGCTTAACAGTTTAGCAGCCAAGCTTTCGAAAAAGGTTAAGGTTTTGCCTCTCGATATCACGAAGACAGAAGACCTCGAAAAATTCTCAAAAGAATTAGATGCTCCTAACACAGAGGTTAAGCTTTTAATTAACAACGCAGGATTTGGAAAGCTCGCAAATTTTGATTCCGTATCAAGCGAAATTTCGGCGGGAATGGTGCGCCTTAACTGTGAAGCCTTAACTGTTATCACAGCAATGGTATTACCCCAAATGAGTGAAAATTCCGAAATAATAAATTCTTGCTCTATTGCTTCCTTTGCACCAAACACAAGAATGGCGGTATATTCTTCAACCAAGGCTTATGTTATGAGCTTTTCACGAGCTCTCAGAGAAGAATTGAAGAGCCGCAAAATAAATGTTCTTGCGGTGTGCCCCGGACCTATGGACACTGAATTTTTATCTACCGCAGGAATCGAAAAAGGCACAAGCCACACTTTTGATACACTGCCGCGCGTAAAACCCGATGTTATTGCGAAGAAATCACTCATAGCATCTAAAAAGCGCAAAGCAGTTTACACAAATCTTTTGTTTTATAAATTTTATCGTTTTTTGGCTAAAATATTACCGCACAGTATCGTTATGAAACTCGCGGGAACCTGAGGTAATTAACTTATGAACATAACTGTTAAGGGTTTAAATACTGAATATATTGAGCAAGGTGAAGGCACCCCTGTTTTAATGCTTCACGGTTGGGGCTCTTCCTTTGAGTTTTATAAAGGAATAATGGCGGCCTTGTCTGACCGATGCAGAGTGGTTGCGCCGAATTTCCCCGGTTGCGGAAAAACCGATACAATGAAAGAGCCTTGGAAGCTCGAGGATTACTGCGATTTCGTTCTCGAATTTATGAAAGCTGTAAATCTCGAAAATCCCATACTTATCGGTCATTCTCACGGCGGAAGAGTTATTCTAAAATTAGCCGCAGAGGGTCTTGTTGACCCACAAAAAATCGTTCTGCTCGATTCTGCGGGACTCATTCCTAAAAAAACACTAAATCAGAAATTCAGAGCCAAGAGCTTTAAATGCATAAAAACCGTTTTATCTCTGCCCATAATCAAGAACTACAGCGGCGAGCTTTTAGATAAGGCGAGAAAGCACTATGGCTCGGCCGACTATAATGCCGCTCCCGAGGTACTCAGAAAAACCTTGGTTTCGCTTGTTAACACCGACCTTCGCAATATCATTCACAAAATCTCCTGCCCCACCCTGCTTATTTGGGGCGAAAAGGACACTGCAACACCCTTGAGTGATGCTAAAATCATTGAAGGTCTTATAAAGGACTGCGGGCTTTGTGTGTTTGAAAATGCGGGTCATTTTGCATTTTTTGAGCAGCAGCAAAGAACCATCGCAATTCTTAACAGTTTTATAAAATAAAGAGAGGTTAACGCTTTGAATTATTATTTACTTACATCGGTAATACTGGCTATTGTTGCGGGTGTTTTTTCTCTTGCAAGACAGCTTCAAATGCTACAACAAAATTCATATTTTGCTTCGCGTTATTCTGCTTGGCTTAGTGATAATTTCCCGCTCTTTCCTATGTTTTTGTTTGCCGTTTCATCTGTGCTTTTTAATATGCAGCTTTATTTGTGGCAAGCAGTATTACTCGCCGTTTACCTTTTAATAAGCGTGAAATCAGCAATAACTTATCAAAAAAAATCAATAAAGAAATTGGTTTTCACTGCAAGAATAAAGCGTTTATTCGCGGCGGCAATAATTGTTTATCTTGCTTTTTTGAGTGTTTATGTTATATACCGCGAAACAATTTTTGGAAAAGCCTTCACGGTGGTTATTTTCCTTTTGGCATTTATTCCCCCTGTTATGACATATATTGCTTGGGCGCTCACCCTTCCCATTGAAAAAGCGGTTGCAAAATGGTATGTGAACGATGCAAAGCGTGTGCTTAAAGCACACAAGGGCCTTAAGGTTATCGGTATAACAGGAAGCTATGGTAAAACCTCAACAAAGTTTATTCTAAGTCGAATTTTAAGTGAAAAATTCAACACAGTTTGCACCCCTCAAAGCTTTAATACCCCCATGGGCGTTGTGAGAACTATAAGGGAAAAACTGCTGCCCCAAACCGAAATTTTCGTTTGCGAAATGGGTGCTAAAAATGTTGGAGATATAAAGGAAATCTGCGATATTGTAAGCCCCGACATTGCGGTTATTACCTCTGTTGGTGCACAGCACCTTGAAACCTTTAAAACGGTTGATAATGTTTTTAAAACCAAATTCGAATTGGCCGATGCAGTGGCCCTTAAAAACGGAGATATCTTTGTTAATGGCGACAGCAAGGAAATTTATGAAAGAACAAAAACCGAAGCTTATAAGGTTTACGGCACATCTGCCGCATTTGATTTGAGAGGCGAAAATATAACCTACGGTAAAGACGGTGCAGAATTCGAGGTTACATTAAAAGGCGAAAAGCTGAAGCTTTCAACCCGTCTTTTAGGTCTTCACAACATAATAAATATTATTGGTGCGGTTTATCTTGCCGATTCATTGGGCGTTAGCAAGGAAGACATTAAGTATGCGGTGGCATCCTTAAAGCCCACCGAGCACCGCCTTGAGATGAAATCCTGCGTAAAAGGCTCGGTTATGATAGATGATGCCTACAATGCAAACCCCGAGGGCTGCCTCGAAGCCGTGAGAGTTTTAGGCTCGTTCGACGGTATGAAAAAGGTTATTATAACCCCCGGTCTTATAGAGCTTGGAGACAAGGAATATGAAAGCAACTTTGCTTTAGGTCTTGAAGCCGCAAAAATTTGTGATATAATAATCTTTGTTGGCAAAAACCGCTCAAAGCCTATGGTAGATGCGGTAAATACCACCGAGTTTAACAAAGATAATATGTTTGTTGCCGAAAGCTTTGCAGAGGCTATGTCTATCTATTCTAACCTTGCAGACAAAAACACTGCGCTTTTGGTGGAAAACGATTTACCTGATAACTATTTAAATTAAGGTGATTTTTATGAAAACAAATGTGGCTGTATTTTACGGTTGCCGTTCTGTTGAGCACGAGGTTTCTATTATTTCAGCAGTTCAGGCAATGCGCGCTATAGACAAGGAAAAATATGATATTACCCCCGTTTATGTAACCAAAGAGGGTGAAATGTTCACGGGTGATGCACTTTTCACAATAGAGGAATACAGAAACCTGCCCGAGCTCTTGAAAAAATGCAAAAAGGTTAATTTTGCAAGAGAAAACGGCAAGGTTTTAATGAAGTCCGAAGCTAACAGTTTATTTTCTAAAAATAAGCCCGTGGAAATCAATGTTGCTTTTCCAATTGTTCACGGCACCAACTGTGAAGACGGAACACTTCAGGGCTTGTTCGAGTTTTTAGGTCTTCCCTATGTTGGTTGTGATATAATTTCTTCGGCAGTGGGTATGGATAAGGCCGTGTTTAAGGATGTTCTTAAAAACGCAGGTCTTCCTGTGCTTGATTGTGTAGAAATAAGAGCACGCGAATACTTTGCAAACAAGCAAGAAATCGCCGAAAAAATACTAAATAAAATTGGGCTTCCGCTAATCATTAAGCCTGTAAACCTTGGCTCGAGCGTTGGTATTTCGAAGGTTAACACAAGGGAAGAGCTTGATGAGGCAATAACCCTTGCCTTCTCTTTTGCTGACAGAATTTTAGCCGAGCACGCAGTTACCGCAATCAGAGAAATCAACTGCTCTGTTTTAGGCGATGCCGATTCCTGTGAGGCAAGTGTTTGCGAAGAGCCATTTATGAACGACGAAATTCTTTCTTATGAAGATAAATATATGTCCAACTCAAAGGGCGGACAGAGCAAGGGAATGGCATCTCTCGGCAGAAAAATCCCTGCAGATATCAGTGATGCAAAGGCAGAAGAAATAAGAAGCCTTGCTTGTGCCATCTTTAAGGCTCTCGGTTGTTGCGGCGTTGTTCGTATTGATTTTATTATCGATACCCTCACCGATACTGTTTACGCAAATGAAATTAATACTATCCCCGGCTCACTCGCTTTCTATCTTTGGGAGGCAACGGATGTTCCGTATCAGCAGCTTTGCGATAAATTAATTGACCTTGCTTTCCGCAGACAACGCAGTCGTGAAAATCTCACCTTTACCATTGAGACAAACATTTTATCAGGTGTTTCATTTGGAACAAAGGGCGCAAAGGGAGCGAAATTATAATGACATCTTTACTCGTTAAACTGTTTGTTAAAGATGCCGATAACATAAGCAGCCCTTCGGTTAGAGGTGCTTACGGCAGTCTCGGCAGTTTTGTGGGTATTATCTGCAATCTTTTCTTATGTGCAATTAAACTTACTGTCGGTCTTGCTACCGGCAGTATTTCAATAGCAGCAGATGCGTTTAACAATCTATCCGATATGGGCTCTTCTGTTATTACAATGATTGGTTTCAAATTGGCAGGTAAACCCGCAGACAGCGACCACCCCTTCGGTCACGGAAGAATGGAATATATGTCCGCTTTTATTGTGGCTGTGCTGATTTTACTAGTTGGCTTCGAGCTTTTTAAAAGCTCAGTTGCCTCACTTTTCTCGGGTAGCTCCACACCTAAGTATTCGCTTTTTGCGGTTGTGGTTTTATGTGTTTCTATACTTATTAAGCTTTGGCTTTTTATTTTCAATAACCGCCTTGGCAAAAAAATCGATTCAGAGGCATTGATTGCCACCGCTAAGGATTCGCTTAACGATTCTATCACAACCCTCGCCATTTTGGTTTCGGTTGCGGTTTCGTTCTTTGTGAAATTGCCCTTTAACCTCGATGCTTTGATGGGACTTTTTGTTTCATTCTTCATTCTTTATTCCGGCTTCACAACAGCAAAAACTACTATTGACCAGATTTTAGGCACACCACCCGAAAAAGAGCTGATAGAAAAAATCGAAAAAGCAATTCTTGCCTTTGATGATTTTGTGGGCATTCATGACCTTATCGTTCATAATTACGGCCCCGGAAGACAGTTCGCCTCAGTACATGTTGAAGTGCCACAGGGTATTGATATTGTTAAATGTCACGAACAAGTTGACCTTTGCGAAAAACAACTGACCGAGCAACTCGGCATTGTTATTGTGATACATATGGACCCTATTGACACTAACGATGAAACTGTTTTGCACACAAAACTCAAATTGACCGAAGAGTTAAAAAAGATAGATTCAGCACTTTCTCTGCACGACTTCAGAATGACCCCCGCAAGTGATAAACTAACAAACCTTATTTTTGATGTTGTTGTCCCTAAAAGTTGTAATCTCACCGAAAAGGAACTTGAAGAAAAAATCCGCGTTATTGCAAAATCCATCAATCCAACCTTTAATTGTGTTATAACATTCGACCAAGATTTTACATAAAATAAAAATCCGCCCGTATATATCAAACTATAAAACAAAGGATGCCAATGGCATCCTTTGTTTTATACCTTGTCTTTAAGACCTAATATATAATCCGTAGTAGTGTTATAAAATTTCGCAAGTTTGACAACATATCGTGTGGGTATTTCGCGTTTACCCGTTTCATAATTACTATAAACTCTTTGGTCTATCCCTAAATATGCAGCAACTTCCTTTTGAACTAAATCCCTATCTTCTCTTAAATCTCTAAGTCTTGGATAATACATATTATCACCTCTAAGGAAATTATATGTACTATCAAAAAATAGTATTGATTTTACTATCGATAAATAGTGAAATCGGATTTTGAGGTGAAAACCGCCTAGAATCAGCTCTTTAAGGCTGGTTTGAGTTTAAGCTATGTTTATGATTTAGAAATAATATTATTAGGAAAAATGAAAAATAATGAGTTTTTTAACTATTTGCAATAAGATAACTTGACACAGCGTAGACTGTCTGTCCGTTATACTCAAGTCTCGACCAACCGTTTGCACTAATACCCGTGCGTGTTATGTATTCACCATTTTTAAGGGTATATACCACTTGTGAATCGGTCACAGAAGGCAAGGTGCGTAAATTGGTTTCATTCTTCGCTGTCACTTGTTCATTTACCGCTTGAAACTCGGTCTTTATTCCGTCGTCAACGGGCGGTTTGTAAGAAAGGTCGGTAGTAAGATAACTCGATACCGCATAAACAGTTTGTCCCTCATAAATAAGGCGCGACCAGCCTTTATTGCTTGTGGCTGTACGCTGTAACACAGTACCGTTTTTGAGCACGCCCGCTATTTGTCCCGATGTTGTGGGTGAAAGCCTTAAGTTCACCTCTTGTTTTGCTGTCACACTATCATTTATTGCAGTAAATGTATTTCCGTCAACAATATCGGGTTTCGGCTCGGGTTTTGTATTTAAATCGGTAGTGAGATAACTGGTTATTGCATAAACCGTCTGCCCGTTTAAATTCAGTCTTGACCAACCGTTTTTACCGATACCTGTTCTTTTAATTACTGTTCCGTTTTTAAGTAATGTTACAACATCAAAATTACTGCCTGCGCCCGACCTCAAATTAACCTCGTTCTTTGCTGTTACATCTTCATTGACATCTGTGTATAAAAGTTCTTCCTCTGTTTTAGGCGGTTCTGCCGTTATAATTTCTGCGTTACTGTCTTTGGGTTGCTCTAACCCTTTTTCGAAATATGACACTACCATATCGCAGTTACCCTCAACACCCGAAACGATACCTTTATTGGTATATTGCCACATATCGTATCTTCCGTTATAATCCGGCTTTTGGCTTTGCGGATAAGGCGGATTTTTATATTGTGCCACCCATATTTTATACTTCTGTGCTATTTGAGCCGTGTTAAATGCAGTGTTGTCAGTAAGGTCGGATTTTGAGCCATAAAACATACCGTCATAACCCGCTTTTGTTACCGTTTCCAAAAAGCTGAGCGCGTTCTGCGTTCTTTGGTCCGCCGTGAGACTATACATTCGGCTATCACTGTTTTTAAAGCCCTCACAGTCATAAACCACAGGATATGATATCTGATAACCCTTTACTACCGAAACAGTCCAATTTGCTTCTTCGGTAGCCTCAACTTGATTTATTGCAGTGGAAAAGAAATAAACGCCTACAAGTATACCCGCCTTTTGAGCCTGTTGTATGTTATAGTCGGCATTACTGTCGCGGTAAAGTTGACCGTTTTCCGCGCGATAACCTATGCGTATTATTGCAAAATCTATTCCTGCGTTTTTAACCTTTTGCCAATCTATCTTGCCTTGCCACTTTGAAACGTCAATACCGTTCTGAACACCTTTTTTCACTTGAATTGCAGAAAAATCCACCTTTGCACCATCTTCAATTTGAGTGTTTTCTGTATTTTCGGGGTCTTTGGTATCATCTTGCTCAGCAATATTAAAATCCGTATTTACAGGTAAACTGCTTTCCGTTTCCGATTCTGCTTTTTCTTTACAGGCCACCACCGAAACCGATAACAGAACCGCTAAAAGTAATGATATAATTCTTTTTATATTAAAATTCATTATATAACCGCCTTATAAAAATCACAAATTATCAACGGGTCGATTATATCATATTTCATTTTTAATGTAAACTTTCCGCGTGTTACAATTTTGTAATAACTACAACATAAAAATATATCCAACTTGAAACTTAAAAAAACAAAGGATGCTGTCAGCATCCTTTATTTTTATACAACTTTAAATTCAAATCCGTTTTCGGTGAATGTTGCGGTGACTTTATCCCCGCTCTTTACCGAGCCATCAAGAATTTTTTCGCTAAGCGCATCTTCAATTTTGTTTTGAATTTCTCTGCGAAGCGGTCTTGCACCGTAGATTTCATCAAATCCCGTTTTGGCAAGTTCGGTTTTAACGTTTCCGGCAAATTCAATTTCAATGCCTATTCCCTTCAGCCTTACACCGAGGTTTTCAAGCATTTTTTCTGCAATTTCTTCAATTTCAGAACTTGATAATTTTGTGAAAACTATAATATCATCCACGCGGTTTAAAAATTCAGGCTTAAAGGTGTTTTTGAGTTCTGATAAAACTGCCTGTTTTGTATCCTTTTCACCGCTATCTGTCGCTTCGCCAAAACCGAAACTAACCTTTTTATCGGTGATTTTTCTCGCTCCCACATTAGAGGTCATAATAATTACAGTGTTTTTAAAATCAACCTTTCTGCCTTGCGAATCGGTTAAAATTCCGTCCTCCAAAATCTGCAAAAGCATATTAAAAACATCGGGGTGGGCTTTTTCAATTTCATCGAATAAAATTACGGAATAGGGTGTTCTTCGTACCTTTTCGGTGAGTTGACCACCCTCCTCAAAACCGACATATCCGGGAGGCGAGCCGACAAGCCGAGATACTGTGTGCTTTTCCATATATTCCGACATATCAAGCCTTATCATCATATTTTCGCTGCCAAAAAGACTTTGTGCCAACGCCTTGCAAAGCTCGGTTTTACCAACACCCGTGGGTCCTAAGAAAATAAACGAGCCTATCGGTCTTTTGGGGTCCTTGAGTCCCACTCTACCGCGCCTTATAGCCTTTGAAACTGCAGTTACGGCCTCATTTTGACCGATTATTCTGTTGTGAAGCTCATCTTCAAGCCTCAAAAGCCGTGCGCTTTCTTCTTCGCTTAATTGCACAACGGGAACGCCCGTCCAAGAAGAAACAATTTGGGCTATATTTTCTTTTGTAACCTCGCCACAGCTGTGAGAGCTGCTTTTCCAACTGTTTATTTGTTCTTCAAGTTGCTTCCTGAGTTCGTTTTCGCGGTCTCGAAGGGTTGCCGCTTTTTCGAAATCCTGCGCGCTTATTGCAGAATCCTTTTCCTCCTCTGCATTTGCGATTTCTTCCTCAAGTTGCTTTATATTATCGGGCATACCCGAAGAACTTAGCCTTACCTTTGATGCTGCCTCGTCTATAAGGTCAATAGCCTTGTCTGGTAAAAATCTGTCGCTTATATATCTGCTTGATAGTTTAACCGCGGCAGTGAGTGCACCATCGGTTATCTTCACCTTGTGGTGTGCTTCATATTTATCCCTTAAGCCTTTTAAAATAAGCAACGCATCTTCCTCAGACGGTTCCCCAACATTAACAGGCTGAAAACGGCGCTCTAATGCGGAATCTTTTTCAATGTTCTTTCTGTATTCAGCAATAGTCGTTGCACCGATAAGTTGAAATTCACCCCTTGCCAATGCAGGTTTTAAAATGTTTGCCGCATCGGTGGCGCCCTCCGCAGACCCTGCACCAACAATTGTATGAACTTCATCTATAAACAAAATAACATCTTTTGTTTTAGTTACTTCATCAATAACCGCTTTTATTCTCTCTTCAAAATCGCCTCGGTATTTTGTTCCTGCAACCATTCCTGTGAGATTAAGGGTGAACAACCTTTTGTTCTGCAGAATATCGGGAACATCGCCATCGGCAATTTTTTGCGCAAGTCCCTCTGCCACCGCAGTTTTGCCAACTCCGGGCTCACCTATAAGGCAGGGGTTGTTCTTTGTTCTTCTGCAAAGAATCTGAATAACACGTTCAATTTCTTCTTTTCTTCCGATAACGGGGTCTAACTTGCCTTTTTTTGCTTCTTCGGTTAAATCTATTCCGTATTTCGAAAGGGTTTCGGTTTTTGCATTGGATGTATCCTTGGATTCTGTGAACTGATTGCCGTTTGAATTTATTTCAATTCCCGAAGCCCTCAGCGCCTCAGTCCGTAATTCATCAACCGATACTTTCATAGCGTTCAGAAAACGAACCGCAAAATTATCGCTTTCGCTGAGCATTCCAATAAGCAAATGCTCTGTTCCAACAAACTTTTTGCCCATATTACTGCAACCGTTCATGGCAGTTTCAATAACCTTTTTGGCCCTTGGCGTGAAATAATCGGGAGAAAGTTTTGTTGGTGTGCCGTAGCCTATATCTTTTTTTATAATCTGTTCGGTGGTTTCGGCGTTTATTCCGTATTTGCTAAGCACAGCAAACGCCACACCACCGCCAACCTTTAAAAGTCCCAAAAGCAAATGCTCGCTTCCAACATAGGTATGGCCCAGCATTTCTGCCGAGCTGATTGCCTGATTCAAAGCCTCATTTGCCTTCGCGGTAAAACCGCCAAAATTATATTTCATAGCGAAATTCTCCTTTCTTGAAATTCGTAAATTTTTTAAAACTCCTTAAGAGCCTCTCTAATGTCCGCCGCTCTTAAAATATCCCTCTCACTTGGGGATACCTCACCATGCTTCTTCATAAGCATATATGGTTTTTCTTCGATTAAGAGTTTTATCGGGTTGATTTCTCTATTCAGTATACCCATAGAAGTACCGAGTTTAATCATTGACAGTAAGCCTATCATTTCGTCACTGTTTAAAATCCTCGCATTTTTGAGTGTTCCAAGCGTTCTGAAAACCGAATCCTCAAGCGTGATTTTATCAAGGCCTTCACGTGCAGCCTTTTCCTTTTCCAAAATACCCGTGGCAATTATTTTTAAATTGTCAAGCGCATTTTTTTCGCTGATACCAAGGGTTACCTGATTGGATATCTGATAAAGCGAAGCCGCCGCTTTTGTTCCCTCGCCGTAAGTTCCTCGCACAGTAAAACCTATTTTACTGACGTTTTCGCTGATACGGGAGATTTCCCCCGTTCTTTCCGAAATCGGCAAATGCATCATAACCGATGCTCTGAGTCCCGTGCCGAGATTGGTTGGACATTCGGTAAGATAACCCAAATTTTCATCAAAAGCAAAGTGCAAACTTGCATCTAAAATACTGTCAAGTTGTTCTATGATTGCATAAGCCTTTTCAAGTTGCAGACCGCCGAGTATTATCTGAATTCTTATATGGTCTTCTTCTCCAATCATAATGCTTATGCTCTCATCATCCGAGATAACAAGCGCTTTTCCTTCGGCTTTTTTAGAAAATTCGGGGCTTATTATGTGCCTTTCAACCATTGCGTTAATTTCATTTTTCGGCACTGCCGACATATCTATATATTTAAGTGTTTTTGCAAAAGGTGTGTTACTGCCTGCTATCGCCTCTTTAACCTTTTGTTTTAGTTGTTCGTTTTGTTCGGCAGTCATTATTGATGGGAACGGCAAGGAAGAAAGATTTCTGGCGAGTCTTATTCTTGTGCTTATCACAATCTCGTTATCAAACCCGCAGTTATCATACCAACTACTCATTTCCCTTTGCCTCCATTTCTCTTATTTTATCCCTTATCACCGCTGCCTGCTCATATTTTTCTTCACTCACAAGGCGGTTAAGCTGATTCTTAAGTGATTCAACCGTTTCTTTTTCTTCCACCACTATAAGCGGCGCACGGTTTGGTATTTTACCAACATGTTTTGTGCTTCCGTGAACTCTTTTAAGATACGGTAAGAGTTCTTGGTTAAAGGTTTTATAACATTCCGCGCAACCAACCTTTCCGTTTTTGGCAATATCCGAAAAGGTCGAACCGCAAACCGAACATTTAATCGACTGATGACTTCCCAATTCAACCGCTTCGCCAAACATTGAAGCCAACATACCTGCAAGACTGTTGTGCGAAAGCGAGGTATAACCCTCTGCTGCCGCACAGTGTGAGCAAAGATTTAGTTCTTTAACAACGCCGCCAACTACAGTACGAATGTGTGTGGTTGCTGTGTTTTTACCGCATTTTTGACATAACATATATATTCACCTTCTAAATATTACAACTGAATCATAAGCATTTGCTTCAGAATTGAAGCCCTTAAATTATCTCTTAAAATAATTGG
Source organism: Oscillospiraceae bacterium (assembly GCA_015065685.1). Lineage (GTDB taxonomy): Bacteria > Bacillota > Clostridia > Oscillospirales > Acutalibacteraceae > UBA737. The sequence goes on along the minus strand of SVPU01000012.1, from coordinate 13,701 downwards.
GACATTCTGCATAACACTGCCTGATACTGCCGCCGCCATAACCCGCGCAATTTCGCGGGTTATAAGCCCCGCTTCAAGACAGTTTTCAATAACTATTCTGGTGGAAAGGGCATCGATTTCATCCCCTATTGAATTAATTATATGCATAAGAGCCGAAGAAGAATTAAGCACCACACGCTTTATTCTGATATAACCTCCGCCACCGCGGCGGCTTTCAATAATATAGCCGTGCTCGGGGGTGAAGCGCGAAGAAAGCACATAATTTATCTGACTGGGCGCACAACCCATAAGTCCCGCAAATTCATTACGCTGAATTTCGGCAACATTTTCTTCAGATTCGTTAAGCATTCTTATAATTTCCTTGGTTATTAAATCACTTATTCTCATTTTAATTCTCCTTTTTTGACCTTCCCTGACTTTTATTATACACGAAAGTCAGGAAAAGTCAAATATTTTTTTGTTAAAATATCGATTTTTTTCAATTGACAAGCCTTTTTCGGTATGATATATTCAAGGTAGCAACTGCTAAAAATACATAAAAGTTGGTGGTCTCAGTGAAAAAAACTTTATTTACAATTGATGCGGGTATATTCCCCTCAAAAACAGAACCCGCGGCAGCAAAACTTTTGGAATTTATCCAAAGTCACCCCGAAAACAGTAAGATTATAATCGCGCCGGGCGAATATTTTCTTGAGCAGAAAATAGCACTTTCTAACCTTAAGAATGTTGAAATTGCGGCATATGGCGTTAAATTCATAACCGCTTATGATGCGCGAGAAGGCTATAAGAGTAAAGGTGCTTTCTCTTTCACAAAATGTGAGGACTGTAATATTCTCGGTATGACCATTGCCACCGAAAACCCTGCAAATATCACAGGCAGAATTACCGCTGTTGATATTGAAAACAGAACCTTTGATGTTAAGGTTTTTGATGAATTTCCTGTTACAGGTGATGAAATCATTCATGGTCTTGACAGCTGCCACGAAAACCTTTCAAACGATAATAACATCTTTATGGCAGATTCCAACCAAAGAAAGTTTGAAAAAATCGGTGACCAATTACTCCGTTTCCACATTCACCCCAATAATGCCGAGTGTTTGCCACGCATTTTCCCGGGTGAACTGATATGCTTAAGACACACTCTTTATGCATCCCCACCGTTTAACTTTTATTCTTGCGCGAGATTCCTTTTAGAAGATGTAACTATTGAAACTTCACCCGGAATTTGTTGCGGAATTTATCCCAGAAGCTCAGATTTTACCTTCCGCCGTTTTGATGTTCGTCTTCCTAACGGTTCAAAACAAATTTATTCTTGCTGTGCAGACGGTATTCATTTCAAAGGTCTTACAGGTACTCTTCTTATTGAAGACTGTAACTTCATCAACCTCGGTGATGATGCCCTTAATATCCATAACGAAGCAGGAACTATTTATACCGTTGAAAATAATGTTATTAAAGCGGGTATGAAAAGGCCCAACCATTCATTTGATAATCCACCACCATACACACTTCCTGAAGAATGGGCAACCACTGATGATATCATTTATATGTATGATGAAGATACACTCGAAAAAGTCGGTCAATTCAAGGTTGTTTCCTTTAAAACAGAAGACGGTTACAACCACTTTGAATATACCGACCTTGAGGGCGAAATCAAACAAGGTTTAAAACTTGCAAATTCAGCATATTTTGCAAAGGTTATTGTTAGAAACTGTGATATCCGCTCAACAAGAGCCCGCGGTTTATTGCTTCAAACCCATAATGTTTTGGTTGAAAACAACCGTTTCAGCATTATTTCAGGTCCTGCAGTTTTAGTTTCTTGCGATGTTAAAGATTGGAACGAAATGGCACCCGGTGAAAATGTGGTTATCAGAAATAATGTCTTCTTTGCGGATGCAATAGGTAACAGACAACGTGTTGGTGGCGGAATTGTTGCTAAAGTTTCACATTCTTCTTATTTCTATGATATTAAAAAACAACGCCCCACGCACAAAAACATAACCATAACAGGCAATAAGTTTGTTAATATGAAGGATTCTGCTATATTCTTTGATGCGGTTGACGGTGCAACCATTACCGACAACGAGTTTATAAACTGTTGTTATGACAGTGAAAACCGTCCCGAAGAATATAGATACCTTAATATTTTCCACAACTGCGAAAATATCACTTGCGAAAACAACACAATTATTGATTGCAACGTGCCTGAAAAAAATATTTAAAATAGTTTTAAATTAAGTAACACCTCCTTTTTGTTTTGCATAGTATGTGATGAAAACAAAAAAGGAGGTTTTCTTAAATGTGTAACTTTGGTGGTAATAACTGTTCTTGGATTATAATCCTCGTTCTTATCCTCTTCTGCTGCGGCGGTTGTGGCGGCAATGCGGTAAGCAATGGTAATTGCGGCTGCGACAATAATTGCGGTTGCTGCTAATCCATAGAGCCCAAAGGGGTGCGCCGATTGGCGCACCCCTTCCTTTTTATATTAATTTGTACTTGTAATTTTATACTATATATAGTATAATAAATCATAAGTGTACCATAATTTACTTATAAAGGGGAAATTTTTATGAAATGTCCATTTTGTGGATACGAAGAAAGCAAGGTTATAGACTCTCGCCCAACAGATGAGGGCCAAAGAATCCGTCGCAGACGCGAATGCTTGCAATGCACCAAGCGCTTCACAACCTATGAGGTTATTGAAAGTCTCCCGATTATTGTTATCAAGAAGGATAAATCGAGAGAAACCTTCAACCGTGAAAAGCTTATGACAGGTCTTTTGCGCGCTTGCGAAAAGCGTCCCGTATCTTTTGATACACTCGATAATATGATTGATGAAATTGAGGTTGTTATTCAAAACTCACTTGACAGAGAGGTAAGCTCAGAAAAAATCGGCGAACTTGTTATGGACAAGCTTAAGAAAATCGATGAGGTTGCTTATGTTCGCTTTGCGAGTGTTTACCGTCAGTTTAAGGATATTAACACATTTATGTCCGAACTTAACAAATTACTCAAGGAAAACTAATTTTAGGAGCATTCACTTTAATGAACAACAACGAATTATTGGCAGAGCTTTTGCTGGGCCATATTGATAAAACCCCCGAATATTATGAAAATCTCTACCCCGCCCGTAATTTGCCCGAGGGTGCTAGGGTTGTGCGTATTGCACCGAGTCCGACAGGATATTTGCACCTTGGCACTCTTTTTGCAGCGCTTGTTAACAGAATAACCGCAACATCATCAGGCGGTATTTTCTTCACAAGAATTGAGGACACTGATAAAAAGCGTGAAATCGAAGGCGGAATTGAAGATATCATTGATGGTCTTAAGCGTTTTGGTATCAGCATTGATGAGGGCTTTGTATCAGGCGCCGAGCAAAAGGGCGATTACGGTCCCTATCAGCAAAGTCGCCGCGCCGAAATTTATCAATCTTACGCTAAAGAGCTTATAAAGCAAGGCTTTGCATACCCCTGTTTCTGCACCGCCGAAGAATTGGAAGCGGTTCGCTCAGAGCAAGAAGCACAGAAGCTTCGCACGGGTTATTACGGCAAATGGGCAAAGCACCGCGATATAAGCTATGAAGAGGCCAAAGCACTCATTGACGAGGGTAAGCCCTTTGTTGTTCGTTTAAAATCTCCCGGAAACGAAGAAAACAAGGTTGTTTTTGAGGACACAATTAAGGGCAAAATAGAAATGCCTGAAAACGATGAGGATTTCGTTCTTCTCAAATCAGATGGTATCCCCACCTACCATTTTGCTCACGCTGTGGATGACCACCTAATGCGCACCACCCACGTGCTTCGCGGTGATGAATGGATATCCTCTGTGCCGAAACACATTCAGTTATTTAAAATTTTAGGCTTTAAGCTGCCCAAATTCGGTCATATTTCCCCTATAATGAAATTGGAAAACGGCGCAAAGCGTAAAATTTCGAAGCGAAAAGACCCTGAGGCTGCTGTTCATTTCTTTGCAGAGCAAGGGTATGACAGTGAGTGTGTTATCAACTATCTTATGACAGTTGCCGCATCTGACTTTGAAGATTGGCGCAGAGCCAACCCCAACGCTTCTTATAAGGAATTTAAATTTAATCTGAAAAAGATGAGTGTTTCGGGTGCTTTGTTTGATGAGGTTAAGCTTTTAGATGTTAGCAAAAATATGGTAGCAAAGCTCTCAAGCAGCGAGGTTTACCAAAAATTAACCGAGTGGGCAAAAGAGTTTGACGCTGAGTTTTATAATATACTCACCAAGAACCCCGAATACACAAAGTCTGTTTTGGCTATCGACCGTGATGTTCCAAAGCCGAGAAAGGATATTGCACGCTGGAGCGAGGTTAAGGAATATTTCGCATATATGTTTGAAGAGCTCTTTGCTCCAAACTTCGAATTGCCCGAAAATATAGCAGCCGATGATGCCAAAGCTTTCCTTTTAGAATATAAAAACGTTTATTCTGCTGAGGATGACCGACAGGCTTGGTTTGATAAAATAAAAGAAATCGCCCCCAAAATCGGTTTTGCTGCAGAAACAAAGCAATATAAGGCAGACCCTGATGCATTCAAGGGTCACGCAGGTGATCTAAGCACAGTGCTCCGAATTGCAATAACAGGCAGAAGAAACACGCCTGACCTTTGCAGCATTATGCAGGTGTTGGGTAAAGATGAATGTATAAAACGAATTGATAATGCAATTTCCAATTTTTAAGAGGTTTATTTTATGGAAGAAAATGTAATATTAACAGAAGAAACAAAACCCTCTAATTTTATTCACGATTTTATCGATGAAGATTTAAAAGAGGGTGTGTACAAAAAGGTTCAGACCCGTTTTCCCCCTGAGCCTAACGGTTATTTGCACATAGGCCACGCAAAGGCTATCTGCATTGACTTTGCAACTGCCGAAAAATATAACGGCACTTGCAATTTAAGGCTTGATGACACCAACCCCACAAAAGAAGATGTGGAATATGTTGATGCTATTAAGGAAGATATCAAATGGCTCGGCTTTAATTGGGATAATGTTTATTTTGCATCTGATTATTTTGATTACATTTACGAATGTGCTCTAAAGCTTATAGATAAGGGCTTGGCTTATGTTGATGAATCCTCAGCAGATGAGATTCGCGAAATGAGAGGCACCTTAACAGAGGCAGGCGTTAATAGTCCCTATCGCGACAGACCGATAGAAGAAACCAAGGATTTATTCAAAAGAATGACCGACGGTGAATTCGAAAACGGTGCAATGGTGCTAAGAGCCAAAATTGATATGGCTTCTTCAAACCTCAATATGCGCGACCCCGTAATTTATAGAATTATGCACGCTCATCACCACAGAACAGGCGATAAATGGTGTGTTTATCCTATGTATGACTTTGCGCACCCGTTAAGCGACGCTAAAGAGGGTGTTACTCACTCACTTTGCTCACTCGAATTTGAAAACCACCGCCCGCTTTATAACTGGTTCTTAGAGGTGCTCGAGATTCCCGAGGCGCCCCGCCAGATAGAATTCGCAAGAATGAATGTTAACTACACTCTCACAAGCAAGAGAAAGTGCTTAAAGCTTGTGAACGATGGCTTGGTTTCGGGTTGGGATGATCCGAGAATGGCAACCATCTGCGGTATGCGCCGCCGTGGTTATCCTTCTGAAGCTATCCGCAATTTCGTTGATAAAATCGGCGTTTCAAAGGCTTACAGTGTTATAGATTACGCCTTGCTCGAATCTTGTGTGCGCGATCACCTTAACGAAAATGCCGCAAGAGCGATGGCTGTGCTCAGGCCACTTAAGGTTGTTATTGATAACTATCCCGAGGGCATGACCGATAGAATTGAGGTTGATGTTAACCCCAACAAGCCCGAACTTGGCAAAACCACCGTTACTTTTTCAAAGGAAATTTTCATCGAGCAGGATGATTTTATGCTCGACCCTCCCGGAAAATACTTCCGCTTGTGTCCTCAAAAAGAGGTTCGCCTTAAGGGTGCATATTTTGTTAAATATGCTTCTCATGAGACCGATGAAAACGGTAATATCACCGTTGTTCACTGCACCTATGACCCTGAAAGCTTCGGTGGCGAGACCCCCGATGGCAGAAAGGTTAAGGGCACACTACATTGGGTTAATGCAAACAACTGCATTGATGCCGATGTTCGTGTTTACGAGCGCCTTTTCAATGTTCCAAACCCAAGCGACGAAGAGGGTGTTTCCTCGTTCGCAGATAACCTTAATCCCGAATCACTCACAGTGCTGACGGGCTGTAAGTTAGATGCCTCCTTGTCGGATGTAAAGGTTGGCGAAACCTTCCAGTTTATGAGACAGGGCTATTTCACGGTTGACCCCGATTCTAAAGACGGAAAGCTCATCTTCAACCGCACAGTAGCGCTTAAAGATTCCTTCGCAAAGAAGTGATAAATTATGAAAATTAAAGAAATTTTAGCATTTTTAGATTCATTTTGCCCTGTAAATACCGCTTGTGAATTTGATAATGTTGGGCTTCTTGTGGGCAACAAAAATGCAGATGTAAAACGCGTACTTGTTGCGCTTGACTGCACAATGGAAACCCTGAGCGAAGCGGCAGAAAAATCCTGCGAGCTTATAATCACCCACCACCCCGTTATCTTTTCACCCCTTAAGCGTGTAACCGATGAAAGTATCGTTTTCGAGCTTATAAGAAGAGGCATTGCGGTTATATCAATGCACACAAATCTCGATATGGCAATCGGCGGCGTTAACAGCTGCCTTTGTGAGAAAATAGGGCTTGAAAAAGTTAAAACCCACACCGCAAGCGATGGCTATATTCTGCAATGCGGCGAAATTTCACCCATCGGTGCCCAAGAATTTGCTTTGCAGCTCAAAGCAAAGCTTGGCGGCGTTGTGAAATTTGTTGATGGCAAAAAGACTATCAAAAATGTTTTGGTGTGCTCGGGTAGCGGTGGCGATTTCATCGCCGAGGCTATAAATGGCGGCTTCGATGCACTTGTTACTGCCGATATCAAGCATCATCAATTCCTAACCGCCTTTGATAATGGCGTTTCTCTCTTTGATTGCGGTCATTTTAACACCGAGGATGTTGTGGTGTCCCCTTTAAAGGCAAAACTCTCCGCAGAATTCCCGAATATAGAATTCATTGAGAGTCACACAACCAATATTAAGTATATTTAAAGTTATGCCGTTAGTAAAAAATGTAACTCATATTTATGAGCCCACCCCGCTTCAGTGCGGACAAGCAGTTCTCGCTATGCTCACGGGAAAGAGCGTTGCCGAGATTGTGCGGCTGGTTGGAACCGAGAGAGAAACCACCCTAAAGCAGATGCTTGATGCTCTAACGCATTGCGGTGTGAATTTCAAAAAAGAACGCAAAGAGGTGCAAAAAAAAGAAGACCTGCCCGATATTTGCGTTTTGAGTCTTGAAACGCCTCACTGTTGGCATTGGTCGCTTTATTTCAAGGGCACATTTTTTGACCCCGAATATGGTGTGTTAGAAGATTTTCCACCCTCCAACCGCCGTTATTATTGGGAAATTGAAGAAATATAACAAAACAAAAATCGGAGTGAAATCACTCCGATTTTTTTATTTTAAAATTCATTATACCTCTGATGGCTTAAAGCTTGGCATAAGCTGTAATTTAAACAAATTCATTTTATGCTTTCTGTCAATTAACTCTTTTTTAGCGGCGTCATCTATTTTCCCCGTGCGGATATATACATCCAGCTCCGCATAGGTAAAGCCCAAATTCTCCTCATCGGTTTTGCCGCAAAGACCGTCAATCGGCACCTTTTCCACCAATTCCTCAGGAAGACCAAGTACTCTGCCAACCGCCTTCACCTCTGTAACCGTGAGGTTTGCCATGGGTGAAAAATCGCCCGCCGCATCACCATAGCGTGTGGAATACCCCACCCAGTCTTCTGAAAGATTGCAGGTGTTCACCACTCTACCGTTTAGCGACTGACTAACCGCATAAAGCACCGCCATTCTGATGCGTGGCGGCAAATTAACCTTTGATTGCTCCGAAACCTCAAGGTCCTCGGGGAAAGCATTTAATACGCCATCTATGGCATCCTTAACATTTATTTCATAATGCTTTATTCCTAGATGATTTACAAGCATATATGCCATATCAATATCGTGCTGCGTGCCCTGCGGCATAAGAACACCAATAACGCGGTCAGCACCCAATGCCTCAGCGCAAAGCGCCGCCGCCACCGAGCTGTCCTTTCCTCCCGATATACCTATAACGGCGTTGCAGCCTTTTCCGTTATTTTCGAAAAACTCTCTTATCCAAGCAACGCATTCATTTTTAATTTTAACAGCATCAAACATTTTCCCGCCACCTTTTATTTTATATTTTTATTATACCACAAATAAAGCAAAAATCAACTCACCCCTTTTTGCGAAAAATGATATTATCCCATTAAAATTTTAAGAAAATATTGTTAATTTTTTGCAAAGTGTATTGCTTTTTTCTTTTCGGTAATATATAATGTAAAAGGAAAAAATTGTACCAAAAGGAGAAACCAAAATGACTAACAACAAAACCGTTATTAAATGGTTAGATGAAATGAAAGAACTCCTCACTCCTGACAAGGTTGTTTGGATTGACGGAAGCGACGAGCAAAGAGAAGCTTTGAGAGAAGAAGCTGTTAAGCTTGGCGAGCTCACAAAGCTTAATCAGGACGTGCTCCCCGGTTGCTATTTGCACCGCACAAATCCCAACGATGTTGCACGTGTTGAGGACCGTACATTTATCTGTTCAAAAACAAAAGAAAACGCAGGCCCCACCAACAACTGGTGCGACCCCGATGAAATGTATGAAAAGCTTTATAAAATCGCAAAGGGAAGCTATAAGGGCCGCACAATGTATGTAATCCCTTATTCAATGGGTCCTATCGGCTCACCTATTGCTAAGATTGGTATTGAAGTTACCGACTCTGTATACGTTGTTCTTAATATGCTTATTATGACACGCGTTAGTCCCAAGGTTCTCGAAGTTTTGGGCGATAGCAATGACTGGGTAAGAGGTCTTCACTCACGCTGTGATGTTGACCCCGAAAATCGTTACATCTGCCACTTCCCCGAAGATAACACAATCATCTCTGTAAACTCGGGCTACGGCGGAAACGTATTGCTTGGTAAAAAGTGCTTCGCACTTCGTATCGCTTCTTACCAAGGCTGGAAGGAAGGCTGGATGGCTGAGCATATGCTTATTTTGGGACTTGAGAATCCTCAAGGCGAAGTTAAGTATGTTGCAGCTGCATTCCCCTCTGCTTGCGGTAAAACCAACCTCGCAATGCTTATTCCTCCCGAGTATTTACGCAAGAAGGGTTATAAAATCTGGACTGTTGGCGATGATATTTCTTGGATGAAGATAGGTCCCGATGGCAGACTTTATGCTATCAACCCCGAAAATGGCTTCTTCGGCGTTGCCCCCGGCACTAACGAGCATTCTAACTTTAATGCGCTCGAGAGCACAAAGAAGGATACAATCTTCACAAACGTAGCGTTAGACCTTAACGATAACACAGTTTGGTGGGAGGGCCTTAATAAGAATCTTCCCGAAAACGCACTCGATTGGAAGGGTAATCCTTGGGATCCTGCTAAGTTCAACAAGGCTGATAAGTCTACCTGCGCCGCTCATCCCAACTCAAGATTTACCGCTCCTGCTGCAAATTGCCCCTGCATTTCAGAAGAGTTTGACAAGGGCGCAGGCGTTCCGATTTCTGCTATTATCTTCGGCGGCCGCCGTGCTAAGTGCGCTCCGCTTGTATATCAATCAAAGGATTGGGTTAACGGTGTATTCGTAGGCTCTGCAATGGCTTCTGAAACCACCGCTGCTGCCGCAGGTGCTGTTGGCGTTGTTCGCCGCGATCCTATGGCAATGCTCCCCTTCTGCGGTTATCACATGGGCGACTATTTCAAGCACTGGCTCGAAATGGGTGAAAAGCTTGGCGACAAGGCTCCCAAGATTTTCAATGTTAACTGGTTCCGCACCGATGATGAAGGCAACTTCATTTGGCCCGGCTTTGGCGATAATATGAGAGTTCTCAACTGGATTATTGACCGTTGCGAAGGCAAGGCTGACGCCACTGAGACCGCTATCGGTTATGTTCCGAAGCCTGAAGACATTGACCTTACAGATTTGGATATGGATATTGAGGTTCTCAAATCTATCCTCGAGGTTGATAAGGACATCTGGACTAAGGAAGCTGAAGAGATTGAAGAGCACTATAAGAAGTTTGGCGACAGACTCCCCGAAGAGCTCAAAGAACAACTCGCTAACCTTAAAGCAAATCTTGCTAAAATGTAAATTCGAAAAGTGGATATCCTTCGGGATATCCGCTTTTTCTGTTTTAATATGATAAAAAAGGCTAAAAATCGGCGCTTTGCCTACTTATTTTGGTTGACTTGATAATACATAAATGCTAAAATAAAATAACAAAATTTAGGAGGCAGTATGATGGAATATACAAATTGGTCGATTTATTCTTTAAATCACGAAACCGGAAAGAAAAGACAAAGTCAAAACGCTTTGTTCACCGTCGGAAACGGTTATTTCGGTATCCGTGGTTTTTATGAAGAAGATACCGCCAGTGAAGCAGGTAACGGCGGAATATATCTTGCAGGTGTGCGCAGTAACAGCGAACTTGGTGGCAGACTTTTCGAAGACAAACGCCGCGATTTGTGCAACATTATGAATATTTTGCGTTTACATATTATTGTTGACGGAAAACAAATTAATGGTGTTGACAATATAACCAATTACAGACGCGAACTTGATATGCAGGGCGCAGTATATACCCGTTGTTATCGTTATGATGACTGTCTTGATATCACCTTATCCCGATTTGCAGATATGGTAGACGTTCACCGTGTTCGCCAAGATGCCACTCTTGTTGCAGACAAAGATATGGAACTTACTTTCCGCGCGCTTATAGACAGTGATGTGCACAACTTAAACCTCATAAGCCGCGAACCCGACCCCGTGCAACCAGGTCTTAACCATATTTTAAGCCGAGAAATCGGTACTGACAGTATAGTCACATTAATAGACAGCGAAGATGACAATCATATTTTCGCCGCCGGGCAAACTGTGCTTACAGTAAACGGTGTTGCCGTAGATGGAAGTGTGTATACCAATGATTTCGTTAGCGGTCGCGAGTGGAATCTCAAATTAAAAACAGGCGATAAGGTTGAACTTCGCAAAATTGTTGCTGTTTATACCGATAATGACGGTACAGATTCAGCACAAAAAATTGATGAGTTTTTAACATCAGAAATAAATTGGGATGAAATTGATGCCGCTCACAAGAATCGTTGGGCAGAGCGTTGGGCAAATTGTGACATCGAGGTGGATAGCAACACCGATGACCAAACCGCCTTACGATTCGATTTATTTGAACTTATGTGTGTTTGCCCCACCCATACCGACCGCGTGAGCATTGGTGCTCGAGGCTTAGCCGGTGAACAGTATGAGGGATGCGTGTTCTGGGATAATGAAATATTCCAATTACCGTTCTTCACATTTACCGACCCCGAATCATCACGCCGTATGCTCGCTTGGCGCTACCACGGATTAGATGTTGCCCGCAGATATGCAAAATACAATTGGTTTGAAGGTGCTATGTATCCTTGGCAAGCATGCGAAAAGTGCCGCGAACAGACTCCAATCGGTGGCGGAGGATACTATTCTATCCACATTATCTCCGATATTGCCTATGCAATTCGCCAATATTTCTTGGCAACACAAGATTCTGAGTTTATGTTCGAAATGGGTGCCGAAGTTTTAATGGAAACTGCTCGTTTCTGGGCAAGCCGCGCAGATTATAGCGAGTGGGATGGCTATTGGCACATAAATACAGTGCGCGGTCCTAATGAGTATGATTTTTACGTTAACGACAATGCATATACAAACACAATGGCGGCGCTCAATTTGCGCACCGCCAAAGAAATACTCACCAAAATGGAAACTGAGGCGCCCGAAAAATTTGCAAAGTTGTGTACTAAGACTAATTTCAGTTTTGCCGAAACTGAAAAATGGCTTGCAATCGCAGACGGTCTATATATTTGCTATGATGAAAAACGTAAACTTATTGCGGAAGACTCCAATTATTTCAACCGCCGTTTCTTAGATATGAAAAAGGCAAAGCCAACTGCAAAACGTATTGTTGACTCTACAATGAATCACGAATGGTTACCTTTCTACCAGGTTACCAAGCAATCCGATGTTGCAACGCTTATGTGTTTGTTACCTGAAAAATTCAGCGAAGCTGAAAAAATCGCCGCTTATGATTTCTACGAACCCCGCACAGCGCACGATAGTTCACTTAGTTATGCGCCTTATGCGTGGTTGGGTGCACGTATCGGTAAAGATGAACAAGCGTATGAATACTTCAAAAATTGTGCTTACTTAGATATTGCCGACCTCAAACTCAACACCATCAGCGGTTTGCATTTCGCCAACTTCGGCGGCACATGGCAAGTAGCAGTGTTTGGATTTGGCGGCGCTTCTTTTACCGACGGCAAGTTGACTGTTGACCCCAAACTTCCAAAAGAGTGGAACGGTATGACCTATCACTTGGTTTACCGCGGCGTGAATATTGAAGTAAAGGTTACAAAAACCGACGTGACTGTTGCGGTACAAGGTGGCAGTTTGCCCGTATGTATTGCAGGTAATGACACAGTCCTCAGCGATGAAAATTCAACTATAACAGTGAAAATGTGAGGAATAATATGCATATAAAGGCTTTTTTGTTTGACTTGGACGGGGTGTTGACCGATACTGCCAAGTATCATTTCGCCGCTTGGAAAGAATTGTGCGATGAGCGCGGTTGGCATTTTAATGAGGTTGACAACGAGCGCCTAAAAGGTGTCAGCCGTATTAGGTCTCTCGAAATCATTTTAGAGATTAACGGAGTATTGGATTCATTTACAGAGGATGAAAAAAATGCGTTGGCAAATAAGAAAAATACTCGCTATGTTGAGATGATTAGTCAGGTAACCGCCGATGACATCTTGCCGGGCGTATCAGAGTTTTTGTCCGATTGCCGCGCCGCAGGTATTCGTATGGCGGTGGCCTCTGCAAGCCGAAACGCTCCCGAAATTTTAAAAAATCTCGGAATAGCGGATTTGTTCGACTATGTAGCCGATGCGGCGAAAGTGCCGAACAGTAAACCCGCGCCAGATGTATTTCTCACTTGCGCCGAGGCTTTGGGGTTGCCTTCTAGTGAATGTGTCGGCATCGAGGATGCCGCCGCAGGTATCGAAGCAATTCGTGCCGCTGGTATGCGCTCGGTAGGTATTGGCGTGGTAGGGGAAACTCCCGATATCCCCCTTAGAGCAACATCCGAACTCAATCTTTCAAAGTTACAAGTATTATTAGGTTAAATAAATTTAAGCGGAGGACACCATTAAAAAGATATTTGCACTTATTCTTGTTCTTATTATGGCATTCTTTATGGTTGCTTGTGGCGGTTGTTGGATTACCATTGAAAAAATAAATTAATTTATGATGCTAAATAAAATGCCGTTTCTGCAGTTTGCAGAAACGGCATTTTTCATTATACAATAAAAAATCCTTGTTCAAAAGAACAAGGATTTTTGTGTAAGGACTATAAAAAAGATATTTTCGGCCGTTTTGCGTATGACTTCGAACTCTCACAAAATATCTTGAGCTTTCTAATTTAGTGTGTGGTGGTGAGCCACCGTCAGTCGATCAGTGG
>SVPU01000011.1 GCA_015065685.1 Oscillospiraceae bacterium | reverse complement strand
CGTCAGCGTGAATATCATCAAAGGCGGCGCACCGCCTTTGTATCTCATCACACCTTTAGGTGTGTATCAAAAATACTTTCGCAATGATGATATACAAAACTTCGTTTTGATGATATGCAATTCCTTGCGGAATTGATGATATACAATGCTCCGCATTGATTTATCTTCGCTTTTATGCTATACTACAAATAGGGGGGGATGATATGAAAACGTTCTGTTTTACAGTGGATGACAATATTCGGTTTTTAAAAGAAATAATCGAAAACGCTTATAACAGTATTTTTGAACATCCGTATCTTGCTATGTATAAGCGTCTGCACGAAGAATTTGATTTGAAAGTACAGTTAAATTTATTCTACCGCACGGAGGATTTTGACCTTTCAAAAATGAGCTCGGCTTATTATTCCGAATGGGAGGAAAATGCGGATTGGTTGAAACTGTCCTTTCACTCCGATTTTGAAAATATAAAACCTTATGAATTTTCAGAATATGATGAAGTGTATCAAGATTGCAAAAAGGTAAATGAACAAATTATACGTTTTGCTTCACCTTCCGCTTTAGCAAAAACAACAACAATTCATTATTGTCTCACAACAGCAGAGGGCTTAAAAGCACTTGCCGAAAATAATGTTTTAGGTCTTTTGGGTCTTTTTGGTGACAAGGAAAAACCACGAACATCTTATGGTTTGGTGGAGAATGAGGCTGTTCGAATTCGTGAAGGAGAAATAGTCGAAAGCGGAGCAATAAGTTTTGCTTCAATAGATATTGTGTTAAATTGTTTCTCAAAACAAGATATTTTGGCAAAATTGGAAAAACTGATTGACCAAAATGGTATACGTGTTATGATACATGAGCAATATTTTTATGCCGATTACAAGAATTATCAACCCGATTTTGAGGAAAAACTTACAGCAACTTTTTCTTTTTTAAAATACTGCGGATACAAGAGCAGTCATTTTGAAGATTTGATATAAATAAAAAGAAAATCAGGTTTTTAGACCGGTTCCATTTTGAGTGTCGGTCCCAAAAAATAAGACAGTCTTTGGACTGTCTTATTTTTTATCCAATCCGAAGGACTTTGATGTAATCGTCGATAGGCGTATGTAGTCAGTTCGCTTTGCGAACTGTATGTTATCAAAGCGTAAGCTTTGTATGTTTCTTCCTTCGGATTGATTACATACCACCTACGGTGGATTACATCCACGGCGTTGCCGTGATTACATACATTTTCTTACGAAAATGATTACATTCCGTCTTTCGACGGAATACATACAATGCTTCGCATTGATTTATTGCTGCTTTTATGCTATACTAACAATTAGGTGGTGATAGATATGCAAATGCCAAGAATTTTATTGTCAGGCAACAAGAAATTACAGTTTTATATTGATGCTGTAAACGGTGTTGGTGGAATAGCCGATGCTTATTATTTACCGAAAATAGATACCGATTATGATGGACTTATTTTATGCGGTGGTAATGATATCGACCCTAAATACTATGGAGAAGAAATTGACGGATCGGTCGATATTGATCGTGCAAGAGATGATGTTGAATTTGCGTTGCTGAAAGCTTTTGTTGATGCCGGTAAGCCGATACTGGGTATTTGCCGTGGCTGTCAACTTATTAATATCTTTTTTGCTGGCACGCTTTATCAGCATATAGATAATGCTAATGAACATTCATCTTTTTCCGATTTTGACCTTATACACCGTGTCAGCGCCACAAAGGGCAGTATAGCGGAGGGCTTATATGGAGCCAATTTCGTTGTTAATAGCTTTCATCATCAAGCGATAAGGGAGCTTGGTAATGGCTTACAGGTTACTATGATGTCGGCCGACAATACAGTGGTAGAAGGCCTTGAACATGAAAGACTTCCTGTTTTTGGAGTACAGTGGCATCCTGAGAGGATGTGCTTTTCTAAACATAGGGAAGATACTGTTGACGGTGCAGCAATTTTTGAGCACTTTATTCGTATGTGTAAAAATAAGCATAGTTAACCCTTCGGTTTTCAGAGCCCTTTCATTCGTGTCATTAAGTTCGAAACTCCCAAAAATCCCGTTCACGAAAGTGGGCGGGATTTTTGTTTGTATTATTCACTATTCATTTTTCATCGTTCATTATTCATTAAATAAATGAACGGATTTTCAAATGAATAATGAAAATGTAAGTCGCTTCGCTAATGAATAATGAATAATTTCGGTGTGGCTTCGCCACGAATTATAAAAAATCCTCCGCATTGATTTATTACCGATTTTATGCTATAACACACCTAAGACGGTGATTGAATGAACAAGATTTTGACGGTAATGGGTTTAATTTTTCACATAATTTATTATGTTTTTGCTATTCTTTCGTTGGGTGACTATGAGTATGCAGGTCACGGTATGGGACAAGCTTTCAAATTTTGGATTTATTCGCTGTTAATTGCTTTAATTGTAATAGTAATTTATTTGCCTGACGGAATAATGGCTTTTACAGAAAACCGAAAACTATTTAACACCTTAAAATTCACTTTTATTGTTGTAACAGTTCCTCTTTGGATATTTGTCGGATGCGGTACGGGTGTTGCAAATTTAACAATATGGAATATTTATTTCACACTTGTTTTTGTTATACAAATTGTGTCTCTGTTTGTGAAAAACGAGAGTAAACAACAATAGTGAAACTGTAATAAGTTCGGGCGGCTCAGCCAAGGCGCCCCGTCCCCCTCCTTGCATAAAGGAGGAGGGACCGTGCTTTTGCATTGCATATTATCACCGATATCAATATACGTTTTTGCAAGAAAAATGTTAAAAACCAAAAAGTAAAAAAATGTGCAAAAAAGGAGAATTTTTCTAAAAAATGGCTTGACAAAATGCTAAAAAGAGATTATACTATACTGAGGTTAGCAGTGGCTAACTGTATTTTAGGATTAACGGTTAGCAACAACTAACCGCTTGTGATACGGTGGTAATAAATATGAATTTAAGAGAAGCAGAAGAAGGAAAAGAATACATTATTCAGCAAATTAATACTGACGATGAAGAACTGAATGCATTTCTGTTCTCTCTTGGCTGTTATAGTGGCGAAGCTATCACCATAATTGCACACCGCAAGGGCGGCTGCACCGTTTCCATTAAAGACGGTCGTTACAACATTGATAATCAATTGGCAGAAGCCATTATCATATGATAAAAGAATAAGTTGCGGCTTATTTTTTTGGCCCATCGGTTAGCGGTGGCTAACTTGAATTTATAACTTTATCCGAAAGGATTTATATAAAGTTAAGAATCAGGAGGATGAGACCCATGAGAATTGCTTTGACAGGCAACCCAAACTCAGGTAAGACCACAATGTATAATGCTTTGACCGGTTCTAATGAAAAGGTCGGCAACTGGGCAGGTGTTACGGTTGACAAAAAAGAACACCCAATCAAGAAGGTGTACGCAGGCGGAGAACAAATTATAGCCGTAGACCTTCCCGGCGCATATTCTATGTCGCCGTTTACGAGCGAGGAAAGCATTACAAGTTCTTACGTGAAGAATGAAAATCCCGATGTTATCATCAACATCGTGGATGCTGACAACCTGAGCCGTAGCCTTTTCTTTACTACTCAACTTTTGGAACTTGGAATTCCTGTTGTGGTGGCGCTTAACAAGAGTGATATAACAGGAAAAAAAGGCAATAAAATTGATGCGGATGCTCTCTCGGAAAAACTGGGTTGTCCCGTTGTGAAGACCGTTTCCACTTCGGCAAACGGATTAAAAACGCTGATTGAATCTGCAAAGGCGCAGATAGGCAAAGAGCAAACCGCTCCTTACATACAGGAAGATATTGACCTTACAGATAAAGTACAGGTAGAATCTGCAGACCGCAAGCGTTTTGAATTTGTAAACAGTATTGTTAAAGATGTTGAAATCCGCAAAGTTCTTACTAAAGATAAGAATTTCGGCGATAAGATTGATGATGTTCTCACAAACAAATGGCTCGGAATCCCGATTTTTGCTGCAGTGATGTTCCTTGTATTTCATATTTCTCAGGCAGAAGGTCCGCTTGGACTTGGCAAGTGGCTTGAAGGTATATTGGCAGGTGCAGTAGAATCGTTCCAAGGTTATATCGGAGAACTCTTAGCAAATGCACACCCTCTTTTGCAAGCCATTGTAGTTGACGGTATTATTGGCGGTGTTGCAGCAGTTGTGGGTTTCCTTCCTCTTGTTATGGTAATGTATTTCCTCATTGCTCTTTTGGAGGATTGCGGATATATGTCCCGTGCGGCAGTTGTGTTTGACCCTATTTTCAAAAGAGTTGGCCTTTCGGGTAAATCGGTCATTCCGTTTGTTATCACGGTAGGTTGTGCCGTTCCCGGTATTATGGCAAGCCGCACCATTCGTAATGAGCGTGAGCGCAGAGCCACTGCAATGCTTGCTCCCTTTATGCCTTGCGGTGCCAAGATTCCCGTTATCGCACTGTTTGCAGGTGCTTTCTTCGACAATGCAGGATGGGTTAGTGCGTTGATGTATTTTGCGGGTATTGCGCTTATTTTCCTCGGTGCACTGCTTATCAATGCTATTACAGGTTACCGTGCTCGAAAATCCTTCTTTATTATTGAACTTCCCGAATATAAGGCCCCTTCTCTTTGGCTTGCCTTCAAATCTATGTGCAGTCGTGGTTGGGCATATATCGTAAAAGCGGCCACAATTATCTTGCTTTGCAATATGGCAGTTCAGTTAATGCAGACATTTACTTGGAGTTTTGCAGTAGCCGAAAACGCCGATTCTTCCATTCTTGCCTCTATCGCAACTCCCTTTGCTTATCTGCTTGTACCTATCATTGGTGTTCTTTCCTGGCAGTTGGCTGCAGCAGCAGTTACCGGCTTCATTGCCAAGGAAAACGTTGTCGGCACATTGGCAGTTTGCTTTGTGGGACTTGAAAATCTCATTGATACTGAAGAACTCACTATGATGGAGGGCGCAGGCGCAGAGGTGGCAGGCATTATGGCAATCACTAAGGTTGCAGCTCTTGCATATCTGATGTTTAACCTTTATACTCCTCCTTGCTTTGCAGCTATCGGTGCAATGAATTCCGAAATGAAGAGCGCAAAATGGCTTTGGGGCGGTATTGGCCTTCAACTTGCGGTTGGTTACACGGTATCATACCTTGTTTACACTATTGGAACGCTCATTGTCGGCGGCACGCTTAATATTGGCGCGGCTATCGGCGGCGCTATTGCTGTTGCGGTTATGATTGCAGTTGTAATCAGTATTATTGTGAACACAAATAAAAAAATGAAAGCCGAGTATGCTCTGAAAACTGCAAAATAATATATCTCAGTTAGGATTTTGATTATGGAAAATGTTATTGTTATTTTGATTTTGCTTATAATTGCGACGGGTATTATATGGTATCTTATCCGCGCAAAAAGAAAGGGCGAGACGTGTATCGGCTGTCCTTATGCTAAACGGTGCAGCAGTAAATGTGACGGCGGTTGTTCTGCAAAGTCGGACAACAAATAATTCTGAAATCAAAAAAGTTAAACATCGGCAGGGAGATTAACTTCTCTCTGCCGTTATTTTTTGCGAAAAGTGAAAAATGTGTTTTAAAGGCATTGTTTTATTGCTTTATTTTAGAAAATATGGTATAGTGTAATTTGTAAAACACTTTTGTTAAAAAGGGGCGGGTAAAATGTATATAAGATACACTTATGACCAGTTAAAAAGATTTTGTTGTGATGCTTTCCTTAAATTTGGGTTCACAAGCGATGAGGCGGAAAAAATCACCGATGTTTTGCTTTTGTCAGATGTTTACGGAATTGAATCACACGGAATGCAGCGACTTGTGCGTTACCACAAGGGTATTGAAAAGGGCCTTATTCATGTTGATGCTAAGCCGGAGGTTATTTTCGAGACACCCGTTTCGGCTGTGATTGACGGACATGACGGTATGGGTCAGTTGATTTCTATTGATGCTATGAATCTTGCGATAGAAAAGGCTAAAAAGAGCGGAATGGCAGTGGTAAGTGTTAAAAATTCAAACCATTTCGGTATCGCGGGTTATTATGCAAAAATGGCTTGCGACCAAGGTCTTATAGGCTTTGCTATGACCAATTCCGAGGCTATTATGGTGCCTACATATGCGCGCAAGGCAATGCTCGGCTCTAACCCGATTGCTATTTCAATGCCCGCAGAACCATATCCTTTCTTCTTTGATTCTTCAACCACAGTTGTAACAAGAGGAAAACTCGAAATTTACAACAAACTTTCAAAACCCTTGCCTGAGGGTTGGGCTTTGGATGAAAACGGTAAGCCCTGCAGTGATGCTGACCGTGTGCTCAAAAATATTGTTGGCAAAAACGGCGGCGGAATAGTGCCTCTTGGCGGAGATACTGAACAATTAGGCGGCCACAAGGGTTACGGTTACGGTATGCTTTGTGAAATTTTCTGTTCGATTTTCTCGGGCGGACTCACCTCAAACCACACCCATATAAACGGTAAGGGTGGTACTTGCCACGGCTTTATGGCTATCGACCCCAAGGTTTTTGGCGATGCCAAGGCTTTGAAAGAGCGTTTCTCCGTATTCTTGCAGGAACTTCGCGATGCGCCTAAAGCAGAGGGTGCCGAGCGCATTTACACTCACGGTGAAAAGGAAATCTTGGCATATGCCGACCGCATGGAAAACGGCATAGATGTTAATATTAACACTGTTGCAGAAATGAAGGATTTATGCGACTATTTGGGTCTTGACAGTGTGGAATATCTCGGCGAGGTAGACTTTTCACTTGCAAAGCAAAGTTCTTATAAATAAGGAGAAAATCACAGTGGATATTAAGGAAAAAGCATTAAATAAGCATTACGAATGGCAGGGTAAAATTGAGGTTGTATCACGCACAAGGGTGGAAAACAGCGATGATTTATCGGTGGCGTATACCCCCGGTGTTGCGCAGCCGTGCCTTGAAATTCAAAAGGATTATGAAAAATCCTTCGAGCTCACACGCCGTTGGAATTTAATTGGTGTTATTACCGACGGCTCGGCGGTTTTGGGTCTTGGCAACATAGGTCCCGAAGCGGGAATGCCTGTTATGGAGGGCAAATGTGTGCTCTTTAAAGAGTTTGCAGGGGTTGATGCTTTCCCGATTTGCATTCGCTCCAACGATGTGGATGAAATTGTTGATACTATTTATAACATTTCGGGCTCGTTTGGAGGCATAAACCTTGAGGACATTTCGGCACCCCGTTGTTTTGAGATTGAGCGCAAGCTTAAAGAGCGCTGCGATATCCCCATTTTCCACGATGACCAGCACGGTACCGCAATAGTGGTTGCAGCAGCAATGCTTAATGCTCTCAAATTGGCTAAAAAGGATATAAGCCAAATCAAGTGCGTTATTAACGGCGCGGGTGCGGCAGGCACCGCTATTGGTGAGCACTTGCTAAAGCTTGGCCTTAAAAACCTTATTATGTGCGATAAATTCGGCGCAATCGCAAAGGGTATGGACGGTCTTTCCGATGCTCACAAGGCTTTGGCGGAAATTACTAATCCAAACGGTGAAACCGGCTTGCTTTGTGAAGTTATAAAAGGGGCAGACGTGTTTATCGGCGTATCGGCACCTAAAATGCTTACTGCCGAAATGGTTAGCACAATGGCTGAAAAATCCATTGTGTTCCCAATGGCAAATCCAGTTCCCGAAATTATGCCTGATGAAGCAAAGGCGGGCGGTGCTTATATCGTGGGCACAGGCAGATCGGATTTCCCGAATCAGATAAACAATGTGCTTGCATTCCCTGGTATTTTCCGCGGCGCGCTTGATGTGAGAGCCAGCGATATTAATGATGATATGAAAATGGCGGCATCCTATGCAATAGCAAGTCTTGTATCAGATGAAGAGTTAACCGAGGAATACATACTCCCCAAGGCTTTTGATAAGCGCATAGCAACAGCGGTGGCTAAAGCGGTGGCAGAAGCCGCAAGGAAAAGCGGTGTTGCACGCAAATAAGTTTTGAGAATTGGCAAGGGCGTGTAAAATGAAAATCTTATCTATTGGCAATAGTTTTTCACAGGATTCACACAAATGGCTACAAAAATTGGCAAAGGCGGGCGGTGTTGAAATTGAAACCGCAAACCTTTACGTTGGTGGGTGTGATTTGGAATCGCACTGGAAAAATGCTGAACAAAATAACGCATGTTATAGTTTAGAGCTTAACGGAAACACAGGAACACGAGTTGTTAGCATTGAAGAAGCATTAAATTTACAAAAGTGGGATATAATTACGCTTCAGCAGGCGAGTCATAAAAGCGGTATGTTAGAAACCTATGAGCCGTATTTGTCGTTGCTGGCAAGTCTTATCAGAAAAAAACAGCCCGATGCAAAACTGTATTTTCATCAAACATGGGCTTATGAAATCGATTCCGATCACAGCGCTTTTGTAATTTATAACAATGACCAAGCCGAAATGTACCGCAGAATTAAACAGACAAGTGAGATGGCGGCACAATCAATTCGCGCTGAATTAATACCAACGGGCGAAGTGATTCAAACTTTGCGTGAAACAGTTGCCGAATTTGATTATAAAAACGGTGGTTTATCCCTTTGCCGTGACGGTTGTCATTTATCCTTGGATTACGGAAGATATGCAGCGGCTGCAACATGGCTGCGCACAATAATCGGCAACAAAATTAATGTTACGGAATTTGAGGATTTTAATCCCGAGCTTTTAAAGAAAATTGTAAATGTTGTAAATGAATTATAGGTAAGGAAGAGACAATAATCCAAACCTTTATCAAAGCGGCATAGCAAGAAATTGCTAATATATTGCACTTAATATATACAGGCGGTGGCAGAAGCCGCAAGGAAAAGCGGTGTTGCTCGCAAATAAGGTTTTGAATTAATTACCAGAAATAAAAATAAGCCGTGAATTTCACGGCTTATTTTTGTATATTTGGGTTTTCTGTTCTGCATAAGATATAATCGATACTGACATTGTAAAAATCGGCGAGACGAATGAGTGTTTCTGTAGGGGGAACTCTTTCGCCGTTTTCAAATTTTGATAAAAGCGCTTGTTCTATTCCTGTTTTCATTTGCACTGCAATTTGTGTGTAGCCTTTGCTCTTTCTCAAGACTTTTAAATTATTCTTCACAATCTCACCTCTAATGACATTATGTCATAATTTATTATTGACAAATATGACGGAATGTCATATAATGGTTCTGCCGAGTATCGTTTTTATTTGCGGTATTCGGTTGTATTAGAACGCGTAACCCCCCCACGGCACAGAAATAGGTGAGACTTTAATGCCTGAAAATGAAACAGAGGTAGTACTTTATTTAACCATTGGTATAACAGTGATTTTTTTCTTGTTTTTGATATTAATCTGGATAGCAATATTTTTAAATATTTTTGCCAGAGAATTGAAATATCTCAACACCGAAATAAAAAGGACAAGCGGCAATGAAAGAAAATATTGGAAACGCCGCAAGAGAAGATTGTGGCTCTCTCTTCTTCCGTTTGTGAAATATTAACCTCATTTTAAATAAAAACCTCTCTGCAAAAACACACCTTTCGGGTGTGTTTTTGCTTTATATATAACTTGAAAATCTTTATTGGAAATGTTATATTAATATTATAATTTGCATTAATGTGAAAATATTGACGGTTATTAAAACTTGAGGCGGTGGGAATATGAAATTTAAATTTGTTGTGAAAACAACCGAACAAGATTATATAGATTATAATATATTTTCGATGACAAGGTCGCCATATGGCAAAAAGCAAATCAGAAATATGAGATGTGTTATCGCTGTCTGCTTTGCAATAATTGTTTTAATGAGTTTTTACGGCGGTGGGTTTAATTTAAGCACGGCCTTGGGATTAATCCCACAAACCATTCTTTTTGCTCTTGCTCAAATACTGTTGATTAAGGTGTTCACCTGGGCTTTTAAAAGTGGTATAAGAGCAATGAAGAAAAATGGAAAAATGGGATATTCGCCCGAATCAGTTATAGAGTTTTATGAGGAAAGTTTTATTGAAACAACCCCCGAAAACAAATCTGAACAAAAATATTTTGCGATAGAGAGAATAAGCATTGTTGATAACAAAATGATTTATATTCATGTTAATAACGTTTTGGCTTATATTATACCTTTATCTTGTTTTGAATCAAAACAACAGTATGATGATTTTATTGAATTTATTAAGACAAAATGCTCCAATATTGATGTTTATTAGATAAAGGATGTGGGAAATATATGAAAAATGCAAAAAATATTTGTTTACTCATCGGCATTGTTTTAAATCTTGTCATTATAATTAGAAATATAATTTTCTTTGTGTATAGTATTATCGAAAACCCAAACCCAAAGCCTATCCAGAATACTCTTATTATTGTGACAAGCATTTTATTAACGGCTATTCCTATTGTTTTGTTTGTGCGAAACCTGAAGAATAAATCGGGTAAGGCACTTCCTATTATTTGTATAATAATAAACGCAGGTTACATTTTAGATATTTTGTACTCCGTTTTTATAATCAGCGTTCCGCAATATCTTACAATAAGCAAAGTGGGACTTTTAGATACATACTTAACTGTTATTATGAATTTTATAACAAATGGCGGAATTTTAGTTGTTATAGGTTGTGTTTTGCTGATTATCGGCAGCGTTTTGTCTTGTCTTAAAAAAGAATGAGTGTAAATATTAATATTTATTAAAACTTGAGGCGGTGGGAATATGAAAAAGAAAATCATAATAGCGCTTGGGCTCATTATCACTCTCGGTGTTGTAAGTTTTTTTGCGATTAGCGAGCGGACAGTGGCAAAGGTACCCGACCCTATGGAGTTTTTTGGCAACGGCAGAAAGGACACGGGTGGGTATGATGTTAATCTGATGTTTGAATCGGAAGAAGACCCTACCGAACTTATCGAAGAGTATATAACTAAAATCAAAGAAACTCAAAAAAATATAGAACTCAGAACAACGGAGAATTCATATTCACAAGAGAGAGAATATGTCTTAAAATACAACGGTTTTTGGCTTGGTGATAACCGCCCTGTTTTAAAAATTTATGATTACCGAAATGATTATTACGGGGAAGACAGTGATAATAAAAATTATGTTTTTGACTTCCACTGTCATTCGAATTTTAAATTTGTTTCAAAAGAAAAGTTTGAAGAACGGGAAAAGAGCGAAAAAAGGGACAATGATTCCCAAGAAAACGAGAGCGCCATTGATATGCCCGCTGTGATAAGCGGACCGACTTTGCCTGATTTTTCGGCGTTTTTAGGGGAAATTGAGCCTCAGGACAATGAAAAGGCAGAAGTTTCGGGTTGGCACCTTTATTTCAGAACCGAAACCGATGCGGGTTGGTCTGCCGCGCACGAATATGTTGACCTTCTTATAAATTCATATAATTTTAGCCAGACTGATTTTAAGACTGATACTATTTTATATTTAAAAAATGATATGTATTTCTTAGATTACGCGGGAAAAGAATCCATTGCACCCGCGCAGGATGATTATTACGATGACGGTTATGTTGATTTTTCTGCCGATGTGTTTATCTGGATTCAGAAAAACGGGCGCGATGAATATACGGGCATCAGTATTTATTACAGCGAAGATTTAGAGGTTAAAGACTTTGGCGACCGCGCTTCTTCTGTACCTGAAAATTCGGGCAGTTCATCTAAAGGCAGTTCAACCGCAGTGGATTATGAAACGCCCGATTTTGCAAAACTAAAGTGTCTTACTTGCGATGGCAAAAAGGACTGTACAAGATGTAACGGTTATGGTACTATTAAGAGGTATAACGGCAACGGAGAGACAATAGATTCGCTTTGTCCTACCTGCCACGGCAACAGAAAATGCAAGGCTTGTAACGGCACGGGTACGCGTTAATTTATATAAAAACAAAAGGGAATATAAAAATGGTTAAACACATAATTTTATGGAAATTAAAGGAAGAACATAACAATGCCGAGGTGAAAAACGGCATTAAAACAGGTCTTGAGGGGCTTATCGGTAAAATCCCGGGTCTTGTTGAAATAAAAGTTCAAAACAAGGGTTTGGAATCCTCAAATGCCGATGTTATGCTTTATTCGGTTTTCGAAAGTGAAGATGCGCTAAAGGGCTATTCAAAACACCCCGAGCATGTGGCTGTTGCAAATACTTTTGTAAGGCCTTTTACCGAGGTCAGACTGTGTCTTGATTTTGAAGCATAAGAACTCGCTTAAAAAGGGGTATAAAAGTGATAGGATTGTTTAAATATGCGATGGATATCGGCGAACAGATGCTGATTTCGGGCGCAGAAGTTCATAGAGTTGAAGAAAGCGTGAGCCGAATATGTTATGCGTTTGGCGCAGAGAGAGTAGATGTTTTTATTATAACCAGCAGTATGGTGGTTACAGTTCACACGACAGACGGTGAAAAATACACCGAAACCCGAAGAATAATTAACACAACCACAAATTTTGAAAAAATTCATAAATTAAACGAATTATCAAGAAAAATTTGCCAAACAAAGCTCACCGAAGAGGAAATAAAAGAGATGCTCAACGAAGCGATAAATTGCAAAAGGTTTCCTGTTTGGGCTGAGGTGATTTGTTATGCTCTCATAGCGGGCGCATTCACCCTGTTTTTTGGCGGAAGTGTTATAGAAACCGTGGTTTCGCTTTTGGTTGGCGCCATAGTTAGAATCAGCATCAGCCTTTCCGACAGGGTTATAGGCAACAAAATTTTCCGCAAATTCTTTTCTGCGGCGGTAACCACCCTCTTGGCGTTTTTGGCGGTTAAAATCGGTGTTATAGAAAAGGTTGATAAAATTATTATAGGCAACATAATGACCCTCATCCCCGGCATTGGTCTTACAAATGCGATACGCGATTTATTTACGGGCGACAGCATCGCAGGTCTTTTGCGTTCCATCGAAGCAGTGCTTATTGCTCTTGCTATAGCGGCGGGCTATTTTCTGGTTGCCGTGTTGGGAGGGTTTGCTCTATGACAAAAACTGAAATAATTCAAATTTTGGCGGGCTTTGGCGGCACGATTGGCTTTGCGGTGCTCTTTAATATTCGAGGAAGAAGACTTGCCTTGGCGGCTTTAGGCGGCTTGCTTTCGTGGTTTTTATATGTGGTTTTAGGTAATTTCATTGAAAACGAAGTGATAAATTACTTTTTGGTATCGTTTGCGGTTTCAATATATGCCGAAATAATGGCGCGAGTGATAAAAACACCCACCACAACCTTTATAACCACAGCACTTATCCCCCTAATCCCCGGCGGCTCACTTTATTACACAATGGCAAATGCATTTAGCGGGAATATGGAGTCTTTTTTGCAAAAGGGAATTTACACTTTGGAATTAGCGTCTGCTTTAGCGCTTGGAATTATAGTTTCAACAACAATAACTCAAATTTTTTATAAGATTATTTCGCCTAACCCATACCATTATAATGATTGTAGTTTGTCGAAACGCTAAAAAGCGCTTCGACAAGCCACTTTCTAAGTGGCTTTGGCAAAATTAAATTCTAATATTTAATTTTGCACAACACTCATTGTAATGGTATAGGACAAATTTTTTCTGAAAATTTGTCGCAAAATCAAAGATTTTGTGGCGAAACAAGATTGTTTCGC
This sequence comes from Oscillospiraceae bacterium, assembly GCA_015065685.1. Lineage (GTDB taxonomy): Bacteria > Bacillota > Clostridia > Oscillospirales > Acutalibacteraceae > UBA737. The sequence goes on along the minus strand of SVPU01000011.1, from coordinate 38,277 downwards.
CTTACCTACACCGTCATTATAACGAAAAGGGAGAAAAAATATGAAAGCGGTTAATGTTTTGCCCGAAGGCTATAGGGAAATATATTCGATTGACCTTCAGAAAAACAAAAAAATGTCGGTCAAAGTGAATTTATTGGCGGTTGTTATTGCCGTTGCGATGATAGTTCCTATGGCTTTTATAGTGCCGATTTATATCGCCTTTGATTTTGGCGATGGTGATTTGGCATATTTTGCGAGATTGGCGGCACTTTTCGGTTTGATGGCGGTTTATATGGTCTTGCACGAGCTAGTTCACGGAATTGCAATGAAAATTTGCGGAACAAAAAAGGTTAAATATGGCTTTACAGGGCTTTATGCTTTTGCAGGAAGTGATGATTATTACGATAAAAAGGCTTATATTTTTATTGCTCTGGCGCCCGTGGTTTTGTGGGGCATTGTTCTTTCTGTTTTGCTTTTTGTGGTTGACTTGGAATGGTTTTGGATAGTTTATTTTATTCAAATTATAATGGTGTAGGTTAGGCGAAACAAGATTGTTTCGCCACAAAATCCTTGATTTTGCGACAAATTTTCAGGAAAAATTTGTCCTATACCATTGCAATGATTGTTGTGCAAAATTAAATATTAGAATTTAATTTTGCTTAAAGCCACTTTCTAAGTGGCTTGCCGAAGCGCTTTTTGGCGTTTCGGCAAACTACAATCATTATAAACATTTCGGGTGCCGCGGGTGATTTATTTGTAACAATAAAGTTTTCTCGCTTCCCAAAGGATATTTTAGTGAGAGATTACGGCGTTGGAATGACCGTTTTCTCAAAAGAAAGCGAAGAGATTTAGGTTTAAATGATAGGAAATACTATAAAGAATTGTTTAAAGTGGCTTGTGCTGTGTGCTGTGGCGGGCATTTGCTCGGGCATTATAGGTGCTTGGTTTAGCCTTGGAGTTGAGGCCGTAACAGAGCTTCGCATAAGATTTGACTGTCTTATATATTTTTTGCCGCTTGGCGGTGTTCTTTCGGTTTTGGTTTATAGGCTGTTTAAAACAAATGGTCAAGGAACAAACAATGTATTAAAAGCGATGCGCGGCGAAGGAGAGGTTTCGCCAAAATTGGCGCCTTCAATTTTCACAGCAGCCTTGTTTTCGCATCTTTTTGGCGCTTCTGTTGGCAGAGAGGGTGCAGCGGTACAAATAGGTGGTTCACTGGCGGCATTTTTAAGCAAAATTTTCAAGTTAGAAAAAGAAGAAATCAGAATTTTAACATATTGCGGAATGGCAGGTGTTTTCTCGGCGGTTTTCGGCACACCCTTTGCGGCGGTTTTCTTTGCGCTTGAGGTGGCGGTGGTCGGCAAAATTTATATTAAGGCTATTGTACCCACCCTTTTAACCTCAATTTGTGCTTATTTCACCTCGGTTTTTCTCGGCACGAGACCTGAAAGGTTTAAAATAGAAGAGCTTGGGAAAACAAATGCTCTTTCGGTGGCAAAAACGGTGCTGATTGTTATTGCTGCCGCAGCCTTAAGCATAGCCTTTTGTTATGTTTTGAAATTTGGAAAAAGCTTTTTCCAAAGGCTTTTTAAGTGGGAAATTGTGAAAATCGCAGCAGGGGCGATTGTAATAGTTTTGCTAACTTTGGCGGTTGGAACAAAGGATTACAGCGGTGCAGGAACAAGCGTTATTGAAGCCGTTTTCGCGGGAGAGGAAACACAAAAAGCAGCTTTTTTAATTAAATTTGTATTCACGGCTATAGCGGTCTCGGCGGGCTTTAAGGGCGGCGAGATTATACCCACACTTTTCATAGGTGCCACCTTTGGAGCGTTTGCCGCATCATTGCTTGGAATACCAACAGCACTTGGTGGTCTGGTGGGGCTCACGGCTATGTTTTGCGGTGCAACAAACTGCCTTTTTGCTTCGATTGTGTTATCGCTTGAGTTGTTTTCAGGCAAGGGCGCAGGCTTTGTTATAATGGCGGCGGTAATATCCTTTTTTATTTCGGGTAAGATAAGCCTTTATTCAGCACAAAAACACAACAAAAAAAGATTCAACCTTCCTTATGAATTTGAATAGAAAAACGCTCTTGAGTTTCGCCCACGCCCCGCAGGGCAGTATTTCCTTAAAAATGTGAAATTTTTGCACAATAATGTGTTAAAACCCACCAATACGCGACAGCGTTATTGGTGGGTTTCGCCTTTTCTTGTACTAAAAATTTTCATTTTAAGGTGCTTCGCAGTTTCGTAAGAACTATAAATTTCCTGTATTTAAGACACAAAACGCAGAAAGGCTGTCGCCTTTCGAGGCTTTTGTCAACAATACGGGGAATTTTGTTCGAGAAACAAATACTTCCCTACGGGGCGTGGGCGTTTCTCAAGAGCGTTTTTGTTATGCCATTTCAATTTTAATAAGAATTGCGGAATGCTTTGGGAGTGCAACTGAAAGCGAATCACCGCAAAGGCTTATATTGCCCACATTTTTGGGGAATATAATCTCGGCATTTTTCTTGTCTTTCGGCACTTGGGATAGGTCGATTTTAATTTCTTCCGTTTCACTCTCAAGCCTACCTGCTGTAACATAAAGAGTCTTTTTATCGCCGCTAAGGCGCATTGCTGATACCCATTCATCTTTGTAGTGGCTAAGCTCATCTGTAAAAAAGGGAAGTGAGCCGTGAATATCCTGCCGTAGCTCTTTGTAACACTTAACCGCCTCTTTAAGATTGGCGAAAGACTCATCATCAACCTTATCAATTCTACCGCTTAAATACATTCGGTTGAGCATTCCGTTAACCGCTGCAAAGGCATTTTGGTTGACCGAGCGGTTGGGGTGAGTAACTACCCAAATACCTGTTTGTTCGGGGATAAGAGCTGTGGGTGCCATTGCGTTCATATGAGCAAATTCATCGTAAAAAGCGGCATCGGAAATCGATTGTATTGAGAAATGCTGCAAGGTGGAATAATCCATTGTCATAGCACCTGAAGCACAGTTTTCAATTATTAAATCAGGATAGAGCTCATAAAGTGAATCGACCCATTTAAGATATGCTTTTGAGTGCTCAAGCAGTCCGTCACCGAAACTGTCAGCATCGCTTTCGGTGCCCAAGGTTGTGTCGATATTATAATCAAATTTGAAAAATTTAATGCCATATTTTTCAATTAGATTAACAACCGCTTTTGTTAAGTGGTCGGTAACCTTTTTGCATCTAAAATCAAGCTGATATACACCACGCGTGTTAATCGCTTTGCCGTGGCGTTTAAAAAAACAATCCTCAAATTCTGATACTAAAGGGCACTTAGTGCCCATAATTTGAGGTTCAATCCAAATTCCCGGAATCATACCCTTTTCTTTTATCTTATCGAAGATTTCTTTAAATCTTCCGCCGAATTTTTCTTCGCACACCTGCCATTCGCCGATGATGCTTCTGCGTGAAAGCCAATCCCCCGTGGAATACCAACCCGCATCCATACAGTAAACCTCGGCACCCGCCTCGGCGGCTTTTTCGATTAACGGGAGTTCGTTTTCGAGGGTGGGATTAGCCCAAAGACATTCCATATAATCGTTGAAAACAACCGATAAATTCGCATCAATTCTGCCGTTGTCAACAATTCGTCTTCGGTATTCGGTAATGCTTCTGATAACCTCGTCAAATCCACCGTTTGTCACAGAAACGGCGGCTTTAACCGACGTGAATTTTTGGTTTGGTTTTAAATTTTTCCACCAAAAATTTTCAAGTTCGCTCGGTCCTGAAACGCGAAGGAAAAGATTTTTAAATACGTATGAAAGTTCCCAAGTCCAAGAACAAGATGACTCAATCTGCCAAAGCAGAGAGGTATCCTCGTTTTTATTATATAAAACGCCCATCGGTAAATGGCTTTTTGTGGAATAATTTCCCGTGTTGGAAACCGAGAATTTTTTATGTGTGCCACTTAATTTTTTATTGCCGAGTCCCAACTTTTCTAAGGTGAATTTTTGCCAATTAAGTTCTTCGCACCAAGAGTTGTTTGGGATAAATACTTCGAAGTTAGAAGGCTCAAAATTTTCGCCCGGCATTAAACAAAATGAGGAAACATATTCAAGACCAACATCTTCATTGCTTATGTTTTCCACCTCGCACCAGGCGGATATGGTTTTAATTCCGTTGTAAAACTGATAAAACTGTTTAATTTCCAATTTTTCAGTTCGCAAAACAAGGGTGAAAAGTCTACCTGATTCATTTTTTTTATCGGAATGAGAATGGTATTTCGGAATGGTGGGGCATCTGTGCTTTATGTGCCTTGAGTTATAAAATTCTGCACCTGTGATATGCACTTCACAAGGCGAATAAGCGCAACTATCATCACTAAAATCATCGGGAATTTCTTTCTTTGTGCAAGAAAAATTAACAAGCTGCACACTCTCATCTTCGCATATTGCGAATTGCAAATGTATGCCGTTTTCAAAGATTTCTATTTTTTCCACAACATCACCCTTTCGGTTTTGAGCACATTATATCCGCTGTGTCAGCGGTTGTCAATACCAAATATGCTAAATTGAAAAAACTCAAAAAAATAGATGACATATAATATATAATATGATATAATAAAATAGATTAAATATGTACAAAAGGGGTTGAACTTGTGAAGCTTTTAGCGATTGATGGAAACAGTATTATAAATCGTGCTTTTTACGGTATAAAAATGCTCACCACTAAGGATGGGCAATATACAAACGCGGTTTACGGTTTTATCAATATTTTGCACAAGCTTTGCGAAGCAGAACAGCCCGATGGCGTTGCGGTGGCATTCGATTTGAAAGCGCCAACCTTCCGCCACGAGAAGTATGCCGAATATAAGGCGGGCAGAAAGGGTATGCCCGAGGAGCTTCGCGGTCAGATGCCTATCTTAAAGGAATGGCTAAGCCTTGCGGGATACACTTGTATCGAATGTGCGGGCTATGAGGCGGATGATATTTTAGGCACTCTGGCAAGCGCTTGTGAAGAAAGCGGTAATGAGTGCGTTATTTCCACGGGCGACAGAGACTCACTGCAGTTGATTTCAGATAAAACCCGCGTGCTTTTGGCGGCAACAAAGATGGGCCACCCCGAGATTATAAATTATACAAAAGAAGCGCTCTTTGAAAAATACGGACTCACCCCCGATGAAATGATTGAACTAAAAGCGCTTATGGGCGACTCTTCGGACAATATCCCAGGTGTTGCGGGCGTTGGAGAAAAGACTGCTACCGACCTTATAACAAAATATCATAGCATTGATTATATTTATGAAAACCTTGAAGCGCTTGAAATTAAGGATGGCGTTAAAGCTAAGCTGTCGGTTGGAAAGAAAAGCGCCTTTTTAAGCCGTGAGCTTGGAACAATTTACAGAGCAGTTCCGATTGAGAGGGATATAGGCGCTTACAAAACCAAGCCCCAAAGAAAAGATGAGCTTGCCCGCCTTATGACAAGGCTTGAGTTTTTCAAGCTTATGGAAAAAATGAATTTGCAACCTCAAAATGCACAAATGGAGCTTTTTGGTGATGAAGAAGCCGAAAAAATCACGGTTTTCACTGTGCTACCGAGCGGCGTTAAAGAGGTTACGGTTTATTCAAACGGCGGCGAGAATGCACTTGTTTGGGAAGATGGAGTTTGCGAAATATCGGAAAAGGCACTCGCCGAAGTTTTGGAAAATGAAGGTATTAAAAAGCGCGTTTTCGATTATAAAAACCTTTTCAAGCAGAACAACGCAATAAAAAACATAACCTTCGATGCAATGCTTGCGGGGTATATATGCAATCCATCATCCTCTTCTTATGAAAAGGATAGACTAATTAGTGAATATGGCGCCGCCACAGAAATCTGCGGTGAATGTGATGAGTTTTTAAAAGCAGCGTGCGGTTTTAAAACTGCCTGTGATAATCTTTTAAAAGAACTTGAGAAAACAAATCAGTTAGAACTCTTCCAAAAAATCGAAATACCACTTGCCAAGGTTTTGGGAAGTATGGAAAAGGAGGGCTTTTTGGTTGATAAAGGGGGGCTTATAAGCCTTTCAAATGAATTGGGCGAGCGAATTTCGTTTATTGAAAAGGAAATTTTCTCACTTGTGGGATATGAGTTTAACCTTAATTCCCCAAAACAATTAGGGGTTGCACTTTTTGAAAAATTAGGGCTTCCTGCAAAGAAAAAAACCAAGAGCGGTTATAGCACAAATGCCGAGGTTTTGGAGGATTTGAAGGATAAGCACCCCGCGGTTGCTATGCTTTTGGAATATAGGCATTTAGCAAAGCTCAAATCCACCTATGCTGATGGTTTGCAGAGCTGCATAGCAAGTGATGGCAGAATTCACACCACCTTTAATCAAGCCGAAACAAGAACGGGAAGAATAAGCTCACTTGAGCCTAATTTGCAGAATATTCCCGTTAGAACAAACGAGGGAAAAAGACTTCGCGAATTCTTTATTGCCGAAAAGGGCAAGGTTTTGTGCGATGCCGACTATTCACAGATTGAACTGAGAGTTTTGGCGAGCATAGCAAGGGATGAAAATATGATAAGCGCCTTTAAGTCGGGCGAGGATATCCACACCGCCACCGCGGCGCAGGTGTTTAATATGCCGATAGATATGGTAACACCTGTTATGCGAAGCAGAGCAAAGGCGGTTAATTTCGGTATTGTTTATGGTATCGGAGCTTTCTCGCTTTCAAAGGATATCGGCGTAACAAGGGCCGAGGCGGACAGTTATATAAAGAATTATCTCACATCATATTCCTCAGTTGCGAAATATATGGAAGAAACAATCGCAAATGCTAAACTTGATGGTTTTGTGTCTACTCTTTTTGGCAGAAGAAGATATCTGCCCGAACTTAACAATTCAAACGGAATGTTAAGAGCGTTCGGCGAGAGGGTAGCCCGAAACGCGCCCATTCAAGGCACGGCGGCAGATATAATCAAGCTTGCAATGATAAGGGTTTACGAGCGCCTTGCAAACGAGGTGCCCACCGCAAAGCTTATTCTTCAGGTGCACGATGAACTGATAGTTGAGTGTGAAGAAAAAGATGCAGATAAGGTTTGCGAGTTATTATCCACCGAAATGCAAAACGCGGCAAACTTGAGCGTTGAACTTATAGCAGAAGCAAGCTACGGAAAAACCTGGTTAGAGGCAAAGGGATAATGAATATACTTTTTGTTTGCACGGGTAACACCTGCCGCAGTCCTATGGCAGAGGCTTACCTCGATTCTAAAACACTTGAAAATGTGAATGTTAAAAGCAAGGGCATCTCGGCAGATGGCTCGGCCGTGAGTGAAAAATCGGTAGAGGCTATGCGGAAAATAGGCATCGATATTTCGGGGCTTTATTCTGAGCAGTTAGACCTTGGCGATATTGTTTGGGCAGATAAAATTATTTGTCTTTCCCTCTCTCACAAAACGGTGCTCAGAATGTATGCAAAAGATGAAAAAATCACCGTTTTGGGCGATGGGATAGCCGACCCGTTTGGGCAAGGTCAAGAGGTTTATGATGAATGTCTTAGCCAAATTGTTGCCGAAATAGACGAGTTGATTGCACAAGGCTTTTTTAGTGAGTTTCAAGTGGTTGCAATGGAAAGAGAACATATAAAAGAGGTTGCAAAACTTGAAAAAATCTGCTTTTCTGAGCCTTGGAGTGAAAACGCGATTCTCGAATCGTTTTTGGCGGGCACAAGATTTTTTGTGGCGATAGAAAACGGCTCGGTTTTAGGCTATGTGGGAATCAGCTGCATTTTAGATGAAGGGTATATCACTAATATCGCAGTTTTCCCCGAGCACAGAAGAAAAGGCGTTGGTAAAGCGCTGATTAAACGGCTGTTTGGTCTGTCGAGAGATGAGAAGCTCTCATTTATTTCGTTGGAGGTTAGGGAATCTAACGAGGCGGCAATCGCGCTTTATCAAAAATTTGGCTTTAAAATTGAGGGCAAGAGAAAGCGGTTTTATAACAACCCAAAAGAAGATGCATTTATAATGACAAAAAGGTTTGAAAATAATGAAGATATTAGCTATTGAATCCTCTTGCGATGAAACCTCTGTTGCAGTGGTTGAAGAGAGGGAAGTTCTTTCAAATATAATATCAACTCAAATAGCAGAGCACCGCATTTACGGTGGAGTTGTGCCCGAGATTGCGTCCCGCCGACACACCGAGGCAATTTCTGCTGTGTGTGATGAGGCTTTAAAGCAAGCGGGTATAGAGTATTCCGATATAGAGGCGGTTGCAGTAACCTTTGCGCCGGGGCTTATCGGAGCGCTGCTTGTTGGTGTTAACTTTGCAAAGGGTTTGGCGCTATCTCTCGGAGTGCCGCTTATTCCCGTGCATCATTTAAGAAGTCATATAGCGGCGAATTACATAGCCCACAAGGATTTAGAGCCACCGTTTTTATGTTTGTTAGTTTCGGGCGGAAACACGGTTATCGCCGAGGTTACCGATTACACAAAATTCAAAATCTTAGGCGGCACAAGAGATGATGCCGCAGGTGAATGCTTTGATAAAACGGCAAGGTGCATGGGGCTTGAATACCCCGGCGGTGTAACGCTCGATAAAATAGCAACCGTATCAGATTTTTCTAAATATCCGTTGCCTTTTCCAAAGCTTAGCGGCTCGGAATATGATTTTAGCTTTTCGGGGCTTAAAACCGCAGTGATAAATCAGATTCACAATGCTTCTCAAAAGGGAATAGAAATAGATGTTCCGGTGCTTTGCGCAACCGTGCGCGAGCGGGTGTGCGATATGTTAATTGCAAACACCTTCCGTGCGGCAGAGGAATTTGGCTATAAAAAAATCGCTGTTGCGGGCGGTGTTTCGGCAAACAGCGAGCTTAGAAGAAGAATGCATGAGGAATGCGAAAAAAGAGGATTTAAGCTATATTATCCTCCACTTAAATATTGCGGAGACAATGCGGCAATGGTTGGAGCACAAGCGATTTATGAATACCGCGATGGCAACATTTCGGGGTCAGACCTTAACGCAACAGCCACACTACCTATTGATTACAGATAGGCAAACAAAATTTTAATCTAAGGAGAAAAGTTATGTGTGAGAAAAAATTGCTACTTATTGTCAACCCACGCTCAGGCCGAGCAAAAATGAAAACACAGCTCTTAAAGGTTGTTGAAATATTATCGGCCGCGAATTACGAGGTTACGGTTTATCCCACTAAGCAACGCGGTGATGCAACGGTTAAGGTTGAATCGCTTGGAGACAACGAATATGATTTAATCGTTGTTTGCGGAGGAGACGGAACATTAAACGAGGTAATAACAGGTCTTATGAAATCGGGCAAGCGTTACCGTTTGGGATATATACCCTCGGGCACGCTTAACGAGTGGTCTTCGGGGCTGGGCATTGCAAGAAACATTCCCGATGCCGCAAAGGACATTGTGTCAGGCCGCGAGCTTACGCTTGATGTGGGTAGGTTTGGGGATAAATATTTTTCATATACTGCCTCTTTCGGTGCGTTTACCTCGGCTTCATATTCAGCACCTCAGGATATAAAAAATATTTTAGGTCAGGCGGCTTATGTTTTTGAGGGTGTTAAAAGTCTTGGAAACATAAAACCGATACACTTAAAATTCACCGCAGATGACCGCGTGATTGAGGGGGATTTCCTTTTTGGTGCAATTTCCAATTCAATGTCGGTTGGGGGAATTGTTAAGTTTGATGAAACGGTGGTAAAGCTTAATGATGGGCTTTTCGAGGTTCTGCTTATTAAAAACCCCGATAACATTCTTAAGCTTCAGCCCTTGGTTGATGGTATTTTGCGAAAAGAACTCGACCGCGAGGGTATGGAGTTTTTCCACACGAGCAAAATCACGGTTGAGGGCGCAGACGGTGTTGCCTGGACGCTCGACGGCGAGTTTGCAGAGGGCACCTCTAAAATTGAGATAGAAAACATTCACAATGCGGTTGATTTGATAGTTCCATAACGGAATGGAAGGAGAATAATATGTTCACGAGAGATATCGGAGTTGACCTTGGCACCGCAAATACAGTTGTGTGCTTAAAGGGCAAAGGAATTATAATGAGAGAGCCATCGGTTGTGGCTTATGATATAAGAAACGATGCGGTTAGAGCGGTTGGTAGAGAGGCCAAGGAAATGATTGGCAGAACACCTGGCTCAATTGTTGCTGTAAGACCTCTTAAAGAGGGCGTTATTGCAGACTTCGACGTTACTGCGGCAATGCTTAAGCGTTTTATAAGACAAGCCCTCAAGGGCTCGCTTTTCTCGAGAGTTAGAATGGTGGTTTGTATCCCGTCGGGTGTTACCGAGGTTGAAAGCCGCGCGGTTTATGATGCCGCAAAGCAGGCGGGCGCTACCGACATTGATTTGGTTGAAGAGCCTATGGCTGCTGCAGTTGGTGCGGGGTTACCCGTGTCTGACGCGGCGGGCAATATGGTGGTTGATATCGGCGGCGGTACAAGTGAGGTTGCGGTTATTTCACTTGGTGATATTGTTACTGCGCAATCGGTTAGAATTGCGGGCGATGACCTTGATGAAGCCATTATTAACTTTGTGAGAAGAAAGCACAATCTTCTTATCGGTGAGCGCACGGCAGAGCAAATAAAGATTGAAATAGGCTCGGCAAAGCCTTATGAGAATGAAGCCAGCATAGAGATTAAGGGTAGAAACCAGATAGATGGCTTGCCTAAGAATGTTATAATAACCGCTGAAGAGGTTCGTTCTGCAATGTCGGACCCCATTTCGCAGATTATTGATGCCATTCGTTCCACTTTGGAAAAAACACCGCCTGAGCTTGCGGCAGATATTATGGACAGAGGCATAACCCTCACGGGCGGCGGCGCATTGCTTCGCGGCTTTGCAGAGCTTGTTGCCGAAGAAACGGGAATGCCCGTAACAGTTGCGGCAAATCCGCTTGATTGCGTGGTTTTGGGTACCGCAAAAAGACTTGAGGATAACAGCGGATTTGAAAACTATGTTTTCCGCAGAGGAAAGAGATTCAGATAAAATTTAATGGTACATAGTACGGAGGATAACGATGCGATTTTTCTTTCGCAGTAAGCAGTTTAAGATTATTTTATCAACTGTTTTGGTTTTGATAGTGTTATCAATAATATGCTTTTTTATCGGCGGCAGAATTTCTCCACAAGCAGATTTGCTAGGAACAATTGCTGCGCCCTTTAGAACTGCATTCACTAAAATTTCGAACGGCTTTTCCGATTTTGTTTCGGCTTATACCGAGGGAAACAATATAATGATAAAAAATGCCGAGCTTGAAACCGAAATAAACGAATTACGCGAAAAGCTCAGTGATTATGAAGAGGTTACCGCACAGAATGAGTTTTATAAAAACTATCTCGGAATAAAGGATGCTAATCCCGATTTTGAGTTTTGCCCCGCAACACTTATTTCGCGCGATAAAAATGACCCTTATGGTAGCTTTGTTATTAACAAGGGTCTGCTTGACGGCGTTTCCGCAAGCGACCCCGTTATAACCGATGCAGGTCTTGTTGGATATGTTGCAGAGGTGGGCTATAAAACCGCCAAGGTTGCAACTATTTTAAGCCCAGATATAACACTCGGTGCACTTGATAACAGAACTAACGATTCGGGAATAATTTCGGGCTCGCTCAAGCTTGCCGAAAAGGGACAAACCCGTTTTTACAACCTTGCGAGGTCCTGCAATGTGGCGGTTGGCGATTATGTTATAACCTCGGGCGAGGGAATTTTCCCTAACGGAATTCTGGTTGGAACGATACAGTCTATCGGCAACGATGAATATAACAATTCTATTTTTGCGGCTATAAAACCCTTCTGTGATTTCGAAAACTTGAGAGAGGTTATGGTTATAACCGAATTTAACGGACAGGGCGAATTTATTTCGGTTGAGGTTGAATAGTTATGCTGTCTAAAAAGAAAAGGTGGATTTTTATTATCACCAACATAGTGTTGTTTTCTGCGGTTATTCTTTTTGAAACCGCTCAGATTGCCGATATTAGCATAAAAACCGCAACCCCGCTGTTGTTTCTTCCCTTGCTTACTGCCTTCGCAGTTTTTTCAACCGCCTTGCCGGCAGCGGCGATGGGTATGCTTTGCGGTGCGTTTTTGGATAGCGTGAGCTATGGAAGCTACTGCTTTAACACTATTGCTCTGATGGTTTTATCGGTGTTGGCATATCTTATTGCAAACAACCTTTTTAACAAAAATTTAAAATCGAGCATAGTGCTTTCAATAATAATTTCGGCGATTTATTTTTTGGCGCTTTGGGCAGTTTTCCACACCTTTAATAAGACCTTCGAGGATAGCTTTGGATATCTCTTCAGATATGCTTTCCCATCGGCTGTTTACAGCGCAGTATTTGTGATTCCATTTTATTTTATTTACAAAAAGATAAACGATTAAAAAACGGAGGAAGAACCATTGCCTTTTCAAAAGAAAAGTCAAACCAAGCTAACGGTTTTATCGGTAATACTTGTTATCGCGATAGTGCTGTTTAGCGTTAGGGCATATTCAATTCAAATAAAAAATGCCTCGGATTATACAGATAAAAACGACGGTGCAACCTCTGTGTTGACCACCGTTTTAAAAGCACCGCGCGGTGAAATTCTTGATTGCTACGGCAGAAGAATTGCCATCAACCGCGACGGTTATAATATTGTGTTCAACAAGGCTTATATCGGGGATAATTTCAACGATATAATTTTAACACTTGTAAACCTCTTAGAGAGCGAGAGTGTTAAATGGAACGATGAGCTGCCAATGTCGCTTTCGGCACCATTCGGGTTTGTGGATGGTGGCGATACGGCAAGACTTGTTGAAACGCTGGAGCTAGCCCACTATGCAACAGCCGAAAACTGCTTTGCAGAAATGGTGAGCAAATATGAACTGGAAAAATACACTAAGGATGAGCAACGCAGGATTATGGGCGTGCGTTACAGTATGACCATTGCCGATTTCTCGGTTTCCTATCCCTTTACCTTCGCTGAGGATATTCCCACCGAGCTGATGAGAAAAATCTCGGAATATTCGTTTAGACTGAACGGTGTTACGGTTGAGGTTGTGCCTTTTAGAGAATACACTGATACATCTTTAGCCGTAAACCTTATAGGCAGCGTTGGTCCTATTTTTAAAGAGGACTGGGAAGAATATAAGAAAAAGGGCTATTCTTATAACGATAAGGTTGGCAAGAGCGGAATAGAAAAATGGGGCGAGGATTACCTCAGGGGCACAGATGGCGAGCTGACCTATAGATTAGATAATAAGGGCAACATTATTTCCAAAGAGGTTACAAAAGAGCCAATTGCGGGAAAAACCATTATGCTCACACTTGATAAGGTTATGCAAAGAAGTGCTCAGGATTCGCTCGAAAATATTGTTAAGAGCCTTAAGTCTCAAGGTAGTGCTGTAACAGGCGGCACCGCAGTTGCAGTGAGAATCGATTCAGGCGAGGTTATCTGCGCCGCGAATTACCCGACCTATGATTCGGCAACAATGAATGAAAATTACAACCAGCTGGCAAGCAACCCCGCAAGACCGCTTACAAACCGCGCTTTTCAGGGTGTTTACCCTATAGGCTCAACAATTAAGCCGATAGTAGCCATTGCGGCTTTGGAAAAGGGGCTTTACAATAAGGGCGAAACCATAAAATGTGTCAGAGAATATAGCTATTTTGCCGACTATAAGCCCGACTGTATGCATTACCACGGACATATGGGACTTAAAAATGCACTTGCCAAGAGTTGCAACTATTTCTTCTTTGAACTCGGCAGAAGAGTGGGGGCTATGTCGCTCACGGATTATTTCAAGCAGTTTGGTTTGGGCGTTAGAACAGGTGTTGAGGTGGATGATGCAAAGGGTATTATTTTAGAGCCCGAGTCAAACGGCTTCGGCGGTGATACCTTGCAGATTTCTATCGGACAAATGAACGCCTTTACACCGCTTCAATTAGCAAATTACACCGCAACCCTTGCAAACGGCGGCACACATTATAAGGCAAGTCTTATAAGTCAGGTTGTGTCTTATGATATGGCTGAGGTTTATGAAAGCTTCGATGCCCAAGTGGTAAATACCATTTCTATAAACGAGGCTAATCTTGCGGCAGTTAAAGAGGGTATGCTCTCGGTTACTGAGGACGGTACCGGTAGAGCCGCTTTGGGTAATTATCCGATAAAGGTTGGCGGTAAAACAGGTACCTCTCAGGTGCAGGGTAAGGTGGACCACAGCGTTTTCGTTGCTTTTGCTCCCTTTGATAAACCCGAAATTGCAATTTCAGTTGTGTTAGAGCACGGTAATTCGGGTTATTCTGCGGGTAGCGTTGTAAGAGATATACTCAATGCGTATTTCTTCACGGAGAGCAATTCACCTACCGAAGACCCACCCTTTGTGGTGTTGGATTAACTAAAACTTTAAGCTTTAACAGTGCAAAAAAACGGCCGTTTTAAATTGACAAAAAATGGCGGTTATGATAGAATTATAGGAAATCGAAAAGATTTGGGAGAAATGTGATGGGAAAGGTTATAAGTGTAACCTCGGGAAAAGGCGGAGTTGGAAAATCCACCGTTTCGGTGGGACTCGGCCTTAGCTTCGGCAAACTGGGCAAAAGAGTTTTGCTTGTTGATATGGATGAGGGACTTCGTTGTCTTGACCTTATGCTCGGAATAGATAAATCTGCAGTTTTTGATTTATCTGATTTGCTGATGGGCAGACAAATTGAAGATGCCACTTATCAATACAACGATAATTTATATCTTATTCCCGCACCCGCAAGGATGGGAATGATTGATGCCTTTGCCTTTTCGAATTTTGCTTTAGAGGTTAAGGAAAAATTCGATGTGGTGATATTTGATTTTCCTGCGGGAATCAATGTGGGGCTTTATTCGGCTCTCCCGAAGGATACTGTGTTTCTAACGGTTGCCGTGCCCGACCCTGTTTCAGTTCGTGATGCGGCTGCAATTTCTATCGCTTTAGATGAAGCGGGAATAAATAGCAGACTGATTATAAACAGATTTATCTACAAGCAAAAGGGTAAATATGTTTATAATAATATCGATGATATAATCGATTCTTCCGCAATCAGATTAATCGGTATTGTGCCCGAAAATGAGGAACTGAAAATTTTTTCTCTAAGGCACAAGCTTAAAAAAAGAAACAAAGCCCTTGCTGCTTTCACACGAATTGCCGCAAGGCTTGATGGGCAGAAGCTTTTACTGCCACAGCTTAAAAAAATATGAAAGGAATATTATTATGACAATAGCCTTAATCGCAGATGATGCAAAGAAAGAACTTATGGTACAGTTTTGTATCGCATATTGCGGAATTTTATCCCGCCACACAATAGTTTCAACCGGTGCTACGGGAAAGACTGTTTCCGAGGCTACAGGTCTTGAAATAGTTAAGTTTTTAGGAGGACCGCAGGGTGGCTCTCAGCAGATAGCTTCAAGAATCGGCTGTGATGAAATTGACCTTTTGCTCTATTTCCGCGACCCCTTGACACCTACCGAAAACACCCCCGATGAGAATGTGCTGCTTCGTCTTTGCGATGTTCATAATATTCCTGTTGCAACCAATATTGCCACTGCTGAGGTGCTAATCCACGGTCTTGAACGCGGCGACCTTGAGTGGCGTGAAATATTAAAGGCAGGCAAATAAATTTTTGGAGATTTTATATTATGGCAGAAATTAACCGTGCAATAAAAGGCACGAACGATATTTTACCCTCGGAAAGCCACGAATGGCAGTTTGTTGAGCAAAAAATGCTTGAAACCGCCTCGCTTTACGGTTTTAAAGAAATCCGCGTGCCCGTTTTTGAGCACACCGAGGTTTTTTTGCGCAGCGTTGGAGATACTACCGATGTTGTTCAAAAAGAGATGTATACCTTTGATGATAAGGGCGGACGCTCAATTACACTTCGCCCCGAACTTACAGCAGGCGTTATAAGAAGCGCAATTGAAAAAGGTCTTGTTAACGGAGCGTTGCCCGTTAAGG
This sequence comes from Oscillospiraceae bacterium, assembly GCA_015065685.1. Classification (GTDB taxonomy): domain Bacteria; phylum Bacillota; class Clostridia; order Oscillospirales; family Acutalibacteraceae; genus UBA737. The sequence continues at coordinate 22,356 of SVPU01000011.1, read as the reverse complement.
TTTGTTATATCGGCGGTTGTTACCGCTATGAAAAGCCACAAGCGGGCAGACTCAGAGAATTCCATCAATTCGGTGTTGAGTGTATAGGCGCGGCAGAGCCTAATGCCGATGCAGAGGTTATAGCACTTGCTCGCCAGCTGCTCGACAGTATCGGTGTTAAGAAAATCGCACTCGAAATCAACTCAATCGGTTGCCTCGAGTGCCGAAAAGAATATCACAAGGCATTAAAAGAATATTTTAGCCAAAACACAGACAAGCTTTGCGGCACCTGTAACGAGAGACTAGACCGCAACCCTATGCGAATTCTCGATTGCAAATCGCCGATTTGCTCTGAGATTGCGGCAAAAGCACCCGTTGTGTTAGACTATCTTTGCGATGATTGCCGTGAGCATTTTGAAAAGGTTAAGGGCTATCTTAAAGCACAGAATATTGAATTTACGGTTAATCCGCACATTGTAAGAGGACTTGATTATTACACAAGAACGGTTTTTGAGTTTGTATCGGGCGATATCGGTGCGCAGTCAACCGTTTGCGGCGGTGGCAGATATGATGGCCTTGTTTCGCAAATGGGCGGACCGACAGTGGCTTCCTTAGGCTTTGGAATGGGAATTGAGCGACTGATGCTTGTTTTAAAGAATCAGGGTGCCGAGCTTCCCGAAGCCCCTAAAACCGACCTTTATATTGTGCCTATGGGTGAAAAGGCATTGCTTAAAGCAACCGAGCTTTGCGCTCTTCTAAGACGTGAGGGCTATAAGGTGCAGACCGATATTTGTGCCCGCGGAATTAAAGCACAGATGAAATATGCCGATAAAATCGGCGCAAAATTCACGGTTGTGCTGGGCGACAATGAGATCGAAACCGGCAAGGCAAGGCTTAAGGATATGGCAGAGGGCACCGAGAGAGAAATCAAGGTGGATGAATTGCTTGATGAGCTTGGCGAAGCTATAAGAGAACAAATTTTCAAATCTATTGCAGAAATTATGTAAAAGAGGTTTTCTATATTATGACTCTTGATAAAATGAACGGCGTAAAACGCACAGACTATTGCGGAACGCTCACAAGAAAAGATGAGGGCAAAACCGTTACTGTTTGCGGTTGGGTGCAAAGACAGCGCGATTTGGGCGGTCTTATCTTTGTTGATTTGCGCGATAGAACAGGTATTGTTCAGTTGGCGTTTGACGATGCAACCGAAAAATCGGTTTTTGAGAAGGCAAGTGCACTCCGCAGTGAGTTTGTTGCTATGGCGAGCGGCAAGGTGCGTGTGCGTTCTTCAATAAATTCAGAAATTCCAACAGGCGAGATTGAAATTGAGGTAACAGACCTTAAAATTCTCGGTGCTTCAGAAACACCGCCTTTTGAAATTTTAAATGATTCAAATGCGAACGAGGAATTAAGACTTCGTTACAGATATCTTGACCTTCGCCGCCCCGATATACAAAACAATATTCTTCTTCGCCATAAAATAGTTAAGGTAACCCGTGATTATTTTGATGAAAACGGATTTATTGAAATTGAAACCCCAACGCTTATCAAATCCACACCCGAGGGTGCGCGAGATTATCTTGTGCCCTCAAGAATAAAGAAGGGAAGCTTTTTTGCGCTTCCGCAGTCGCCCCAGCTTTATAAGCAGCTGCTTATGCTTTCGGGCTTTGACCGTTATATGCAGATTGCGCGCTGCTATCGTGATGAGGACTTAAGAGCCGACCGCCAGCCTGAGTTTACACAGATTGACCTTGAGATGTCATTCGTTGAGCCCGAGGATGTTTATAGCGTGGCAGAGGGCTTTGTTAAGCGCTTGTTTAAAGAAATTCTCAATGTGGATATTCCCACACCGCTACCGAGAATGACCTTTACAGATGCTATGAATAATTATGGCTCTGACAAGCCCGACACAAGATTCGATATGAAAATAACCGATTTGTCGGATATTGTTGAAAACTGCGGTTTCGGTGTTTTTGCTGATACAGTTAAAAACGGCGGAACAGTAAGAGCAATTAATGCTAAGAATGCGGCTTCTGTTTACACCCGCAAGGAAATTGATAAGCTCACCGAAGAGGCTAAGGGTATTGGCGCTAAGGGTCTTGCATTTATCCGTTGGAGTGAGGATGTTCCCACTTGCTCTTTTGCAAAGTTTATGAGCGAGGAGGAAATGTCAGCTATTTACGAGCGCGTAGGCGCCGAGAAGGGAGACGTTGTGCTCATAGTTGCAGACCGCAAGAACACAGCACTCTCGGTGCTTGGAGCACTCAGACTCACAGTTGCTAAAAAGCTCGATATTATCCCCGATAAGTTTAATTTTCTTTGGATAACCGAGTTTCCATTCTTCGAATATAACGAGGAAACAGGAAATTGGGATGCAATGCACCACCCATTCACTTCACCTTTGGATGAATGTGTGCAGTATCTTGATACTGCGCCCGAAAAGGTTTTCGCAAAGGCTTATGACTTGGTGCTTAACGGGGTGGAACTCTCAAGCGGTTCGATAAGAATTACCGACCCCGAACTTCAAGGCAAAATGTTTAAGGCTTTGGGTCTTAGTGATGAGGAAGCCCACGAAAAATTCGGCTTCTTAACAGATGCTTTCAAATACGGCGCACCGCCACACGGCGGAATGGGTATCGGTCTTGACCGACTCGTTATGCTTATGTGCGGATGCGACAGTCTTCGTGATGTTATCGCATTCCCCAAGGTTTCAAACTCAAGCGAACTTATGTCGGGCGCACCTGCAGAGGTTGATGAAATTCAACTTAAAGACCTTGGAATTAAATTATAAATTAAACAGAAACCCCGTAATTACAATTAAGTAATTACGGGGTTAATTATAATGAGTTATAAAAAATGAATAGTTACGATTTGAGACATTATTTTTTAAAAACAAACAAATATTCGTGTGCAATTAACAGAAAATTATATTTCACACTATTTGTTTTCCAATAACCTGTTGCCTTGCAATTGTGTTGTTCTTTAATAATTAATTCTTTCAACTTAAATCCAGCATCCTCAAAAATTCGCATAACTTCAAAGGACATTGGTATCATATGGCCTTTTTGACGAGTATCACCCATAAGAACAGCGCAGAACTTGTCTTTTTTCAGAACGCGATAGCTCTCTGCTGCCACCTTTTTCATTTCCTCAAGAAAATCTTTTGCTTTTAGTAAAGATAAATCTTCGGGTATATCCTCGCTATATTGAATGATATTCGCATACGGTGGATGAGTACATATCAAATCAATACTGTTATCAGGGATAAAGTGAAGATTTCTCGCATCACCCTTATGAAGATACACCTTACCATTTGCGCCTTCGTGTTCGAAATCAATTTTTTCTTTGCAACGGGTAAGAGCAACATCGTTAATGTCCACACCGATAATATCGCGATTAAGTAACTTGGCTTCTACAAGCGTTGTTCCTCCACCTGCAAATTGGTCAAGGACTAAATCGTTTTCTTTTGAATAACGCAGTAAAATATTGCGAGGAATATACGGCGACCAATTACCACGCCATTTAGCATCGTGGGTAGCCCAATCTCCACGCTTTTGGAAAGACCAATGAGTTGTCATTTGTAACTCAAAATTATCGGGCTCCCATTTGGTGATTTTCTTATTTTTCATATTAATCCTCGTTCGGAACGGGCAAACCGAATTTATATAATGGTATATATTCAAAATAATAGTGACATCGTACACTGTGTATATAGTCTAAAACATCTTTATACCGAGAATCCCTAAACCAATCGCTCAATAAATACATATATTCAACGTCTATATTTGCTTTAGATAACAATTTTTGATACTGTTTCTTTTTGAAATCACAAGTTTGCAGTTTTTCATCAACCGATCCGGCCACCTGTTGAAATTTGCATTCGATAATATATAAAGTATTTCTGATTATTACGAAAATACTGTCATCTGGTAAAAGTTGTTTTGAAATGATTTTAGTCCAATCTATTTCAAGTTCCTTTAAAAATATCTTATAGAAATCATGTTTTTTAAATATCCTAGCAACTAATTCGTTTTTATAATAAACTTTGTCTTTGATAACTGCGTAACCTTTTTGTATAGAAAGAAATGTAGACAAATCGGTTTTACCTTCGAAAACAAGGCCGGTCTTTGTGTTACCTCCACCTTTTCCATTCTTTATCATAAATATCAACACTCCTTAAAAATTCGATATTAAAAGTTCCGTTATTTTTCCTCTTGCTTGCGCTTGACAATTAATCATTCGCGTTGCTTCTACTCGTTTGATTTTATGAGCCGAGTAAATGTTGTCAAAGAAGTCATCTTCCGTATTTGAGTTCTTAGGGTCGGAATTGCTAATTACAACCTTAGCACCTTTCTTGTGCATATCATCTACGAAACGAGCAAGCTCAATTTGTTCTTCATCATTAAACAGGTTTTCGGTATATGCGGTAAAGCTCGCAGTATCGGTAATAGGTCTGTAGGGCGGATCAAAATATACAAAAGTATTTTCATCAATAAAGTCGGCCGACTCTCTATAATCGCCGCAAACAATAGTAACATTCTGCAATTTTTCCGACACCGCATGAAGATTCTTTTCATCGCAAATCATTGGATTCTTATATGCTCCCATAGGAACATTGAAGAGTCCTTTTTTATTTACTCTAAACAAACCATTAAAGCAAGTTTTGTTTAAGAAAATCATTAAAGCAGCTTTTTCAATATTTATACTTTCGTTTCCGTTAACCTTTAAATCATTGAAACGCTCACGCTTTTCGTTATAGTAAATCTTTCGGCTATCAGTATCCAACGGAATAAATTGGCTTTGCATTATGCAAAGCATTTTTATCAATCCATCAACATCATCCCGAATAATATGGTAAGTGTTGATAAGCTCGGCGTTAATATCACTGATGTAAACCTCTTTTAAATCGTATTTGCTAAGAATATCAAATAAAACCGCACCGCCGCCAACAAATGGCTCTGCATATTTTGTGATATGACCTTTAGCGAAAGGATAATAATGCTCGATTTCTTTAAGAAGCTGACCTTTGCCGCCAGCCCATTTTAAAAATGGTTTAACCACTTTTTCTTCGCTGTCAATATATCTACGGCTACGAGCGTCTTCCGGTTTTTTGGCATCAATAGGTATAATCCACATATTACCAAGAGTTGCAACATTTGTTATGCGTTTTTCTTTGCATAAAGTTAAAACCCTTCTATGAGATATATTCCATTTTTCAGCGGCTTCGCTGGCAGTCATATATGCTAACATTTGAATCACCTCTTATATGTATGATTATATTCCAAGATTGGAATAAAAGCAATACGAAATTTCGAAAATCAATAAAAAAGACAGACTTATCACTTGGATAAATCTGTCTTCCTACTATTCTTAAAATTGCGCACTTTAACAAGTGTTTTATTTAAAGCAATTCATCTTTTTATAAGCATTGCTGAAAGGTTATCAATTTGCTTTCTTTCGGGCTCGGGTAAATCTTTAAATTTAAAATCGAGACCTAATTTATCATATTTCACGGTGCAAAGCTTTTTAAAGGGCAAAAGCTCGGCCCTTTCAACACAAGCATGTTTTTTAATAATCTCATTCAAAAGTGAAATATTTTCCTCACTGTCATTCAAAGAGGGTATAATCACCTGTCTTAATGTGGTGGGGATGTTGTTTTGGTTTAAAAACTCTAAAAATTCAAGCACTCTTTTGAATGAACAACCAACATAAGCCTTATAGTCATTCTCGTTTGTGTATTTAATGTCCAAAAGCACATGGTCGGTGTGGGTGAGCAGTTCCTTCACATTTTCGTTCAGTATACTGCCTGAGGTATCAAGACAGGTGTTAATTCCTTTCTCGTGGCAAAGCACAAACAGCTCTTTAACAAACTCTGCCTGCAAGAGAGGCTCCCCACCTGAAACGGTAATTCCGCCCTCGTTTCCGAAATATTCTTTATATCTTTCGGCCCTTTGTGCAATTTCTAAGGCGGAATATTCTTCACTCGCGCCCATTTCCCAAGTATCAGGGTTATGGCAACAGCCACATCTCAAGTTACAGCCTTGCAAAAAGACCACAAACCTAACGCCCGGACCGTCAACAGTGCCGAGCGTTTGGATGGAATTGATTTTTCCTAAAATTTCTGCCATATCACATCGCCTCGTGGAAGGTTCTGCTTATAACCTCGCGTTGTTGCTCACGCGAAAGCTTGTGGAAATTAACCGCATAACCCGAAACACGAATTGTGAGATTGGGATAAGCTTCGGGGTTTTCATAAGCGGCGACAAGTGTCTCGCGATTAAGCACATTAATATTTATGTGGTGCGCCTTTTTTGCAAAGTAACCATCTAAAATGCTAACGAGGTTGTTTATTCGGTCTTCATCGGTTTTGCCGAGTGCATCCGGAGTTATAGAGAATGTGTTCGAAATACCGTCGCGGCAGTCATCATAGCTTAATTTTGCAACCGAATTAAGCGATGCTAAGGCACCGTTTTCCTCGCGGTTGTGCATGGGGTTAGCACCGGGGGCAAATGCATCTCCTGCGCCTCTGCCATCAGGTGTGGCACCCGTGTTCTTGCCATACATAACGTTTGAAGTGATAGTCAGCACCGAAAGTGTGTGAATTGCATCACGGTAGGTGGGCGTTTTTCTGAGCTCGGTTATCATTCTATGGGTTATTTCCTTAGCTATCATATCAACACGGTCATCATCGTTGCCGAATTTCGGAAAATCGCCTTCGGTTTTGAAATCAACTATATAGCCGTTTTCATCCTTAATCGCAGTAACCTTAGCGTGCTTGATGGCGCTTAAAGAATCGGCTACGACCGAAAGACCTGCAATTCCGAATGCCATAAAGCGCTCGACCGCGGTATCGTGAAGCGCCATCTGAGATTTTTCATAGGCATATTTATCGTGCATATAGTGGATAACATTCATAGTGTTCACATAAAGCTTTGCCATCCACTCGATATAATCATCAAGCCTTCTCATAACTCCGTCATAATCGAGCTTGTCGCTCTTCCAAACGGGCATCTGAGGGCCTATATTAATGCCGCTCGTTGTATCATAACCACCATTAAGAGCGATAAGTAAAAGCTTTGCAAAGTTGCAACGCGCACCGAAGAATTGCATCTGCTTGCCAACCTTCATTGCCGAAACACAGCAAGCAATTGCATAGTCGTCGCCATAAATGGGGCGCATAATATCATCATTTTCATATTGAATTGAGTCTGTATCACAAGAAACCTTTGCACAGTATTTCTTAAAGCCCTCGGGCAAGCGGTCAGACCAAAGCACCGTTAAATTTGGCTCAGGAGAAGAGCCCAAAGTGTAAAGCGTGTTGAGAATACGGAAGCTGCTCTTTGTAACCAAGGTTCTTCCGTCCTCACCCATACCGCCAACCGCTTCGGTTATCCACATAGGGTCGCCGCCGAATAGCTCGTTATATTCGGGAGTTCTTAAATGGCGTGCCATTCGAAGTTTTATAACAAAATCATCAATAAGCTCTTGGGCAGAGGTTTCATCAAGAATTCCCGCCTTAATATCACGCTCAATATAAATATCAAAGAAGGTGCTCACTCTTCCAAGCGACATTGCCGCACCATTTTGCTCTTTAATAGCGGCAAGATAACCGAAATAGGTCCACTGAATAGCCTCCCTTGCGTTACTTGCGGGCTGGCTTATATCAAAACCGTACATTTCAGCCATTTCCTTCATTAAACCAAGGAATTTTATCTGGCGGAAGAGTTCTTCACCCAAACGGATTTGTTCTGTGTTGAAATTGCCGTTTTCAAGGTTTGCTTTATCCTTTTTCTTCTCTTCAATAAGTCGGTCAATACCGTAAAGCGCAATTCGGCGGTAATCGCCGATAATTCTTCCTCTGCCGTAAGCATCGGGAAGACCTGTTATAACATGGCATCTGCGAGCCAAACGCATTTCTTCGGTATATGCTCTGAAAACACCGTCATTATGGGTTGTTCTGAAACGGAATTCTTCTTCAATTTTAGTGCTTAGCTTATATCCGTAAGCTTCACATGCCTGACGTGCCATTCTAATGCCGCCAAAGGGATTAACGCCGCGCTTTAGCGGACGGTTTGTTTGAAGACCGACGATAATTTCATTCTTTTTATCAATGTAACCGGGTGAATAGCTTGTGAGAGAAGAAACGGTTGCTGTATCAACATCAAGAACGCCGCCATATTGTCTTTCAAGCGCAAAAAGACCATTCACCTTTTTCATAAGTGCATTTGTGCGAGCAGTCGCAGACGCTAAAAAGGTGTGGTCGCCCTCGAAAGAACTATAGTTTTTCTGTATAAAATCGCGAACATTGATTTCGTTTTGCCATTGTCCGCCGATAAAGCCGTTCCAATTCTTGTGTTCCATTTTCTTCTCCTTAAAGGTAATTGCCCCCAAAAAGGCGAGCAAGATTATTCTACTGCATAAATCGACGTTTGTCAACAATATATTGTGTTAATTTTATATCAATAGCACAAAATAAGTGATTTTTACCACTAAATACGGTTAGAGAAAAATATTTTGTTTAAACTGACTAATTTTTCTTTAAAATATATAATATTATTGCGGTTTCAATATTTGTGTGATAGAATAATGTTAACAAACCTCAAGGAGTGTGGAAAAATGAAAACGATAGTTTCGGTTATCGGTAAGGATGCGGTTGGCATCATTTCAGAAGTGAGTGCGGTTTGCGCTGAATGCAATGCGAATATTGTGGATATCACACAATCGGTGCTTCAGGATATGTTTGTAATGGTTATGCTCACAGAATTAAAGGATGATGAAGGGGCACTTGCTTCCTTTTCAGAAAAAATGAAGCGCCTTGGAACAGAAAAAGCGCTTGATATCCGCGTTATGCGCGAAGATGTTTTTAATTCAATGCACAGAATTTAAGGTGAAGCAAATGTTAAATCTTAACGATATAGTTGAAACCATAAATATGATTTCAGAAGAAAATCTGGACATCCGAACAATAACTATGGGTATTTCTCTTCTTGATTGTGCCGATTCTGATGCCGAAAAAGCTTGTGAAAAGATTTATAATAAAATCACCCGCCTTGCAGGCAATCTTGTTAAGGTTGGCGAGGATATTGAGAGAGAATACGGTATACCTATTATAAATAAACGAATTTCGGTAACGCCAATCGCAATGGTGGCTGCGGCTTCGGGGGGAAACCCTGTTATGTTTGCAAAAGCCTTACAGCGTGCTGCCGAGGCAACGGGTGTTAACTTTATCGGCGGATATTCCGCCCTTGTTCATAAAGGCTTTTCAGCAGGGGACGAAGCGCTTATTCGTTCTATTCCCGAGGCCCTTTCGGTTACAAGCAATATTTGTTCATCTGTTAATATCGGCTCAACCAAAGCAGGTCTTAATATGGATGCCGTAAAACTAATGGGTCAAATTGTTCGCGAAACTGCCGAAATCACTGCCGACCGCGACTGTATTGGTTGTGCAAAGCTTGTTGTTTTCTGCAACGCAGTTGAGGATAATCCGTTTATGGCGGGTGCTTTCCACGGAGTTGGCGAGCCTGACTGTGTAATCCATGTTGGTGTTTCGGGACCGGGTGTTGTTCAGGCGGCGCTTAAGAAATGTCCCAACGGCGACCTCGGACAGTTGGCAGAAATTATAAAGCGCACAGCCTTTAAAATAACAAGAATGGGTCAGCTTGTGGGTACAGAGGCTTCTAAGCGACTTGGTGTTCCGTTTGGAATTGTGGACCTATCCTTAGCACCAACCCCCGCTATAGGCGACTCGGTGGCGCATATTCTTGAAGAAATGGGACTTGAAACCTGTGGCACACACGGCACCACCGCCGCACTTGCAATGCTTAACGATGCGGTTAAAAAGGGCGGAGTTATGGCATCATCCTATGTGGGCGGACTTTCGGGTGCGTTTATCCCCGTTTCAGAGGATGCGGGTATGATAGATGCCGTGAAATCGGGCGACCTTGAGCTTTCAAAGCTAGAGGCCATGACTGCCGTTTGCTCGGTTGGACTTGATATGATAGCAATCCCCGGTGAGACTCCCGCCGAGGTTATTTCAGCAATTATTGCCGATGAAGCGGCAATCGGAATGGTGAATTCCAAAACCACCGCCGTAAGAGTAATCCCTGCAATCGGTAAAAAGGCAGGCGAAATGCTCGAATTTGGCGGTCTTTTGGGCTCGGGACCGATAATGAAGGTAAACCTTCAAAAGAGCCCCAAAAAGTTTATCGACCGTGCGGGTAGAATTCCTGCGCCTATGCAAAGCCTTAAAAACTAAAAAAATATTATATAAGGAATGATGAAAATGAAAAACAGTAAGATTTTAAAATGCTTGGTAATGATTTTTGCGTTGGCTCTTTTTGTAACAAGTCTTGCGGCTTGTAATGAAAACCCGAGCGACAGTTCATCAGTGGAAAGCGATATCACAAGCAGCGAAACCGATGTTTCGAGTACCGAGACCGTAACCTCAGAGGAAACTGAAACGGAAACCAAAACAGAAGAAGCTCCCGTTATAACCGAGAGCACACCCACACCAAGCACAAATAAACCCGCAAAAACCGAGTCAACACCATCAAGTGTTACACCGCCCGAATCCAAGCCACAGGTAACACAGCCTGACCCCGAGCCTCAACCTGAGCCTGTAAAAAAGACCCCGCAGGAGTTGATTGTGGGCAAGTGGGAATGCATGTTTGATTTCGGACCTGTATTTGAGGAAATGGGTTATGATATAGGTGATGTACGCGAGATTAAAACCTCGATGGAATTCACGAGCACAGGTACAGTAATTCAAAGTATGGACTCTGCATCGTTTAAAAGTATTTTGAAACCCGTTCTTGAGCAGGCTTTCCAACAATCTATGCTCGAAAACAATGTAACACAGCAAGAACTCGAGGCACAGTTAGGAATGACGCTTAATGAATATATTGAACAGGTTCTTCAGCTGTTCGACCAAGGCTTTAATGCGGTTGGCAATTATAAATTTGTTTCAGACACACTCTTGGTTGAAGCGAGCGCAGGTGCAGGCTTTATGGAAACACCCTATTCCTTTATTGATGACAACACTTTAAAAATCACCGATACTGACGGCGAAAAAACCTTTAAACGTGTTGGATAAACAAGTAAAAGCAGAGGTTCTTTGACCTCTGCTTTAAAACTTTAATTTTTTAAAATTTATTATTGACATTAATGAGTTGTTTTGATATAATACTTAGGCGCGATAATTTAATATATGTGTATGCGAGTGTGCTGGAATAGGCAGACAGGCACGTTTGAGGGGCGTGTGTCAACGACGTACGGGTTCAAGTCCCGTCACTCGCACCAGAAAAAGCGACAGAAATCGACAAGGTTTCTGTCGCTTTTTCATCGATATAAATCTCTGCGAGATTTTCGATATATTCCGTTGTAACTCGATATGCCTGATGGCTCGATATGTTGCCTTATTGGTTTTGCAAAAATTATTTAAAATACGCGCAGCAGGGCTTCGGCACAGAATTTGACCAACACTATATAGTTGCTGCCATCGCGCCCCGTAATGTATGTGCAAATTTAGCAGAGTTGGACTTTTGGGCAGACCAGAAATCGACACAGCTTTGCTATATGGCAGCTTCAGAAGCATGGGAAAGGTTAGGCATTGACGGACTAATAGGAAGTGACCACTATATCTCTCCAAAAGAAATGTTGCTTGATGGCAATGTCGGTATTTTTATGACGCCAACTCATCATTTTTTATCGCGACACGCATGGAATAATTTTATGGAATTTATGCGAGTACATAAAAAACATAATTTTATATAAAATAATAGGCAGAAAAGAAAGGTAATTATCATGTATTTTAATTTGTTTTTGCGTCCGCACAGAGGCGAGGTTAAGGAGCGGATGTATGAACTGCAGAGAAAAGCCGGCCACGATTTTGGCTTTAAATCAACCATATTCTTAGGGTTAGATTTTTTAAAAGACCCGCAAATGATTGAAAAGTGCAAGCATGACCGCGATACATACGGCGATGAGATTGCGGTATGGCTCACCTCTGACGGTAAGGCGGGCGGAGGTCAGGTATGGCTAATTCGTAAAGAAGATAAAAAGCGTGTGGTTAAAAATTCGATTGATGCATTTATTGAAGCGTTTGGTTATGCTCCAAAATCGGTGGGTAACTATGTTATGGATGCAGACCTCATTGAAGTTGTAAAGGAATATTGCCCCGAGGTAGAGGCTTGTGTTGCCGGTTGCTTTGAAGAGGGTGTAAAGGTATTCCACGGCTGCAATAATTCGTGGTATCTATTTTCTGAGGGTATGTCTTGGGGACCGTGGTATCCTTCTAAAACACATTCAATCAGACCCGCAAGAAACGAAAATGATTGGGCAGGCGTGGTAGCGGTTCCGCATCTTAGTCGCGATTTGGTTTTGGGGTATGAAAACCGCAACGATTTTTTTGCAAGTCATCCCGCAAACGCACAGCGCGGTCTTGCAAACGAAGGCTTTAGCCACGATTACGATTTTAATTTATGCGACCAATACCGTATGCAAAAGGATTTTAATGACGGTATGTCATACTATCAAATGCATGTGTCTCCCGGTTGGTTGAGCCGCAATTTCAATATTATTGATCCCGATGAGATTACACAAAAGCTATACATTGAGACCTTGGAGTATATCGCAGAGCTCCGCGATAAAGGCGAGGTAGAGGTTGTTACCTTTAGCGAATTTGCATCGGAATATAAAAACAAAGTGCCGATTGGCAAAGCAACTGTAGGTTTTGCGAAGGATATACTTATGGGCTCAGGTAAGCAATACTATTGGGTGTTTGACCCGAGCTACCGAGTTCTTATTGATACCTTCCAAGGTGGCTCTATCGGTGATTTACGTGCATACGCGGGCGAGTATGCTGCGGTTACCGGCCCCGATGCCAAGAACGGCAGATATCATTATAATACATATCCATATGTCATACAGTCGCAATACCGTACGGGATATAAAACACATTCGGTTGATGGTGCCCGCACCACGCTGATTATGACACACGGGAATGAAAGTCTCGATATGTGTGCTTATAACACATCTGTAGAGTCTATAAGCCGTACAGATAATAATTGTCAGCTTGTATTAAAGCCTGTTGTGGTTGAGTTTTCTGATGGCTTCACGGCAAAATTACAAACGGTTTATGATTTTGAAAACGGCGGAGATATTCGCATAACGCGTCGGATTCTTGAAACGAGTGATGATGCCGATTTTAAGATTCAGGAATATGTTAAAGCAACCTATGGCTTTACCGAATATGCCGAAGATATGAAGGATGTAACGCTCTATTGCGATGGCGAAAAGGTGATGGATTATACCTATCGTAATATCGAATTTAAAAAGCAGGGCGCAAAAACCGTATGGGCAGAAATACCCGAAATTACCACAAGGGTTGCGTTGATACCTAAAACCAACGCCGAAGAATTAAGCGTGAGGGAAGGCAACCTATTTAGCCCGTTCTTCACTTTAAAGGTAAATTATAATATAAGCAAAAACACTAAGGAGGTTGAAACATGGCTGCGATTAAGCAAAACACAGGAGTGATATACAAATGTCCGTTGTGTTTTAATACCTATATAGATGTTCCTGTTGACTTGTATGAGGATGGCAAATATCACTGTGTTAAATGCGGATTTGTGGGTACCGAGGAGGAATTACTCAGTAAATACGCCGAGTTTCGTGATAGATATAAATTAAAAACCACACGGTTAACTTTGGAGGAACAAAGGTATTAAAAACCGTATTTACTCTTTTTATAATGCTTTGGCTAACCTATACCATTGCAATGATTGAAAGGAAAAAACTTATGGAAATAGGAATTCAGTTTTACACACTTCGCGACCAATGCAAAAATCTTAACGATTTTGCCGAAACACTTAAAAAGGTGGCTGATATCGGTTATAAAAACGTTCAAATCAGCTGTGTTTGTGATTATGAACCCGAATGGCTTGCGGAGAATCTGAAGAAAAACGGTCTTAAATGCGTTTTAACACACACTTCGCCTGCACAGCTTAAAGGCGATATTGCAAAGGTTTGCAAGGATCACGATATTTTTGGCTGTGATTGTATAGGTCTTGGATTTCATAATTTTTCTACAAGTGTTGAGGGCCCTTCTTATAAGGATTTTTATAATGAATATAAAGATATAATTAAGGCCATTAAGGCGAATGGAAAATATTTTATGTATCACAACCATGCAAAAGAATTTTTGAGATTTGATGGAAAAAATGTTTTAGAGCACATGGCAGAGGATTTTGCACCGGATGAGCTCGGATTTATTCTTGATACATTCTGGATTCAGGCAGCAGGAGCCAATCCTGCTGAATGGATTAAAAAATTTGCGGGCCGAATTCCTGTTATTCACCTTAAAGATTACACTTTCAATGAGAATTTCAAAGATTTTGAAGATAACATTGCGGTGGTTGGTGAAGGTAACATTAATTTCGACCGCGTGTTTGAAGCTGCCGAGAACGGCGGTGTTGAGTATATGCTCGTTGAGCAGGATGAATGCCACGGCGAAGATCCTTTTGATTGTATAACACGCAGTTATAAATACCTTAAATCTTGCGGATTTAAATAAAGAATGAAAAAGAAGCACAGCGGTTTGCTGTGCTTCTTCTATTTAAAAAGATTTTTAAATCCCCAAGAGTTTTTTTGCGTTAAGGTGTGTTATTTTTGCCATATCCTCTTCCAATAGCCCTAAAGTGCCAAGTAAGCGTTTTTCCATTCCTGCTGTGTGCCACGGGGTGTCAGTACCGAAAAGAATTTTGTCTGTGCCGTGCTTTTCGATTATTTTTTCGGCATAATATTTTGGCAGCATTGAATAACCGAACGAAGTGTCAAAGAAAATATTTCTGCCGCACAAATGCTCTAACACACCCTCGCAGCAGTTAATTCCGCCCCAATGCGCCGCAATAACGGGGGTCTCAAAATGCTTTAAAGCCACCGCCATTTTTTCGGGGGTTGCGCCATAGGGTGGGGGAAAGCCATAATCAAAGCCCGCGTGGAAAACTGTGATAAGCCCAAGAGATGAAATCTTTTTATAAATCGGGAAAAGGCGCTTATCATCGGCATTAAACCCTTGGTAATCCGGGTGGAGCTTAACGCCCTTGAGCCCTAGCTCTTTAATTCTTTCGAGTTCATCGAAAACATCCTCGCTGAAAGGAAAAACCGAGCCAAACGCAACAAGATTTTCGTTTTGGTTTATTTTTGCGGCAAAATCGTTAACGTTTTTTTGTTGCTTTGCGTTTGTGGCAATATTTAAAACAACCGAAATATCAACGTTTTCTTTTTCCATTAAATTTTTAAGACCCGAAACGGTGCCATCGGTGTGATATTCCAGCCCGCCCGAAACAAAAGAAAGTTTTTCTATAGCCGCCGCTGCAATTTTTTCGGGAAAGCAATGTGTATGAAAATCTATAAGCATAAAAATCACCTTTATTAATATAGCCCAAAACCTTTAAAATTACAACGAAAATAACTTATAAATCCGAAATTCTTATATCTGCCATCACCAAAGCTGTGAAGGATTTTTTTGGGAAATAAAAAAGACTTGAAGGGAAATCCCTTCAAGTCTTTTTGCAGTTTTTAATTAGAAAATAGTTGAATCAAAGATTCCCGGTTCGATAGTTATATCTTCCTTAAGAGCTGCTATATTATCAGACAATTCAAAATTAACTATTTTAATTAAAGGTAATTCAAATTTCATAATATTTTCTCCTTAAATTCTAATTAGATTAATTATTGAGCAGCTTTGCAAAGTTGTGCATCTAATAAAGAAGCGTAAAGCTCACATGAAGCGGTAGCCACTTGTTTTGCAACTGCATTATTACTGTTGAGCGCATAAGCCATAAAGTCAGCATATGAAACCTTGATTACGTTACCGTATTCAACATCTTCACCATTTGCAACATAAGGAATGAAGGTGTACTGCTCAGCGTAATTCACAAGGGAAGTACCGCTGATATCAACAGACAAAATTCCACCGTTTGCGAATACGATGTCAGCATCGGCATTTGAAACATCTGCAGGGTTATAAGCGTTACCTGATTTGTAAACCAATACGCCGAAGGTACCTGTCTTTGTACCGTAATCAAAGTTTACTCTGAGCTTGCCGTTAACGATACTGCCCTGAACAGGTTTAGCTGCCTTAACTGTGATTTCTGAATCACCTTCAACACTCATAGGTGTAACAGCCGCAAAGGTACCTTCGAGTGCTTCAAACTCAGGAGCAACCTGACCTTCGTAAGCAGCTTCGCCTGTAGCCTTGTAGTAGATATCAAGAATCTTGTTGATCTGTGCTACTGCTTCAGCTTTGTCGGCATCGGTGTTATCCTTGTGCATAAGTAACCATTCAAGGTAAGAGGCGGTGAATACATCGCCATAGTATGTGTTTGATTTATTATCAATCACGTAGGGCTTAACATTGAATTCGTTTTTAATTCCGTAGATAGAGATATCAGAAATGCCAACTGCATAATTACCGCCTTCAAAAACAACATTTGTAGCTGTTGTTTCATCTGCGTCCTTGCGCCATACTAATGCACCGTAGGTCTGCGCATTTGCAGGAGTATGGTTAAATTTAACGCCAATGTTGTATAGCATATTGGGCGAACCCGTTAATTCACCCTTAGAGGTGAAATCAAGTTCTTTTATTGAGATATTTCTAAAGTGAGTAACACCGTTCTGCATAAGAGTGATATAACCACCCTTATAGCTTGCATCGAGAGGCAATGTGTACTCTAATGCGAGATTTCCATCTTTATCATAAACCGCAGCATAAAGACTGCCGGATTTCACAGTAACACGCATCTTGTGCCACTGAGGTGAGCTGTCAGAATCCATATTTTTAGAAATAGTCTTTGTACCGCTAACTTTTTTACCCCAAACTCTTATTGCACCTCCAAAGTTAGGAGATACTGATATCGGGTCTTCGCCATATGTGGGATTGGTAACGTTATCGGTTCTATAGAACATTTCGGGAGTGGTGTTTTGCTGATTGAATACAACGTGCGGCCACGGAGTTCCTGAACTGGAATATTTGTATTCAATAGTCAAATCAAAATACTTATACTTTTGTGGAGTATAGGTGAGTGCGCCCATATTGGTGAAAACAGTTGATTTATTCCAGTTGTTTGAGCTGTTGTATAAGTTGGGTTTTTGTGAACGGGTTATACAATAGCCGCCTGCTCCACTCTTCCAATCCTCATAATATGTACCAAGGTCATCCTCTTTTACTTCGGTAAAAGGAACGCCGCCCTGTGGATTAGAAGAGAAGTATGCTTTCCAACCGTCAGGATAAAGTTGGTCAACATCATTAAATGCGATAGCATAATCGCCGTTTTCTGCAGCTGCAGCAGGAACACTGAAGATTCCCAATGTGCCAAAGGATGTAATTACGAGTGCTAATGTAAGTGCGAGTGCTAAAAATCTTTTCTTAAACATAGAACATAACTCCTTTATTTAAATTTATTATATAAAATTAAATAAGCGGGTAAGTGTTTTTGATTCCCACCTATTTTAATTACCAAAACTAAAATATTTAGCAATTTCTCTTGGTAAAGTCTTTTTCGATACTAAAATAACGAATTTTGAAACTGATATCACCACGAGTTAATTATACGATAAAAAACAAAGCTTATTCTATAGCAAATGGGTTGTGTTTTTATACCAAGTGGCTCTGTTTATAAAAATAAATGGTTAAAAAACGGTTTTTAGCCCACCTTTAATTATATTATTGGTTTTCAAGGTTTGCTTTTGAATTTTTCACAAAAAGAAAAAAGGCTCAGAGTGTTTCCACTCCAAGCCTTTTAAAATTTTTAATATGTGTTAGAACCTCTTCGGATTAAAAGACAGTTGAATCAAAGGTTCCCGGTTCAATAGTTTCATCTTCCATAAGATCGGCTATATTATCAGATGTTTCGAAATTAACTATTGCAATTTTTGGTAATTCAAATTTCATAGCAATTTTCTCCTTTAAAAGTTATCTGATAAATTATTCAGCAATTTCGCAAAGGTCTGCACCGGTGATAGCCTTGTAAAGCTCGCAAGAAGCGTTTGCCACCTGTTTTGCATTTGCGTTAGTGCTGTTTAAAGCATAAGCCATAAAGTCAGCGTAAGAAACCTTAATGGTGTTACCAAATTCGAGGTTTTCGCCGTCTACAACATAAGGAATAAAGGTGTATTGCTTGCCATAGTTAGCAACTGCGATTCCGCTGATATCAACAGAAAGAATTGCACCTTCTTCAAACACTATGTTAGCATCTGCGGTAGAAACATCGAGAGGATTAAACTCATTTCCTGCTTTATATACGAGCACGCCGTAGTCGCCGGTCTTTGTGCCGTAGTCAAGGTTTATTCTGAGCTTGCCGTTAACAATACTTCCCTGAACGGGCTTGTCAGCCTTAACAGAAATTTCGGAATCGCCTACAATGCTAAGAGGTGTTTTAGCTGCATATGTGCCTTCAGCAGCGTCTGCTAACTGAGGTTTAGCTTGACCTTCATATGCTGCTTCACCTGTAGCGGCATAGTAGATATCGAGAATCTTGTTGATTTGTGCTACTGCAGCCGCTTTATCGGTATCGGTGTTATCCTTATACATAAGCAACCACTCAAGGTAAGAAGCAGTAACTACTTCGCCGTAAGCCACATAGCCTTCATCATCTATAATATAAGGTTTAATGTTAAATACATTTTTGATTCCGTAAATAGCGATATTAGAAATACCGATTACTTTGTTGCCGTCAGCGAACTCAACATCTGTAGCGGTTGCTTCATCTGCGCCCTCGCGCCATACTAAAGCACCGTACATTGCCGTATTTGCAGGAACTTCATCAAATGAAATCGGGATGTTATAACCCATTTTAGGTGTACCTGTGAGTGTACCCTTTGAGGTTACGAGGTCGCCATCATCTAACTTAATGTTGGTATCGCAACGGTCGCAGAAATTGTCGCGGTCCTTGTCTTCGTGGCCAAGAGGTTGAATTTCTATCTGAGCAACCAAAACCTCGCCGCAACGCTTACAGTGGCTACCCTCGGTCCAACCTGCTACAGTACAGGTTGCTTCTGCGGCCTTGTCAACTGCTAAAGCGTGTCCTTTAGCAGCAATGGGAGCGCCTGTTACGAGGGTTACATCACAATCGGGGCAGTAGAGGTCAGGCTCGTTACCACCATCGGTACAGGTTGCAGCCTTACCGTTAACAAATTCTGCGGATTCGTGTGCGCAAGCATCGCCGATAACTGTGGTGTAATATGTAATCTCAGCTGCGCCGCCACCGGTTGTTTCATATTCAACATCAATACTATCTATACGAACCTGTCCGCCGGAAAGCTTTGCAATTACATAACTGTCAGTAGGAGCGCTGAGTACAACAGTAACAACCTTTGAGCTAGCAGTAGCAGCAGCTCCTATCGAGTTCTTTAAAGCGGTAGCATAATTGGCAGTGTTACAATTGAATACAATCTTTGTCATGCCGGGGTGTGCTACGGTAAGCTTAGAATTCTTATAGAAACGAGCGGGGTTAGAATAGTTAGCAACATTGCTGGTAGAAGAACCCTTATCATTTGTAATTGTAATTCCGTTTTGTACCCAAACCTGCTGTGATGTGGTGAATACAGTACGGTTATCAGTGCTTGCAAAGCTGATGTTTGCAGTGCCAGAGGTTGTAGCGCCACCTTCGCTCATTTCAACATAAGAATAAAGAGCATAAAGAACAGTGTCAGCAGTGGGAACGAAATCATCGCCCGAATTCAAGAAGGTAGGCTCTTTGGTCTCATTATCAACCACAGCCTTAGACCAACCAAGGAATGTATAGCCTGTGGGAGCTTCTGCTTCGGGAAGAAGTGTGCCATCTTCACCGCAAACAATTGAATCAACAGCCTCTACATCTTCGGGAACGAGGAAGTGAATTGTGTATTTAACTTCTTCGGGTTTTTCCTCATCACAAACAGTGCAGAAACCGTCTTCATCATATTTATGGCCTTCAGCTGTGATCACATTATCATCATAGCTTATACCGCAATGCTTGCAGGTATAGGTTGTGTAACCATCATCTGTACAAGTAGCATCAAACACTACAGATGAATATTCGTGGTCGCAATCCTTAAAGATGTGGAAACTAAGCTCAAACAAGTCAGATAAGCTTGAAGTAGCGTATGTGCTCCAATTGTTCATAGAAGCATACCACTCGAGATAGCTGCCGCGAACAGTGTTCTTTACATAATAGATATTGTCAGCGCCTGACTTAGCAGTAACAGTCCAATCATCATTAGCGCCTTCATCGTTCAAAGAACTGTAGCTATCTGCTAAAGCCAGTTTTTTGCCTGTTCCTGAAACGAATGAATAGCTGCCGTCTTCGTTAACGGTAACAACCCATTTTTCAGCCAGAGTTAAATCATTAAAGCCGCCGGATACATCCACGCCCTTGTTATAGTAGGATGTTGCGGAAACCTTATCTGCAGACAATGCCATATCATAAGCAGGAGCATAGATAGCAACGGTTTCACCTGTTACGGGCAAGCGGGGCTCAACAGCGCCACAAGCATCACAAGTGCCTTCAACATAGTTGTGGTCGATTTTGGATGTGAAATCATCCTTAAGAACCTTTTCGCAAATGCTGCAGGTGTAAGGTGTGTAGCCATCGGCAGTACAAGTAGCAGCTACGGGTGTTCCTGCCACATAGTTATGCTCACAACCGGAATTTGCAGCTTCGCCTGAAGGAGTTGCCATATCTTCGGGAATTTCTGCACCGAAGAGTGTGAATGCAAGCTCAGGATAGTCAACGAAAACATTACGTGTGCCTGTGATAGCCTGAACAGAGTCGTTACGGCCTAATTCCCAAGTATCAACCGGGTCAGCTTCCATCCATTCGAGCAATATGTCAAGGCTTTCCATAACACCGTTGGTGCCCCAAGTGGAGTATTGGCCGTTACCGTTTACATTGCCCCAACGAACATAAACATAAAGGAAGATACGGCTAACGTCGCCGCGAAGGTCGTAAGCACCGTTAGATGCGCTGTTGGGGTTATAGTAACCGGTGCTCTCACCGTAAGCCTTGTTACCGCGAGAAGTGTTTTCACTGGAAGCAGTAGGACGAAGCATCATAATATCATTTTCATCCATACCGCCTAAGCCCTTACTGTTGGGCCAGGTGTGCTCGCGGTTCCAAGAAGGAGCAGTGCCCCAAGCAGGACCGATAGCAACGCCGGAGTAGAACGATGATATAGCTTTGGTGATTTTACCACTGTTCTGACAGTCGGTATACTGATAAAGGTCTTTTGTGGCGTTATAGCTTGTCTGATAATCGTGTGCATTCACCATCAAAGCCTGAAGTGATGAATAAAGTGCACTGCTTGGTGCATCAGAAACGCCTGTGCCGCCTGCTAAAGCAGACAAATCATCATATTTGTTATTGCCTGTATAGAATGCCTCTGCATTCGGGGAAAGGAAGGTTGCGGTTTCACCGCGGGTGCCCCAGTTGTAGATATAATCGCCACTGTAAACATAATCAACAGTAGCGGCATCTGCAGCAAAGTGGGCAGTTGGCATAAGGCTAACGCAAAGGACAACTGCCAATAGCAAAGCCATGCCATGTTTTAAGATTCTCTTCATAAAACAATACCTCTTTTCAAAATTCTTGTATGTCGTGCATACTTATTTATATAATAGCAGAGTTTACTACATAAAGCAACCAAATTTTACAAAAAAATAAAAAAAGATTTGAAGTGAAATCACTCCAAATCTTGAAACTTTTTATGGTTTTTTATTTTGCCTTGGAATTCAGCGTATTTTCTTTACCGCGATACACAACAAACTTGCAAAAAAGGAACTCCAAAACAAAGTTTGCAAGCATGGTTACGGCTAAAATCATAAAGTCGTTAACACCTGATTTTTCCGCTAGATTGCCAAGGTATGTAGAAAGTGGTGTGAAAACAAGATAAAAGCCAAACACTTTTGCCATTGCAATGGGTACATTGGCGGCAGATTTAAAAGTGTATCTGCGGTTGAGAGTGAAGTTCCAAACAATTGAAAGCACAAGGGAAATCAGATACGGCACCCAATAGTCTTTGATAAATATCTCAAGCAATGCAAATGAACCGATTTGAATAATCCCTGCAGAAACCGAAAACAAAGTGAATTTAACGGCTTGCCATAATTGTTTCTTTTCTTTCATTTCCCTTTTTCCTTTCTTGAAAAAAGTGCCCGAAAGCTCTTTGTTTGCAAGGGTTTTCGGACACATATAAGACAATAAATATTACTCCCACTCCGTTTTGAGTATCTTCTCACTGGTGGTAAGTGGTACTAAATACATCATTTATGGTAGTCTATCTCATATATCTCACTCTGATTTTTGCGTGAAAAACTTTTTTGTGTACCCGTCGTGT
>SVPU01000010.1 GCA_015065685.1 Oscillospiraceae bacterium | reverse complement strand
AGGTTTAATTCTTTCCAATATTTCTTTGTGGCTTGGCACTCGCCTCGCCACTTTTTATTGTAGCCCTACTCTTTTTATATTCCCCCAGTAGAACTGGGGGTTTATTTCCACGTCTAAAGACACCAATGAAAACCTCAATACAATTTGTGTATTGAGGTCTTTTTTTATTCTTTAATTTCAGGCAGACCGCCTACAGATGTTAAAAGCGATAATAAACCCGCTAACAGCGAAGCGGATATCACAAGTTTCCAATCAACAGAGCTAAGTATTGCCGCTGT
The DNA here is from genome assembly GCA_015065685.1 of Oscillospiraceae bacterium. Taxonomy (GTDB): domain Bacteria; phylum Bacillota; class Clostridia; order Oscillospirales; family Acutalibacteraceae; genus UBA737. The sequence goes on along the minus strand of SVPU01000010.1, from coordinate 52,694 downwards.
GCCTATTGTTGCAGCGGCGGTTTGCGCTATTGTTTTAACCGCTCTTATTGCCGCCGCTTTAAGCCATTTTAAGATTTTTTCTTTGTTCATTTTTTACTCCTTAAAATAAATTTTAATTGCATCGATTTCTTGACCTATAATTCCCGCATAACCGTTATTGCTATTAAGCTCGCTATAGCCATCAACAAAGGGCAACCACCTTTTTTGCCGTCTTAAATGAACTGCATAGCTGAGCTTTTCACCCGTATCGGTTTTCATCATTACTGCATCAATGGGTCGGTTGAAAATACCCGCATAATCCTCGCGGTTTCTAACTTCGGGTAACCATCTGCCGCCTTTTGTGTGAACTTTATAAATTATATTTCCTCTTGTTAAATTGGCAAACACACAGCAAACATCTCGGCCGAAAATTCCCGCATAATCTTCAAGGTTTTTAACATTAGGGAGCCAACGGTTTCCAACATCTTCCCAAACCTGATATATAACATCATTTTTGGGAGTGGTTGCTTCATTTCCGCTTTTTTTAAGGGTGAGCCCTCCCCTTTTTACCAAAACGCTTACACACGCTTCCGCAACACTATCTGCAAAATTTTCAGTTAAGATAATCGGTGTATCAATTCGTGAATCCATAAATCCGCATTCTAAAATCACCGCGGGCATATTGCTTTCTCTTAATTCGTGCAAATCTTGTTTACTAAGCGGCACAGAACGATTACCCTTAAGCCCTGTTTGTTCTATCACGGCAGTATAAAGCTCTTTTTGCCATTCGAGAGTGGTGTTATCAACCCTTGGATAAACAATGGCGATAACACCACCACCCTCACCGCCTTTTATACCCGCATTGTGATGAATGGACAAATAAAACTGTGCACCGAATTCGTTTGCCTTGTCGGTTCTCTTTTTAAGCGCAACATCGGTTTCGCCGCTTATATCATCAAGGCGGATAAGCTCATACCCCGTGTAACGCGCAAGTTTCTCCTCAATTTTTCTGCAAATTCTGCTATTTAATGACCATTCTCTCGTTTCATTCGGGTCAATGGATTTAAGGCAGCGTTTTCCCGCCGTATATAACCCGTGGCCCGCATTAAGTGCTATTTTAAACATAATTACCTCCTAATATAAAATAAGGTTATTACCAACACCCCATTTAATATTATTCAGTAAAAGGTTGCCATACGCCGACAAAAAAGGCCGGACAATATGTCCGACCTTTATATTCTGATAATTATTGGCATAACTCCCGAATCGGTTATATCTATTACCGCATACGAAGGAGCACCCTCTCTAGAGTTCCCGCAAGACCCGGGATTCACCAAATACACCCCGTCTTCATATAATGTTGTTGGGATATGAGTGTGCCCAAAAAGCACGATATCATAATTATTTTCCTTTGCCGCGGCAAGTAACCTTTGTGTTCCGTATTTAACCGAAAAATTATGCCCGTGGGTGAAAAGAATTCTTTTACCGCAAACATTTGCAACAGAAACCGAGGGATAAGATGAACAATAATCACAGTTGCCACAAACAACAAAAAATTGCTTTTGCGGGTAAATGAATTCAAAATCCTCAATATCAGAGGTTTTGTCGCCCAAAAAGAAAACATATTCCGTTTCGGGTTGTTCGGATAAAATCTTGTCTATCACATTTGTTCTGCCGTGCGAATCGGATAAAACCAAAATTCTCATTTTAAAGCCACCTTATTCTACAAAATACTAAACCTACATATTATATAACACTGACTCTTTTATTTTGGGGGAATTTTTATGGATAAAAAACTTTTCGGCAATGCAAATATAAGTCCCGAAGCCATTAAGGCTGCACAAAACGGCAACACCGATAAATTATTAGATAGCCTCTCTAATGATGACAAGCAAAAAATCAATGAAATTCTAAAGGATAAAAATGCCCTCAATTCCATTCTTTCGAGCCCCGAGGCTATGCTAATACTTAAAATGCTCGGAGGAAAAAATGGATGATTTAAGCAGTAAACTATCAGAGCTTTTAAATGACCCCGAAAGTATGGAAAGAATGCGCAAAATGGCAGAAAATTTACTTGGCGAGCAACCAAAATCAGAAGAAAACGCAAACCCTAACACCAATTTTTCCGATGCTTTTGGAAACATAGATATAGGCTCTTTAATTTCAATTATAAACCGCCTTAAAAATTCGAGAGAAAATCCGCGCACAAATTTGCTTTCTGCCCTAAAGCCGCATTTAAGTGAGCCGCGGCAAGAAAAGGTTGACACCGCAATTAAAATTTTAAAGGTGATCGAAATTCTGCCTCTTATCAAGGATAGCGGAATATTAAACTTTTAAAGAGGCCTTATTATGACTAATAACGATTTTCTAAATCAACAAAGAACACATATTGAGCATATGAAAGAAATGAACGCGCGTGCAAATGCCAAACGGCCCAACCAACCACACGCACAAGCGTGTAAGCAAAACAACGCCCAAAACCCTTTAAAAGCGGAAAATAAGGAAAAAACTGCCACTTTAGAAAATAAATCCACACATAATAAAGGTTTGGGCTCCTCTTTTTTAGAGCAGCTTAACATAGATGGTGATACCGCGTTGATTATTGGACTGTTGCTTTTGCTTATAAGCGACAGCAACGATAAAATGCTTTTGTTTGCATTAATTTACATTTTAACATAAAAAATAACCGACAAAATCGAGTCGGTTATTTTTATTTTATTCTTCTTCGATTTCCTCAACTAAAATCTTTTCGATACGCACACCGTCAGACTGTTTAACGGTTATACGAAGATTTTCAAAAACAAAGGAATCTCCCTCTTCGGAGCTGCCATCAAGCATAGAAACCACCCAACCTCCAATGGTTGCAGTGTCTCCCTCAAGGGTTTCTTCATCCTCTATATCAATATCAAATTCATCAAAGAAATCATAAACACGCATGTCCCCATCGGCTTCGAAATGAGTATCATCAATACAAACAAACTCTCTTTCGATTTCATCGGTTTCATCGAAAATCTCACCAACCAGTTGTTCAAGAACATCTTCCATTGTGAGAATTCCCATTGTGCCGCCATATTCATCCAAAACAACAACCATATGGGTTTTGCTTTCCTTCATCTTTTCCAAAACATCGGGAAGCGGCATTGTTTTATGAACAAAGGTTACTGGCAGCATAAGCTCTCTGATACTCACCTTTTCCTTTTCAACAAAGGCTTTATAAAAATGATTTAGGTGGAGTATGCCGATTATGTTATCGGGTGTGTCCTCAAAAATGGGAAGTCTCGAATAGGTCGCTTCATCAATTTTGCGAATATTAACTTCATAAGGGTCTCTGATATCAAGCGCTTCCATATCAACACGGGGTGTGATAATCTCGTAAGCCAAAACTTCATCAAATTCAAGAGCATTCTGCAAAAGGTCGCACTGTTCTTCATCAAGCACGCCCTCATCTTCAACGATTTCAATTATATTTTCAAAATCATCCTCAGAAACCGAATCACTATCCGATATGCTCTCCTTCCAGAAAAGTGAACCGAATTTAACAATGCCCATAATAATCCATGTTACAGGCTTTAAAATTACCGACAATGCATAAATCGGAATTGCAGTGATATAACAGAACTGCTCGGCCATCTGTTTAGCCAAAACCTTTGGAATAATTTCACCGAAGGTTAAAACCAACACTGTCATCGAAACAGTTGCTAACCACACATAATTTTCGCCGAACAAATCGATAACAATAAGTGTGGCAATAGCAGAAGATGCCGTGTTAGCAAGGTTATTGCCGATAAGAATTGCGCCCAAAGTGTTATTATAATCATCAACGATTCGGCTTGCAAGCGAAAGGGCAAGGTCATCTTTTTGCTGCCGCCTTGATTTAAGCCTTGCAGGATTAACACTAGCATAGGCTATTTCGGTTGCGGAAAAGAAAGCCGAAACCAAAATTAAAATAACAATAGCTATATAACGGAAGGAATCATTCATCTTCGTTTCCTCCCCTGTCATCTTCATCGTAAATCTCGCCAACTAATTCTTCCAAGATATCTTCAACTGTGAGAATACCGACAATTTCGCCGTTTTCCCCGCGCACAATTGCAAGATTTCTGCGATGGTTACTAAGCTCTGTTAGCACCTCATCAATAGGCTCATCTGCATCAACATAATATGGATAATCAACCACGCTGGCAAGAACGATGCTATGTTTAGATTTTAAATATGCCTTGAGGAATTTTCTAATCTGCAAAATTCCCTTTAAATTTCCCTTGCGGTCAACAACGGGCATTCTTGAATGAACAGAATCTTTAACAATTTTCAAAATTTCAGGGGCTTTGAGAACTGTTGATATTTTCTTGACCTCATCCCAAGGCACCATAATCTCGCCCGCTTTGGAATTTGAAAACTGAAGCGCAGATTTAACGAGTTTTCCCGTTTCTTCATCAAACCCGTCTTCCTCAGAAATATTTTCAACAATTTCACTGAGTTCATCATCGGTGATAGTTACCTGATTTTCCGTGTGCTTTTTAAAGGGGCGTGAAACCAAGCCCGAAAGTGCCGTGAATAAAGCAGAAAAAGGTTTAAGCAGCTTCATTAAAACAAGCAATGAGCCCGAAACCGCCTCAGCAAAGTGCTCATTACAAGAATGTGCAAAGCTTTTAGGAAGCATTTCACCGAAAAGGAAAATCACGATTGTTGTGAGCACGGTTGAAAAAGTAACCGCTTTGGTACCCCAAATTTCTGTTGCTATAACCGTTGCGAGAGTTGCACAGCCGATATTCACAATATTGTTGCCAATAAGCAAAACCGATAGAGCTTCATCAAAATTATCAAGTATTTTTAAAACCCTTTCGGCACTCTTGACACCCTTTGAAGCCTTGCTCATCATATGAATTCGGTTAACCGAAGCCAAAGAAATTTCGGTACCTGAAAAATAAGCGCTGCCAAACATTAGCAGCACGAAGAGTATTATACTCCCCGCAGGACTGTCGTCCACAGAACCATCTCCTAATTCAAAAAAATTTCGCCATGGTATTTAAACCAATATTACAACAAATTACAGCTTTTGTCAAATAAATAGGCCATATTTATTGAAAATATTATTAAAATGGTGTATTATTTAAAAAAACATTAGGAGAAAAAATGAACAAAATTTATTTTTTAAAAGTAAATCCTCATGCTAATAAAGAAATTTTAAAATGTGCAATAAACCTTCTAAACCTAAAAGAGCCCAAAGGACAAAACAGCAAGGCTTTTGCGAACTTTTATTCTTCTTGTTTAGCAAGGTTAGTTGCACTTCTTTTCGGCGCGGAATTTACATCCAAAAAAGCCACACAGCTCAAATTATCAAAAACAGAAAACGGAAAACCATATTTTGAAAATGCGAGTGAGCTTAAATTTAACATTTCACACTCAAAAGATATGATTGCGGTGGCGTTTTCGAATAACGAAATCGGAATTGATATAGAAAAGCTTCGCAAGTGCAACACAAAAATTGCAAACCGCTATTTTGCAAAAGCGGAGATAGACTATATAAACTGTTCTGTGTTTAACAAAAATAAGCGTTTTTTTGAAATTTGGACTAAAAAAGAAGCATTTTTGAAGAAAAGCGGCACGGGAATAACCGTTCCTCTTAACTCTTTCGATGTAACAAGTGAGGAAATTTCAAAAGATATTAAAACCTTTATTCGCAAGGACTTTATTGTTTCGGTTTGTTCAAATGCGACTAGCCTTGATATTGAAGAACTAAGTGAAACTGAAATTCTACAAAAACTTAAAACCGAAGCCTTGATAAACTGATTAAGTTATGGTAAAATAATTGGTGATTTTTTTACAAAGGAGAAACTATTCGTGGCAAATTTGAAGCACGAGATTGAAAGAAGAAGAACTTTTGCTATAATCTCTCACCCTGACGCAGGTAAAACCACATTAACAGAAAAATTCTTGCTTTATGGCGGTGCAATTCAAACCGCGGGCTCGGTTAAGGGAAAAGCCACCGCAAAACACGCTGTGAGCGACTGGATGGAGCTTGAAAAACAAAGAGGTATTTCTATTACCTCTTCGGTTATGCAATTTGAATATGACGGATACTGTATAAATATTCTTGACACACCCGGACACCAGGATTTCTCGGAGGACACTTACCGCACACTTATGGCGGCAGATAGTGTTGTTATGGTTATTGATGCCGCTAAAGGCATTGAAGCGCAAACCAGAAAGCTTTTTAAGGTTTGTGCGAGAAGGCATATTCCGATTTTCACATTTATCAATAAGCTTGACCGCGAAGCACGCGACCCGTTTGAGCTTTTAGACGAGCTTGAAAAGGAATTCGGAATAGGAACCTACCCTGTTAACTGGCCGATTGGCTGCGGTGTTAGCTTTAAAGGTGTTTTCGACCGCGACAAGCGCGAGATTTTATCCTTTAGCGATCTGCACAAGGGTCAAAATAAAATCAAGCCCACACCTTGTGATATAACCGACATTGCAAAGCTTGATGAGCTTATAGGCGAATATCAACGCGCAGAGCTCGTTGACCAGATTGAGCTCTTGGATGGTGCAAGCTTTGAATTCGACCTCGAAAAAGTTCGTTGCGGAGAGCTCTCCCCTGTTTTCTTTGGCTCAGCGCTTACAAACTTTGGTGTTGAGCAATTTTTGGAAAATTTCCTTAAGATGACAACCTCCCCACTGCCTCGTGTTTCGGGGGATACAGTTGTTGACCCGTTTGATGAAGAATTTTCAGCCTTTGCGTTCAAAATTCAGGCTAATATGAATAAAAACCACCGCGACCGAATCACATTCTTCAGAATTTGCTCGGGTAAATTTGAACGCGGAGCAGATTATTTTCATGTTCAGGCAGGAAAACCCGTTCGCCTATCTCAGCCGCAGCAAATGATGGCCGAAGAGCGCCAGATTATAAACGAAGCCTATGCGGGCGATATTATCGGTGTGTTCGACCCCGGTATTTATTCTATTGGCGATACAGTTTGTTCACCCAAAAAGAAAATTCTGTTTGAGGGTATCCCAACCTTTGCGCCCGAACACTTCGCAATGATTGAACAAACTGACAGCTTAAAGCGTAAACAGTTCGTTAAGGGTGTTGAGCAGATAGCACAGGAAGGTGCAATTCAGATTTTCCACGAGCCTAACACAGGTATGGAAAGGGTTATTGTGGGCGTTGTCGGTGTGCTTCAGTTTGAAGTGCTGGAATATCGCCTTAAAAATGAATACAACGTTGATGTAACACGCAACAATCTCTCTTATCAATTTATTCGTTGGGTTAAAAACAAAAACATTGATATCAAAAAACTAAATCTCACATCCGATACTAAGTGGGTGCAGGATTTTAAAGGTAACGATTTGCTAATTTTCACGAGTGAATGGAATATAAATTGGGCGCTTGAGCGCAATGAAGGTCTTATTTTAGAGGACTTCAGTACTGATTAATAAAAAGAAAGGAAGGGATAAGTTGAAAAGAATAATTAGTTTAATTCTGAGCCTATGTTTAATTTTAACTGCCGTTGGTTGCAGCAGCACAGATGATGAATATATTTATTTTGAGCTTCCGAAAACCCCTTCCACGCTTGACCCTCAAACCGCTTCGGAGGATTCCGAGCTTTTAATAATTAAAAACTGTTATGAAGGGCTTTTCAGAAAAGACAGTAACGGAAAAACCGTTTTAGGCGCGGCAGAAAGCTTTAAGGAAAACGGCCTTGTATACACCTTTAAAATAAGAGAGGATGCTAAATGGAGCAACGGTGAAAAGCTAACGGCTTTCGATTTTGAGTTTGCCCTTAAAAGAGCGCTTTTGCCCGAAACAAAGGCACCCTTTGCATCTCGCCTTTTTGCAATAGAAAATGCCAAGGCAGTTCACAGCGGCACCTTATCCTCCCAACAGCTCGGCGTTATGGCGGTTAATGAAAAAACGCTTAAAATAACCCTTAGTGAAGCCGACCCCAACTTTAAGGAAAGTCTTGCCACATCGGTTGCAATGCCGTGTAACGAAAAATTCTTCTGTGATGCGGCGGGTAAATATGGGCTTACTGCAAGCAATATGCTCAGCAACGGAAGCTATGAATTAACCCGTTGGCGCAAAGACCCGTTTGGCATAAGGCTTTATCGAAACGAAGAATATAGCGGTGATTTCATTTCGAAAAACGCCGCGGTTTTTATCACCTGTGATACCGAAGACCCACTACTCGAAAAGCTGGAAAAAAACCACATTGATATGGCATTTGTTGATTCTGCACTTAAACCCGAAATTGAAAAAATAGGACTCCAAAGCACCTCGGTTGAAAACATTTGTTGGTTTTTAACCCTTAGCAATGATTTTTCTCTTGATATGCGAAAATCATTTATAATGCTTATAGATAAAAGCATTTTTTCGGGCAGCTTACCAAGCGGATATACCGCTGCTAACTCAATTTATCCGCACATTTTCGAATCGGAGCAAACTGCAACAGGATTAACACCATATAACAAAGAGGTTGCTAAACAGCTTTATTTAAAAGAGCTCGAAAAATTAGAGGGTAAGAAATTCCCATCGGATGTAGTTCTTTATTATTATGATGACGGATTCATTAAAAACACCGTAACAGATATTGTTGGCCATTGGCAGAGCAACCTTTCAGCCTTTGTTAATATTGAGGCGGTTTCAAAAAGCTCACTTCTCACCCCCGAGCTTAAAAGTCAGACCTATAAAATGGCGCTGTTCCCCGTTCGTGCAGATAGCCACGAGATTTATGAATATCTAAATAAATTCGGTGTGGCTTATAATAATGAGCCGTTGGATAAAATTCAAGAAAACATTTTAAGAAATGCCAATATAGTTCCAATCCTTTTCCAAACAACCGACCTTGCCTATTCTAAAGCCCTGAGCAATGTTGTGATGGAAGCCGAAAACGGATATATTGATTTTTCATTTATCGTTAAAAAAGATTAAAAGGTGGTCATTATGAAAAAGAAAAATTTTATTAGCAAATGTTTGGCAATCGTACTGTTTTTCTCTATGATATGCACGATATTTACAGGTACCTCTGTAGTTACTGCGGCTTCGGTTACTGCAACTAAAGGAACTCTCACAGGTTCTTTTAAATTCTTCTATAACGTATCTTTTAAAATAACAGCAAATGCCGATGCAACCGGATACGGTGCTTTGGTTTGGCGCCAAGACAAAGGCGAATCAACCGCTACCGACATTAACGGTTTAAGTAATAATGCCGCCTTTTCAATTTCAGGAATATCCCTTGCAGGTATTAAAAATGTTTTCTGTGTAAAGCCATATGCAGTTGTTAACGGTGGTAAATTATACGCCGAACCCTTCACAGTTTCTTATACCGAATGGTTGGTTTCTAAAAAAGACGGTCAAACATATAATGCGGAAATTAACGCTATTCTTGATGCATATTATGCTTTAACAGGTAGCCCCGCATATGAAGGTCAATCGACTCCCAACCTTAAAGCTGCCGAAGAAGGACACTGGGAAGCTTCGACTCCTTACAGTGTTGGTGAAGGCGAATTCGGTTTGGGTGCTTCAGGGATACAGGGAAGCTTTGGTAGCAATAAATTGAGGGTTAACTTGGACTTTCCCTCAGATGGTATTGTTGATATAGATGTTGTTACAACAAAAGGTGCTTTAGTTTACAGACAGGGTAACGACTACAATGAAAATGACATTAGTAATGCAGATGCTAATATAACATTTGCAGAAGATGCTATTAAGGCTGTTGATATAAGTAATATATCCATTAAAAACTCTGCTAAACAATATACTATTGTTCCATACGTTAAATCCGGCGCTTTTTATACCTTTGGTTCGGTAATCAAAACTTCTTATGCCGATTTTATAGCCCATGCACTAAATAATGGCAATGCTACTCAAAAAGCCAACGCCAATGCATATAACAATATATATAAAACTGCTATTGGTGAATATCTGGCTGTTATGAGAAAACTAACATTGCTTGAAAGAGTTCCTGCAAAATATAAAGACGGTAAAACAACTGTTTCTATCGTTACTTGGTGGACTCCTTCAGAGCGCGAATTAATCCAGATGGAAAATTTCCAAGAAAAAACCGGCATTAAAACAAAATTCATTGTGGCTGACTGGACAGATGACGCTAGCGCTTATGTTCAGAAGGTTGCGTCTCTGCGTGTTATGGGTGCCGCTCCCGATATTGCCTGTGCCACAACATCCACCACATATCCTTCAATGTATCTACAGGGTTTGTTCCGCCCTCTTTCCGAGAGTAAACTCGACCTTTCAAACTCCGATGTTTTAGACCTTGAAACTATGAATAAACTCAAATGGAACGGTACACAATACGGTGCCATCTTTAAAAATTCAGTTCATATGAATATGGGTGTTATGCTTTATAATAAAGATATTTTCGATTTTGCTGATCTTAAAACTCCGTATGAATATTGGCAAGAAGGAACTTGGAATTGGGATAATTTCGTAAAACTCGGCAAAAAACTTCTCGCAAGAACAAATATTTATCCTGTTTCGGCGGGTTATCAGGGTCATAGACTTGTTCAAACATGCGGTGTGGACGGTGTTATCTTTGATAAAAACGGTAGATTAGTAAACAACACATCAAATCAGATTTACCGCAACGGTTACAAGTGGCTTAACAATATTTCACTTTGCGGCGAACACCAAATTCTTCACTACGGCGACCACGGTACCTTTAAGAACGAAGAATGTGCAATGTATGTTGTTGATAACTGGATTTTACAAGCCGGTCAACTTGACAATCTTGATTTCAATGTGGGATTTGCTCCTCTTCCCACACCTGACGGTGAAATTGTTGTTCCTTGTGACGCTCAACTTTGGGGATTTGTTGACGGCGCCAGAAACATCGAAGCTGCTTCTTATGTTCTTGAATATTGGCAAAATCCTGATTACGCTCCAAAAGATTATCCTATTTGGATGAGTAATTCGGTTGCGGAATTTAACAATTATCTTTGGGCACAACCCAAAACCTTCCAACTCTCACATGCTATAACAAACTTCGGTGGCGACTATAATTATTATTATGAAAACTACTACCTCGCCACCTGTGGTGTTGCAAACGTTGATTCAAGAGTTAACGTTTATTCAACTATTATCGAAGCAAATCTTCAAAAGATTTACAGTGAATTCAATTAAAAATAATTATTAACCACATAAAAAAGAAGGCTCATAAAATGAGCCTTCTTTTTTTCTTATTTAATTGTATCAGCAAGGTTAAGCACCAAGTCTTTTGTCTTTTCCCAGCCGAGACATGGATCGGTTATGGATTTACCGTAAATATGCTCGCCAATCTTTTGTGCGCCATCCTCAATATAGCTTTCAATCATAAGGCCTTTAACAAGGCTCTTAATCTCATCGTTATGATTTCTGCTATACACAATATCCTTAGCAATTCTCACCTGCTCAAGATATTTCTTGCCTGAGTTTGCGTGGTTTGTGTCTATAATAGCGGCAGGGTTTGCAAGACCTGAATTTTTATATAATTCGTTCAGCTTAACCAAGTCTTCATAATGATAATTAGAAATGCTTTTGCCCGAATAATCGGTGTAGCCTCTCATAATAGCGTGTGCAAGCGGGTTACCATCACTCATAACCTCCCAGCCTCTATAAATAAAGGTGTGCTTATGTTGAGCTGCGGTTATTGCGTTCATCATTACAGATAAATCGCCGCCGGTTGGGTTTTTCATTCCAACGGGAATATTAATTCCGCTTGAAGTGAGTCTGTGCTGCTGATTTTCAACCGAGCGTGCACCAATTGCAACATAGCCCAAAATATCCGAAAGATAGCGGTAATTCTCGGGATAAAGCATCTCATCTGCACAGGTGAAGCCATAGTCCTTAATAGCACTCATATGCAAATCTCTGATTGCTAATATGCCCTTTAGCATATCAGGTCTCTCATCAGGGTCGGGTTGATGGAGCATACCCTTGTATCCATCCCCCGTAGTGCGAGGCTTATTTGTATAAATTCTCGGAATGATGAATATTTTATCCTTAACCTCATCCTGAAGCAAGCGAAGTCTTGAGATATAATCAAGCACCGCTTCTCTGTTGTCGGCCGAGCACGGACCGATTATTAGCATAAATTTATCGCTCTTGCCCTCAAAAATATCTTTAATTTCGTTATCTCTTTGTTGCTTTAATTTTGCTAATTCCTCGGTTAAGGGATAACGGTTTTTAATTTGCTGAGGAATCGGTAGTTTTCTTAAAAATTCCATAAATATTTCTCCTAAACTATATTTTTTTATCAAACAGAGCGCGGCGTTTAGTTGAAATTTTCATCATTTCGCGAACAGCGTCACGGTCGTTGCTTTTAATTTTCTCATAAAGAGCATCAAAGGAAGCTCTGAATTTATCCATTTCATCAAGAAGCGGTTGTTTGTTGCTTAAAAACAACTCACTCCACATTTCATCATTGATTCTTGCGATTCTTGTGAGGTCTCTGAAAGAGTCTCCCGTATAAGCCTCCAACCCCTCCGAATCGTTGCTGCACATTAAAGAAACTGCTATACAGTGAGTTAACTGCGAGAGAAAGGCTATCATTTTATCGTGCTCTGTAACCGATAATTCCGCAACCTGCTTAAAGCCCAAAAGCTCGCCCAAATTTCTGCAAAGTTCTATCGCCTCAGGGGTGTTTTTCTCGGTTGGAACAACAATATAGTTAGCACCTTTAAAAATTGAATCATCACTGTTCTCAACACCCGATACCTCTTTACCGGCCATTGGGTGAGCCGCGATATATTCAACATCATTTCTTAAAATACTTTGAATATGTTCAACAATGCAGCCCTTAACACCCGTAACATCGGTGAGTACCGCACCGCTTTTAAAGTACTGCTGATGTTCTTTTATCCATTCGGTAAAAATGTGTGGATAAAGCGCAAAAATAACTAAATCTGCCTCGCCTATAATCTCAGGCTCGATTTCGGTGGTGCCATAATCGATTATGCCGTTTTCTAAAGCATATTCAACCGAAGCTTTATCTTTGGTTATTGCTTTAACAGTAAAGCCCAGTCTTTTAAGCGCTTTGGCATAGCTTCCGCCCAAAAGGCCTAAGCCCACAATCAAAATATTTACTTTTTTAATTAATTTCACTATTTCTTCACCTTGATATCTATGCCGAGAGTTTTTAGTTTTTCGAAGAAATCAGGAAAACTTTTGCTAACCGCCTCGGCACCAAGAATTTCACCGCCCGTTAGTGTTGATATAACCGCAAGCGACATTACAATGCGGTGGTCGTTATGACCTAATAAAACAGTTCGCGGTTTCTTTATTTCTCTTTTTTCAACAGTTATCCTGTTTTCTTCCACCAAAACACTGCAACCGAATTTTGAAAGCTCACTGCTCATCGCAGCACCACGGTCGCTCTCTTTAATTTTAAGCCTTTTGGTGCCTGTGAAAACTGCTCCGTTTTTTATGGCTGCCATAGTTATTAAAATGGGCGCTAAATCGGGGCAGTCCGAAACATCCACAGTGGGCGTTCCGCTTTCGAGCAAATCAAAGATTCTCTTATAAACTCTATCCCCTTGCAGACTATCGGCTTTAAGTCCCTTAACAACAACATTTCCGCCCAGATAGTTAAACGCTTCTAAAAAAGCAGCATTCGAATAATCGCCCTCCACCGAAATCTCACGATTTTTATAAGCAATTCCGCCCTTAATAAATATGGTGCGTTCATCAATTCGGCTAACTCTCACACCAAAATCAGCAAGTGCTTTTATTGTGAGTGATAAATAAGACCCGCTTTCAATATCACCCGTGATTTCAATGGTGCTCTCTCCTTGCAAACACGATAACGCAAAAATCAGTCCACTTATAAACTGACTCGAAATATCTCCGCGAACCGAATATTTACCGCTTTGTAGCTTTCCTTTAACCGTAACACCGGTCGTGGTTTCGCTGAAATAAATTCCCTGCGATTCGCAAAGCTCTTTATAAACCGATAGCGAGCGTGAAAATAGTCTTTCACTGCCCTTTAGCGTTATTTCCTTATCAAAAAGCAAACAAACGGGCAATAAAAACCTTAAGGTGCTACCGCTTTCATTGCAAAACAAAACATTGGATTTTAAATTTTTAAAATCTATACCACCGATTTCTATGTTACCGCCGCTCATCTTTATTTCTGCTCCGAGGGATGAGAGACATTCTAAAGTGGCCTTAATATCTTGCGATAATTCAATGCCTTTTATAAGGCTTTTCCCCGAAAATGCGCCGCAAATAAGATATCGGTGCGCCATACTTTTAGAGGGCGGCGCTTTAACTCTGCCCGCAGCCGTTCCTTTTTCAATTAAAACTGTCATTAATTTTCACCGAGCATCCCAATCAAAAAATCTATGGCTTCTAAATAGCCCTTTAGTCCCTTGCCGCTAATTGTTTTAACGCAAGCCTTTCTGATATAGCTTATTTGTCTGAAATCCTCACGGGTATCCACTGCAGAAATATGCACCTCAACGGTTGGAATTCCCACTGCTTTAACTGCATCAAGCAGAGCAACACTTGTGTGAGTGTAAGCCGCGGGATTGATTACTATTCCATCAAACCTTTTATAAGCGGCTTGGATTTCATCCACCAAGGCACCCTCGTGGTTAGACTGAAAAAGCTCTACCTCAATTCCCTTTTTGTTGGCATGATCCTTTATGCTCTCACAAAGTGTTTCGTAGGTTTCCTTGCCGTAAATCTCGGGCTCTCTAACCCCTAACATATTTAAATTCGGGCCGTTAATTACAAGAATTTTCATTTAAAAAGCCTTCTTTAACCAAATTAATATTTTTTTGTATATCTGAATGTATGTTTACCACTTTGTCTGCGACAGAAAGATATATTCCGTATCTCTCTTTATATCTTTTTTCAAGAAGCTCTCTGCTGCTCGAAAGCGGACGGTCATCTGTGGTGATAAGCTGTTCTATGGGTCTGTCTAAAAATATCAGCATACCGTTTTGCTTTAATAGTTCAACATTTCTCTTATTCAAAACCGAGCCGCCACCCGTTGCAATAACGCAATTCTGCTTTAATGCAAGGTTTGCTATTACCATAGACTCCAGCTCTCTGAAATGCGCTTCACCGTAATTTTCGAAAATATCCGGTATTGACATTTTAGTGAGCTTTACTATTTCTTCATCGCTATCAATAAACTCTTTTTGGAGCTCGCGCGCAATTTCTTTGCCGATTGTTGTCTTGCCGCAAGAGGGCATTCCAATTAAGCACAAATTTTGTTTTTGCTTAAAAAGCTTATTAAAAATGCGCTCAATTTCTGAAAACTCAAACTCTTTTTCTAAAAATTTTTCAACCGCAAAAACCGCTTGGGCCACAAGCATATATAAACCGCCGATTGCGTTTATTCCTTTTTGCTTTGCGCTTACTATAAGCTGTGAAGCAAGTGGATTATAAACTGCATCAACAACACCCGAAAGCTTATTAAAGTCATCAAGATTAATAGCAGAGGTGCCTATATTGGGAAACATTCCGCAAGGCGTTGTGTTAATAATTATGTCTGCATCTGTATGACACTTTTCGGCACATTCATAAGTAATGGTATCTTGCGAGCTTGAACGCGAAACACGAATAACCTCATTAGCTCCCATAGCCTTTGCAACGGCCATTGCTGTGAGAGAGGTGCCGCCTGTTCCCAAAATTAAAACCTTTTTATTTAAAAGACTGATTTTTGCAAACTCAATCAATGCCTTGAGCCCTAAAAAATCGGTATTATAGCCATATAGCTTGCCGTTTTTATTAACGATGGTATTAACGGCACCTATATCGCGTGCAGTATCATCAATGAAATCTAAATATTTGATTACATCCAATTTGTAAGGTATTGTAACGTTAATTGCCTTAAAATCAGATTTTTCAAAAAACTCATCTAACTCGTTTTCATCAATTTCTTTGAGTTCATATTCATAATCTGCTAACTCATTATGAATTAATTTTGAAAAACTGTGAGAGAGCTTTTTGCCAATACAACCGTATTCCATTAGCTTACCAACCAATCTGTGCCGAACTTAGTAGACAACATATCACATAAAACGATTGCTGTGATACTGTCAACCACAACTCGCGCTCTGTGAACTATGCAAGGGTCGTGTCTGCCGCTCGCTTTAAACTCAATTTCTTTCATATTTTCAAAATCCACAGTTTTCTGCAGTTTTAAAATCGTTGGCGTTGGTTTCACCGCACATCTGAAAACTATGGGCATTCCATTGCTTATTCCACCATTGATACCGCCATTGTTATTAGTGGTTGTTACTATTTCCTTGTTTTCAATAGCAAAGGCATCGTTAGCAGCGCTGCCCTTCATATCGGCAATAGCAAAGCCAGCGCCGAATTCAACACCCTTTACAGCAGGCACCGAAAACAAAGCGTGCGAAAGCATTCCCTCAAGCGTGTCAAACCAAGGCTCTCCAATACCTGACGGTAGACCTAAAACCACTGTTTCAAGAACTCCGCCAACGCTATCGCCATCGGTTTTAGCAGCAATTATTCTATTCTGCATTTCTTGGCCGATATTATCATCTAAAACTGCAAACTGTTTTTTATTTAAGCTTTCAATATCGCTCAAATAATCACTAAAACTAATATCATCAATCTGAGCGCAACGCGAAATATGTGTTCCGATGTTGATACCCTTTTGCTTTAAGGCGGATATTATGATTGCACCTGCGGCAACTATGGCAGCTGTTATTCTGCCGGAGAAATGTCCCCCACCGCGATAGTCCTCAAAGCCGTTATATTTTGAAAAGGCTGTAAAATCCGCGTGAGACGGACGCGCTTTTCCCTTGATTTCACTATAATCCTTAGATTTTTTATCTTCATTAGGGATTACAATGCAAATCGGTGTTCCTGTTGTGTAACCGCCAAACACACCGCTCACGATATTAAATTTATCCGCTTCGCTTCTAGCGGTTGAGATGCTTCCATTAGGACGCCTTAAAGATAACTGACTCTCAATAAAATCTGTATCCACCTTTATTCCCGCTGCTAAGCCATCTATCACAGCACCTATTGCTTGGCCGTGGCTCTCGCCAAAAATGGTTACTGCCACATTGTTTCCAATGGTGTTTTTCATTTATCTATCACCTCTTCAATCTGATTTACAAACTCACTAAAGGGCATATTCTTGAATTCGAATGTGCCTATTTTTTCAACATAAACCACCGAAATATACTCGCCGTTTTTCTTTTTATCGTGGCTTGCAGCCTCTATAATTTTCTCTGCTTCATAGTTCACATTTAAAGGCAATTCCAATTTTTCTAACACAGGAATCAACCTTTGTTTAACACCCTCTGAGCACATGGGCAGCATACCAAGTGCCACACATTCGCCGTGATATAAATCCTGCATTTTTTTCTGTGATTCGATGGCGTGGCCCAAGGTGTGCCCGAAATTCAGCACCTTTCTTAAGCCGTTTTCCTTTTCATCGTTTTCAACCACATAGCCTTTAATCTTAAGCGATCCTTCAATAATTTCATCAATATTTTCAAATGCATCGCACTGCTCAAACAGTGAAAACAGCTTTTCATCACAGGTCATTGCCATTTTAACCGCTTCTGCAAGACCGTTTGAAATTTGTCTTTTTGGTAATGTTTTAAGGGTTTCAGGGTCAATTATAACCGCTTTTGGCGGGTAAAAGGCACCAACAATGTTTTTATAGCCCTCAAAATCAATGGCAACCTTTCCGCCAATGGAAGAATCCACCTGAGAAAGCACGGTTGTTGGGATATTGTAAAAATCTATTCCACGCATAAATGAAGCTGCAACAAAGCCCGCAAGGTCGCCCACGACTCCACCGCCAACCGCCATAACACAGTCGGTCCTAGTGAAGCCATATTCCACCATTTTTGATAGCAACATTTTAAAGTTTTCAAAATTCTTTGAAGCCTCGCCCTCGTTAATCACAACAATAAAGGGATGCTCGCACTGCTTTGCCGCAAGGGCAGAATATTCACTAGGCACACCGCTATCTGTAACAATAAGCACCTTGCGTTTTAAATTCAAGTGTTCAGCTAATTTTTGAAGACTTTTTCTTTCTAAAACTATGTTATAGCCGCCACTTGAGGTTTTAATAGGAATAATCATTACTTTTCTCCAAAATTCAAAATATTAAAGGGATATTTCCTTTTCGAAATTTCCAATAACTCTTACTTCACTGCACTTTTCCTTTAATTCTTTAAGCATTTTGGCACCCTTATCGGTATTGATATTTCCTTCGCCCTCGGCATAGAAATAATAACTCCAGATAAGCTCCTTTGTGGGTCTGCTCTTTAAGGCTTTAAGGTTAAATCCGTTTTCACCGATTATTGAAATAGCCTTTCCGAGCGAACCCGCCTCATTAGTAACCGTGAAGAGCAATATAAAATGGTTATCACTATTGCTCGGTGCCTTATAGGTGCGCGAAAAAACCGCAAAGCGTGTTGTGTTGCTATTGCTTTGGTTAATATGTGCTTCGAGCTTTTTGAGATTGTATTTCACTGCTGCTTCATCACTTGCAATTGCAGCAATATCATTTCTGCCCATTTCAGCGACCTGCTTTGCGGCAACTGCAGTATTAACAGCCTCGATAACCTCGAAATTATGCTTTTTTATGTATTCCGCACACTGCCCAAGTGCTTGCGGGTGGCTGATAACGGTTTTTATCTGGTCCATTGTTGTGCCCTTGATAGCCAAAAGGTTTTGCACAACGCCAATATCATAGATACCGTTAATATAAAGAGAACCGAAGAAGGCAAGGTCCATAACCTGTCCCACATCGCCGTTATAGCTGTTTTCAATCGGCAAAATAACACAGTCGCACTCGCCGTTCCCCACCGAATCATAAGCCGACTTAAAATCAGGATAAGGCACTGTGTTTGCATCAGGGAAAACCCTATTTGCAGCTATATTGGCAAATGCGCCCTCTGTTCCGCTAAAGGCAACCCGCATTCCTTCGAGCAGCTTGTGCTGATAATTTTTAGAAATGTCTATGTTATTCTGCAAAAAATTCACATAATAAGACTTTAAATCTTCATCCGCAATCAACTCGGAATTGCGTTTTATAACTTCCTGCTCACGCGCAGCATCGGTTATTTGCAGGCCGTGTTCTTTTTTATATTCGGCAACTGTCCTTGCGGCAGCCATACGCTCACAAAACAGCTCAGCCATTTTTTTATCAACAGAATTAATAGTCTGCCTTGCTTTTTCAAGTTCAGTCATTTTTTCACCTATATTCGTTCATTAATTTTTCAAATGCCGGTAACGATTTTTCAATCATCTCGGGCTTCACGCAGTAACTGATTCTAACATAGCCCTCATAACCGAAATCATCACCCGGAACTAATAAAAGCTCATATTTTTTAGCCTTTTCGCAAAAAGCGTTTGCATCACTTTCGGGGGACTTCATAAAGAGATAAAAAGCGCCGTCGGGCTTTACAACATTAAATCCATATTCGCTCAAGGCATTAAAAAGCATATTTCTGTTCTTTTCATAAATAGAAATATCTGCAGTCAGTCCCAAGCATTCTGCAACTGTATATTGCAAAAGGCTCGGTGCGCAAACAAATCCGAGTGCTCTTCCTGCTCCGCAAACCGCTGCATAAACATCCTTAGAAGCCTTAACACTTTCGGGAACGAATATGTAACCTATTCTCTCGCCCGGTAGGGATAATGATTTACTAAAAGAATAGCAAACAAGCGTGTTATCATAGTAATTCGGGATATAAGGCACTACTTTATCACCATAAACCAGCTCTCTATAAGGCTCATCTGCTATGATATAAATATCTGTGCCTAGTTCTTGCGATTTTTGATTTAATAATCTGCTGAGCTCTATAATGGTTTCTTCGCTTAAAACAACACCGCTCGGATTGTTGGGAGAATTCACGATAATTGCCTTAGTTTTGTTTGTTATTGCCTTTTCGAGTGCTTCAAAATCAATCTGCAAATCGCTTTCGCGGCATTTAACCACTTTAACATTAGCCCCCGCTTTTTCGGCAAAAACTCTGTATTCGGGGAAAAACGGCGCCAAAACTATAACCTCATCACCGCTATTTATAATCGCAGTCAAAGAAATTGTGAGCGAAGCGGCAGCGCCGCAGGTCATATAAATTGAATCCGGCGAAGCGTTAATGCCAAATCTCGCCTTAATATCATCACTGATAGCTTTTCTAACATTCGGTGCACCCTGTGCAGATGTATAACCGTGGAGAGCAACTGCATCCTTTTCCAAAATAAGCTTGCTCATAACCTCTCTTACCTTTTCGGGTGCTGGGATGCTTGGGTTTCCAAGGCTGAAATCAAAAACATTTTCAGCTCCTATTTCGGCTCTTCTTTTATTTCCGTATTCAAAAATCTCTCTTATCACAGAACGTTTTTTGCCAAGACTCATCATTTTTTCAGATATCATTTATATTTCTCCTTTAAAATAATAAAGCCTGCTACTCGTTAAACTTAAAAAAGTGCAACGAAAAGCAGGCTGAATGTAACAAACTAAAAGCTAAATTTAAGCTTTTTTGGTGCACAAACAGTCCGCATTAATAAAGTAAAAGTAAAAAAACTTAAAACCGAACACAAGTGCACACTCCTTAAAATCAAATTATGAGATAAGTTTAATACTTTTTTCTGCTTTTGTCAAGGGGTGAATTTAAAAAAACTTTAATTATTTAAAGCGTTAAAACTATTCTATCTCTAATTCTTTGATAGATCTCAACTGATAATTGACATTTTTAAGAAGCTCGCTTTTCTTAAGCGCCGCCGCAGCGCCCTTAACAACACTGTAAGCGGGGTCGGGCAACATATGAACCTTAACACCGATATACTCTTCTATTTTTTGCTCTAAACCAAAGAGCTGTGAGCCGCCACCTGTAAGATAAAGCCCGTCCGCCATAATATCAGATACTAAATCTGGGTCGGTTTTATTTATAACCTGTCTGATACCGTTGCAAATAGCATTAACCGTTTCGCTTATGGCATCATAAATTTCTGCACTTGAGATTTCAAAGCTTTCAGGAAGACCCGTAAACACATTTCTTCCCTTTGCAATTATTGCAACCTCAATATCGCGTTTTACCGCACTGCCGATTTTAATTTTAATGGTTTCGGCAGTCAAAGGGCCAATTTCGATATTATATTCCTTGCGGATATATTTAATAATTTGCGCATCAAAATCAAGTGAAGCAATTTTAACCGAATCACACGCAGCAATGCCGCCCATTGAAACCACCGCAACATCGGTAGTGCCTGCCCCAATATCAACAATAAGCGTTCCGTGAGGTGCGGTGAAGTCCAAATCCAAGCCGAATGCAATTGCAAGCGGACCTTCAATTACCGAAATGTTTCTTCCGCCTGCCGATTCAACAACATTTGCAAGTGAATGGTGTTGAAGCTCGGTAAGTCCTGCAGGTAATGTCGCCATTATTCGCGGTCGCAGCACCTTGTTACCAAAGGCCTTTTGCATATATGTTTTAAGCATTGCTTCTGCAATATCATAATCGGCAATAACTCCGTGCTCAATTGGGTTCACGCAAACAAGACTATCGGGTGTTCTGCCCATTGTCTGCTTTGCTTTTTCACCGAAATAAATCGGCTCCCAGCTCTCTGCATCAACCGTTACCGCGCTCGGCAGTTCAAGCACAATTTTAGAACTCGAAAAAATAACCGTTTTAGAAGTTCCTAAATCTATTCCAATATCAGTAGCCATTTGCTTACTCCTTATTTTTATGATTTTTTTTCTTTTTTATTTGTTGCAAGTGCGGTTACGCAATAAACCTTACTTGCACCCGCAATAAGCAACTGCTTTGCACACTCATTAAGTGTGGCGCCCGTTGTTTTAATATCATCAACCAATAGAACTGTTTTGCCGTTTATATTGCGGTTGCATTTAAAAACATCACGCACATTTTTAACCCTATCCTCAAAGGATAATAGGTGCTGTGTTTTCTTTTTGCCTACTGTTTGTAAACAGTCTTTAAAATGTCTTATTCCAAGAATTTTTGAAATTTCGAAACTTAACAGCTCACTTTGGTTATAACCTCTTTTGATTTTACCTATTTTAGACATTGGTACACAGCAAACAAAATCAAAACTCACATCGCTAAAGCACTGTTTAATGCAAAGTGCCATTTCCCGTGCGAAAAACTCGGCAAAGTGTTCCTTTCTTCTGAACTTGAATTTGTGCATTGCTATGCGCACGGGTCCGTCATTATAAAACGGGGCTATTGCGCCGTCAAAACAAAAGACCGCTCTTTTACACGCGCATCTGTTTTTCGGCAAGCCGCATTTAAGGCAGAGCTTGTCCGCAAGGCACCGCTTGGACATTTCAAAGCAATAATCACACAAATATTCATCTTGTTCTAATATTTCTCCGCAGCCAACACAGATATTTGGAAACAGTATTTCACTTAAAAGCCCTAAAAACTTTTTCATCTTTTACCTTCCTCAATAAATGTGCTAAGCATTGTGTATCTGAGTGTTTTTTTGTCATTAGCCGCCATTTCGTTCCAAATTTGTTCCAGTCCCACCACAATAAGCATCTTTTTAGCACGGGTTACCGCGGTGTAAAGCAAATTTCTGTATTTCAACTTGCTTGGAACATCAAAAAGAGGTAACACCACATAATCATATTCACTGCCCTGACTTTTGTGAACTGTTACAGCATAAGCCAATTCCAATTGTCCCAAATCCTCGGGGAAATATGTAACCGTTCTATCTTCAAAACGCACCTTGAGTATATTAGCTCTGATATCAATATCGGTAATATATCCAACATCGCCGTTGAAAACGCCAAGACCTATTTCTCCGTTATCCTTACGGTATTGCAAATCGTAATTATTTTTAATCTGCATAACCTTGTCATTCACACGGAAATAAAATCCCTTGAAAAACAGTTGCGGATTGCCCTTTTTATGCGGATTCAACCTTTCTTGAAGCAGATTGTTAAGATTAACCGTTCCCAAATCCATCATTCTTGAAGGGCACAGCAGCTGGATATCCTTAATAGAATCCACCCCATAAGCCGAAGGCAACCGCTCTGTTACTAAATCTATCACCGTTTCCAAAGCCGAGTACTTATCGTTTCTTTGAAGAAAAAAGAAATCCGAATCCTTTGAATCAAAATCCGCTTTTTCATTATTGATTATCGCGTGAGCGTTGGTTATAATTTTGCTCTTTTCTGCTTGGCGGAAAATCTTTTTGAGTCTTATTGAAGGAAACGCCTCTGATGATAAAATATCCCCCAACACATTTCCCGCGCCAATGCTTGGCAGCTGGTCGGAATCACCCACCAGAATGATTCTGCAAGAAAGCTTTAATGCCTTTAGCAAATCGCTGAAAAGAATAGCATCAATCATTGAGGCCTCATCAACTATAATCACATCGCAATTAAGCGGATTGCGCTCATTTCTCGAAAACCGCCTTTTCTCGCCATCAGACCACTCAACCTCTAAAAGTCTGTGAATGGTTTTCGATTCTCTGCCTGTGAGTTCGGTCATTCGTTTTGCCGCTCTGCCGGTGGGGGCGGCTAATTCAATCTCGAAATTTCTACCCTCAAAAAGCTTTATAATTGCATTAAGCGTTGTGGTTTTGCCCGTTCCGGGTCCGCCCGTTAAAACCAAAATTCCGCTTTTAAAGGCTTCAGTTATAGCCTCTCTTTGCAAATCCTCAAACTTTATCCCAAGGCGATTTTCAACATTTTGTATTTCAAGCTCATCAACCGTTACCGCACTGTTGATATGATTTTTAACCGATAACAGTCTCGCCGCAATAAACTGCTCTGCCGCGCGGTAATCGGGAATTGAAACATATTCCTTACCGTTTATAAACTCGTTTGAAATTCTAAAACATTCAATTAGTCTGTCGCAACAAATTTCAACCGTGCTTTCCTTTGCCTCTAACAATTTGCAAGCAACGGGTATGAATTTATCACGCGGAAGGCAGGTGTGCCCGTTATAAAGATTTTTTCTGAGCACATATTCAATTCCCGCGCAAATTCTGAACTCATTATCATTCTGAAATCCCAAATCCGCGGCAATATCTTCGCATATTTCAAAACCGAATTCCAAACCCTCCTCACACAAAACATAAGGGTTTTGGGTTATAATATCCACCGATTTAGACCCGAATTTTTTATAAATTTTAAGGCATCTTTCGGGTGAAACTTTATATTTAGACAACATCAGCATAATATCTTTAATGCCATATTGCTTTTTATATTCCTCGGAAATTTGCATTGCTTTTTGCAAAGAAATTCCCTTTATAACGATTAACTCCTGCGGTCTTTCGGAAATAACATTAAGGGAATCCTCACCGAATCGTTCAACAATTTTAAGGGCAGTAGACGGGCCTATTCCCTTGATTGCTCCCGCAGAAAGATATCTTAGAATTGCCGCAGAATTCTCGGGTGCGCGTTTTTCAAAGCTCTCACAAGAAAACTGTCTTCCATATGTTGAATGAACTATGAATTTCCCAGTAAACTCTGCAATATCGCCCTCGTTTAAAAACGGCAATATTCCTACAACTGTGATATTTTCCTTATCGGCGCTCAGTTCGGCAACAGTATACCAGTTACTTTGATTCTGGAATGTGATTTTCTTTACAGTTCCCGAAAGCTTCTGCATTTTTTCAGAATCAATGCTCCCTTGCATATTGCCGCCTCCCTTCCTATTGACCGATTATATTAGAAATTTCATTATCACTACAGAAAATAAAACCGTAATGCTCGGCAATTTTTTTGCATTCTTCAAAGTCTTCGCCGTTTAAAAATGTGTTTAGCAAAATTATATTACTTATATACTTTTTCCCCTGCCAAAAATATTTTTCGGCAGCATATAGAATTTGTTGTCTCGGCATATCGCCGTATAAATACATAATCACATATGTTGGCGGCACCTCTCGCGGAGATATGATTTTCAGTCTCAGCTTATGTAATATCTCAGCAAGGCCCCAGATTGTTGGTATTAAAGCCAATAAAATAAGAATAATTTCAATCATTTCAGTTCCTCCCCATAATAAAATAATATGCAAAAGAACCAAGAATTGACATTTCCATTTTAAAGCCTAAAAGGGACGACTTCAAAAAGCGCCCCTTTTATTTAAAACTCATTTAATTGTTACCGAGGTGTTATAAGTGCCCACTGCCCAAACATTATCATAGCCCTCAAATTTAATGGAGGCTGTAACGGTGTGCTCGCCTGCCTTTTTATCAGTAAGCACAAGCACGGCAACGGCATTTGTTGCATTAATTTTATTAACTGCGGCACGCGGTCCGTAAATCTTAACGTTTTGGATTGTAGTCGCACCGCTCGCCTTAAGACCGGAGCCAAGTCCCGAATATTCAACCTTTGAAACCGATATTGTCTTTTCAATATAGCCTCTGGTGTTAAGCGTAACAGTAAATGAATCTATACTGTCAAGAAGTCTTACTCCCTCGGGAAGCTTTGGTGAAACATCAAAGCTTGATGAAGCAGCCGAAACGGTTGTTATATCAATGGGAGAAAGTGAAACATGGGTTGTTTTATCAACGGTTTCGGGTGTTCCGATAACCGTTACTGTGGGATGGTCAACCGTTGCCATAATAGAATCCTTATTAAAGCCAACCGGAAGATTTGCATACTCAACCTTAACGGGCACAGTCTTTTTCTTAGAAATCGGCACTGTAACCTTAACCTTTTGTGTGCTAAGTGTGAGGTTGGTTTGGTCTATAACCTTTTCTTCCTCATCATAAAGCACAATATTAGCATCAAAGGTTGCACTGGAGGAGAGTGTTTTATTAACCTCTGCCACAGCCATTACCTTTTCAATTTTGTTTATAACAGCACGCGGGCCTTTAATTGTTACAGTATTGCTTTCGGTTCCGCTGACAACGCCGTTTTCTGCAATTAGTCCCTCAGATGCCACAGCACCCAAAGCACTCGGAGTTATTGTGAATTCCTTTGTATCAATATAATCGAAGCTAACATTTATGGTTGATGGCGAAATACTTATAATTTCATATTCGCTGTTAGTTGCGTTTCTCATAGCCGCAACCTCTAAGCTATATTCACCGGGTGCATCAACCGTTGCCGCAGAAGCATAAAGAGAGATATCGGAAGAAGTGAGCGTTCCAACCAAGTAACTCGGACCTCTTACCAACACGGTAAATCTCTGTGCTGAAATATCACCGATTATGCTCATATCATTTTCCGAAGCAAAGGTGTTTTCAATATTAACATTTGCGGTTAAATCTGTAAAGGTACGGTCCATTATCTCCTTTTCGTTAATCATAATGGTAAGCCAGAGCGCAAAAGCCAAGAAAATGGAGAAAGGAATGGTGAATTTTTTATTATAAAGCAATTTTCTTAACGAAAAGTTTTTAAGCAGTTTCATCGTTACCCTCATCCTTTCCGCTTTTCTTGTTAGGCAAAATCTTATTTATAATTTGCTTAACATTGTTGCCTTTCTTGTTCTGATCGCTCTCAACCAATATACTCATAAGCTCGGCTTCGGCTGAAACTGCGCTGTAATTACGAGTTATCTGACCATTAGAAACAATGGAAATTATCCCCGTTTCTTCAGACACAACAAGCACAACCGCATCAGAATTCTCTGTCATACCGATAGCAGCTCTGTGGCGAGTGCCAAGCTGTGCGCTTATATCCTGCCTTTGTGTGAGCGGCAAAATACAGGCGGCGGCATAAATTCTGCCCTCTCTTATAATCATTGCACCGTCATGCAAAGGGGATTTGGGGAAGAAAATGTTGTTTATTATTGAAACTGAGCTTTCAGCGTCTATTACAGTTCCTGTGTTTATAATTTCACCAAGCTGGGTTGTGCGTTCAAAAACAATCAAAGCACCTATGCGTTTTTCCTGCATTGTTGCCGCAGCCTTACACACAGATGAAATGCATTCAGCCAACCGATTTGTTTTGCTATCAAAAATCTGACTTTTGCTAAAGTTTGTTCGTCCCACACGCTCAAGCAAACGGCGAAGCTCGGGTTGGAAAATAACGGCAGCTGCAATAATTGCAGAATCAACCACTCGTGAAAGCACCCACTGAATAGTTGCTAATTTCCACCATCCTGCCAAAGCATAAACCACGAACAGAATTACGAGACCCTTAACAAGCTGACCCGCACGGGTTTCGCGCAAAAATCCAATGGCTTTATAAATTATATAAGCCATTGCGAGAATATCGATTATATCGAACGGAATTCTAAGATTTGATATTGCAAAAATAATCTGATTCCAAATCGAATATATCGCATCAAAAACGCTGTTCACAGCACAACCTCCCCTAATAAGATATATTATACTATTATTATCTTATCATAATAGGAGAAATCATTCAACCCATTTTTACAACTTTTTTCTAATTTTTTTACTGTTTAACAAATGCACAAGGCTTTCTATTTCTTTTGCTGTGTTAAAAGTGGCCACCGATACCCTCACAGCACCGTTTTCAAGCGTTCCCAAATGCTTGTGCGCTATGGGTGCGCAATGGTATCCTCCCCGCACCGCAACGCCGTTTTGCGACAGATATTCCGCCACATAATCGCTTTTATAATCGCCGTAATTGAAAGCCAAAACAGGAGCATATAAATCCTTCTGCGGCGGGGGCGTGTAAAGCCTTATTTCGTCCATTTTGCTAAGGCTTTTATAAAGATTTTTTATAAGCATCATTTCGTGCGTGTATATTTTATCAAGGCCTAATTTTTCAACATATTCGAGCCCCGCGCCAACCCCTAAAATCGCAGGAACATTCACCGTGCCGCTCTCGAATTTTTCGGGCAAAATTGTAGGCTGAAACAGCTCTAAAGAGTTTGTTCCCGTGCCGCCCTCAATAATAGTGTTTTCTATATCCTTTTGGCAAATCAAAATGCCAATTCCCATAGGTGCATAGAGTCCCTTATGGGGTGCAACACAAAGATAATCTATGTTCATTCTACCCATATTAATAGGTAAAACTCCCGCACCTTGAGCCGCATCGACACCGAATAATAAATGCCGTTTTAGACAAAGCTTTCCTATCGCTTCAAGCGGCAAAAGCTTGCCGCAAACATTAGAAGCGGCGGTGCAAAAAATCATTTTTGTGTTGGGTTTTATCGCATTTTTAAACGCCTCAAGGGTTTTTTCATCATCCTCTAAAGAAACCTTTGCAACATCAAATGAAATGCCGATTTTTTTTAGCGGTCGCATAACCGCATTATGTTCAAGTGAAGAAACTATCACATGGTCGCCTCTTTTTAAAACGCCCTTTAAAACAAGGTTAATGCTCTGAGTGCAGTTGAGCGTAAAAACCACATTTTCCGCCCCTGAAGCCCCAAAAAAATTCGCCACCTTTTCACGCACATTGTAAACGGCGGTTGCCGTTTTTATGGATAAATTGTGTCCGCTTCTTCCGGGATTTGCCGAATATTCTTGCAGAGCAGTCGTTACCGTTTTTATTACCGCCAAGGGCTTTTTGCCTGTGGTTGCCGCATTATCAAAATATATCATTTTATCACCCACATTACAAAAGGGCGTAAAACGCCCTTTGAGTTTAATTTAATTAATATCAACAATTTTTATTCCCGATTTTAAAAGCAGATTTTCTATAGAATAATCATTGGAATCAACATATATTTCATAGGCGCAGCCATTGGCATTTTTTCCTGATATTCGCTTTGAAATCCTCGCTTTAAAACCGTTTTTTCTGAGCAAATCTCTTCCCTTTATCGCATGTGTTATACTTCCTGTTGTAATGATTAACCCTTTCATTCGTTTCACTCCGAAAAATCACCTAAAAAGCATAAGTTTTTCACTTATAGCCTTTTGTGTGTGAATAAGCCGAAAGCCGCCTAAAATCAGCCCTTTAAGGCTGGTTCGGGTTTAAATGCTTTGGCTATAACACATTACATTGTATGCATTTTCTGCTTTGTTTGACAAGCCAATTTTAAATTTCC
This sequence comes from Oscillospiraceae bacterium, assembly GCA_015065685.1. Classification (GTDB taxonomy): domain Bacteria; phylum Bacillota; class Clostridia; order Oscillospirales; family Acutalibacteraceae; genus UBA737. The sequence continues at coordinate 23,830 of SVPU01000010.1, read as the reverse complement.
TCGGTGTAAAATTTTATTGTAACAATGAGTATTAAAGGAAGTATAATAACCCCTATGAAACCAAAGAATTTTATACCTAAAAACATAGCAAAAAGCACAAACAACGGGTTAATTCCCATTTTTTTGCCAATGATTTTCGGCTCTAAAAAATTCCTTACAACAGTTACAATAAAATAAAGCAATAAAACAAGAATTGCCCTTGTGCTGTTACCAAAAACAAACTCCAAAACCGACCAAGGAATCAGCACCGTTCCCGTTCCTAAAACGGGCAATAAATCAACCAACGCTGTTGCTGCCGCAAGCAAAAGTGAAAACCTTACTCTTAGAAGCATATACCCCAAAGAAAGCTCGGCAAAGGTTATTGCCAAGAGCAACAAATAACCTCTTATTATTTTAAAGACACTATCGGTTAAAATCTCCTTGATTTTCACTATATTAGCGCATATTTTTTCACTTAAAATACCTTTTAAAAATTTTATAAGCTTAGTAAAATCCTTCGCTATATAACAGCAAGCAACAAGGCTTATAAGGCTGTTAAAAGCTATGTTTACAACCGATTTTGCCGTGGTGGTTGCAAGGCTTGATAAAAGCCTTGACAAGCTGTTTTGTGCGTTTTTGAAAACATTAAAAATCATTTCTTCTATTTTTTCAATCAGTTCAGGAGAAGCATTATTAAAAACACTTAACAATCCGTTTTTCGCCCTTTCAAAAAACAGAGAAAGCTCGCCCGAAAACCGTGAAAAATATTTTAAAATTTCCTTAGAACCAACTATCGCCGAATATAATGCAGCAAAAATAATAACAGCAAAAAAAGCATAGCTTAAAAGTGCCATAAGCAACGCCGAAATTTCTTTTTTTATTCTTGTTTTGCGTGAAATAAACTCTGCAGGTTTTTGAACAAGCCACGCAATAAACACCGCGGGAATAAACGGAAACATATATTTGAACAAAAGCTTTCCACCTAAAAAGCATAAAAAAATAACAACCGCAATAAATAACACATCTATTAAAAACTTCTTTTTGGTATCTTGTTCCAATTTGTATCCCCCTGAGTCTGCTTTTTTGTGATTATCTTAAAAAAATGCAATTCCTTGCTTTTTATTATTGATTTTGGTAAAAAATTGTAATATAATGTTCTATATATTATTTTGGATAATTATATATATTATTTAAAATATATTCACTAATATTCCTTAAATTAGCTAAGGAGGAAACAATGGTTAATGTAGCTATTATGGGACACGGTGTTGTAGGCTCAGGTGTTGCTGAAATTTTAATTCACCACAAAGAGCGTATTGACAATAGTGTTAAAGATGATGTTAATGTTAAATACATTCTCGATTTGCGCGATTTTGAAAATCTTTCTTATTCCGATAAATTCGTAAAAGATTTCAATATCATCCTTAACGATGGCGATGTTCAAATTGTGGCAGAAGCCATGGGTGGTATCAATCCCGCCTATGATTTCGTTAAGAAATGCTTACAAGCAGGCAAAAGTGTTGTTACATCAAACAAAGAGCTGGTTGCTGCAAAGGGCGCTGAGCTTATAAGAATTGCAAAAGAAAAGAATGTTAACTTTTTATTTGAAGCAAGCGTAGGCGGTGGTATTCCTGTGCTCAGACCCATCTGTCAATGCCTTGCCGCAAATGAGATTACCGAAATTTCGGGCATTTTAAACGGAACAACAAACTTTATTTTAAATAAAATGATAGTGGATAATATGGATTTTGATTCTGCGCTCAGGTTAGCGCAAGAGTTGGGTTATGCCGAAAAAGACCCCACTGCCGACATTGAAGGCCATGATGCTTGCAGAAAAATTTGTATTTTAGCCACGCTCGCTTTTGGAAAGCATGTTTACCCCGAAAGTGTTTACACCGAAGGCATCACCGCAATAACACTCGGTGATGTTGAGGCAGCCGATACTCTTGGATATGTTATTAAGCTTATCGCACACACAGAAAAGCTTAATAACGGAAAAATCAAAGCAAGTGTAAGACCAACGCTTGTTAGCAGAGGTTCGATTATTTCTGGGGTTGACGGTGTGTTTAATGCCGTGCTCGTGAATGGCGACCAAACAGGAGAAGTTATGTTCTACGGCAAGGGCGCAGGCAAGGAAGCCACTGCAAGCGCTGTTGTTGCTGATATTATGGACTGTGCAAAGCACCTGAAGGCTAGAAAATATCTTTTCTGGGAAGAAGCAGAAGAAAATTATGTTGATTCTTCTGATAATGAGTTCGGGAAATTTTATGTTAGCCTTAAATCGAATGATTATGGCAAGATGAAAAATTCCTTCTCTGAAATTTTAATGGATAACGAAATGAGTTTTGTTGAAAATAAATATCAAAACACCATTTCGCTTATAACACAACCCATTTCCAAAAAGGATTTGCTTAATAAATTAGAAAATTTTGAAGACTGTGAAATTAAAGTTCTTCATACCATGTGTTAATTTACTGGAGGTTTAGAATATGGCACTTATTGTTAAAAAGTTCGGTGGCTCTTCTGTTGCAAATGCCGAAAGAGTTTTTAATGTTGCTAACCGAATAATCGAAGATTATAAAGAGGGTAACGACGTTATTGTTGTTGTTTCGGCCCAAGGCGACACAACTGACGATTTGATTGAAAAAGCGTTGGAAATCAATCCAACAGGTGCTTCAAAGCGTGAGATGGATATGTTGCTTTCTGCAGGTGAACAAATTTCAATTTCACTTCTTGCAATGGCTATTGAAAAATTAGGTTTCCCCGCAAAATCTTTGCTTGGTTGGCAAGCAGGTTTCCAAACCGATTCACACCACACTATTGCACGCATTAAAAACATTAACACTGAACGCATCAAAAATGAAATTGCAAAGCGCAATATTGTAATCGTGGCAGGCTTCCAAGGCCTTAATAAATATGATGATATAACAACCCTTGGTCGTGGTGGTTCCGATACAAGTGCTGTAGCTTTGGCAGCTGCTTTAAAGGCCGACCTTTGCCAGATTTACACCGATGTTGACGGTGTTTACTCTGCCGACCCAAGAAAAGTTCCCAACGCTCGCAAGATGGATGAAATCAGTTATGATGAAATGCTTGAGCTTGCAACCTTGGGTGCACAGGTACTTAATAACCGTTCGGTTGAAATGGCTAAAAAATATAACGTTGAACTTGAAGTTCTTTCAAGTCTTGAGAAGAAACCCGGAACAATTGTAAAGGAGATAGTTAAAATGGAAAAAACTTTAATCAAAGGTGTTGCAAAGGACAATAACGTTGCAAGAATCTCTATCGTTGGCTTGCAGGATACCCCCGGTATTGCTTTCAAATTATTCAATAAGCTTGCTCAATATAAAGTAAATGTTGATATAATTCTTCAGTCGGTTGGTCGCCACGGCACAAAGGACATTACCTTCACCGTTCCTAAGGATCAGGCTTTACTTGCAAAAGAAGCTATCGATTCGCTAGAAGGCAGCCTCAATTTCCAAGAAGTTAGCATCGATGAAACCATCAGCAAGGTTTCAATCGTCGGTGCAGGTATGGAAAGCCATCCAGGTGTTGCTTCTAAAATGTTTGAAGCACTTTGCGATGCAGGAATTAATATTCAAATGATTTCAACAAGCGAAATTAAAATTTCTGTTCTTATTGATGTTAAATATGCCGACAAGGCAGTTGAAGCTATTCACGAGGCATTTTTAAATTATCTATAATAAAGGAGAGTTTTCTTTGGAAAAAGATGCAGTTTCGGCCGGTGTTTCCGAAATAGGCGGCCTTTTCAGTACAACTGAAATCCGCGTTTTAATATGCTATATTCTTTCTTCAATTAACGAGCCCGTTCCGGGCAGACTTTTAGCAGATATCCTTCATTTTGAGGGTATTGCTAACTGTTTCGAGGTTAATGATTCAATTGATTATTTGTGCAAAAAGGGTCAGCTTAAATTATATGACCAGGCTGATGATACCTACATTGCAACAAACAGCGGTAAGGATGTGGCAGAAACATTAAAGTCTGTTTTGCCGTTCACGGTTAAAAATCAGGCTCTTGCTGCTGCGCTTAAAATGGTTTCGCGTTTTAAAAACACTAAAGAGACTGACATTAAAATTTCCCGCGAGGGCGACAAAACCTTTATCACCTGCTCTGCTATTGATAACGGCGAAGCATTTATGAGCATTAAGCTTTTAGTAACCGATGAGGAGCAGGCACTTTTCATTAAAGAAAAATTCTTAAGTGATACAGCAAGACTTTATTCGGAAATCATAGAATTGTTAACAAAATAAACCCAAAGCCGCCAAAAAGGCGGCTTTTTTAATAATTTGCTTAAAGTTGGAAAAAATGTTATTAAAAACCTTAAGGAGATTTATTATGAACACTAAAATAGTTAAAGTTGAAGGCTTTGAACTTTTAGACTCAAGAAGCAATCCGACAGTTGCCGCGAGGGTTACTTTAAATGATGGGAGCACAGGCTTTGCCATCTCCCCCTCGGGCGCTTCAACAGGTGAATTTGAGGCTCACGAAAAGCGAGATGGCGACAGCGCTCGTTATAACGGCAAGGGTGTTAAAGAAGCGGTTAGCGGCATAAATAATGAAATTTGCAAAGCCCTCTCGGGAACGGATGCCAGCAACCAACAGATGATTGATGATATTCTCATAAGTTTAGACGGCACCGAAAACAAATCACGCCTTGGGGCTAATGCTATTCTTGCGGTATCATTAGCATCCGCCAAAGCAGCCGCAAATTCCGCAAAGCTTCCTTTATATAAATTTTTAGGCGGTGATGCCGCCCGACTGCTCCCCCGCCCCATGATGAACATTCTAAACGGTGGTGCCCATGCTGCTAACAACATTGATATTCAAGAGTTTATGATAGTCCCCGAGTCTACCACCCGCTTTTCCGAAGCCCTACGCTGCTGCAGTGAAATATATCATTGCTTGGGTGGGCTGTTAAAAAGCCAAGGCTTGAGCTCAGGAGTTGGTGATGAGGGTGGTTTTGCGCCAAACCTTGCTTCTGATGAAGAGGCTATCGAGCTGATTATTGAAGCAATTAACAAGGCAGGCTATAACACAGACCAAGTTAAAATCGCCTTAGATATTGCTTCAAGTGAGTGGTATACAAAAGAAGGCAAATATCACTTACCCAAAAGAAATGTGCAAAAAACCGCAGATGAGCTCATAGAATATTACGAAAGTCTCATAGAAAAATACCCGATAATTTCAATCGAGGATGGTGTTGCCGAAGAGGATTGGAGCGGTTGGAAAAAGCTCACCGAAAGGCTCGGAGAAAGGATTCAGCTTGTGGGAGATGATCTATTTGTAACAAATACCGCTCGACTCGAAAAAGGAATAAACGAAAAAGTTGCTAATGCAATTCTTGTTAAACCCAATCAGATTGGCACCCTAACCGAAACCTTAAATGTGATAAGCCTTGCTCATTCAAAAGGCTATAAAACCATTATTTCGCACCGCTCGGGCGAAACCGAAGACACAACCATTGCCGACCTTGCAGTTGCTGTGAATTCAGGCCAAATCAAAACGGGAGCCCCCTGCCGAAGCGACCGTGTAGCAAAATATAACCGATTATTAATGATTGAAAACGAGCTTTAAAATCGTTAGTTCCCAATAGAAATGAGGTTTCTTATTGGGAACTATTTTTATTAATGAAAATTTAACAAATAATTGGGCTGTTTCTATTGACATGAGGGTGGGATAGTTTTATAATAGTTAGCAGACTAACAATTATGAAATCTGGTGTTTTATGAACAGAGAAAAGGATATTGGCTTTACTGTGCGCAGGCTTTCGAATCTTATTAAAAGGGATGTTGAAAAATCGCGCGCAAGGCTGGGGCTTGACCCCATAAAAGGCATAAACGGTTGGGCAATTGCCTATTTATATGAAAACAGAGATAAGGATATTTTCCAAAAGGATTTTGAGGAAAAATTTTCTATCAGGCGTTCAACCGCAAGTAATATTTTAAAAACAATGGAGCAAAAAGAGCTAATTGAGCGCGTGAGTGTTAAAGAGGATGCTCGCCTTAAAAAAATCGTGCTTACCGAAAAGGCTATCGAGCTTCACAAAAGAATAACCCAAGAAATCAACGCCCGTGAAAAACGGCTGCGTGAAGGAATAAGCCAAGAGGAGCTTGGCACATTTTTTAAGGTTATGCAAAAACTCTCGGCAAATATGGAGGATAAAAATGATTAAAACATTAATAAAAAGTGTTAGAGAATATAAACTGCCTTCCCTTCTCACACTTATTTTTATTATGGGCGAGGTTGTGATTGAGGTTTTAATTCCCTTCTTCACTGCAGATCTTGTGAATAACATTAAGGCAGGTGCACCGATAGAGTCGGTTATTAAAACCGGAGTTTTGCTTATTGCGTTGGCTCTCATTTCCCTTTGCTGCGGCGGCATTGCGGCAATCACCTGTGCAAAAGCCTCTTCAGGCTTTGCTAAGAATTTGCGACACGATATGTTCATAAAAATTCAAGATTTTTCGTTTGCGAACATTGATAAATTCTCATCCACCTCTCTTGTTACAAGACTCACAACCGATGTAACGCATGTGCAAATGTCTTATATGATGATTATAAGAACTGCTATAAGAAGTCCTATGATGTTTATCTTCTCGGTTGTTATGGCTTACACAATGGGTGGCGCACTTGCCACTTCCTTTGTTGTGGTTATTCCTGTGCTTATTTTCGGTCTTTTATTTGTGAGCCGAAAAGCAATGCCCGCTTTCAGAAGAGTTTTCAAAAAATATGATAAGCTCAATGAATCGATTGAAGAAAATGTTCGCGGAATGCGCGTGGTTAAAGGTTTTTCAAGAGAAAATTATGAAAAGCAAAAGTTTGCAAAAGCGGCTGATGGCATAACAGAGGATTTCACAAAAGCTGAAAGAATTGTAGCGCTAAACACACCTATTATGCAGTTTTGTATGTATTTCAACACTGTTGTGATTTTATTTTTAGGTTCATATCTTACAATCACAAGCGGCGGATTAAAGGTTGATGTTGGTCAGATTTCGGCAATGCTGACTTACGGTGTGCAGATTCTTATGTCGCTTATGATGCTTTCAATGATTTACGTTATGATTACAATATCCCTTGAATCGATGAAGCGTATCTGCGAAGTACTTAACGAAGAGCCATCGCTTGTCAACCCCGAAAACCCCATAACAGAGGTTAAGGATGGCTCCATCTCATTTAGTGATGTTAGCTTTAAATATTCAGAAACGGCCGAGCTGTTTGCTCTGGAAGACATTAATCTTAACATTAAATCGGGAATGACCGTTGGTATTATAGGCGGAACGGGCTCGAGTAAATCTTCACTTGTTCAGCTTATCCCCCGACTTTATGATACAACCAAGGGTGAAGTATTGGTTGGCGGTGTTAATGTTAAAAACTATGACCTTAATGCCCTTCGTAACAGCGTTGCAATGGTGCTTCAGAAAAATCAGCTTTTCTCAGGAACAATTAAGGAAAATCTTCGTTGGGGCAATGAAAACGCCACAGATGAAGAAATTGTTGCGGTTTGCAAATTGGCTCAAGCTGATGAATTTATTGAGACCTTTGATGACAAATATGACACATATATAGAACAAGGCGGCACCAATGTTTCGGGTGGACAAAAGCAGCGTCTTTGCATTGCCCGAGCACTGCTTAAAAAACCAAAAATTCTTATTCTTGATGACTCCACAAGCGCGGTTGACACTAAAACCGATGCATTAATCCGAAAGGGCTTTAAGGAATTTATTCCCGAAACCACTAAGATTATCATTGCACAGCGTGTTGCCTCTGTTGAGGAAGCAGATATGATAATTGTTATGGATAACGGCAAAATCTCGGCATTGGGCAAACACGACGAGCTTTTGAAGACAAGCGAAATTTACCGCGAGGTTTACGAGCAACAAACCACGGGAGGTGAAAATGATGAAAACGCCTAATAACAATATGCCCCGCAACCTACCAAAAGGCGTTCCTGCCGTGAGAAAATTTAACGGTGCGGCTTTCAAAAGGGTTATAAAGCTTCTCTTTAAATCGTACCCCGTTTTATTGCCACTCACCCTTCTTTGCATCATTTTTTCCGCCATTATTGCAACAATGCCTGCGATTTTCAATCAACAGATAATTGCTGCTATTGAGGATTGGTATTTAAGCAGAGACTGGGCAAGTGCCAAGGATATTATAATCCCTAAAATCATAACACTTGCTTCGCTTTATGTGGTTTCTCTGCTTTCGGTTTTCACCCACACACAGTTGATGGCATATATAACTCAAGGCTTTCTCGGTAAGATGAGAAAAAGCTTGTTTGAGAGTATGCAGAATTTACCAATTAAATATTTTGATACAAACAAGCACGGCGATATAATGAGCCATTACACAAATGATATTGACACTCTTCGCCAGTTGGTTTCACAGTCGCTGCCCACACTTTTGCAGGCGGGAATTGTTGTTGTAAGTGTATTTTTTATTATGCTATTGTATAGCATTTGGATAACCTTGGTTGTTATTTTAGGTGTATTTGCTTTATTTAGCATCACAAAAACCGTTGGCGGAGGCAGTGCTAAATATTTTATTCGCCAGCAAAAATCCATTGGTAAAACCGAAGGCTTTATTCAAGAAATGATGAGCGGCCAAAAGGTTATTAAGGTTTTCTGCCACGAAGATAAAACCAAAGAAAACTTCGATAAGGTTAACGAGGAGCTCTTTAAGGATGCCAACCGTGCCCACGCTTATGCAAACCTTTTGGGTCCTATAAATATGAATATAGGCAATATTCTTTATGTTATAATCGCTACAGTTGGCGGTATTTTCCTTTTGTCTGACGGTTTTGTTAATATAAGCCTTTCAAAGCTTTTTGGCAGAGAAATAATTTTCGGAATTAGTGTGGTTATTCCCTTCCTTAATATGACAAAGCAATTCACAGGCAACGTTAATCAGCTTTCTCAGCAAATCAACTCGGTTGTTATGGGTCTTGCGGGTGCAGAGCGTGTTTTCGAGCTTATGGATGCAGCGCCCGAGGTTGATGACGGTTATGTAACACTTGTTAACGCTGAGCTTGATAAGGATGGAAACATCACCGAAAGCAACAAACGAACAGGCATTTGGGCTTGGAAGCATCCCCACACTGACGGTACCATCACCTATACAAAGCTTGAGGGCGATGTGCGACTTTTCGATGTTGATTTTGGTTACACACCCGAAAAAACCGTGCTTCATAACATTGATATCTATGCCGAGCCGGGTCAAAAGGTTGCTTTTGTTGGTGCAACGGGCGCCGGAAAAACCACAATCACAAACCTTTTAAACCGCTTTTATGACATTGCGGACGGAAAGATAAGATATGACGGTATAAACATCAATAAAATCAAAAAAAGCGATTTAAGGCGTTCTCTCGGCATTGTTTTGCAAGAAACAAACCTCTTCACAGGAACAGTTATGGAAAACATCCGTTATGGCCGACTTGATGCCACCGATGAGGAATGTATTGAAGCCGCTCGCCTTTCGGGTGCAGATGATTTTATAAGACGTCTGCCCAAGGGTTATGAAACCGAGCTTTCAAACAACGGCTCAAATCTTTCACAAGGTCAACGGCAGTTAATTGCCATTGCCCGCGCGGCCGTTGCTGACCCACCCGTTATGATTCTTGATGAGGCAACCTCGAGTATTGATACAAGAACTGAGGCCATTGTGCAACGCGGAATGGATAGACTCATGCAAGGCAGAACCGTGTTTGTTATTGCGCACCGCCTTTCAACCATCAAGAATTCCGATGTTATTATGGTGTTGGAGGCAGGCCGAATAATTGAGCGCGGAACACACGAAGCACTCATTGAGGCCAAGGGTAAATACTATCAGCTTTACACCGGCGCATTCGAATTAGAATAATAAGTAATAATCCTCTCTTTGCAAGAATACTATATAATAGTAATCTAACTAACGGGTTGTCCGTTATATGCGAAGAGAGGATATTTTTATGGAACAAAAATGTTTAAAAACAACCGTTTGCCTGAATAATACTATATTTCACGATTCCCTTGAACAACCGATAGATATTGATTTCACTCTGCCTGATTTTTGTCCCGATATTTCAAAAATTTTCAAGTGCCGTGCAATGCCGAGAATAACTTCAAAGGAATTAAGTGGCAAAAGCATTGTAATTGAGGGGCAAGTAGACCTGACACTGCTTTATTCTGACCGTGAAAACCGACTTTGTTCTTATGAATATCAATACCCTTTTTCAAAAACTATTGATACCCCTTGCGACACAAGCGAAGCGAGTATTTCTTGCAAAGCCAAAACAGAATATATAAACTGCCGCGCAATAACCGGCAGAAAGGTTGATATTCACGGAGCGGTTAGAATACATATTAAGCTGTTTAAGCGCTGCGACACCGAAATAGTTTCAGATTTCGATGATGAGAACATAGAGCTAAAGCGCCTTATAATGCCTGCAACCTTGCCAATGGGCTATGCAGAAAAATATCTTACGGTTGAAGAAGAAATACATATCGGCCAAGGTCAGCCCAATATTGAGAAAATAATCCGATATGATGCCAACAGTTATGTGAAAGAAACCAAGCTAATAACAGATAAAGCGGTAGTAAAAGGTGAGCTTTGCGTTAACATTCTTTATTGTCCCGAAAACAGTTGCAAGCCGCAGATTGTTAAAACCATTCTGCCTTTCAGCCAAATCATTGATATTAAAGGTGTAACCGAGGATTGCCGCGCTGAAACGCTTTCCAAGCTTTCATTTTTGGAGGTAAAGCCCAGACTTTCGGTTTCGGGCGAAAACAAGTGCTTTTCTCTCACTGCTAAAATTTTGCTTACTGTTGATGCTTATTGCAGCAACGAAATTGCTGTTATTCTTGATGCCTTTTCAAGAAAATTTGAATCAGATATATCGCAAAATAAAATTCCGATAGAAAAAATCACCCACGATATAAACGAAACCTATCATTGCAAAAAAACAGTTGAAACCGAGGAAAGCATTGCCGAAATAATTGATATGTGGTGCGATGTGCAGTCTTTTGTTACAAAATTTGAAAACTGCGAAATGCTTATTTGCGGAACGATTATTGCAGGAATGGTTTTGTGTGATGAAAATGAGGCCGTAATCTACACCGAAAAGCCTATTGATTTTGAATATAGATATCCCGTGAGCTGTAGCCTTGGAACACCGCATTGCAGTCCGCAAATTGAAATAATTTCAAAAGGGTTTACGCTCACCTCTGCCAACCGAATTGAGCTTAGCATTGAACTGAAAATCAATGCATCGGTTTATGAGAAAAAGGAGCTTTCCTTAATCTCTGATATTTCGCTGAATGAGACCCGCCCCATTGAAAATAAAAATGAATTTGCTATGACCATTTATTTTGCCGATGATAATGAGGCTGTCTGGGATATTGCGCGAAAATATAACGCGAGCGTTGATGAGATTATGAATATAAACTCGCTTGAAAACGAAATCTTACCGCAAGGCAAAATGATTTTAATTCCCGTGCTATAATATTAAAACCTAAGTACAAATTTACTGCCTCGTCGCTCCTGCCGCGACGGGCACACCCTTTCTTGTGTAAGCTAATGACAAGGGTGGAAAGATTCGCTTTTAAAAGGGGGATTTCGATTCCCCCTTTGCTATGTCGGAAATAAAAACACAAAAAACGCCTTTGGAAAGCGAGAATTTTATTCTCAATCCAAAGGCGAGTTTTTATTAAAAAATAAATTTGTGCGCCGACACAGCCATCACCCTAAACGACAAGGGTTTCACCCTTGACCCGTTTATATCCATACAATTTGATAATTAATTATCTTTTTCCTTATGTTCTAACGCATATTTACAGCATTGCAAAACTAAAAGATTGAAAGAAATATCATTTTCAGAGGCAGTTTTATTGAGTTCTTCAAATAAGGCTTCTGTGAAACGGACTGTTCTGGGAATATTAGCATTCTTAAGTTCTTTTTCAATTCTAAACATATCAAATCACCATTATGTGTTGTCTATATCTTCAAGGGCATTTCTAACAGCAGCAATAACAAAAGCCGAAAATGTGCAGTCTTTACCCTTAATAGCATTTTCCACACCTTCAACAACATCGTTTGGAAATCTTATTGTTTTATTAACAGTTGGTGGAACTAACGGAATTTTAAATTTAGCCATACCATACCTCGCAATACTTTTGTCTTGCTTTTATTTTACGGCAAAAATTCAATAAAATATGCATTGCATTCGCAATGCGTAGGTGTTATAATATTAAATGGGTGATAAAAATGCAATGTGAAAATATTTTTTGTATTTATAATTCTGAAAATAAGTGTATATTAGAATGCGTAAGCCTTGATATACTCGGTCAATGTACAGCTTGTATCTATGCAACAATTGATGATGAGATATTAGAAGAAGCTAAAAGAAAAACCCTAGAAAGCGTTGAAAGAGATTATTAAACCCCTTTGAGTTAACTCAAAGGGGTTTAATTTTTGTCTATTTAATTTCTTTTATCCAACCGAAAGTATCTTCGATTCTGCCCCACTGAATACCTGTTAAGGTATCGTAAAGCATTTGGGTGGTTTCACCAATCTCGCCGTTGTTGATAGGATATTTAACATCCTTGTAGCAAAGCTCACCAATGGGTGATACAACTGCCGCTGTACCGCAGCCCCAAGCCTCTTTAAGAGTGCCGTTTTGGAGTGCTTCAGCCAACTCATCAATGCTTAAAAGTCTTTCACTCACCTTGTAGCCCTTTGATTTAAGAACTTCAATACAAGACATTCTTGTGATACCGGGAAGAATTGAGCCTGAAAGCATTGGTGTTACGATTTCATCGCCGATTTTGAACATAACGTTCATAGCGCCAACTTCTTCGATATACTTTCTTTCAACACCATCAAGCCATAAAACCTGACTGTAACCCTTTTGTGCTGCACGCTCGCCCGCACGGTTTGAAGCCGCATAGTTACCGCCGCATTTAGCGTAACCTGTACCGCCTCTTACGGCACGAACATCTTCATCTTCAATCATAATTTTAACGGGGTTGATGCCCTCTGCATAATAGCTTCCAACAGGAGAAGCAATTATAACATAGGTTGCATTATGAACTGCGTGAACACCTAAGGATTCATCGTTACCAAACAAGAAAGGGCGAAGATAAAGTGATGTGCCCTCTGCAGAGGGTGTCCAATCCTGCTCAAGTGAGACAAAGGTTTCGAAAATTTCCATTGCCATATCTTCAGGAATCTGTGGCAGACACAAGCGCTCTGCCGAACGATTCATTCTGCGGATATTTTCAATGGGTCTAAACATCTGTACCTTACCGTCTGCACGGCGGTAAGCCTTTAAGCCCTCAAAAATTTCAGAGCCATAATGAAGAACAGTTGAAGCGGGATGTAGAGAAATATTCTCAAAAGGAACTATACGCGCATTATACCAGCCCTTTTCGCTATTCCAATCCATCATAAACATATGGTCAGTAAACTTTTTGCCAAAGCCCAAGGTTGCGCTATCGGGCTTTTCCTTTAAAACTTCAGCTTTAGTGATTTTAATTTCCATTTCTATCACCTCTTAATTATCTTTACCTATATTCAAGGCCTTTAAGTTAAAATCGAGCATATCTGCATGACGAGCAGATATTACCTTGCCGAGAGCAGCTTTAATTCCCTCTTCGCTGAACTCATTCATTTCACCCAAAATCTTACCAACAATAATCATATTAGCAAGTGTGGGCATTGAATTTTCATTAGCAAGACCTGTTGCATTAATATAATGAACAGTAACATCACTACGCTTAACCTTGCGCTCAATAAGTGTTGAATCAACATAAATTGTGCCGCCGGGAACAACAGAATCCTCATATTTATCGAGTGAGGGAAGATTCATAGCCACCAAAACATCGGGCTTTGAAACAATTGGTGAGCCAACGGGTGTATCACTGATTATAACAGAACAGCTCGCTGTGCCGCCACGCATTTCTGGGCCGTATGACGGAAGCCAGCTTACCTGCTTATTTTCCATAAGGCCCTTATAAGCTAAGAATTTGCCCGAGAAAAGTATACCCTGACCGCCGAAGCCTGCGAATAAAAACTGTGTTGTAGCCATTAGTTTTCCTCCTTTGCAGAACGGTCCTTATAAACACCTAAAGGATAATAAGGAATCATTTTTTCATCTATCCATTCGAGAGCCTTTTTAGGTGTCATACCCCAGTTTGTAGGACAGCTTGAAACAACCTCAACCAAAGAGAAGCCCTTGCCCTCAACCTGATTCTGAAAAGCCTTTTTAATTGCCTTCTTTGCCGCCTTAACATTTTTAACATTGTTAACTGCAACACGCTCTAAATATTCGGCGCCATCAAGCTGAGAAAGCATTTCGCAAACCTTAATTGGAAAACCGCAGTGGTTAACATCGCGGCCATAGGGCGAAGTCTGTGTTACCTGACCGGGTAAGGATGTGGGAGCCATCTGACCGCCTGTCATACCGTAAATAGCGTTATTTATAAATATAATTGTGATATTTTCATTTCTTGCAGCCGCGTGAACTGTTTCTGCCATACCGATTGATGCTAAATCACCGTCACCCTGATATGTAAACACAATATTTTCGGGCAATGCGCGTTTAACACCTGTTGCAACTGCGGGAGCACGACCGTGAGCCGCCTCAATCATATCGCAGTTAAAATAATCGTAAGCCATAACAGAACAACCAACGGGAGCAATACCAACTGTTTTACCCTCGATGCCAAGCTCATCCATAACCTCGGCAACCAAACGGTGAACTATACCGTGAGTACAACCGGGACAATAATGAAGCGGCACATCGCAAAGAGCATGTGGTTTATCAAATACTACCATTATTTTGCACCTCCATTAGCCTTAACAATAGCTTCTAATACCTGCTCGGGAGAAGGTATCATACCGCCTGCTCTGTTGCAAAGTGTTACGGGAACTTTGCACTCGGTTGCAAGGCGAACATCTTCAATCATCTGACCCATAGAAAGCTCAACAGAAATAACTTCCTTTACCTTGTCTGCAGCCTTTTTATAGGGTGCTACAGGGAACGGCCAAAGTGTGATAGGACGGATAAGACCAACCTTTATTCCCTGCTTTCTTGCCTCATTTATTGCATTCTTAGCAACTCGCGCAGCAATACCGAAAGCAGTAACGCAAATCTCGGCATCATCCATCATATATTCTTCATACATTGCTTCCGTTTCTTCGATAACCTTATAGCGCTCATAACGCTCAAAGTTAACCTCTTCAAGCTTTTCGGGTGCTAAAAAGAGTGAGTTAACAATGTTGTGTTCTCTTTCCATATTAGTTCCCGTTGTTGCCCAAGGCTTTGCGGGAGCCTCAGCGATTTCATAATCAAGAGAAACAGGCTCCATCATCTGACCCATTGTACCGTCGGCCAAAATCATAGAAGTCATACGGTATTTATCCGCAAGCTCGAAGCCCTTAACAGTAAGGTCTGCCATTTCTTGAACAGATGAGGGGGCTAAAACTATCATATGGAAGTCGCCGTGAGCGCCGCCCTTTGTTGCCTGAAAATAATCAGACTGAGAGGGCTGAATTCCGCCAAGACCGGGACCGCCACGCTGAACGTTAACTATGAGGGAGGGAAGGTCTGCACCTGCTAAATATGAAAGACCCTCGCCCTTAAGAGATACACCTGGACTTGAAGAAGAGGTCATTACTCTATGTCCTGTTGAAGCAACACCGTAAACCATATTAATAGCAGCAATTTCACTTTCTGCCTGCAAGAAGCAACCGCCGATTTTGGGCATTCTTTTTGCCATATAAGCAGCAATTTCTGTTTGAGGGGTTATAGGATAACCGAAATAATGGCGGCAGCCTGCAATAATAGCAGCCTCCGCAATAGCTTCGTTACCTTTCATTAAAACCTTATCAGCCATTTGCGTTCACCTTACCTTTCTACCTTGATTATACAGTCAGGACACATTGTAGCGCAGAATGCACAGCCAATACAAGCCTCTTCATTCACTGCTTCTACAGGGTGATGACCTTTTTTGTTGATTTTGTCTTTAGCTAATGCCAAAACCTGTTTGGGACATGCATCCACACAAAGTCCGCAGCCCTTACACTTGTCTGTTTTGAAGGTTAGCTTTGCCATTTTAAAGCACTCCTTTTAAATTTAAGTTAATTAATTTTTTTCTGAAGGCTAAGCGGGAAAATATTTTCAATTTTGCCGCAAAGCTCATTATAAAGCTTTTTATTCACTGTTGTGCACTTTATCGGAAGCCCCGTGATTTCAGACACCCTTTTTGCATATTCCACAGAACCAAGCACATCACTAGCTGAGGTTTCTTCCCCCAAATTTGAATTATTCACAAGCCCCGTGAATTTAATTTTTCCTGCATTCTCAATTTCTCTCATAACCTCAAGGGTGGATTCTGCATCAGGGGTTAGGGGCCTGAATTTATTTATAACAAGCAAGCATTCATAATCGTTTTCTTCGATTATAGCGGGCGAAAGTCTTCCAAGTGCCAAGGCACCGCGGTCATCTCCGCCAACATCTATTACCGCCCTTGCCGATTTATCATCGGTTAATGAATACATCTCGGCAGGCAGTGCCGGAATATCAACGTTTGTTCCCGCATATTCGGAAGCAATCAGTTTTATTCCGTTTTGCTCTAATTCCTTTGCACTGTCCTTGGTTCTGAAATAGGGGTTGACAATATCCAAATCCGCAATAACAACATTTTCATAGCTTTTGTTTATATCAAATGCCATATTTATTGCAACATTTGTTTTGCCGCTTCCATAATGACCGCAAAGTAATGTAATTCTTTTATATTCCATATCAATCACAGCTTATTACGTTGAATTTTGCCGCTTGTGGTTTTAGGAAGACTATCTCTAAATACCACAATTCTCGGGTATTTATAAGGCGCAGTTCTTTCTTTAACGTAGTTTTGAATTTCTTTCTTTAATTCCTCTGTACCCTCAGTACCGTTCACAAGAACAATGCTCGCCTTAACAACCTGACCTCTAACCTCATCGGGTGCGGCAGACACACCGCACTCGAGAACATATGGAAGCTCCATAATAACGCTCTCGATTTCGAAGGGTCCGATTCTGTAGCCCGAGGACTTGATAACATCATCAACTCGGCCAACATACCAAAGGAAACCGTCCTCATCCATCCAAGCGGTGTCACCTGTATGGTAATACTTGCCGTCCCATGTTTCAGCAGTTTTTTCTTCGTCCCCGTAATAACAGGTTGCAAGACCGCAAGGACGACCGTTTTCAATGTTGATTACAATCTCACCCGTTTCACCAACTGCAACGTCGTTACCGTCAGTATCAACAATATGAACATCGTAAATCGGTGCAGGTTTACCCATTGAGCCAATCTTGTGAGAAGCACCTGTCATATTACCGATAATCATAGTGCTTTCAGTCTGACCAAAGCCTTCAAGAATCTGAAGACCTGTGATTTTTTCAAACTGTCGGTAAACCTCGGGGTTGAGCGCCTCGCCCGCTGTCGTCATATGCTTAACAGAAGATAAATCATATTGACTAATATCCTGCTTGATAAGCATTCTGAGCATTGTTGGCGGTGCGCAGAAGGTTGTTATATTGTGTTTTTGGAACATAGGCAATATTTCAGCCGCATCAAAACGGTCAAAATCGTAAACGAATATTGCCGCCTCACATAGCCATTGGCCATAAAGCTTGCCCCACATTGCCTTTGCCCAGCCTGTATCCGAAATGGTAAAATGCAAGCCATCGGGGTCAACATTGTGCCAATATTTAGCAGTGTGGAAATGTCCCAAAGGATACTTATAATTATGAGCCGCAATTTTCGGATAACCACTTGTGCCCGAAGTGAAATACATAAGCATTAAATCTTCGCCGCAAGCAGTATCTTCAGTGCGGTTATAGTGAGTGCTGTAGAGTGTATACTCCTCATCAAAGGTTCTCCAGCCCTCTTTCTCGCCATTAACCACCATTTTGTGTTTGAGTGTTGGACATTTTTCTGCTGCAAGGTCAATCTGGTTTGCAGTATCGCCATCAGCTGTGCAAACAACTGCTGAAATTCCCGCAGACTGAAAACGGTATTCAAAATCGTGCTCCTGCAGCTGATTGGTTGCAGGGATTACGATTGCGCCCAACTTATTAAGTGCCATCATACAGAACCAGAACTGATAATGTCTTTTAAGTACCAACATTACCCTATCGCCCTTTTTAATACCGAGCGACTTGAAATAGTTAGCGCACTGGTTAGATGCCTTTTTAATATCCTTAAAGGTAAATCTGCGCTCTGCACCGTCGCGCGAAATATGAAGAAGAGCCAGCTTTTCAGGCTCGCGCTCTGCCAATTCATCAACCAAATCAAAAGCAAAGTTGAATTTTTCTGTGTTCTTGAACTTGATTGATGTGGGTGTTCCGTTCTCGTTTTCTTCTGTTTCTATGTATTTCTTATAAATGCGCTGTTTTTTGTCTTTCTTAACAACCTTTGCTACCTTCTTAATCGGCTCGGGATGTATATTGGAAAGCTCAGGTATCGGCTCACCAGTGGGATTAAGCACTATTGCATAGAATTTGCAATTTTCCCCCTCAACCGCAATCATTCCGTGCGGAGTGGATGAATCGTAATAAATACTGTCCCCGGGACCAAGTACTACCGTGTGCTCACCAACCTGAACCTTAAGATGTCCCTCAATTACAAGGTCGCATTCCTGACCTGCGTGGGTTGTAAGCTCGATATCTCTTAATTGCGCTTCTTCACTGTAAACACTTTCAACATAAAGCGGCTCAGCAATACGGTTTTTAAAAGCATAAGCCAAGTTGTAATAGGTCATGCCGTGAGCCTTTTCAATTTTTTGACCCTCACCCGCACGGGTTACAGTATAAGATTTAAGCTTTGGGCTATAGCCTTCAATAATATCAGTAACATCGACATTAAAAGCCAAAGCGCAACGGTAGATGAAAGCAAAGTTAAGGTCGCTCTCACCATTTTCACACGCAATATATTCACTTTCTGTAACAGCGGTTTTTGCCGCCATTTCAGCAACGGACATCCCCATAATCTCACGGAGTTCCCTAATTCTGCCCGCCATTTCTTTGATTTTAAAATCAAGTCCTGTAATCTGTTGCATATTTTCCTCCATTTCGGGCGGCACTCGAATTAAATAACAAACGCTCGCCCCAAAGCTATGACTTTGAGACGAGCAATGATTTAACATTAACCCGCGGTACCACTCAAATTGCAGTTAAAAACCGCCACTCTTGGAATCAAACAATTCCTATGCCTTTACGCAGCAATCACGGAGAGGTTCTACTAAACTTTAAAGCCTTTCTTCCCCTCGGCTCAGAAGCTACAAACGCAAATTTCGCACCAACGGCTTGCACCACCCGCCGCCTCTCTAAAGATGCTATTTAAGCGCCCTCTTCGTCAAAGCCTTTTACAGAGTTCATTTTATCATAAGGTTTGGTGTTTGTCAATACATTTTAATTGAATTAATGCTATATATAAACCGAAAATATCCGGAATTATAGTTTATTACGCTGAATTTTTCCGCTTATGGTTTTGGGCAGCTCATCTCTGAATACAACCACTCTCGGATACTTATAAGGCGCCGTGTGGGATTTAACATAAGCCTGAATCTCTTTTTTGAGCTCATCTGAGGGCTTAGTGCCTTTTGTCAACACAATGCTTGCCTTAACAACCTGACCTCTTATTTCGTCAGGCTCAGCCGAAACACCGCATTCGAGAACATAAGGAAGCTCCATAATAACGCTCTCAATTTCAAAGGGTCCAATTCTATAGCCCGAAGACTTAATAACATCATCCACGCGGCCAACATACCAGAAATATCCATCCTCATCGCGCCAAGCGGTATCGCCCGTGTGGTACATACCGTCGTGCCAAGCCTCGCTGGTTTTTTCGCTGTCAAGATAGTATTCCTTAAAGAGTCCGCAAGGCACTTCTTTGTCGGTATGGATAACGATTTCGCCAACCTCACCTGTTGCCACGCTGTTGCCGTCGGGGTCAACAACATCAATATCAAACTGCGGTGAAGCCTTGCCCATTGCGCCGATTTTCGGTGTTGTGCCATAAAGGTTAGCAATGGCAAGGGTGGTTTCGGTCTGACCGAAGCCTTCCATAATTTCAAGGCCTGTTGCCGCTTTAAACTGCTTGAATACCTCGGGATTAAGTGCCTCGCCCGCGGTGGTCATATGATGAATTGATGAAAGGTCAAACTTAGAAAGGTCGCCTCTGATTAACATTCTGAGCATTGTCGGCGGTGCACAGAATGTGGTTATGCCGTATTTGGCAAACATCGGTAAAATGTCGTTTTCATCGAATCTGTCGAAATCGTAAACAAAAACTGCACCCTCGCAAAGCCACTGACCATAGAGCTTACCCCATAGAGATTTACCCCAACCGGTATCTGAAATCGTGAGATGCAAGCCATCTCTTTCGCAACAATGCCAATATTTAGCAGTTACAAAATGACCTAAAGCATAGGTGTGCTTGTGGGCTGCCATTTTGGGATTTCCTGTGGTGCCGGATGTGAAGAACATTAGCGCTGTCTCTTCCCCAGCTGAAGCATCCTCGGATCTATCATACTTACCCGAGAAAAGCTTATACTCATTATCAAAATCGTGCCAGCCATCACGCTTGCCGCCAACCATAATTAGCTTTTCAACCTGCGGGCATTTACGGGCGGCACTTTGTGCAATTTCTGCGGTATCTCCGTCCGCCGTGCAGACAATTGCCTTAACACCGGCAGAATTATATCTATATTCAAAATCGTGTTCTTTAAGCTGATTTGTTGCAGGAATGGCAACCGCACCGATTTTGTGAAGAGCCACCATGCTAAACCAGAACTGATAATGGCGCTTGAGAACAAGCATAACCTTATCTCCCCTCTTTATTCCTAAAGAGGTGAAATAGTTTGCCACCTGATTTGAAGCGCGCTTGATATCTTTAAATGTGAAGCGGCGCTCGTTCTTGTTAACATCGAGATGGAGCATTGCCAATTTATCGGGATATTTATCGGCAATTTTATCAACAATATCAAATCCAAAGTTAAATCTCTCGGTGTTTTTAAATTTTATATCTTTAAGTGCTCCGTTTTCGTCCTCGGTAGTTTCAACAAATTCCTCACAGATAAGGTTTTCTGACTTTTTAGCAGCCATAACACTTTTTCTAACCACTGTTTCAGCAGTGTCTTCACCCGACATTACAACCGCACAGAAAACACAATCCTTACCATCAACTGCAATCATTCCGTGCGGGGTTGAAGAATTGTAATAAATACTGTCGCCCTCATCAAGAATTTCTGTGTGATTACCAACCTGAACCTTGAGTCTTCCGCTCAATACAAGGTCGAATTCCTGACCCGAGTGTGTGGTGAGATGTATGGGTTTGTTTTGCTGAGAAGCCGAATATTCATATTTAACCCAATATGGCTCAGCCAATTTATCCTTGAATTTGGGTGCTAAATTGGAATATCAATACCATCCTCTTTAGCCGTGCCCTGTCCCTGTCCCTTTCGGGTTACAGTGTAGCTAGAAAGTCTTGCAGAATGGCCCTCCAAAAGCTCGGTCATTTCAACATCAAAAGCCACGGCACATTTATGTATAAAAGTAAAAGGAATATCAACCTTACCGCTTTCATAAAGAGCATACTGTTCTTCGGTGATTTGGGTTTTTTCAGCCATCTGAGCCGTATTCCAACCCATAATATCACGTAACTCCTTAATTCTTGCGGCAATCTCCGAAAGTTGCGTTAATGTGTTACTTGTGTTCATTTTCCATTTCTCCTTTACTATATTTTAAAAATAAAAAACATTCGCCTCAAATTTCTTTGAGACGAATGTGAATTAACATCCGCGGTACCACTCAAATTGCAGAAAATCTGCCACTCAGGGTCTAACAACCCTTATGCCTTTACGCAGCAATCACGAAAGAACCTACTGTTATTTCAGCTCTTCAGCTCGGAAGTGATGGGTTTTTCTTGAACACTCACTATCGGCTCACACCAACCGCCGACTCTCTTAAAATCAGTTTTCAAAACCGTCTTCGTCAAAGCTTTTTTAATAATTTTTATGTATTATAGCACTCAAAAATAACTTTGTCAATACTTTTTTAAAATTTATTATTTACTTTTGATTCTTATTATGTTATATTACATTCTTGGAAATTAAAAAAGAGGAAATTAAAATGGGAATCAAATCAACTCTTATTGGAACAAAAGAATTTTATATCAGAGTAATAACAATTGTTTTACCTATGATAATTCAAAACACCATAACAAATGTTGTTAGTCTTTTAGATAATATTATGATTGGGCGAGTGGGCACACTTGAAATGTCAGCCGTGGCAATAGTTAACCAGCTTCTCTTCGTATTTATGCTATGCATTTTTGGCGGTATGGCAGGTGCAGGTATTTTCGCCACGCAATATGCCGGCGCAAAAGATACCGAGGGTGTGCGATATTGCTTCCGCGCAAAAATATTAATAGGATTTTTTATGCTTGTTATATCCCTTGCGGTTTTTCTCATTTTCCCAAACCCACTAATAAAAGCATATATCTCCGAGACCACAACTCCTGCCGAAGCAGTCGCAACCTTGGGCCACGCAGGGACATATCTAAGGATTATGCTTATCGGTCTTTTACCGTTCACAATTACCCAAATCTATGCAAGCTCATTAAGAGAACTTGGTGAAACAAAGCTTCCAATGATTGCAAGTGTATTTGCAATATTAACTAATTTCATATTCAATTATTTGCTTATTTTCGGAAAGTTTGGTTTTCCGAAGCTTGGCGTTGCGGGTGCTGCAATTGCAACGGTTATGTCAAGATTTGTGGAAGCGTTGATTATAGCAATTGCGGTTGCGGTTAAAAGAAATCAATTCACATTTATAATAGGTGCTTTCAAAAGTTTATATATCCCCTTATCGCTTTGTAAAAAGATTTTAACCAAAGGTATGCCCCTTTTGGTAAACGAATTTTTGTGGTCGCTTGGAATGGCAATTCTTCTCCAATGTTATTCTGTGCGCGGTATACAGGTTGTTGCCGCAGTGAATATTTCAAATACTGTAAACAATCTCTTTAATGTTGTGTTTTTAACTATGGGAAATGCTGTTGCAATAATAATCGGTCAGCACCTCGGTGCCAACCAAATTGAAGAAGCCAAAAAGGCTATATGGCAGCTTCTCAGTCTCGCCGTTGCAACCTGTCTGGTTATGGGCACTTTAATGGCGGCAATAGCGCCACTTGTTCCCAAAATATATAACACACAAGAAGAAGTGCGTGAAATGGCAACAAGCTTTTTATTGGTTGTGGCTCTTATGATGCCAATTTTCGCTTTTGCGCATAACTGTTATTTTGCGCTAAGGTCGGGAGGCCGAACGCTGATTATCTTCTTGTTTGACAGCGCCTTCACCTGGGGATTAGTTGTACCCACCGCATTTATTCTTTCAAAATATACTGCATTACCTATCCTGTTGGTCTTTTTCTTGGTGCAGGCATTAGAATTAGGTAAATGTATAATTGGATTTTTTATGATAAAAAAAGGGATTTGGATACAAAATATTATAAAATAGCAAAAGAAGAGTTTAAGCAATGCTTAAACTCTTCTTTTTATCCCTTATATTTTCTTCTTGTCGCCATACCGCCTCTTATGTGGCGTTCGCGCTTATTTTTCTCCAAAACCTCTTTTACCTCGCGGTAAAGCTGCGGGTTATCATATCGCAAGCGCTCGGTAACATCCTTATGTGCGGTCGTTACAAATTGGAACGGTTTCGTCTATGCCAAGTTCACGGAAGAGTTTGAGGAAGACCTCAACGTTTCCGTTGTGGTCTACCTCGATTCTGTCTATCACTCTCCTGAGC
>SVPU01000009.1 GCA_015065685.1 Oscillospiraceae bacterium | reverse complement strand
TTCTCATAAGAATCGTCGGGTCCTTATTTCTTCGTTGTTTAATTTTCAAGGTCCGTTTTTTTGCAGCCCCTTTTTCAAGGCGCTCGATTATATTACCACATCCAACCCCTTTTGTCAACACTTTTTTAAGTTTTTTTTGAACTTTTTTTAAAATAGGTTCTTATTCCTAAATTTTTTCCAATTTAGGCGTATTTTATGTGATTTTCGGCAATAAAATCAATAAAATCAATCCAAATAATCCCTTAATTTCATTAAAACCTTTTTTTCGGCTCGCGAAACCTGAACCTGAGTCATTTTTAAAATCTCTGCTGTTTGGCTTTGGGTCATAAATTTATAGTATCTGCATTTAATAAGCACCCTTTCTTGTGGACTCAAATTTAAGAACGCCTTATCCAAATCAAGCTTATTTGTAATCTGTTCCTCGTTATTTATAATAGGTAAATCCGCCTCTGACATACCATCATCCTTATATGTCAGAGAAACCGTTGGCTGCGATGCACAAATAGCTTCAGCAATCTGCTCTTTACTAACTCCGAGTGCGCCCGCTATTTCACTGACTGTTGGTTCCCTATTAAGCTTTTGTTCCAAAATGTTTTTTTCGCGGTTTATATGAATTCCCAATTCCTTTACACTTCTTGAAACTTTGACCGACCCGCCATCTCTGAAAATACGCCTTATTTCACCCATTATAACAGGGACTGCATAGGTTGAAAAGCAAAAGCCACGCTCTTCATCAAAAGCATCGGCAGCCTTTATAAGACCTATGCAGCCCGCTTGGAATAAATCATCATATTCCACGCCCCTGCCGCTAAAGCGTTTACACACAGAATGAACTAACCCGAGATTTTCTTCGATAAACAGGTCCCTTTTCGGTTTAACCTCTAACATTAACTCTGAAACGGCAGCCAATATTTTTTATCATTGTTACGGTTGTGCCCTTACCCTTTTGGGAGGTTACCTTAACATTGTCCATAAAGCTTTGCATAACCGCAAAGCCGAGTCCCGCCCTTTCACCGCCGAGGGATGTATAAAGCGGCTCCATTGCCTTTTCGATATTCTCAATTCCGCAGCCCTTATCTTTTATTTTAATTCTTATTGAGTTGCTCTCTAAAAGCTCGGCGGTTATGTAAATTATTCCTATCGCATCTCTATAAGCGTGAACAATACAGTTTGTAACCGCCTCGGAAACCGCCGTTTTAATATCGCTTATTTCATCAATGGTCGGATCGAGCTGTGCAGCAAAGGCCGACACACACGCTCTGGCGAATCCCTCATTTGCAGAGCATGACATAAGCTTCATTGAAAATTTGTTTTTTACTTGCATTTTAATTTACCTTCCTTCAAGTTTTGCCAGTTTTTCTATACCGGCCAATTTCATCATTTTGTGTATTTGCGGAGATGCTCCCATTATATGAAGCTCTGCCCCGCTTTTTAAAAGATTTCTGTATCTTCCCATAACAAGACCTATACCCGAACTATCCATAAAGGTGATTCCTTTAAAATCGAGTATGAGCAGTGAAGGCATATTAAGGTCTACCGCGCTGTCTATCGTTTCCCTCATACCCTTAGCGGTGTGGTGGTCAAGCTCACCCTTGAGATACGCCGTAACCACTTCGCCTGTTACATTAATTTCAACCGACATAACATTTCTCCTTTAAATAAAATAAGACAAGCTCTTATTATATAATAAAAGCTTGTCTTTAAAAATATTGTCATAAAAAGTAATTTTATTCAAAAAATATTTTAAGCAACGGTCTCATTGATGATGCTAGATAAAGTGAGCCAAATATAAAGATGGGCGAAGTCTCATCCTCTTGGGCTTTCATCATAGCCGAAACATAGTTTGAAGCCACCGTGCACTTGCAATATTTATTGGCGCATTCGCATAGCTCTTCAGCCGAAAGCGAACGCGGACAATCCTCAACCTTAACCGCAATTGCTCTTTCGCAAAATTTGAGGGTTTCACTCAAAACCTCTTCATAATCCTTATCCTTCATCATACCGATAATTGCAACGGCACGGCCATTCTGCTTTTTAAGCTCGTTTGCGATAACCTTGGCACCATCGGGATTATGAGCGCCGTCGAGAACAACAAGCGGTTCTTTTGAGAACACTTCCATTCTTGCAGGAAAAGATACTTCGCCGAGTGCCTTATATATTATATTATAAGGTATATTAAACCCACATTGTTCTATAGTTTCTATAGCAACCAATGCATTTTCAATTTGAAAATCGCCCAGTAGATTTAATTTGTATTCTCTTCCCTTATATTCAAATTGATTTTCACTTGCATTCTTCACATTAAGGGAAGCTTTGTCGGTAATATAAAGTTTTCCGTTTGCGTTCTTTTTTATAACTTCTAATGCAGCTTTAGGTTGATTATGGGTTGTTATAGTTACACAGTCCCTCAAGATTCCGCATTTTTCGAATGCAATATCCTCAACCTTATCACCCAAAATCGCAGTATGGTCAAGCCCTATTTTTGTTATAACGGTTGCTATTTTTTCTTCGAGCGTATTGGTGGCATCAAGCCTGCCGCCAAGCCCCGTTTCGCAAACCAAAACATCAATTTTTCTGGCTTTGAAAAAAGTGAAGGCCAGTGCAGTTATAAATTCAAACTCAGTCAACTGAATGTTGGTTGCCATAACCTTTTTCGCATAAGCAATTAATTGGCTTTTGGAAATATATTCACCGTTTATTTGAATTCTTTCTCTGAAATCTATAATAAACGGTGAAATAAATAGGCCTGTTTTATAGCCTGACATTTCAAATATCTTGGCAACCATTGCCGAAACCGAGCCTTTTCCGTTTGTTCCCGCAATGTGAATTGCTTTAAGGCTTTTTTCGGGGTGCCCAAGCAATTCTAGAGCAGCCTTAATCCTGTCTAAACCTGCAGGCAAAGAAAAATTTCCGAGTGAGTGAATAAAATTTAAAGTTTCTGTATAATTCATAATCTATTTTTCTATAAAATGATATTTAACGGTTTTAAAATCGCCCAATTCAAATTCGGGAACTAGCCCCGCATTCATTATAGTGCTGCCACAAAGAGTTTTATCCATTTCGGGAATATAATATTTTTTGGTTTCATCAAGTCCCTTTGGAAAAACAAGTTTAATTCTGTTGTTAGCACCTGTGAGTCTGCGATATAGTGTTAAATCCGCTCGCGTTTTATCCTTTGAAACCACCATAAAACCAAAGAAATTGCTTTCAAATGGGTTTTCAATGCGATATAAATCGCCCGAGAGCACCAAATTCTGCATTGCGCGGAACTCTTCTACCTGTGCCTTGGTTTCTAGGCGTTGCTCATCGCCAAAATCCGAGGTATCAAGCTCATAGCCGGTAGCGCCGAGATGTGCAATATCAGCACGCGTTTTAACATCAGTTACGCGGTGTGTCTGATGATTAGGCACAATTGATACATGACAGCTCATCGTAGACAACGGATAAACCATTGAAGTGCCATACTGAATTTTTGTTCTCTCTTCAGCATCAGAATCATCACTTGTCCAGATTTGGGGGAAATAATAAAGCATAGCGGGGTCAAAACGAGCACCACCGCTTGAGCATCCCTCAAAGAAGATATGCGGATTAGCACCCACTATTCTCTCGCAAATATCATAAACACCCAAGACATATCTATGGGCAAATTCCTTCTGTGATGAAGCAGAAAGTCCCAAAGAAAAGGATTCGGTTACGTTGCGGTTATAATCCCACTTAACATAATCAATCTCGTTTTCTTTTAACACCTTATTTATCGCTTCAACTATGTAATCTCTTACCTCTTGTCTTGTTAAATCGAGCATATATTGATGCCTTGTGTAGCATCGTGCTCTGTTTGGAACACCAATTGCGTAATCGGGATGAGCACGGAACAAATCAGAATCTTCGTTGACCATTTCGGGCTCAAACCACAAGCCAAACTTCATTCCAAGACTGTGCACATAGTCAATTATGGTTTTAAGTCCACCCTCTAATTTTCGGGTGTTAACCACCCAATCGCCAAGGCCGGATGAATCATCATTCCGTTTGCCAAACCAACCGTCATCAAGAACAAAGGTATCTATTCCTGTGCCTTCAACTGCTTTTGCAATTGATTTGAGCTTATCATTATCGAAATCGAAATAGGTGCCTTCCCAGTTGTTTATAACAATCGGTCTTTCTTTGTTGACAAAGTTGGGGTTTATTAAATATTTTCTATAAGCATCGTGAAAAGCGCGACTCATTTGGCCTATTCCGTTATCAGAATAAGCAATAACCGCTTCAGGTGTGGCAAATTCCTCACCTGCACCAAGTTCCCAAGAAAAATCGAAATCGTTTATACCGCCAAGCAATAAGGTTTTTCCATCGGGCGAGCCCTCTGCCTTTAACACGAAAGAGGAAGAATAAACAAGGTTAACACCTATCGCTTCACCGCTTTCTTCGGTAGCATCGGGACTTAAAAGAGCCATAAACGGATTAAGCACAGCCGAAGAAGAAGTTCTCTTTGAATCAATAGATACTACGCCCTTGTGCATTGGGGCTTTTTGAATATGTCTCTCGCAACCCCACGCTCCCTCAAGCGTCAAACAAACAAAATCGCTCTTTGGAATGCTTAACGCAAAAGAATATGCGCGGTCAAGCCGAATGGTTTTTTTGCTGTTATTCTTATAAACAATTCTTCTTGCAATTACGGGGCAATCATCATAAACAGTGTAATATAAATCCGCACCAAAACCTGTGATTTTATCAAGCAAATGAAGAACAAGTGTCTCCCCGCCTTTTAGTGAGGGCATCCCCTTAATTGCAGGTTTTTCGGGCACTATTTCATAACTTTCATAAAGCAGCTCACACAAACGGTCGCCAAGGTCATTAGTAACACAGACCGTTGGCTCGCGGTAATCACCTGTTCCAAAAAAAGAAATTTCGGGCGCATAATGCGAATAAAAGAATCCATCCTTACCCGGAACAGTGGGCACACAGCTTCTTCCGCCAAAGCAACGAAGATATGAAATTTCATCCTCGCCGATTGTTTTACCAAAATATAAATGCTCGGCAAATCCCACCTCGTTTATGCGGAAAACATAAGAAATATTTTTTCCCTCGAGATAGAAGGTTTGTGTGTTCTGATTAAATTTAATTGACATTTATATCACCCGTTTTAATGGATTATTTAAAGAATAACGGAAGCTTTTCGAGGAATATTATATCATCTCTGTCGGCGGCATCGCCCTCAGCTAAAAATGCACATGCAGCAGCCTCGATAGCACCAGCTTTTCTGAGCAGCTCTCTTACAGCGGCAAGTGATTCGCCCGTGCTTATAACATCATCAATAATCAAAACTTTTTTACCTTTGATTTGATTAACCTCGGTTTCGCCAAGGAAGAGCTTTTGCTCTTTTTGAGTGGTGATTGAAGTAACATTAACCTCAATCGGATTTCTCATATAAACCTTAACACCCTTGCGGGCAATGATGTAAGGTTTTCCCGACTGACGAGCCATTTCATACGCCATAGGAATACTCTTAGCTTCGGGAGTTAAGATAACATCAAATTCAGGGACACGCTTAAGCAGTTCTTCGCAGCCTTTAATTGTAAGTTCAACATCACCAAAAATTATAAACGCGGCGATATCGAGCTTATCGTTTACAGGAAACTTTTCAAGATTGCGCTCTAATCCTGCAATTTTCATAGTATAAAATTCAGACATAATCAATCTTCCTTTTTTAAAAAATATCTCTATTGGACCAATATATCAGTTTTAAAGAAAATTGTTCACAGTGCCGTTTATAGCGAGTGGTGCCGTACAAAAGTACTGCCCCGAGCGAAAAATGGTGCTGTGGACGATTTTATTAAAACTCAGCCGGGAGGCCAAGCTAAATTTCTTCTTGCCAACAAATGAAAATGGATGTGGTGAACAGTTTGTCCGCCATCTTCACCGCAATTGTTAACCACGCGATAGCCCTTTTCCAAATTTTCTTGGCGGGAGATTTTAGCAATCGCCTCAAAAACCTTGCCTATTAAAAAGCTGTTCTCGGAATCAATTTCATCTGCTGAAGAAATATGCTTTTTAGGAATCACAACTGCGTGAAAAGGCGCCTTGGGGTCGATATCCAAAAAGGCATAAACAAATTCATCTTCATAAACAGGTGTGCTTGGAATGGTTCCTGCAACTATTTTACAAAATAAACAGTCTGTCATAAAATTAACCCCCAATTTGAGCTTTAACTATATTTGCAGCCGCATTAAGTGCTTCTTCTGCTCGAGAAGCATCCTTGCCTCCCGCCATTGCACTGTCGGGCTTGCCACCACCGTTACCGCCGGCAATTTTTGCAATTTCACGAACAAGATTACCTGCGTGAGCACCTGCAGACACGGCATTCTTACCGCAAGAAACGCAGAATGTTAATTTTTCACCGTTAACAGCCGCCAAAACGATTACAAGGTTTGGATTCTCTGCCTTTGCGGCATCGGTCATCTTACGAAGTTCGTCGGCAGATACACCTTGGAACAAACAAGTTGCAACCTTAACCTCACCTACAGAAATCGAGAATTTAAGAATTTCATCAAGCTTCGAACCTGCGAGCTTACTTTCGGCATTTTCGAGAGCTTGTTTTGTTTCTTTAAGCTCATTCATAACAGCTTCGGCGCGTTTTGCAATGTCATTTGCATTTTGTGCCTTAAGGCTAGCAGCCGTTTCATTCATTAAAACGGTGTTATTGTAAATTACATTCATAACGCCGAGACCTGTTACAGCTTCAATTCTTCTAACACCTGCAGCAACACTTGACTCGGAAATTATGTGGAAAAGACCGATTTTTGCAGTGTTATCAACGTGGGTACCGCCGCAAAGTTCAACAGATGTGTTATCTGCAGCAACAACACGAACAACTTCGCCGTATTTCTCACCAAAGAGTGCCATAGCACCCATTTTTTTAGCCTCGGCAATAGGCATTTCTTCGTTTTTAACTGCAATGCCACTCAAAATAGCATTGTTTACAAATGCTTCTACTTTTGAAATTTCCTCATCGGTGAGTGCGGAGAAATGAGTAAAGTCAAAACGAACTGCTTTTTCATTAACCAACTGACCCGCCTGCTCAACGTGGGTGCCAAGCACAGAACGAAGTGCTGCTTGCAAGAGGTGGGCTGCGGTGTGGTTACGCTTTATTGCATTTCTGCGCTCGAGCATAAACGAAGTCTCAAGCTTATCGCCAACCGAAATAGTGCCGTTTTTAACTGTACCGAAGTGTGTGAAGATTCCGTCAACAGTTTTCTTTGTATCGCTTACAAGGAATGAGGAATTTTCATTTGCTAACGAGCCTTTATCTCCAACCTGACCGCCGCTTTCAGCATATAGAACAGTTTTATCAAGAACAATAACGGCATTTGCACCCTCGCCTACTGTTCCAACATGCTCACCCTCACTAACAATATCAAGCACAGTGGCAGAGCAGGTGCTTTCTGTGTAACCCAAAAATTCAGTAGCAGTAATATTTTCAAAGGCAATGCCATCACTTTTCCAGCTCTCTCCATCAGAGGCCTTGCGCGCATTTCTTGCCTTTTCGCGTTGCTCATTCATACATTCCTTAAACTTATCTTCGTCTAAGGTCATTCCCTTTTCGTTTAAAATATCCTTTGTTAAATCCACCGGGAATCCATAAGTATCGTAGAGCTTGAATGCATCCTCACCCGAAAGCACACCGCCATCCTTTGTGAGCTCTTCGAGCATTGAGAGACCTTGGTCGATAGTTTTATTGAAGGAAGCCTCTTCGTTAGTGATAACCTTCGCAATAAGCTCCCTCTTTTCAATAAGTTCGGGATAGCCCGACTTATTTTCATTTATAACCGCATCGCAAAGCTCCATAAAGAAAGGACGACTGATGCCTATAAGCTTACCGTGGCGCACTGCACGGCGGATAATTCTTCTAAGCACATATCCTCTGCCCTCGTTTGAAGGGATAATACCATCACTAATCATAAAGG
The DNA here is from genome assembly GCA_015065685.1 of Oscillospiraceae bacterium. Classification (GTDB taxonomy): domain Bacteria; phylum Bacillota; class Clostridia; order Oscillospirales; family Acutalibacteraceae; genus UBA737. The sequence continues at coordinate 55,257 of SVPU01000009.1, read as the reverse complement.
TTGATGCTCTTGCGTGGTCGGTTATAGCACGGATAGAAATATCGGTCTTATTATCCTTGCCGTATTCCTTGCCCGAAATTTCACACACCTTATCAAGAATATTGCGGATTGTATCAACCTCGAACATATTATCAACACCCTGCATAACGCAAGCAAGGCGCTCAAGACCCATACCGGTATCAATATTTTTATGCTCAAGCTCTGTATAAGTACCATCACCCATATTATTAAACTGTGAGAAAACATTGTTCCAGATTTCCATATATCTGTCGCACTCACAGCCGGGCTTACAATCGGGACTGCCGCAGCCATATTTCTCGCCACGGTCGAAATAAATTTCACTGCAAGGACCGCAAGGACCTGTGCCGTGCTCCCAGAAGTTATCCTCTTTACCCATTCTTATAATTCTTTCTTCGGGCACACCTATAACATCGCGCCACAAAGCGTAAGCCTCATCATCCTCTTCATAAACAGAGGGCCATAAAAGCTCTGCGGGAATTTCAAGAGTTTCGGTTAAAAACTCCCAAGCCCACGGAATTGCTTCGTTTTTGAAATAGTCGCCAAAAGAAAAGTTTCCGAGCATTTCAAAAAATGTTCCGTGGCGTGCTGTAATACCAACACGCTCAAGGTCGGGTGTTCTGATACATTTCTGGCAGGTGGTAACGCGGTTGCGTGGGGGTGTTACCTCGCCCGTGAAGTATTTCTTCATAGGCGCCATACCCGAATTTATAAGCAAAAGTGATTTATCGCCCTGTGGAACAAGCGAAAAGCTGCCAAGGCGCAAATGTCCCTTTGATTCGAAAAATTCAAGATATTTTTCTCTCAAATCATTAAGTGAAGTCCATTTCATATTGATACATCCTTAAAAAGCAAATTTTTACTCATATATTATACTATCAAACGCACTGTTTGTCAATGAAACGGGCACATTTTAACATAAAAAAGGCTATGCACCAATGGTACATAGCCTTCCTTAATTATTGAGTTTGCAAATTACTGTTTGCCATAAAGCTCAACGAGTTTTTCAAGGTGAGCGCGGCGAGCCTTTGCAGCCTCTGCAGCCCGATCAAACAATGCTTCTGCACGTTCGGGGAATGAGCGTGTAAGCGAAGCATAGCGAGCTTCACCAAGGATAAACTCTTTATAATCAGCAGTAGCTGGCTTGCTATCAAGACTGAAGGGGTTCTTGCCTTCTGCCTTAAGAGCAGGGTTATAACGGAACATATCCCAATAACCAGCGGCTACAGCCTTCTTCATTTCTTTCTGGCAGTTAACCATACCGCCCTTAATTGAGTGCATTTCGCAAGGAGCATAACAGATAACGATTGAAGGACCGTTATAAGCTTCAGCTTCCTTAATTGCCTTAAGTGTCTGATTCATATCAGCGCCCATAGCAATCTGAGCTACATATACATAGCCATAAGACATAGCGATTTCAGCAAGGCTCTTCTTGTTGATTGCTTTACCTGCAGCAGCAAACTGAGCAACCTGACCAATGTTAGAAGCCTTAGAAGCCTGACCGCCTGTGTTAGAGTAAACTTCGGTATCAAATACCATAATGTTTACATTTTCGCCTGTAGCGAGAACGTGGTCAACACCGCCGAAGCCGATGTCGTATGCCCAACCGTCGCCACCGAAGATCCAGATAGACTTCTTAGCGAGATATTCCTTGTCAGCAAGGATAGAAGGAGCTGTCGGACAACCCTTAGCTGCAGCCTTCTCGATTTCAGCAATAAGAGCTTCTGTTGCAGCAGCATTCTTGTTGCTATCATCAAAGGTAGCAAAATAAGCATCAGCAGCAGCCTTGAATTCATCGGATGCCTTGTCAGAATCAGCCATTTCCTTAACCTTAGCAGCAAGACCGTCACGAAGAGCCTTCTGACCGAGATACATACCGTAACCGTGTTCAGCATTGTCTTCAAAGAGTGAGTTAGCCCAAGCAGGACCATGGCCCTTAGCATCAACAGTGTAAGGTGATGTAGCAGCAGGACCACCCCAGATTGAAGAACAACCTGTTGCGTTAGAGATGTACATCTTATCACCAAAGAGCTGAGTAACGAGACGTGCATAAGCAGTTTCAGCACAGCCTGCGCAAGAGCCTGAGAACTCGAGTAAGGGCTTCTTAAACTGAGAAGTGATAACGTTTGCATCAGAAGCAACGTCAGCCTTTTCAGTAACATTAGCTACGCAGTAATCAAATACATCCTGCTCTGCAAGCTGTGATTCCTGTGAAACCATCTTGAGTGAGTTTGTGGGACATTCGCCAACGCAAACGCCGCAACCCATACAGTCAAGCGGAGAAACAGTCATAACATATGAATAGCCCTTGTTTGTAACAAGCTTTTCTTTTACTGCAACCTTTGTGTTTGCAGGAGCAGCAGCCTTTTCTTCAGCTGATAATGCATAAGGACGGATTGTAGCATGAGGACAAACGAATGCACACTTGTTACATCCGATACATGTTTCATTGTTCCACTCAGGAACCATAACAGCAACGCCGCGTTTCTCGTGTGCAGAAGCACCCTGCTCAAATGTACCGTCAGCGTGGTCAATAAATGCAGAAACAGGGAGAGAATCACCGTTCATAAGACCAACGGGCTTCATAATATTGTCAACCATCTTAATGAGCTTAGATGTATCAGCGTTTTCAGCTGCAACATTAGCATCAACTGCATCTGCCCAAGAAGCAGGAACATCAATCTTAACATAAGCGGTTGCACCTGCATCGATAGCCTTCTCGTTCATCTGAACGATTTCAATACCCTTCTTCATAAACTTCTGAGCTTTTTCCTTCATGTAGCCGATAGCCTCTTCTGCAGGAAGAACCTTAGAAAGTGAGAAGAATGCAGACTGTAAAACAGTGTTTGTGCGCTTGCCAAGACCGATTTCTGCAGCCAAGTCAATAGCGTTAACTGTGTAAAGCTGAATGTTGTTCTTAGCAATGTAACGCTTAGCTTCAGCAGGCATATGCTTGTCCAACTCTTCAGCAGACCACTGACAGTTGATAAGGAATACACCGCCGGGCTTAACATCGTTAACCATCTTGTAACCCTTGATTACATAAGAGGGGTTATGACAAGCAACAAAGTCAGCCTTGTTAATGTAGTAAGGACTCTTGATGGGCTTATCACCGAATCTCAAGTGAGAAATTGTGATACCGCCGGTCTTCTTAGAGTCATACTGGAAGTATGCCTGAACATACTTATCGGTATGATCACCGATAATCTTGATAGAGTCTTTGTTAGCACCAACGGTACCGTCGCCACCGAGACCCCAGAACTTACACTCGATTGTGCCTTCTGCTGCGGTGTTGGGAGCTTCTTCTTCATCGAGAGAAAGACCTGTAACATCGTCAACAATACCCATTGTAAACTGAGCCTTAGGCGCATCCTTAGCGAGTTCCTTATATACAGCAAAAATGCTTGAAGGAGGAGTATCCTTAGAGCCAAGACCATAACGGCCACCAATTACTGTGTCAATCTTTCTGCCTGTTGCAGCAAGAGATGTAACAACATCAAGATAGAGAGGCTCACCGAGAGAACCGGGTTCCTTTGTTCTGTCAAGAACAGCAATCTTCTTAACAGTTGCAGGAATAGCTTCAACCAACTTTTCTGCAGAGAAAGGACGGTAAAGTCTAACCTTTACAAGACCAACCTTCTCGCCTGCTGCTACCATATAGTCAATTACTTCTTCAATAACATCACATACAGAGCCCATTGCGATGATAATCTTCTCAGCATCGGGAGCACCGTAGTAGTTGAAGAGCTTGTAATCTGTGCCAAGCTTAGCATTAACCTTATCCATATATTCTTCAACGATAGCAGGAACAGCATCGTAATATTTATTACAAGCCTCTCTGTGCTGGAAGAAGATATCGCCGTTCTCGTGTGAACCGCGCATTACAGGATGCTCAGGGTTTAAAGCACGCTTACGGAATGCAGCAACTGCATCCATATCGCACATTTCTTTAAGGTCTTCAAAATCCCAAACCTGAATCTTCTGGATTTCGTGTGAGGTACGGAAACCGTCAAAGAAGTTAAGGAAAGGAACTCTTGATTTAATTGTTGCAAGGTGAGCAACAGCACCAAGGTCCATAACTTCCTGTGTATTTGTTTCAGCAAGCATTGCAAAGCCTGTCTGGCGGCAAGCGTAAACGTCTGAATGGTCGCCAAAAATGTTGAGCGCGTGTGAAGCTACACAACGAGCAGACACATGGAATACGCAAGGAAGTAATTCACCTGCTATTTTGTACATATTGGGTATCATAAGTAAGAGACCCTGTGAAGCAGTGTATGTTGTTGTGAGAGCGCCGGCATTAAGTGAACCGTGCACAGTACCTGCAGCACCTGCTTCAGACTGCATTTCGGAAACCTTAACGGTTGTGCCGAAAATGTTTTTAAGGCCCTGAGCAGACCACTGATCAACATAGTCAGCCATAGGGCTTGACGGTGTAATCGGATAAATACCGGCTACTTCTGTAAACGCATAGGAAACGTGAGCCGCAGCGTTGTTACCGTCCATCGTTTTGAATTTTCTGGACACCTAAAATTCCTCCTAATTATTTTTTCTTGAGTGAAATCAAAAAAAGTGATAAAAAATTAACAATTGACACACTCATACGCATATTATAATAACACTTTTTTCATTTATTGTAAATACATTTTATTTATTTTTTTAAAAAATTTAAAGAAATAACGGTTTTACTGTATTTAAAAACTGTTTTTTGTTGAAAATTATAAAAACCGAAGCTGGCAAATGTCTTGCGGCTTCGGTTTTATATGTATTAACTATTGTTTTGAATGTATTCTGCCAAATCTCCGATTGTTTTAATGTTTTCAATCTCCTCATCGGGAACCTCAACACCAAACTCGCCTTCAATTGCCATAAGCAATTCAACAACATCAAGGCTGTCTGCGCCAAGGTCTCTGGCGATATCGGTTTCCATTGTAAGCTCGCTTTCTTCTGCATCGAGCTGCTCAGCTAACATCTTTTTAATTTTTTCAAATACCATAAATAATCCTCCTGTAAATTAAAGTTCGAAAACTTAAACATTACAAATAAATAATATTAGCATTTGTCGTTTTTGTCAAGTTTTTTATAAGTTTATGTTAGAATCAGGCTTAAAATTCAAAAACTGTTGCAAAATCATAAAACTCATATTACGGAGACAGGAGAACCGTCCCTTGTGTTACATTTGTCAACACAGGAGAACTGTCCCCTTGTGTTCTGTAATTTGTCCCCGATGGCGCAAGACATAGAACCGTCCCCTGTCTTTCCTAATTGATTGTCTCTTTTGTTATTTTTATTGTTTTCACAGCATATAAAAGTTCAATAATTTCAATAATAAACGAAACTAATGGTAAAAGTATTGAAAACAACATGGCAAACAATAAATTGGTTGCAAAAAATTCATATAAGAAAAGTAAACATCCAATTATAGAAAGAACCGCAAAGAAAATTCTTATATATCTAATTTTCTGCCATTTTGCAGATAAAAAATTATCATTATTCACTGTCGCCAACTCACCGAAACCGCTGTAAAGATAATAAACCGTGGGCAATGCTAGCACAAGTTCTAAAAATTGCAAAATATCTGACAAGAAAAAATTATATGTAATAACAGGCGATGAATTAGCCGCTAAACTTCCTATAACAGAAATAATTACTGTAGCGATTTTGAAAATTGCGGCTTTTTTAAAATTATTATTTATAAATGATAAGTTAAAAAAAGCAAAAATCACGATAAGTGCATCTAAAACGATATACAAAGCGCTTTCTTTTACAATACTAACAGCATTTTCACCAAAAATAACAACAAGAATAAAACTTGCTGATATCACAAAAATTTTGCTTATCAAGTAAACATATAATATTTGTACGGTTGATAATTTTTTCATGCAAATTCCCCTTTTAATTATATAAATAATGATTTTTTCCCCAAGCATATCCGTACCCAACCCTTCTTGAATACCACTTACTTGAAAAAGGCTTTTTCAAATTTACGGCCGTGACTGCAAGACATAGAACCGTCCCCTGTGTTATCTCTCATTTGCGATATCATCAAAAAAGTCCAATAGCTTAAGAACTGCTGATAAATCAATAATAAGACTAACTAACAATAGTATTGGTATAATAATTAAAAGTTCCTTTACCGATTGAAAGAAAAATCCAGAAATCAAACATATTGGCAAACAAGCGACGAGTGCAGGATTAACTAAAATAAAAGCAGCTATAAAATCTTTTTTGAAAAATTTAAAATTTTTGCATATTAAAAAAGTTTTATTTGGTTTTAACTCGTAAAATCTAATCCACTCTCCACTTTCGTAATATATTGCCGTTGTAGTTTTGCTGATTTTCCTAAAGTAAAATCCAGGAGTATCATCGTAAAAAGTATTAGCTTTAAAAATTTTAACGCTACTATAAACTTGGTCAGCAAACGCTTCTAAATTTTGATAGAAAGTATCGATATTTTTAAACCGCTTAATCTTTATCACAAGATACACCTCATTTCATACTCGTTAAAAACCGATTTTCATCAAAGGGCTAACGCAAGACCCGGACAAAAAGAAATCAATGCTACAATAATTATTGCTAAAATTGCATATGGTAATACTTTTAAAGGAGGACAGGAATATTCGTCAAGACATAGAACCGTCCCCTGTCTTCTCCGGATATGGAATCTCGCTCTCATCAATCTTTTCCTCAACAAGTTCAAAAACTATTTCTTCGCCAATCTCAAAATAAGTGGTATCTATAACCGTTGCCGTAAATTCACCTTCACTACAATCCATTTCCCAATCTTCTATAGTAATTGGTGTTCCTTCTTTAAAATACTCAGAATAATGGCTACCCCACATCCTTAATCCATTATAGAAGTCAAAATAAACATCAATATTTTTGTCGTCTATGTTTATACTTCCGTAACCGATCTGATCATCTGATATATAGAGAGTAATGCTCTTATCTTTTGATTGCCACTTTGTGAATGGGAAAAATTGTGGAGAGTTTTCATCAACCTCATAACACCCAGAACAAAATATCACAATTACTAAAAAGATTAGGATTTTTTTAAACAACTTAATACACCCTCCTACATTTTAGGTGAATTCAAAAAATCGTAATTTGGTGACCGGAAGACAGGAATATTCATCAAGACATAGAACCGTCCCCTGTCTTTCAACCTGTCAATTGAAGAACCGTTCCCTGATTGTCCTTTTTCAATAATATTTCAGTTGAAAAAAATCATTTATGTTATATAATATATATTGAGGTGACTAATTTAAAAAAAGATATTTTAACAATAAAAAAATCAAATATGATTTTATTATTTAAATGGTGGTAAAAATGAAAACAACAATATTTCAAGAAATACTTGATGAAGAATATATCGAAGTTAATAAAAGTGTTTCAAAAACCATACAACACATAACTGAATTAGGTGGTTTACACAGTAAGCCGATTCGTACTGACACTGTAATTATATGTAGGGGCTCCAAAAAAGGGAAAATCACAATTACTATATATAATCCGACTACGCTAGCGAAGAGCTATGATAATCAATATCCGTTATATTACGTATACGGACAGGTTATTTCCAAGGATAATAAAACATATATACATATGACATCTGTTTATAAAAAATCCGAAATATATATCCAATGCTTGTGGTCAATTTTAGCTGTTTTATTGTTTCCTCTTATTTGCTTTTCCTTACTTAAAAGAGCTATGTTTAATATCTCGACTTTGATAATATCCTTATTGTTAGGTTTCTTTATTACAATAAACGAACGCAGTTCTGTAAAAGCACGAAAAAGCCGTGGTTTAACTATGCTACCTCATATGAAAAACGAACTCAGAAAAGCTATAGAAACCATAGAAAAATGGGACGATTAAAATTTAATTATAGTTGCACATATAATTTAAAGGAGTTTTATACCTATGGAAGACAGGGGACGGTCCCCTGTGTTCGCATACTTTACTCTATAACAAAAAGCGCATAGGTCAAGCCTTAACCTATGCGCAAACTTTAAGTGTAATTATTAAAATTAATCATAATGGTTCCCGCATAAATCAAAGCTATAAAAAACTGAATAATTCATCGGAAACACATCCTTTAAGTTTTCTAACAAAATTTTAACATATCAAGAAAAATTTGTCAATTACTTAATTTATGAAATAAACCCTGATTTATTGATAACCCCACCTTAATTTCACTTTCAATTCAAAAACTGTTGCAAAATTTTAAAATCTATTTTATAATGTATTGGTATATGTAAATATGAAAGGTGGGAACGGGTGCTATAGAGCACTCCCGATATGGCAAAAGAAAAACTCGTTAAAGAAATCACCTCTATGGAAGAGGACTTTGCTAAATGGTATACTGATGTTTGTATCAAAGCAGAACTTATTGATTATGCCTCTGTAAAAGGCTGTATGATAATCCGACCATATGGATACGCTATCTGGGAAAATATTCAAAGTGAGATGGATTCTCGCTTTAAAGCAACAGGCCACGAAAATGTTTATATGCCTTTGTTCATCCCCGAAAGTCTTCTCCAAAAGGAAAAGGACCATGTTGAAGGCTTTGCGCCCGAGGTTGCGTGGGTAACACACGGCGGTGAAGAAAAGTTGGAAGAGAGAATGTGTGTTCGCCCCACATCCGAAACACTTTTCTGCGATCACTTTAAAAACATTGTTCATTCTTACCGCGATTTACCAAAGCTTTATAATCAGTGGTGTAATGTTGTGCGCTGGGAAAAGACAACCCGCCCCTTCCTTCGTTCGCGCGAATTCTTGTGGCAGGAAGGTCATACCCTTCACTCAACCGCCGAAGAGGCAAAGGCAGAAACCATTCAGATGCTTAATGTTTATGCCGAATTTGCAGAGAATGTTTTGGCTATTCCCGTTGTTAAAGGAATCAAAACCGAAAAAGAGCGTTTTGCAGGTGCAGAGGCTACATACACAATCGAAGCCCTCATGCACGACGGTAAGGCTTTGCAAAGCGGCACATCACACTATTTTGGCGATGGTTTTGCAAAAGCATTTGATATTCAGTTCACAGATAAAAACAACCAAATGGTTAACCCCTTCCAGACCTCTTGGGGAACAACCACAAGACTTATCGGTGCAGTTATTATGACTCACGGTGATGACAATGGTTTGGTTCTCCCCCCTGCTGTTGCTCCTATTCAGGCAGTTATCGTTCCCATTGCTTCTCACAAAGAGGGCGTGCTTGAAAAATCGAGAGAGGTTTGCGAGCAGTTAAAGAAGGTTTGCAGAGTAAAGCTCGATGAAAGCGAGCAATCTCCCGGTTGGAAGTTTGCAGAATATGAAATGAAGGGCGTTCCGCTTCGTGTTGAAATCGGTCCCCGCGATATTGAAAACAATGTTTGCGTGGTTGTTCGCAGAGACAACGGCGAAAAAACAGTTGTTTCATTAGATGAACTTGAAACCAAAATTCCCGAGCTTTTAAAGGCTGTTCACGATGGACTTTATAACAAAGCTTTAGAGCGCAGAAATGTTATGACCTATGATGCGCACAGCCTTGATGAAATGAAAGAAATCGCTGATAACAAGCCCGGTTTCATTCGTGCAATGTGGTGCGGAGACAGAGAATGTGAAGACAAGCTTAAAGAAATCACCGGCGTAACATCACGTTGCATCCCCTTCGAGCAGGAAGAAATTGAAGCAACCTGTGTGTGCTGCGGCAAAAAAGCAAAGCATATGCTCTACTGGGGAAAAGCTTATTAAAAACATAAAGCAACTGAGAGTTTAAAACTTTCAGTTGCTTTTTTATTTAAATATTTGCTTTAAATACATCGGCCACTTCACTGATGGTTATATAAGCATGTGGGTCGGTTTCGTGAACAATATCCTTCATTTTACCGATTTGAAAACGATTAAGCACAAAATAAACAACCGTTTTTTGCGTGTTAGAATAACTGCCCGTAGCATCTATCTTGGTAGCTCCGCTACCGAATGCATCTGAGAGGGCCGCACAGATTTCATCAGGCATAACCGTTATTATCATAGCGGCTTTCGAACGGTCAAAGCCTTCAACAATAAAGTCAACCGTTTTGATTTCCGCAGCATAAGTAACTATTGAATAAAGCGGCAAAATCCAACTGCGAAGCACTATTCCGCAAATAACATAAAGTGAAACATTATAAATCATCACAAAGGTTCCAACCGTGATTCCAAGCTTCTTTGCAAAAATAACCGCCATAACCTCAATGCCATCCATCGCACCGCCGAAGCGGATTGCCAAACCGCTTCCCATACCCGAAATAAGTCCGCCAAAAAGGGCGCAAAGCAAGAGGTCATCCCCTGCGAGCGGCGAAGCAAAGCTAACATCAATAGGCAATACATCGGTTATAAGCCAGGCGGATATAGAATAAATAACCACCGTGTAAATAGCATAAACGGTAAATTCAAGTCCTAATTTCTTTGTTCCGAAAAGAAAAAGCGGAACATTAAGCACAACAAGAAAAAACGACAAGGTGAAAAACTCAGGCGTTACTTGTGATAATAAAATAGAAGTTCCCGATATGCCACTGTCATAAAGATTCACGGGGGATAAAAACATCGTAACACCTATTGCATTAATAATACCTGCCACTGTCAGCATAATTATTTTTTTAATTTCAATGTTTTTTAAAATTTTCATTTAATCATCTCTCGCCCATCTCTATATATTCTCTATGCTCCTGAACATTCATATATGCAGGTCTTATAATTTTACCCGCATTTATAAGCTCTTCAATGCGATGCGCACTCCAACCCGATATTCTTGCAATCGCAAAAATAGGTGTGAAAAGCTCGTGAGGCAAGCCTAACATATCATAAACAAAGCCGCTGTAAAAATCAACATTGGCGCTTACACCTTTATACATTTTTCTCTTCTCGGCAATCACCTGAGGTGCCAATTCCTCAATAAGCGAATAAAGTTCAAACTCTTTAGTGAGCCCTTTTTCTTCTGAAAGACTTTTAACAAAGGACTTGAAAACCTTCGCTCTTGGGTCTGAAACCGAGTATATAGCGTGGCCAATACCATAAATTAATCCTGCTTTATCAAAAGCCTCTTTATTGAGAATTTTGTTAAGATAATTGGAAATCTCTTCCCTATCCTCCCAATCTTTGATGTTCTGCTTTATATCTTTGAACATAGCAGAAACCTTAAGGTTAGCGCCACCGTGCTTTGGACCTTTAAGCGAGCCCAATGCGGCAGCGATTGCCGAATAGGTATCTGTTCCCGAGGAAGAAACAACATGGGTGGTAAAGGTTGAGTTATTACCGCCTCCGTGCTCGGCGTGAAGAATCAATGCTATATCAAGCACCTTTGCTTCCAAAGGAGTGAACTTACCATCAAGCCTTAACATATAAAGCAAATTCTCGGCAGTTGAAAGCTTGGGGTCGGGCTCGTGAATAAAGAAACTGTTGCTATTGCCGAAATCATAATTATGAGCATGATAACCGTAAACCGCAAGCTGCGGAAAACGCGCTATAAGCTGCAAGCATTGGCGCAAAACATTCGGTATGCTTATATCATCTGCATTGCGGTCATAAGAATAAAGCATAAGCACACTTCGTGCGAGTGAATTCATCATATCCACCGCCGGTGCCTTCATTATTACATCGCGCACAAAATTATCGGGCAAAGGGCGCATTGAGAAAAGCACAGATTTAAACTCTTCAAGCTCCGCTTTGCTGGGAAGCTCGCCGAAGATTAACAAATAAATTATTTCTTCAAAGCCGAATCTGTTATCCTTTAAAATTCCGTTAACAATATCATCTATTTTATATCCACGGTAATAAAGCTCGCCCTCGCAAGGCACCTCTTGACCGTTAACATTCTTTTTTGAAATAATATCTGAAATTTCTGTAAGACCCGTTAAAACGCCCTTACCGTTAAGGTCTCTAAGGCCTCTATTTACTTTATGTTCAATATACAAGCCTTGCTCTATAACACAGTTTTGCAAACACTTCTCTGAATAATTTTCAATTTTTTCAAGAGTTTTTTCACTAAGTTTATTACTGCTCATAAATATCACCTTTTTTCTTTTCCTATTTTAAAAGCAAAATATTAACCATTATTTAACATATTATAACATTTTCAAAAACGCTTTTCAATAAAAAACAGCCCATTTTAAAGGACTGTTCTTTTACATTACAAAAATTTTCTTATATCCACCGCTAATTTTTCTTCAAGGTTTATGAGTCGTTTGCAAATATCTTTTGAAACCTCATCTGCCGCTTTATATTCGTTAAGATATTTGTTAAGTGATTTAACACCCATATTGCAGCCATCGGTAATTAAGTCAGCAATAGTGGAATCCGATTCATTAAGGGTGAGCTTCATATTGGTCTTCATCCAGGACATCCCCTTGGCAATAGGGTTAGGCTCTTTGCCCTCATCCTTATATTTTTCGAGCAATTCCTGTAGCTCGCGGTTAAGCTTTTCGTGTTCATCCTTGCAGTCTGATAAGAGCTTTTTTAATTCTCTGTCAGAGGTGTATTCGAGAACATCATCTATTGAGCTGACACCCATTTTAACCCCCGCATCGCATTCTCTAAGCAATCGCACCGTATCTTTTTCAATCATTTTCTATTCCCTCCAATAATTTTAATATAAGTATTTACATAAAACGAAAAAATATTGATTTTTTATTGTTTATATTATATATTTATATACGTAAGTCTAAGACGGAAGTGAAAAAAATGAGCGTTTTTAACCGCGTTATAACAAGCGGTGCAGTTGTTAACTTTTTTTTGGTTGTTTTAGGTTGCCTTTTAGGCTTAGCCTTTAAAAAGGGCATACCTGAAAAAATCAAAACCACACTAATGAACGGTATGGCGCTTTGCGTGATTTATATTGGAATAACAGGCCTTTTCGAAGAAGGAATAAATGTTATAATAATTATAATATCCTTTGCTTTGGGTGCGGTTTTGGGTGAGCTTGCAGATTTTGATGCGCTTGTTAAAAAATTGGGCGGTTTTTTTGAAAGAAAGCTTGGCGGCAATGAATCACACTTTGCAGAAGGCTTTGTAACAGCAACAGTTCTTTTCTGTGTTGGCGCTATGACCATCGTCGGCTCTTTAAACAGCGGCATTACGGGTGATAATTCCACCCTTTATTCAAAATCGGTTATAGATTGCGTTGCCGCAATGGCGCTCACCTCAAGCCTTGGCATAGGTGTAATGCTTTCGTGCATTTCGGTGCTTATTATTGAAGGAGGTCTCACACTTCTCGCAGTTGTTGTTGAACCTGTTATGACAACCGAGGTTATAGCACATTTCTCGGTTATAGGCTCAATTCTCATAATTGCCTTAGGCCTTAATATGTTGGGAATCACAAAAATTAAAGTTATGAATTATGTTCCCGCCATTTTCTTACCGCTTATTTTATGCCTTATATTTTAAAATACAGGAGTTTTTAAAATGAAAAAGAACAGAACAAAAAGGCAGCAAGCCATTATCCGACGTCGCATTTTCCTTTCCCTTTGCGCATTGATTTTAGCCGGTGTTATTGCTTTGATTTCATTCATAGCAGCTTCAATCTTTAAAGCTGATGATAACCCCTCGGGTAATCCTTCGACCAATAGCTCAGAAATAAACTCTTCAGAAGAAAAGCCGAAGGAAAGCTATGCCACGGTTATGAGCACCGGAGATATTATGGTGCACAGCACTCAGCTTACAGGCGCATATAACAGCCAGACGGGTGAATATGATTTTAGCTGTTATTTTAAAGAGGCTGCTCCCCTTTTCAAACAAGCCGACCTTGCCGTTGCTAACCTTGAGGTTACATTTGGCGGCACAGAATCGGGTAAATTCAGCGGTTATCCCGCTTTTAACACGCCCGACAGTCTTGCAGATGCCCTCAAAAACGATGGTATAAACTTCCTCCTTACCGCGAATAATCATAGTTATGACACGGGAATGTTCGGTCTTCAGCGCACCGCACAGATTTTAAAGCAAAAGGGCTTTGATTTTATCGGCACAAGAGAAACTGTAGAAGAACCGATTTACACCGTAAAAGAAATAAATGACATTAAAATAGGTATGGCAAATTATACCTATTCTTCCATCTCAAACGGCAGAAAAAACCTTAACGGAAATCAGATGAAGGCAGAGGCCGAAAACCTTATCAGCACCTTTGTTTATGACAATGCCGCTTTAGAAACATTCTATTCAGAAGCGCAGGCTACCATAAATGATATGAAGTCCAAGGGTGCCGAATTTATTGTGTTTTATATGCATTGGGGCAATGAATATAAGCTAACCCCAAATACCTGGCAAAAAACGATAGCACAAAGGCTTTCTAACCTTGGTGTCGATATTATAATCGGCAGCCATCCGCATGTTGTTCAACCCATTGAACTTATTCATTCTGAAGATGGTCAGAACACCACAGTTTGTCTTTACTCAACGGGCAACGCCGTTTCCAACCAACGCCAAGAACTTATGGACAGTTGTCCCTCAGGTCACACAGAAGACGGTTTGATTTTCAGTTACACATTAAGAAAATACGGCGATGATGTAACACTTGATTCAATAGGTCTTATTCCCACTTGGGTTAACAAATATAAAGGCGGAGGCGGACATCTTTACACAGTTTATCCGCTTGCCACCCGCGAAGATGCAACAAAATACGGACTTGACGCCACAGCGGTTGCAAAGGCGCAAAAATCTTATGACCGCACAAAAGCAATCGTTGCCGAGGGGCTAAGCGAATGTCAAAATAACATTGGTTGTAAATTAACATTTGTGGAATAAAAGCAAAACACCGAGTTGGACACTCGGTGTTTTTTATTCTTTTTTTATTTTTTGTTACACAACCATTTGGCTGCTTCATATAAATTTTTTGCTATGTAAATGGGCTCATACTCTGCCCATTTTTCTCGGTCGCACCCGAGAGATTCTTTTCCCCTACCTGTCAACACAAGAATGAGTTTACAACCCATTTTTCCTCCAGATGCCATATCACTCCATCGGTCCCCTATAACATAGCAATCTTTCATATCAAGGTTATATTTATTCTTCGCTTGTTCCAAAAGTCCTGTTTTAGGCTTGCGGCAGTTACAGTTATCGGCATCATCGTGTGGGCAAATAAACCAATCCCTAGCGCCGATTTCTTTAAATTCAGCAGCGAAATCATAACCGCCGTCTTTCCCCCTTGCTATGCAAGACTGATTTGTAAAAATCATAGGCAAAAAGCCGTTTTCATTTAACAAATCGAACGCTTCTTTTGTTCCCTCATAAGCATAATAATCCTGCGGGAATTCAACATAATAACTTCCGCCCATTGTTCCGTCGCGGTCAATAAAAACTGCTTTCATTTACTTCACCCTTTTAAAAACAACCGCACTTCTCGACGGTAAATAACAGTTGAAGCCTATTCGATTATCCGCTGTCACTTCACAGGTGTAAACATAGTCTTTATCTATTCTGTCGTGTCCGCCGTAAAGACCATCATCAGTAGAAAGCACAACCTTGTAATCACCTTTTTGACCGATAGGCACGAAATATCCTTCGAAAGACTTATTGGAGTTAAAATTAAAAGCAAAGCACAAATCACCCTTGGTGTAAATTATCACCTTGTCATCCTGATGAATCCAGCGGCTTTCTGCTTTTTTTCTAAGAACCCGGTTGGTTTTAAGCAGTTTTATCATTGCACCGTCGAAATCGTTGAGTTCTCTGTATCTCAAATTTTCATTATCCACAAGACTCCACTGTCTGCGGCAGTAATGATAACTCCAGTTGTTACCCTCGCGCGGGAAATCTATCCATTCAGGGTGGCCGAATTCGTTACCCATAAAATTAAGATAGCCCTCGCCCGCAAGAGAAGAGGTTATAAGCCTTATCATTTTATGGAGAGCTATTCCCCTGTCAACAACAACGCTTTCAGAGAACTTGTTCATTTTAGAATACATATCGGCATCACAAAGTCGGAACATAATGGCTTTATCGCCAACCAAGGCCTGATCGTGCGATTCGCAGTATCCGATATTTTTTTCCTTGGGTCTTCTGCCGCAAAGCTCATACCAAAGCCCCCACATATCCCAATCTTCATCTTTATATTCTTTGAGATACTTTATCCAAAGGTCAGGCACACCCATAGAAAGCCTGTAATCAAAGCCTATTCCTCCATCCTCTATTTTAATGCACATACCCGGCATTCCCGACATATCCTCTGCCACGGTTATAGCCTTTGGATTGATTTTGTGAATAAGCTCATTTGCAAGCTGCAGATAGGTAACAGCCTCTGTATCGGTATTCATTGAAAAATACATATCATAATTCGAAAACGCACTGCCAAGGCCGTGGTCGTGATAAAGCATAGAGGTAACACCGTCAAAACGGAAACCATCAAAATGGAAAACCTCCATCCAGTATTTAAGGTTAGATAAAAGGAAATGCAAAACCTCGTTTTTGCCGTAATTAAACAGCTTTGTGCCCCAAGCAGAATGATTGCCCTTTTCTCCCTCGTGGAAAAACTGATATTCTGTGCCATCGAACCTATTTGGCCCATCGCCCTCATTTTTAATCGCGTGGGAGTGCACAACATCAAGAAGCACCGCAATCCCCATTTTATGTGCTTTGTTAATGAGCTTTTTCAAATCCTCGCTTTTTCCGTAACGCGAAGAAGCGGCAAAAAAGTTCGAAACCTGATAGCCGAACGAAGCATAATACGGGTGCTCCATAACCGCCATTATCTGAATGGTGTTATACCCAAGCTTTTTTATGCGAGGAAGCACATTTTCGCTGAATTCCTCATAGCTTCCAATATCATATTTTTCCTGTGCCATTCCTATGTGGCATTCATATATAATAGGTGTCTGGGGGATTTTGAATTTTTCATCTTCCCAACAAAATTCCTTTAATGTGTCTTCAATTTCGGCGCACCAGAGATAAGTTTCGCTATCCTGCACCACGCGGGTTGCATAAAGCGGGATTCTGCGAAGAAGCTGACCGTTGGAAAGAATAATCGCCTGAACCTTTTGACCTACCTTTAAAGCATCCCTGCCCTCAAGTGTAACCTCAAATACCCCATTCTCCAGCCTTGTCATCGGAGTGGCGGTGAGATTCCAGCCGTTAAAATCGCCGGTTAGATACATTTCCTCTGCAGCGGGTGCCCACTCTCTGTAAACCCAGCCGTCTTTTGTTCTGTGAAAACCAAAATAATTATATCCGTTAGCAAAGCTTTCTATATCGCCCTTTTCGCCCAAAAGCTCTGCACGCTTGGTTTCGAAATTTTTCATTCGAAGAATAATATCTTGCTCATAGTCTTTAAGATATGGATCAATTTTTAAAATTTTATATGCCATATATTATCCCTCTCGTAATTTTTCTTATTAATATTGTATCATAATTGCCGAATAAAATCAATTAAACATAGCTTTTAATGAAAAAATTTAAAAATTTTTTAAAAAAACACTTTACAACTTCATCTTAATAAAGTATAATACATTCATAAACTTAAATTTTAAAGGGGAAAATTGAAATGAAAAAACTTTTAGCACTTATCTTATGTCTTCTTATGGTATTCAGCGTTGCAGCTTGCGGCCAAGCAGATGTAACATCAACCGATGCTGATGCTGATGCAAAGAAAGAAACAATTGTTGTGGGTTACACAATTTATGAGCCCATGAACTACAAGGATGAATCAGGTAAACTTGTTGGTTTTGATACCGAACTTGCTGAAAAGGTGTTCGGAAACCTCGGTTATGACGTAAACTTCAAGGAAATCGTTTGGGAAAATAAGTATACAGACCTTAATTCAAACGTTATCGACTGTATATGGAACGGATTTACCTGTAACACTGCTGATGATGATGGCATTGCTCGTAAAGACAAGGTTGATTTCTCATATAACTATATGGAAAATCTTCAGGTTGTTGTTGCAAAGAAGGATTCAGGCATTAAAACTGCTGCTGATTTAAAGGGCAAGATTGCTTCTGCTGAAGGCGGCTCTGCAGGTGAAACATACGCTAAAACATTTGAGGGTATCGTATTTAAGAGCGCAGGCGTTCAGACCGATTCTCTTATGGCTGTAAATGCAGGCACTGCAGATTTTGCTGTTCTTGATAATCAGCTTGCTAAGAGCTACTGCGGCAAGGGTGACTATGCAAACCTCGAAATCGTTGAAGGTCTTTCAAGTGATGTTGAATATTATGCTATCGGTTTCAAAAAAGGTAGTGAACTCACCGCTAAGGTAAACGCTGAACTTGAAAAGTTAGCAGAAGACGGCACAATTGCTGCTTTGGCTAAGAAATACGGCGTTGAAACCACCGCTATTACTGATTTTTCAGACCAGAAATAATAATTATCACTTGAAATTTTAAAAAAATTACTTTTGCTGGCGAGATAAAAACATCCCGTCAGCAAAGTTATGTAAGGAAGAAATTATGACTTTTTTGGAAGTTACATCATTTTTAGCAAACGGTTTTATAATCTCTCTTATTATCTTTGCGGTAACCCTGATTTGCGGTATACCGTTAGGTCTTCCCATTGCCTTTTGCTCTATGAGCAAATTCGCACCACTCAGAGCAGTTGCCAAGACATTTGTGTGGATTGTAAGAGGAATACCGTTGATGCTGCAGATATTTATTTTCTATTATGTTCCCGGTCTTTTATTCGGAAACCCCGTTTTTACCCATATCGACCGTTACATAATCGAAAATTTCACCATCCCAAATGATGGCGGAGTATTGCAATTATTGCTTATAAACGCGGGCGGCTTGTGTGCTGTTTTAATTGCGTTTTCTGTTAATTATGCTTGCTATTTTTCGGAGATTTACCGCGGTGGAATTGAGAGTATTTCTCGCGGACAGTATGAGGCGGGTTATGTTTTAGGTCTCACGAAATCTCAGGTTTTCAGAAAAATTGTGCTCAAGCAGGTTATAAAACGCATTGTTCCGCCAATGTCCAACGAAATTATAACTCTTATAAAGGACACTGCACTCGCCAACTGCATTATGATTCCCGAAATCATAAAACAAGCAAAAGAGCTTGCCGCCACCAAGGCTATGGTATGGCCACTTTTCTATACCGGCGTTTTCTATCTTCTTTTTGTGGGATTGCTAACAATTCTGCTCGGTAAATTAGAAAAGAAGCTCAGCTATTTTAATTAAGGAGGGTGAGTTTATGTCTGTTTTAGAAGTAAAAGGAATTAAGAAAAGCTTCGGCAAGGTTGAGGTTTTGAAAGGAATTGACTTTTGCCTCGAAAAAGGTGAGGTTTTATCAATTATCGGCTCATCGGGTAGCGGCAAAACCACCCTTCTTCGTTGCCTTAATTTTCTTGAAACTGCCGATGAGGGTATAATTTCGGTAAATGGCAAAACCATTTTTGACAGTTCTTTACACAAGCAATTGAGCGATAATGAAATCAGAGAAAACCGCTTGCATTTCGGTCTTGTTTTTCAGTCCTTTAACCTTTTCCCGCAATACACTGTTCTGGGCAACATAACCCTAGCCCCCTCCCTTTTAAAAAGAGGCACCCCCGAAGAAATCGAAGCAGAAGCCAAGGCTTTAATAGAACGAGTTGGCCTTACCGACAAGCTTGAAAGCTATCCCTGTCAGCTTTCGGGCGGTCAGCAGCAGCGAGTAGCAATCGCACGTGCCCTTGCCATGAAACCTGATATCCTCTGCTTTGATGAGCCAACCTCGGCTTTAGACCCCGAGCTCACAGGTGAGGTTTTAAGGGTTATTAAAGACCTTAAAAGCGGAGACAGCACAATGATTGTGGTAACTCACGAAATGGAATTTGCAAGAAATGTTTCGGACAAGGTTATATTTATGGCAGATGGTGTTATCGAAGAATTCGGCACACCCGAAGAGGTTTTCTTAAATCCAAAATCGCAGAAAACCCGAAGTTTTTTAAACAAGGATATTGAGACCAATGGTTAATAAAAAAGCTGATGAAAAAATGATTGATGAACTGTTTGAGCTTATTTCATCACTCAAAACAAAGCAAGACTGTAAAATTCTATTTGAAGACCTTTGTACCGTTAAAGAGATTGAACAAATGGCTCAAAGAATTAAAGCTGCAAAGCTGTTGCTTGAGGGCAAGACTTATCAGCAGGTAACTGAAGCTTGTGATATTTCAACCGCAACCCTTTCCCGAGTTTCGCGGTGCACTAAATACGGCAAAGGTTATACAACATATTTAAAGTAAAATTAAAAGCCACCTTTAAAGGTGGCTTTTTGTATCCCTATTTTTTTATCTTTAACTCCAATACTTTCTATCAAGACTTCTAAAGGAGATTGCTGAGAAAATATCATTTTTCTCAATTTTTTCGTGTCCCGCAAGGTCTGCAACAGTTCTTGAAACCTTTAAAATTCTGTCGTACGCTCGGGCAGACATTCCAAGCCTCTCGAAAGACAGCTCGAGATATTTCTTGGCTTCATCGGTCATAATACAGTATTTTTTAAGCATTGCGGGCGTAAGTCTTGCGTTGCAGGTGATACCCGTGCCCTTATAACGCTCGGTTTGAATCTTGCGAGCTTTGTTCACTCTCTCTCTTATTTGAGCCGAGCTTTCTTCTTTGGTTTCGGCGCTTAAAGCAGCATAATCCACTGGCGGCACTTCAACATGCAAATCGAGTCTGTCAAGCATAGGCCCTGAAATTCTGTTAAGATATTTGTGCACCGCATTTTGAGAACAAATACATTGCTTTGTTGGATGACCGAAAAATCCGCAAGGACAAGGATTCATTGCCGCAACAAGCATTATTGAACTAGGATATGTAAGCGACCCTGCAACACGCGAAATCGTTACCTTTCCATCCTCAAGCGGTTGCCTTAACGCCTCCATAACATCTCTTTTGAATTCGGGTAATTCATCTAAAAACAAAACGCCGTTATGCGCGAGTGATATTTCACCCGGTTTTGGCACAGTGCCTCCTCCCGCAACACCTGCAACAGAAACAGTATGATGAGGCGAACGGAAGGGCCGCTCGGTTATAAGCGGATGATTTTTATTTAAAGTTCCCGCAACCGAATGGATTTTTGTGGCTTCAATCGATTCTTCGAAGGTCATCTCGGGCAAAATTCCGGGCAAACGCTTTGCAAGCATACTCTTACCCGCACCGGGTGGGCCGATTAGCAGAATATTATGCCCACCTGCAGCCGCAACTTCTAACGCTTTTTTAGGAATAATTTGTCCCTTAACATCGCTGAAATCGGGAAAATCGATTAACCTTTTTTCATCAATTTTCCTATTCTCTGTTTTTTCAATTAACCGAGAACCGTTAAGGTGCTGTAAAAGCTCAGTAACGCTATCAACACCGTAAATATTGATTCCCTCAATAATAGCTGCTTCTGCTGCGTTTTGCACAGGCACAAAGATATTTTTTATGCCGTTTTGTCGGGCGGTAATCGCAATAGCTATAATTCCGTTAACCGCTCTGATTTTACCATCAAGTGAAACCTCACCCACAGCTATAGAATCTTCGAGTTCTGCTTTTAACTGTCCCGAAGCCTTTAAAATCGCGAGTAAAACGGGCAAATCATAAACCGAGCCCTCTTTTTTTCTGTCAGCCGGGGCCAAATTCACGGTTATTCTTCCCATTGGGAATTTTAGTCCGCTATTCTTTATGGCAGAGCGCACTCTGTCTCTCGATTCCTTTACCGCCGTGTCCGGAAGGCCCACTATATCAAAAGCGGGAAGCCCTGTTGACACATCGGCTTCAATATCAATCGGATATGAATCTATTCCAAATAGTCCAATTCCCTTAAGCCTTGAAAACATAAACTTCCCCTTCTCTTATTTAGCTAAATTATTTACTTCTTCACCGTTTAAAAACGCTCTTAGGTTGTTAGCAACCAAATCAACAAGTCTTTTTCTGGTTGTAAGCGGTGCCCAAGCAGTATGCGGTGTGATGATTAAATTGGGTACATTTTGCAAAAAGCACTCTTCACTCATCGGTTCTTTTGTTAAAACATCGATTGCCGCGCCCGAAAGCTTTCCGCTTTGTAACGCCTCGAGCAAATGCGCTTCAACCACAACGCCTCCGCGGGCAGTGTTGATAAAAAACGCTCCATCCTTCATCTTAGCAAAGGTTTCACAGTTCATCAAATTAGCACTTTGCTCGTTCAAAGGACAATGCAACGTTAAAACATCACTGCGGCTCAATAGTTCTTCAAAACTCACAAATTCGGTAACTCCGTTAGGTTTCGGTGTTCGTGTGTAAACCAAAACCTTCATTCCAAGTCCTAGTGCTGCCTTTTCGACCGCTTTACCAATGCTGCCATAACCCACAATGCCGAGCGTTTTACCAAAAACCTCATCTGTTGCGAAAACCAGTGGCGAAAACAAAAGAGATTTTTTCCAACCGCCCTCTTTCACAAAGGCATCGTAATTACTGATTTTAGTGTAATGCAATAAAATGTAAGCAATTACTTGCTGTGCTACTGCATTGGTTGAATATTCAGCCGCATTTAAAACGGTTATTCCCTTCTCTCTTGCCGCATCTATATCAATGTTATTATATCCCGTTGCAAATGTGCCTATATATTTCAAGTTTTTTGCCGCATTCATTATCTCGCGGTTAATAACTGTTTTATTGCACAAAATAATATCCACATCACTCACAGCCTCTAAAAGCTCTTCGTGAGTGATGTTTGCATATTCCACTGTCTCGCCAAAGTTTGTAAAAATATCTAAGGATAAATCGTTATTTGAAACAACGGTTGCAACATCAGTTAGTAGTATTTTCACCTTTTCTTGTTACCTTTCTTTTTGTTCCGTCAGGCTCAACAATATATGTGTTATCCAACTGAGCTATAAGAGAAGCTTTATAGCTTTCAATATATTCTCGTCTTAAAATAAACTGCTCTTGCTTTTCTTCTTCGGTAAGCCCTTCAGCTTTTTGCTTTCGGGCAAGAAAGTTTATTCTGTCAATTTTTTCCTGTGTCATAAATTGCTCCTAAATTTCGTTTCTGCCTTGAAGTGCTCTAGCTAAGGTGAATTCATCGGCATATTCAAGGTCGCTTCCTACGGGTATACCGTAAGCCAAGCGGGTAACCTTAACCCCCATCGGCTTCACAAGTCTCGAAATATAGCTTGCGGTAGCCTCACCCTCAACAGTTGGGTTTGTTGCCATAATTATCTCCTTAATTTCGCCCGAAGATAAGCGAGCCATAAGCTCTTTTATGTGCAACTGCTCAGGGCCAATGCCATCAAGCGGAGAAATAACACCGTGAAGCACGTGATAAACGCCTTTAAATTCGCGTGTGCGCTCAAAAGCCATTACATCGCGTGGCTCTGCAACTACGCAAACCACCGATTTATCGCGCGAAGCATCATCACAGATAAGACAGGTTTCCCTATCTGTTAATGCTTGGCAAACCTTGCAAAAATGAATTTTCTTTCGCGCATTAACGAGCGCATCTGCAAACCTTTGGGCATATTCCTCGGGTTGTTCCAAAATATTATAAGCCAATCTTTGTGCGGTTTTTTTGCCAATACCGGGCAACCGCTCGAACTGAGAAATAAGCTCGGTTAAGGGTATAATATTATTAGCCATTCCTTTTAAAAGAGCCCCGGCATATTAAGTCCGCCGGTTATAGCGCCCATTTCCTCCTCTGAGGTTTTTATTGCGTTTGTTATTGCTTCATTAACAGCAACTGTAATTAAATCTTCGAGCATCTCGGCATCATCAGGGTCAACTGCATCGGGATTTATTTTTATGCTCTTTATAAGATGCTTGCCATCAACCGTAACCTCTACCATACCGCCGCCTGAGGTGGCAGTGAATTCGCGGTTTTCGAGGTCTTCTTGTAGTGCTGCCATATCTGCCTGCATTTTCTGAGCGGTTTTGAGCATTTGATTCATATTTCCCGGTCCGCCGGAATTAGGAATTCTAACCTTCATTTTTTATATCTCCTTAAAATCAGTTTATTTCAAAATTTTTAAGTCTTTCAGCTAACTGTGTTAGTGGGTCGGTCTCATCCTTTGGCTTTTCGGGCGAATATGGTCCCAGCTTATAGGTATGTCCGAGCACACTTAAAGCCGCTTTTCTGATGCTATTTTTATAATAAGCGTTTCCGCTGTTTATAAGCGAACGGAATTGACTATTTGGCGCATCGATAAGAAGAAAATCGCCTTTAGTATAAGCCTTAGAGCCCTTTAAAACGCCCGCAATAAGCGGACATTCTACCGTGAGCCTTGAGAGCACCTCTTTCCATCTTGAGAGCTCTGTTAACTCATCGCTTATCGGCTCTTTTGAAGCGGTCGCGTCTTCGGTCGGCTCCGAAGGGGGCAAATCCTCTTCAGTGGGAAGCGGAATTTCCTCATTGTAATCTTCGTTTTCATTCTCTTGTGAAATTTCCGGCTCTTCGGTTATCGCTTCGGCAGCTCTTTCTTCAACCTTTGGCGGTGCCGAAGCAAAATTTCCTTTTTCGAGCGCACTTATTCTTAATTCCAGAGCTTCAATATCCGCCGAGAGAGATGGATTGCACATTTTTATAATTGCCATTTCCATTTCGCATCTGCGGTTGCCTGTTTGCATAGCAGAAAATGCCGAGCTCAAAACCGATAATGCATACATTATCTCTCTTATATCATAGCTTTCTGCTTGTGAATTAAGCGCCTTTAATTTGGCTGCCGAGCAGATTATAGGCTTCTTTTTACCCTTAACAGTTTTAACAATCATCAGGTCGCGATAATGCGCGGTGAGCTCTGAAAGAAGCCTTTGCATATCAACCGAGGAATTGTGTAGCCTATCAATAAGCATCAAAGCCTTTTCGGTATCCTTAGCCTTAATGCAATCGGCCATTTCCAAAAGATATTCATTACCCGCCATTGCACAAACGGTTTCGACTATATTTTCATCAATCTCCTTGCTGCTTGAAGCGCAAAGGTCAAGAATTGAGAGTGCATCTCGCATTCCGCCATCGGCTGCTGCAGCTATTAGTGTTGCTGCGTCATCAGTTAAGGAAAGCCCCTCTTCTTTTGCGATAAACTGCAATCTTTCGCAAATTTTCTCGTTATCAATTCTTCTGAAATCAAATCGCTGGCACCTCGAAAGAATTGTTGCGGGAAGCTTGTGCACCTCGGTTGTTGCCAAAATAAATATAACATGCTCAGGCGGTTCTTCGAGAGTTTTAAGAAGCGCATTAAATGCACTGATACTCAGCATATGAACCTCATCTATGATATAAACGCGGTATTTTGAATTGGCGGGTGAAAAGTTTATAAGGTCTCGCAGCTCTCTAATACTGTCAACACTGTTGTTAGAAGCCGCATCAATCTCAACAATATCGGTATTCTCGCCAGACGCAATATTTTTGCAGCTTTCACACTCAAGGCAAGGGTCGCCATTTTTATGTGCGGTGCAGTTGATTGCCTTTGCCAAAATTTTGGCACAACTGGTTTTTCCCGTTCCCCTTGTTCCCGTGAAAAGATAAGCGTGAACAGTTTTGCCGCTCGCAAGCTCATTTTTGAGTGTTTCGGTTATATGCTCTTGCCCCGAAACCTCAGAAAATGTTTGTGGACGATATTTTCTGTAAAGCGCTTGATATGCCATTTTTTCACCTCATTAAAATTCAATAAAAAACAATTTGCGCATCCAAGTGTACGAATGAACCGATTGACTGCGGCGCACGGAGAAAACTACTTAATGCTGCTCGGTTCCCCGCCTGACATGGTTCGTAGCGCCCCGTCGCACAGGACCTGCCCATTCGCACACTTCGATACGCAAAACTCATCTTATATGATTTTAACACAATTTTTATTTTTTTACAATACCCAACACAGAAAATGTTGAAAAAAAATAATATTATTGCTATAATGATTAATAAGTATTAAAAACACTATTTATGACAAAACCGACGAGGTAATAAAAATATGATAACTGAAAAATGGGATATACTTGACGAAAACGGTACTCCAACCGGAAAAACCACCCTTCGCGGCAGAAATTTTCTCGGTAGCGGCGAGTATCATTTAGTTGTGCATATCTGGATAATGACAAGGGACGGAAGATTTTTAATTCAGCGCCGTTCGGATACAAAAAAGCATATGCCTGGCGAATGGGCCGCAACAGGCGGTGCCGCAATTTCGGGAGAGGATTCTTTTTCAGCCGCCAAGCGCGAGCTTTTTGAGGAACTCAGCATTTCTTCAACAAAAGAAACCCTCAAAAAAATTCTTCGCATTAAAAGGCGTAATTCTTTGTTAGATATATGGTTCACCGTTTGCGATACCCCGATAGAGAATTTAAAGCTTCAAGCTTCTGAGGTATCAGAGGTTAAGCTCGTAACCGAGCAAGAGTTCAAAGAAATGATAAAAAACGGTAATTTCCACAATTACGGAAACGAATATTTTTCAAGGGTTTTCGAAAAAATCAGCAATTTCAGAGGTGTGTTAGCATGAGTAAGCAAATAGACGGCATAAATTGTGTACGATGCAAGTCCTATCTATTTGAAGAAGACGATGTTATTTACTGTCCAATTTGCGGGGCACCTCATCACAGAGAATGCTATAATGCCTTAGGCCACTGTGCTTTAGAGGAATTTCACGGAACCGAAAATGAATACTCAAAACCCGAGCCCACACAAGAAGTTGCCGAGGAAGAAAAAGCACAAACCAATTCTCAAGACTCTGATACAACCGTTTGTAAAATGTGTTCTGAAAACTATGACAGTGCACTTAAAGCGTGCCCCAAATGCGGCACTCCCAACTTGAAGAATTACGAGCATTTTAATTCTTTTGATTTGTTAGGCGGCGTGCCTGAAGATCATAAGTTTGATGATAATGTAACAGCAAACGATGTTAAGAAATTTGTTGCGGTTAACACCCAGCGCTATCTCCCTAGGTTTGTTATGCTTCAAAACGGCAAGAAAACCTCGTGGAACTGGCTTGCTTTCTTATTCCCTGCACAGTGGATGTTTTCAAGAAAAATGTTCAAGAATGGCGTTATAACTGCAGTTTTGCTTATTTCGGTGGTGCTATTTTCGTTTCCTTTACAAGTGGCTTTAAATAACCTCGGTGTTCTGGGCCTGGAATCCACTACAGAAATGGTTAAAAGACTTTATGAGGTTATGCCGCAAATCAATCCATTCTTATTAGCCGCATGTTTTTTCAGCGCAATATCTGAATTGGCGATACGCATATTTTGCGGTCTTAAGGGCGATTCCTTATATCGCAATCATGTTATTCAAAAGGTTAAAAAGATTAAAGCCGAAAGCGAAGATATAGAATTTGACTACCGCAGAAAAGGCAGCGTTGATATGTTCATATTCTTGCTTTCATATTTTGCTTTACAGTATCTTCCGGTTATAATTTTTAGTCTTCTATGAAAGGATTTTGAAAATGAATAAAAATATTTGTAACGAATGCGGAACAGAAAATGAACAGGATTATAAATATTGCAAAAACTGCGGCACTCCTCTCTTTGAAAAAGAGGAATCCAAAGCATCACCTAAAAGTGATTTCCAAAGCAACGATTACATAAAAGCACAAAGGTTTGGCAATAAATATTTCCTTTATGATTGCGTTGAAGAATTTGATGGTGTTCCGAGAGAAGATGTGGCGCTTTTTGTTGGTCGCAAGGAATATGAAATTTTACCTAAATTCTGCAAAATGGAAGTCTCCGATTCTAAAGTTTCTTGGTGTTGGCCCGCCTCCGTTTTAGGTTTGTTTTTGGGTCCTATCGGCGCGGCTTTATGGTTTTTCTACCGCAAAATGTATAAACCCGCCGTTATTCTTTCTATAGTTGGCACAGTTATTATAATACTAACTTCATTTTTTACCGCCACCGCCAACCCCGAAATTTTTGATAAGGCTGCGGATAGTTTTAAAAACGGCGATTATATAGGTGCATTAACTACTCTTGAGGAATTTCTCGAGTCCGACAACACCGAAACCCCTGCTTCAAAATTCGCGGATTTTATTGAAAGTATAACAGGACTCGGCACCTCAATTATTTGCGGACTATACGGTTATTACATTTACAAGAAACATTGCATAAAAAAAATAAATGCTTTTAAATCTTCTGTTAAAGATTCACGGTATTATAATCTCGGCTTAATTTCATTAGGCGGAGTTTCAGGCGGTATGCTTTTTGTCGGAATTATAATTCTCATAACCGTGAGTGAAATTCCCCTTGTTATGTCGCTTTTATATTCATTCCTTAAATAAAATTTGACGGGAGTTAAAAATGGTAAAATACACATCCCTTTTTTTAGATATTGATAACACCTTGCTTGATTTTACCAAAGCCGAAGAGGTTGCGGTTGGCACTGTGCTTAAAAACCACGGTCTACCTCACAACGAGGCCGCTATCGCCAAATATTCCGCTATAAACCAAACCTATTGGGAGCGTTTTGAAAAAGGCGAAATAGAAAAAAATGAAATATATGAGGGTCGTTTTAGAACCTTCGCCGAATTTTTTAATCAAAAAGCCGATACCGCGGCTATTTCAGAAGACTATAAAAATGAGCTTTCAGTTCAGTATTTTAAGATTGACGGTGCCATAGATATTCTCGAATATCTCACCGCAAAGGGCTATCGGCTTTATGCCACAACAAACGGCCTTGCTTCAACACAATACAGAAGAATTAAAAATTCAGGGATAGAAAAATATTTTGATGATATATTCGTTTCCGAGAGTGCGGGACACCAAAAGCCCGAAAAGGAATATTTTGATTATGTTATAGATAATATTCCCGAAAAGGACCGCTCTAAAATGTTGGTTGTTGGAGATAGTCTTAGCTCTGATATTTTGGGCGGCATCAATTCAAATATTGATACCTGCTGGTTTAACCCAAATCACAAAAAAACAGAATATAAAATAACCTATGAAATAAAGAAACTTTCAGAACTCGAAAATTTACTTTAATTAAAATAAAAAAATATCCGCTGTGCAAACAGCGGATATTTTGTTGTGTAACGAAACCGTTACCGTCTTTACAAATCATTTTATTTAATTAAAATGCATTAGAAATTTCGCCCTTACTTATTACAACCTCATCGCCTTTTAAAGCAGCGATATTTTGGTTTAAATCAAATGAATAAACCTCAATTTCAGGCATTTCAAATTTCATAATTATTACTCTCCTTTTCATAGGCTTTGATAATCTTAAGATTACTCAACAATTTTACAAAGGTCTTTGCCGTATGCGGCTTTATAAGCCTTGCAGATTCCATAAGCCTGAGCTTTTTGTGCGGCATTTCCTTTATTGAGAGCATACGCTACAAAGTCAGCAAAAGAAGCCTTCGAAACCTTGCCGAATGTATAAGACTCGAACTCGGTATCATATTCATAAGGAACAAAGGTATATTGTTTTGCAATATTTGCAAAAGCAATGTTAGTGATGTCAATGCTTCTCAAATCTCCTGCTTCGAAAACAACATTTGCAAATGCATTTGAAATGTCATCAGCGTTGAATTCATTACCCCATTTATAAACCAAAACGCCGTTATTTTCTGCATTGGTCGGGAGATTGAAATTCACTCTTAATTTACCGCCAGTTAAACTTCCTTGTACAGGGTTTGCTGCGGCAAGACCGTAACCACCTTCACTGCTTTCGGTGTACCCGTTAGCAGCAACCCACGCGCCTTCGGGGGCAGACTCTAAATTAGGCACTTGGCCTTCATAAAGCATCTCACCTGTTGCGGCGGCGTATGTATCAAGAATGTTTCTCACGTTTGCGCCATAGGTTGCGTGGTCCTTTTTAGAAACAAGGAACTCTGCATAAGATGATGTGAATGATGGGACGTATACTTTTTCTCCGTTAACAATGGCATATGGCTTAAAGGTATATTCTCTTGTAATAGCATAAAGCGAAATATTAGAAATTCCGACAACAGTTTTTTCACCCTTTTCAAATTGAATATCCACAGGGTTGCTATCATCTGCCGAGCGTGAAACCTCAACACCGTAAGCCGTTGCACCTTCATCAATCTCAAAATTAATAGGTGTGTTATAAGCAAATCCAAGAGTACCTGTTAATGTACCCTTTGTTGCGGCAACATCAACAATAATAGAATTATAGTGCCATGTAGCATTCATCAATTCCTCACTGTAAGAAATATTAGGAATATTATTTTTATCGGCTTCGCTTCCTGTATACCATACGTCTGTAAGGTTACAACAATCCATAAATGCGGAAGAATTAAGATCGATAAGACCTTTTGGAATAGTGATACTTGTAAGGTTTTCGCAACCTCTGAATGCTTTATAACCTATGCTTTTAACATTTTCGGGGATAGTGATACTTGTAAGACTGTTGCAACCAGCAAATGCCCAATCACCTATACTTGTAACAGAATCACCAATAATTACACTTTCAAGAACGCCACAATCTTCAAATGTATTATTACCTATACTTGTAACAGAATCACCAATAATTATACTTTCAAGAGCATAACAACCTTCAAATATATTATCTTCAATGCTTGTAACAGAATTACCAATAATTACACTTTTAAGAGGACCACACCAAGCAAAGGCAGAACCGCCTATACTTGTAACACTATCAGGAATGGTGATACTCGTAAGACTTTCACAGTATTCAAATGCAGAATTGCCTATACTTGTAACAGAATTACCAATAATCACACTTTCAAGAGCATCACAAAATCCAAACGCAGAAGCACCTATACTTGTAACACTATCAGGAATGGTGATGCTTTTAAGACTACTGCTATTGCAAAACGCTCCATCAGCAATGGTTTTTGTACCGGGTTTTATTTGATAATTACCTGTTATTCCAGAATCAGCTTCTATTAAATGATTTCCAATATAAAGTGCACTGTTTAACCACTCGCCATAATACAAATTGTAATAAACAGTACCAGCAAACGCACCTTCGCCAATACTAGTAACACTATCTGGGATTGTTATGCTTTTAAGACTTCTGCACCCATAAAATGCCTTATTGCATATGTTTTTAACACTATCAGGAATGGTATATGTTGTCGCGTTTTTACCAGCAGGACAACGGATAAGATTTGTTTTGTCTTTATTAAACAATATACCGTCTTCAGATAAGAAATTAGGATTATTCGAATCTACATTAATACTTGTGAGATTATTACAAAAATCAAATGCTCGTCCGTCAATACTTTTTACACTACCGCCGATTGTTATGTTTACAAGACTTTCGCATCTCTCAAACGCCGATGCATCAATACTTGTTACACTGTCAGGTATTTCAATACTTGTAAGATTTTTGCAAAAATAAAATGCCCTATAACCTATACTCGTAACCTCATAACCACCTAAAATGCTCGGAATGGTTATATCACCGCTGATTGAAGTATCGCAACTGGTTATGGTTGCTTCGCCGTTTTCGACGGTATAGGTATAGTAACCATTAGTTAACGCACTTGCGGTCATTCCAAATAACCCAAGCGGTACAACAGTTAGCATTAAGCAAACTGTTAAAATAATTGCTAATAATTTTTTCATTTAATTTCACCTCGTAAATTTTTGCGATATAATCGCTGTTTTTGTGGTTTAAAAAATTTACCCCCTTAAAAATAAAAAGTGCGCCCACCGAAGCAGACGCACAAAAAACGCAAACTCCGATAGTCGCCAAACTAACCGAGTGTGAAATAGGGCGTAAAACGCTCGCAACCTACAATCGTCGAAATTTGCATTTTTATCAAATTCATAACAATTTTAGGTTGCGAAAAACAAGCGTAATTATCCCATAAAAAAGAAAATACACCCAATTTCACACAATATTCAGTTAGTTTGGCATCTACATTTTACCACATAAAAAAATAAAATGCAATATTTTATTAAAAATAGCCACTGTTCAAACAGTGGCTACTTTTCTTATTTAATATTAACCTTTATCTCTTTCGAATCTGCAGAAACTGAAATCTCTTTAATTTCTTGTTTCACATCTTCAATTATTGCATCAACTATTCTGCTTTCAATTTCTCTTCTTATTGCGTTTCTGAGCTCTCTTGCACCGCGCTTTGCGTTGGTTGCTTTAGCGGCTAAATATTCGCATATTTTCTTATCGTAATTAAATGCAATACCCTTTTCTTCAAGAGATGGCTTTAATTCGTCAAGCATTAATGCCGCAATTTTAACCATTGAAGCCTCACTAAGCGGTGAGAAAACAACAATTTCATCAACTCTTGCAATGAACTCGGGTCGCAAAAACTCTTCTAAAGCCTTCATCGCCTTTTCCTTTGAAGCATCTGCAACGGTTTTACCAAAGCCTAAAAGATTATCGCTTCTATCACTTCCCGCATTAGAGGTCATAACAATAATTGTGTTTTCAAAATTAACTGTTCTGCCGCCCGCATCGGTGATTCTGCCATCATCAAGAATCTGCAAAAGAATATTAAGCACATCGGGGTGTGCTTTTTCAATTTCATCAAAAAGCACTACCGAATAAGGCTTTCTTCTCACCTTTTCTGTGAGCTGACCCGCCTCATCATATCCAACATATCCGGGAGGCGCTCCGATTATTCTTGAAACCGAGTGCTTCTCCATAAATTCCGACATATCAAGGCGGATAAGTGTTTCGGGTGTATCAAATAACTGCTCAGAGAGAATTTTCACAAGCTGTGTTTTTCCAACACCTGTGGGGCCCACAAAGATAAACGATGCGGGGCGGTGCTGATTTCCCGTTTTAACCCTCGAGCGCTTAACTGCCGAAGCCACGAGCTTTGTAGCCTCGCCTTGACCGATAATCTTCTTATTGAGTTCATCCTCAAGCTGAGAAAGCTTTTGGAAATCGCTTTCTTCTACCTTGGTTGCCGGAATACCTGTCCAAAGCTCAATAACCTTTGCTATGTCCGAATCCTTAACTGTATTATTGGAAGCGGGCTCATAAAGCGATTCGGCCATTTTCTTATATTTTTCAAGGTCGGCTTTAACAAGTGCTTGTTGCTCATAGTTGGGATTTTCAACATCTGCTTCCAATTCTTCAAGCTTAACTGAGCACTCTGCCACCTTTTTGTTAGCAAGACAAAGCTCGTCAATAGCCTTGTTTTCAAGACTCGCGCACGCGCAAGCCTCATCCAAAAGGTCAATGGCCTTATCGGGCAAGTATCTGTCGGTTACATATCTTTCGGAAAGTGTAACCGCTTTTCTTATAATGCTATCGGGAATAACAACATTATGGAAGCCCTCGTAATAGCCCTTAACACCCATAAGAATATTGATAGCCTCGCTGATTGAGGGCTCCTCTATGGTTACGGGCTGGAAGCGGCGCTCAAGCGCGGCATCCTTTTCGATATATTTTCTATATTCCTTAAAGGTTGTGGCGCCGATAACCTGAATTTCGCCTCTCGACAAAGCGGGCTTTAAAATATTGGCGGCATTCATAGAGCCCTCGGCAGAATCGCCCGCGCCCACAAGATTGTGAATTTCATCAATAAAGAGAATAATATTCCCTGCCGACTTAATTTCTTCAACAAGGCCTTTAACACGGCTTTCAAACTGACCTCTGAACTGTGTTCCTGCCACAAGACCCGTAAGGTCAAGCAAGAAAATTTCTTTGTCAAGAAGTCTCGCAGGGGCTTTGCCGTTTGCAATTTGAAGCGCCAAGCCCTCTGCAATAGCGGTTTTACCAACACCAGGCTCGCCAATAAGGCAAGGATTATTTTTAGTTCTTCTGGAAAGAATTTGAATTGTTCGGTAAAGCTCTTTATCTCTGCCGATTATAACATCAATTTTGCCCTCCCTTGCCTTTTCGGTAAGGTTGGTGCAATATTGCTCCATAAATCTGCGGCGCTTTTTCTTGGGCTCCTTTTCCTTGGCTTCACCGTTTTCGGATTTTGTTTCCTTTTCGGACTTTTCACCCGTAAAGCTATTAAAAATTTTATTTATAAACGGCATTGCAGGGGCTGTGCCAAGGTCAAAAGTTTCATCATTTAGTGCCGCGTCATCCATATCATCGACCGACATTAAATCCATAAACTGTTCACTCATCTGCTCGATATCTTCATCAGAAATATTCATTCTCTTAAGCATATCATCAACAGGCTTTATACCCATTTCCTTTGCACAAACAAGACAAAGACCCTGCGGCTCTGCGTTTGGGTTAGACATATCCGACATAAAAACAACTGCCGGGCGTTTTTTACACTTTGAACAAAGCTTCATAATTTTTTAGAACTCCTCTAAGCTAGACATTTAAAAAATATTAAACGGAATTAATCCCATTAAGAATTTAAACAGATATGTATTATTAACATTTTCTGCTGTGAATATTAAAAATCCTTCCTTGCTAAAAGCAATTATTGCCGATATTATCACACAAAACAGCATAGCAAAAACTGCACCCTTGAAAAGACCAATAACACCGCCTAAAGAACGGTTAATTTTACCCACCACGCTGAATGAGAACATTTTATTTATTAACTTAGCCAAGAATTTAACCAAGATAAATAACACAACCATCAGTATCGCCGAAACCACAAGACCGAGAATTTTAACCGCAACGGGTTTTATTATCTCTTGCGAAGCATTCTTAATGGCCGTTTCGGCCCCTGCCGACATATTCTCTTCTATTTTATCGGAAAATTCTGAAATAGAAATTCCAAACTTTTCACTGCCAAAGCCTATAAAATCAGGCAATTTATCAAGCAAAGATTCCTCGGTTTCTTCAAAGGTAGCCTCTGCCTTTTCGCCAACAGCTTCAACAATGGGTGGCTCGATTATTTTATCATAAACCGCTTCACTTATTGGTGAACTAACTGTGAACGCAATGACAATAGCCGCTATTATGCCAACAGTTTCAATCAGAACCTTCACAAAGCCTCTCTTTGCCGATGTGATAACAAAGAAAAGAACAATCGCCAATATAATTAAATCAATAATCCAATTCACAAAGCATTCCCCTATTCGAGTTTTTGTTTTTCAATTTTATTATCCGTGATAATTGCCACTGTATTATTGCCGGTTACTGAAATACGCGTTGCGCCAAAGCCGTATTGCATACGGTTTATCACTTCGCCGTTTGTATCCAAAACAAACACATCGGTATCACTTATACAATAAATATGTCTGCCAAGCAATGCAATATCACTTATAATCCCTTTATACTGCAGTTCATACTTGCATTTGCCATTTTTTGCGAAAACCGCTATTTTATTGTCGGTTTTATCGCTCTCGCGGTTAAAAACAGCAATTTTGCCGTTTTTTGAGGTGCGGAGCATTGATGTGTTATATTCATTCGTATATTCTAAGGTTTTATAGTTAGACCACTTTACGAATTTAAGGGTATTGGACTCAATAATTGTAAACCCGCTTCTTGAAGAATTATCAAGGTTATATACCAAGCTGCCGCTGATATTATAGGTAAAAAGCGGAGTGGGAGATTTAAAGCTTAAAACCTTTACAGATGAAGCAAACTGCCCCGAAGAAGCATTAAAGGTTGAAACCGCAATCTTATTTGCTCTGGGTGAAATCACCACATTGTTAACAGTATCTTCTGCCGAATACCATTCATAAAGCATTTTACCTTTTTTGCTATAGACCGTAACTGCACTATTATATTTTTCAGAACGCGTTGCAATAGCATAAGCTCCCGAATCTGAAATTGCCGCAGTTAAGATTGCTTTTTTGGCTTCAGCAGACCTCTTTAATCCCTTCAAATCAAAGATTAAAACCTGCTTGCCGCCCTGCTCATAAACCAAAGAAAAGTCTGATGAGGTTTTAATAACAGGATTATCGAAACCGTGTGCGAAAGAAAAGATTTTCTTTCCGGAATTCGAAATAGCACTTATATGCGAGTTTGTTAAAACATAAAAATAATTTCCTTTTGATACAGTATTAATTGTTTGTGTGCCATCAGTTTCTATCGGAAAGCTTCCTGTTCCTATTATTGAAACAGCATTCGAAACCGACTGAAATAGTCCCGCAGGGAAAATAAGATTCAGCACCACAACCAAAACCAGCGCTAAAGCCACACCTATTGCAGTTATTTTCCATCTGCGCAGGTGTTCTTCTTTTTTACCCTTTACAACCTTCATTGAAGATGGTTTTTGTCTCTTTGGCCTAGGTTTTTGCGCTTCCATTTCAATATCAAACTTCTGGGCGCTTTTCTTTATTTTTTTAGGCTTTGGCCTAAAAAGCTTGCTATGTTTTTTCTTTTTATAATCAGGCATTTTTACCACCTTAATATATAACTTTCTCTAAAAACAGACCCTGTGGCGGTGCTGTTATTCCTGCTAATTCTCTTTTTTTGAGAGCGAAAATTTCTTCGGCACAGGTTGTCTTTAACCTGCCGTCCGAAACCTCGACAGCGGTACCCACAATAATTCTCACCATATTATAAAGAAAACCGTTTGCGGTGATTTTAAGGGTTATAATATCGCCGTTTTGTTCGCAATAACATTCACTCACTTCTCTAACGGTGTCTTCAACAGTTCTTCCCGAAGAAGAAAAAGCATAAAAATCGTGAGTGCCTATTAAAGTTTTGCAAAATTCGTTCATTTTATCAATAAAAATCGGTCTTTCAATATCCCAACTGTAACGCGAAAGAAAAGCGTCTTTAACACCGCTGTTGTTAATTCTGTAAACATAGGTTTTACCCTTTGCGGAATACCTTGCATGAAAATCACTTTCAACCGTTTTGCAGTCTTTAACCGCAATATCCTTCGGTAAAATTGCATTAAGACCTTTTAAAAATGCGGTATCGGGGATATTATCATCGCACTCTATATGGCAGCAAAATTCTTTAGCGTGAACCCCTGCATCTGTTCTGCTGCAGCCCGTGGCCCCCGTTTCCTTTCCGAGCAATTTCGAAAGCGAGGCCTGTAAAACCTCTTGAACAGTAACCGCATTGGGCTGAATCTGCCAACCGTGATAATCAGTACCGTCATAACATATGGTCAACAATACCTTTTTCATTTAACACCACTCAAAATAAAATATTACAAAGAATAATTGCGCTGCACATAATAACAACCGCAATGCACGAGCCTAAATCTATAAGCCCCAAATGCATTTGCTTCATTCGGGTTTTTCCTTCCCCGCCGTTATAACAGCGGCACTCCATTGCCTCAGCCAATTCATAGGCTCTTCTCACAGAAGATATGAGCAAAGGAATCAATATGGGAATAAGCGCTTTAACCCTTTCAATAAGGGTTCCGTTTTCAAGGTCTGCACCTCTTGCCTTTTGCGCATTCATAATCTTTTCCGCCTCTTCAATTAAGGTTGGAATAAATCTTAACGCAATGCTCATCATCATAGCAAGAATATGCACAGCAGAGCCAAGACCTATAAACCTTAAAGGACTGAGAAGACTCTCAATCGCATCGGTTAAATCGTTAGGTGTTGTTGTGTAGGTTAGCGCCGAGCTTATGAAAATAAGAAGCAAAATTCTAAGCGCCATAAAAAGCGACTTATAAATACCCACAGTTGTTATTTCAATAAACCAAAACGATAAAAGCACCTTCCCGCCCTCACCGTAAAACAAATTG
This sequence comes from Oscillospiraceae bacterium, assembly GCA_015065685.1. Taxonomy (GTDB): domain Bacteria; phylum Bacillota; class Clostridia; order Oscillospirales; family Acutalibacteraceae; genus UBA737. Next base: position 17,861 of record SVPU01000009.1, on the reverse strand, counting down.
ATAATCGCGGTGAAAATAAGCACAGGCAAAATTGCCTTCATATTTTTGAGATACATTTTCAAAGGCACTTTTGAAACCAAAATAACCGAAAAAACACAAGCACACGCCAAAAGCAGTGCGAAAAAGTTCTGCGAAAGAAATATAAACACAATAAACAAAATCATTAAGATAATTTTATTTCTTGGGTCGATTCTGTGAATTATCGATTTACTGTCAAAATACTGACCGAAGGTTATGTCTTTAAGCATTTTCTTTACCTTCTTTCAGCGTTTTTAAATATTGGGCAGCGCTATCCACCGTGAAAATATCGGTTTTAACATCAAGCCCCTGTTTTTTAAGCTCATAAAAAACTCTTGTTACAATCGGAACATTAAGACCGATTTTCCGAAGCTCCTCTGCAGAGGCGAAAACCTCCTCCACCTTGCCGAATTTATAAACCTCGCCCTTGCTTAAAACAAGAATTTTATCGGCAAGAAGTGCCATATCTTCCATACTGTGAGAAATTATTATAACAGTAGCATTAGTGGCGGCACGGTAGTCCTTAATAATCTGCATAACATCTTCTCGACCCTTGGGGTCAAGGCCGGCGGTCGGCTCATCAAAAACTATAACCTGCGGTTTCATAGCCATAACGCCCGCTATTGCCACTCTGCGCTTCTCTCCGCCCGATAAATCGAAGGGTGATTTTTGTAGGTATTCCTTTTTTACGCCCACTATTTCGCAAATTTCATTAACGCACGCGGTGAGCTCCTCATCCTTAAGACCCATATTCTTCGGTCCAAAGGCTATGTCTGCGAAAACGGTTTCTTCAAACAGCTGATACTCCGGATACTGAAAAACAAGCCCGATTTTCGAACGGATTTTTCTTATTTCCTTAGGGTTTTCCCAAATATCTGTGTTCTCAAATAAAATTTCGCCCTCGGTAGGCTTTAAAAGACCGTTAAGGTGCTGAACCAAGGTAGATTTACCCGAGCCCGTGTGCCCGATTATTCCAATAATCTCACCCTTTTCTACGCAGAAGCTCACATTTTTCACGGCATCGTTAATAAACGGCGAGCTTCCACCATAGGTGTGAGTTAAATTTTTAACCTCTAAAATTGCCAAACTAATTTTCCTCCAAATGAAGCGCATTTTTTATTTCTTTTGCTGCTTCTTCAATAGAAATTATATTTGTATTTATTTCAAACCCGTTTTTGCTTAACTCATATAGCAATTCGGTGGTTTGGGGAACATCAAGTCCCACTTTTTTAAGGCTTTCAACATTTTTAAAAACCTCTTTTGGAGTGTTATCCTCAATTATAACACCGTCGTTCATAACTATCACTCTATCTGCCTTTTCAGCCTCTTCCATATAGTGAGTAATAAGCACAACGGTAATGCCCTTTTCTTTATTAAGTCTTAATACCGTTTCAATAATTTCCGCTCTTCCCTTAGGGTCAAGCATTGCGGTGGGCTCATCTAAAACAAGGCATTCGGGCTCCATTGCAATTATTCCCGCAATGGCAATTCTCTGCTTTTGTCCACCCGAGAGCCTGTGCGGTGTGGAATCCTTGAATTCATACATTCCAACCGCCTTTAAAGCATCATCCACGCGGCTTCTTATAACATCGGGTGCAAGGCCTAAATTTTCGGGGCCGAATGCAACATCCTCTTCAACGATAGATGCCACGAGCTGATTATCGGGGTTTTGAAACACCATTCCAACCTTGCGCTTAATATTTATTTCGTTCTCTTCATCCCTGGTGTTTATGCCATCAACCAAAACATCGCCGTGTGTGGGCTTATTAAGTCCGTTAAGCAGCTTTGCCAAGGTTGATTTGCCCGAGCCGTTATGCCCTAAAACAACCGTGAAGTCTCCGCGTTTTATATTAAGATTTAAATCTTTAACCGCTGCATACACCGCATCCTCTTCGGTGTATTCAAAGGTTACATTTTTAAGTTCAATTATATTATCCATTTCTACCTTTTCCAAACAGTAGTATTTCCGCAAGGAAGACTAATCCCCTTGTTTGTAACATGAAGGCCTATTTCATCGGTGAAAATTTCGCCTTCACGGTCTCCAGTTACGTATCTTTTTACCATATAATTTAAAATTGTCGGCGACAGTCCGCCTGTGTATGAATTAAGAAAGAAGAATATCGCATCGTCGGATAAAAGTTTGCCCGTTTCGCCAAGCAGCTCTGCAAGTTGTTGTTCCAACTTCCACACTTCACCGTTAGGACCTCTGCCGTAAGATGGCGGGTCCATAATTATGGCATCATATTTATTGCCTCTTCTGATTTCTCTTTTCACAAATTTAAGGCAATCGTCAACAAGCCAACGAACATTTTTATCCGCCACACCCGAAGCCAAAGCGTTTTCCTTTGCCCATTGCACCATACCCTTTGAAGCATCAACATGGGTAACCTTAGCCCCCGCTTTTAGACAAGCGATGGTTGCGGCACCCGTGTAGGCAAAAAGGTTTAGCACAGAAACCTCTCTATTTGCTTTTTTTATAAGCTCTTCTGCCAAGCTCCAGTTAACCGCTTGCTCGGGGAAAAGACCGGTGTGCTTAAAGCCCATCGGCTTTAATCGAAAGGTTAAATCGCCGTAAGACACACTCCACACATCAGGCACATTCTTTAGTTTTTCCCAATATCCGCCGCCCGAAGCAGAACGGTGATAGATAGCGTTTGCATTATGCCAACGGCTATCTTTTCTTTTTCCCGACCAAATAACCTGCGGGTCGGGGCGAATTAAAATAATATCTCCCCACCGCTCAAGTCTTTCGCCCGAATCGGCATCTATAAGCTCGTAATCGTTAAATCCTTCTACTGTTCTCATTTAGTCCTGCCTTAAAACATTGATTGTTGCTTTGTATCGTTTCCAAAATTGAATCCCAAATGGTCGTACGCAAGCTTTGTAACGCATCTGCCCCTTGCAGTTCTTGTTAAAAAGCCAATCTGCATTAAATAGGGCTCGTAAACATCCTCAATTGTAACCGCCTCTTCGCCAATTGCCGCCGCGAGTGTATCAAGACCAACGGGGCCACCGCCGTAATTTGTAATTATGGTGGAAAGCATCTTTCGGTCAAAATCATCAAGACCCAATTCATCTATTTCAAATCTTGAAAGAGCCGCTCTTGCGGTTTGCTCGGTTATAACACCATCAAACTCAACCTGTGCAATATCTCTCACACGCTTAAGCAAGCGGTTGGCAATTCTCGGGGTTCCTCTTGAACGTGATGCAATTTCCAAAGCACCGTCTTTTTCGATTCCGATACCCAAAATTCCCGCTGAACGAATAACAATTTCTGCTAACTGCTCGGGGGTGTATAAATCGAGGCGCAAAAGCACACCGAAGCGGTCGCGCAAGGGCGCTGTCAGCTGTCCCGAACGGGTGGTAGCACCCACAAGTGTAAAGTGCGGAACATCAAGTCTTATCGACCTTGCCGAAGGTCCTTTGCCGATTATAATATCAAGTGAAAAATCTTCCATTGCGGGATAAAGTATCTCTTCAACATTACGGGGCAGTCTGTGAATTTCATCGATAAAAAGCACATCCCCCTCTTGAAGAGAAGTGAGAATTGCAACAAGGTCGCCCTGCTTTTCTATTGCGGGACCCGATGTAACCCTTAAGTTAACACCCATCTCTTTTGCAACAATGCCCGCAAGCGTGGTTTTACCAAGTCCGGGAGGGCCATATAAAAGCACATGGTCAAGGCTTTCGTTTCTCTGCAAGGCAGCGGTTATATAAATTTTTAAATTTTCCTTAACCTTATCTTGTCCGATATATTCGCTCAAATTTTTAGGTCTGAGAGACAACTCCGCATCATCCTGAGTAAAGCTATAATCGGGAGATACTATGCGGTTTTCAAAATCCATTTCTTGTTCTATCAAGGTTTAAAACCTCCTTGCTAATGTCTTTAATGCTTCTTTGATAAGCTGGTCCGAAGCGAGACTTCCATCAAGCCTTGAAACTGCCAAGGTAGCCTCTGATTTGTTATATCCGAGAGACACAAGCGCTTCTATTGCCTCTGCCGAAGAAGAGCTTTCTCTTGCTACGCTAACTGCCGAAATTGCAGAGGAATCAGTCCCCTCAACCGAGCCAACCTTGTCCTTTAACTCAAGAACGATTCTTTGCGCTAGCTTAATTCCAACACCTGCGGCAGCAGTAAGCATTTTAGCATCGTTGCTCGCAATCGTAAGCAATAATCTTTGAGCCGAAAACTCAGAAAGAATGGCAATTCCTATTTTTGCACCAACACCGTTGACCGAAGTTATGAGCTTAAATGCATTCAGCTCGTCAAGGCTGCCGAAGCCGTAAAGGTCCATAGCATCCTCTCTCACCGCAAGATGAGTGTAAAGAAATACCTCATCCCCTTTTTCTGGAAGATTATAAAGCGTGTTTTTTGTAACAAAGCATTTATATCCCACACCGCCGCATTCAACTACCACCGATACGGCATCTGAATATAAAAGCTTTCCTCTTACCGATGCAATCATTTTTGTGCCTCCTTAACTAATTCTGAGTACGACGAACCCGAATAATGTCCATGACAAACGGCAAGCGCCAATGCGTCAGCCGTGTCGTCCGGCTTTGGAACTCGGCTTAGCGAAAGCAAATTCTTCACCATATCCATAACCTGATGCTTTTCGGCTCTACCGTATCCCGTAACCGCCTGCTTAACCTGAAGAGGTGTATACTCGTTAATACTAAGTCCCATCATTTGCGCCGAAAGAACTATAACACCCCTTGCCTGAGCAACATCAATAGCCGTTGTTGTGTTGGTGTTGAAAAAAAGTTTTTCAATAGCAAGACAGTCAGGCTTATATTTTTCAATTATTGCGAGCATATCCTTATGTATATCCTCTAGTCTTTCGGGAAAAGGTTTTTTAGCTTCGGTTGTTATAGCACCGCAACCCACAACGGTAAACTTATTTCCGATATAATCCACCACGCCGTAGCCCACAATGGCATACCCCGGGTCAATACCTAAAATGCGCAAATTTACCGCCTCCCAAAATCAAAAAATACTTAATCTATTTTAGTATATCATACTACTTTTAAAAAATCTACTAAATATTTAATTAAATATAACAAAAAAAGGAAGTCTCACGACTTCCTCAATTTAAACACCGCACCATCAGGAACAGGACTCTTTTTTTCTGCGGAATCACCCGAATATTTATACTCGGGAATTTTTACCGATTTTTCAGCATTGAATTTAAAGCCCGATGGTACAACATCGAAAACAAAATCCCCGTCAACCGATTTTAAGACAAGCCTTTCTTCAGTCAATTCATATTCTCCGTCAGGAACATAACTGCTAAAGCCCGAATAAATAAATTGATATTTGTTCTCTTGCGGAAAAATTATAACACTTGGGTTAAACGGTTCTAAGGAGCTATTATATTCAAAGGTCAGCTTCCCTTCTCCCAACTCACCGTTATAATAAGGTTTTGAATTCTCATAACATTCCTTTAAAATAGCATCAATTTCTTCTGTTGTGTTACAAAAATAACCATTGTAAAATATCACGCTGTCATAACCGAAATATATCCAGCCATTGTGAAACACCTTGCCGTCAAACTCAAATTCCGTGCGGTCAACAAGAGCATCATCAACCCATTTTTGTTGCTTTAAAAGGTTCAAAAACTCTGGCACATCTTCCATTTTGGCATAGTTTTTAATTTGCGGAATATCGTTTTCTTTAGTCTTTTGCGCATAAAAATAAACCGAACCCGAGGCATACCGCTCACTATCAAAATCGGTAATTATTTCATAACCGCTCTTAAAACCACGGCTATTTATGAAAAAAGCCATGACAAAAACAGCGATTAAAACCAATAAAAGAACACAAAAAAGACATGTGATTTTTTTAGATTTAAGGCCTATAAAAATGTTTTTCAATTCATCCACCTCGAAACTTGTCTTTTTTCTTAATTTTACACCCAAAAATCCCCTTTGTCAAGTTTCGTCACAAATTCCGAGTATTCGGGAGGAAAGCAGAGAAAAAACGAGTATTTATAAGTTTTCTTAAAACCAAAAAAGATTTCTACGAAAAAATGTTGAATAAAAGCAAAATATACTTGACATATACGTGTTTTCAATGTATATTTTACTATATAAAAAGAATGATAAAATACCATAAAATCGCCTTTTGGCAAGACCTTAAAATTGGCTGGGAGGATGTTTAATGAAAAATGAAAATATTGTTGAGCTTAAAGACATTTCGGTTTCATTCGATGATGAGCTCGTGCTCGACGGATTAAACCTTGAAATTAAAGATAAAGAGTTTATAACTTTGCTCGGCCCTTCGGGTTGTGGCAAAACAACAACCCTGCGTTTAATTGCAGGCTTTTTAGAGCCGGACAGCGGCGAAATAATTTTCGAAAATAAAAAAATAAATGGTGTGCCCGCTTATAAGCGACAGGTCAACACCATTTTTCAGCGTTACGCCCTTTTCCCACACCTTAATGTTTATGAAAACATAGCCTTTGGTTTAAGGGTTAAAAAACTGCCCGAGAAGGAAATTAAAGAAAAGGTTAGTGAAATGCTAAGCCTTGTTAACCTTTCGGGGCTTGAAAAGCGCAGTATTGATACCCTTTCGGGCGGTCAGCAGCAGCGCATAGCAATTGCCCGCGCTATTGCGAATCACCCAAAGGTTTTGCTCCTTGATGAGCCCTTGGCCGCTCTTGACCTTAAGCTTCGTAAGGATATGCAAAAGGAGCTTAAAAAAATTCAGCAGCAGCTCGGCATCACCTTCATTTTTGTAACTCACGATCAGGAAGAAGCCTTAACCATGTCCGACCGTGTGGTTGTTATGGATAACGGCAAAATTCAACAAATCGGCACTCCACAGGATATTTATAACGAGCCGCAGAACGCCTTCGTTGCGGACTTTATCGGCGAATCCAACATTGTTGACGGTGTTATGCTTAAAGACTATTATGTTGAATTCTCAGGTGCTCGTTTTGATTGCTTGGACAAGGGCTTCTTAGAAAATGAGGCAGTTGAGGTTGTAGTTCGTCCGGAAGATGTTGACATTGTTCCAGTGGATCAGGGTATGCTTAAGGGTGTTGTAACCTCAGTTTCCTTCCTTGGTGTTCATTATGAAATAATTGTTGATATCGGCGGCTTTAAGTGGATGATTCAAACCACCGACGAACACAAGGTAGATGAAAAGGTTGGACTTTTCATTGAGCCTGATGCTATTCACATTATGAAACGAAGCGAATATTCGGGTCTTTACGGCGACTATTCCAGCTACAGTGAGGAAATCGACCAACTGAATGATGTTCAGGAGGTGTCAGATTGAATAAAAAATCCTTCGGCAACAAGCTTATAGCGTGTCCGTATATCGTGTGGTCGGCAATTTTTATAATTGTTCCGCTTCTTATTATGTTTTATTTTGCCTTAACCGACCAAAACGGTGTTTTCACCCTTGCTAATTTGGCATCTCTCGGGCGCTTTAAAAAGGCCTTTGCAATTTCAATTGTTTATGCGATTATTGCAACCTTTATAACCTTTTTGCTCGCCTACCCCATGGCTTATTTTATGACCAAGCTTAAAATAAGCTCACAAAAAATGATTATGATGATTGTTATGCTTCCTATGTGGATGAATTTCCTTATCCGCACATATTCTTGGATAACAATCCTTGCCAACACGGGTATTATAAACTCATTTTTAGGTAAATTAGGGCTTGGTCCCTTAAAGCTAATAAACACTCCCGGCGCTGTAATTTTAGGTATGGTTTATGATTTTATACCTTATATGATTTTGCCGATTTATTCGGTTATGAGCAAAATTGATAACTCACTTTTGGAAGCAAGTGATGATTTAGGTGCTAACGCTTTCAACAAATTCAAAAGGGTTATCTTTCCGCTTAGCCGCCCCGGTGTTATTTCGGGAATCACAATGGTTTTTGTGCCGAGTGTAAGCACATTTTATATTTCACAAAAGCTTGGCGGTAACAAAACAATGCTCATAGGCGATGCTATTGAGTATTTCTACAATATCGGTCCCGATTATTATAATATTGCATCAGCCATTTCGCTTGTGCTTATGGTGCTTATTATGATTAGTCTGTTTATTATGAACAGATTCTCCGATGATGATAGCGGGGGTGTGATAATATGAAAATTTTATCCCGCCTTTATATAATGCTCATCTTGTTTTTCCTTTACGCACCAATACTCGTGATGATTTTCTTTTCATTCAACTCTTCTTCAAGTGTTTGGGTGTTTGAAGGCTTTTCGCTTGATTGGTATTTGGGACTTATTTCGGATGACGTTATGCTCGGCGCATTAAAGCATACGCTTATTATTGCTGTGCTTTCTTCACTTATTTCAACCGTGCTCGGTACCGCTGCTGCAGTGGGCATTATGGCAATACGCAGTAAATTGGCAAACCGCATTATTATGGGCACCACAAATATCCCTATGATGAATGCCGATATTGTTACGGGTATTTCACTTATGTTTTTATTTGTTTTTATCGGCAAAATCATCGGTCTTACCGAATCGTTGGGCTTTATCACTGTGCTTATAGCACACATAACCTTTAATCTGCCTTATGTTATTCTTTCGGTTTTGCCGAAATTAAAGCAAACCGATGCTCATTTGCACGAGGCGGCGTTAGACCTTGGCTGCACCCCTGTGAAAGCATTTTTTAAGGTTATTCTCCCCTCAATTTCAACAGGAATTGTAACGGGTATGATAATGGCCTTTACACTCTCTCTTGATGACTTTGTAATAAGCTATTTCACCTGTGGCGATTATCAGACTCTGCCGATTATCATTTACAATATGACTAAAAAATCGGTTACGCCTGACACCTACGCCCTTTCAACCCTTATATTTATTGTGATTTTCGTTTTGCTTATACTTTACAATGCATTAAGCAGTAAAGCCGAAAGCAGAGCGGCAAAAAGGAGGGTGTGATATGAAAAAGCTTTTAACCCTTCTTTTGTGTTTTGCACTTATTCTTTCGCTTTGCGCTTGTGAATATTCTTACAAGTATTTTGATCTTGACCTTAAGAGTAACTACACACGCGATTTGGCGGGCACATCTATCACGGTTTACAACTGGGGTGAATACATTTCTGATGGTAGCGATGATATGATAGATGTTAATGCCGAATTCGAACGCCTTACGGGTATTAACGTTAACTATTTGATGTTCGAAAGCAACGAGACAATGTATTCGCAAATCAAAAGCGGCGCTATCACCTACGATATCATAATCCCTTCGGATTATATGATTGAACGGCTTATCCGCGAAAATGAGCTTTTGGAGATTGACACATCCAAAATTTCAAATTATCACTTAATTGATGAAAAATATAAGAATGTGTATTTCGACCCCGAAAATAAATACAGCGTTCCTTACAGCGTGGGTATGGTTGGTGTTATTTACAACACCGCCCAGGTCGGCGCCGATATTGAACATTCGTGGAATGTTTTGTGGGATAAAAAATATAAGGACAAGGCACTTAATTTCAACAACCCGCGCGATGCCTTTATGACCGCGCAAATGCTTTTGGGGCAAGACCTTAATTCGACCAACAAAGCCGATTGGGAAGCCGCTGCTGAGCTCCTTAAAAAAGGTAAAGACAATCTTCAGTCTTATGTAATGGATGAGGTTTACGGTAAAATGGAAACCGGCGAAGCCGCAATAGCCCCATATTATGCTGGCGACTATCTAACAATGAAGGAAGTCAATTCGGATTTGGAATTCTTCTACCCCGAGGAAGGCACAAATATCTTTATAGATTCTATCTGTATTCCCAAGTCCTCAAAAAATTATGAGGCAGCGCTTATGTATATCAACTTTCTTCTAGAGCCCGAAATTGCAACAGCTAACGCTGATTATATCGGTTATGCATCGCCAAACACTGCGGTTATAAACAACCCCGATTATTACTATTATCAAAATAAAATACTATACCCCGATGAGAAAGATACCCCCAAGGTACAGTATTACCACGATATAGAGGATGAAATCCGCATGCATTACGAAATGCTTTGGATAGATGTTAAGCTCCACTGATTTACATTATGCAGCAAAGCATCAGCATTTCTCGAACTTTCAAGTAAATGTCCTTTGCCGTTTCAGTCGGCAAAGGATTTTTGCCTTTTCCAAGCTCAATCGTGAAACCGGGGCGGTCAAATTCACTTATAAACCAATCCTTAAAACCACCGCCCGTTGCAATAAGACAAGGCACATCGAGCGCATAACCCGAAGAGGTTGCCATTATTTCAGCCATTCGTTTGCTTTTCTTAGGTGTTTTGTCGCCATAGGTCCAATAAATAACCTCGCCCTGTGAGTGCAAGGCCGTAACATGCCTTATTTTCGTTTTTTGGCATAAATCGGTGAGTGCTATTGTTTCGGGCTCACTTTCAGGCTTAAAGCCGCCGAATCTTGTGGGAGATGGGCCGTATATCCCCTCTTTTCTCTCAAGCTCGCGTAGTTCTTTCCACCCCGCATTAAAATTGTGGTTTATATCAACGCCCCTTGCATTAGCGTTCCAATAGGTAAAGTCGTTTTTGCAAATTCTGCCTATTTTTTCATAGAGTGCTCCGCACCCTTTTTTACCAAGCAGAGAAATATCGCAACCGTCGGGGTTAACACAAGGAATAAATATAACCCCTCTGCCCCTCAACGCCGCCCTTGCATTAAATCCCGCAATACTTAAATTGTTTTTATAAGCGAAGGACAGCTGCTCAATGAACATAAGTAAAATTGTGGCGGTAATCCGCTCGCTGCCGTGAAAAGCCGCGGCAATAATGCTATATTCCGCAGTATCGCCTATTTTTATCGCATTTATTTCCTTACCTAGAACACTTTTACCTATGGTACTTTTCTTTAAGAATTTATATTCATCACATATCTGACCAATAATTTTTTGGCGTGTTATATAATCATATTCTTTTGCTTCAACTATTGGTTTCATCAAAACCACTCCCCTATTACATATATATTTATAGAAGGTGAAAATAATGAATTTGGATGAAAAACAACTGAATTACGAATATATTTATAAGGGTAAAATCATAAATATGCGAAGGGACACCGCCCTTCTTCCAAACGGGAAAACAGCATTAAGAGAAATCGTTGAGCACCCGGGCGGCGTTTGTGTTGCCGCTTTAACCGACAATGACGAAGTTCTTTTTGTAAAGCAATTCCGCTATCCTTATTTTGAAAGCATACTCGAAATTCCCGCGGGTAAGCGCGACAGTAAAGATGAAAGCCCTATTGACTGCGGTATCCGTGAATTAAAGGAAGAAACAGGCGCTGTGGCACAAAATATTTTTCCGCTGGGAGAGCTTTACCCCACTCCCGGTTATTGTGATGAAATCATCTGGATGTTCGGTGCAACAAACCTTTCTTTCGGCGAGCAAGACCCTGACGATGATGAATTTTTAACGGTAGAAAAAATACCGCTTAAAAAAGCGGTAGAGATGATACTATCGGGCGAAATTAAGGATGCTAAAACCCAGGTGGCAATATTAAAATTAAATCATTTAAAAGAAAATGGAAAGATATAAAAAAATGTCGGTTCAAATGAACCGACATTTTTTATTTACTGCTTATTTTCATCAATAATTTTTTGTGCTATCATCTGCGGAACTTCTTCATATCTTGCATGCTCTAATGTGAAGGTTGCAGTTCCCTGAGTGATAGAACGCATTGCCGTTGCAAAGTCAGACATTTCAGCCATTGGCACTTCGCCGATGATTTCCTGCATTTTATTTTCTGCGGGATTCATACCTATTATACGGCCTCTGCGCTTATTAATATCACCTATAACATCGCCGAGCATTTCATCCGGCACCAAAACCTTAAGAGTTCCGATTGGCTCTAACAATGCGGGTGAGGTTTGAGGAATACCTTCTTTATAAGCAATGGCAGCTGCCATTTTAAATGCCATTTCAGAAGAATCAACAGGGTGATAAGAGCCGTCAACCAAGGTAGCCTTCAAGCCAACAAGCGGGAAGCCTGCCAAAACGCCCTTTGCGGTACATTCGCGAAGACCCTTTTCAACTGCAGGGAAGAAATTCTTGGGAACTGCACCGCCAAACACTTCATCTGCAAATACGAGCTCTTCACTATCGCACGGCTCAAATCTAATCCAAACATCACCGAACTGACCGTGACCGCCCGACTGCTTCTTGTGTCTACCCTGAACCTTAACGGATTTTCTTATTGTCTCGCGGTATGCAATCTTGGGTTGCTTGAGTTCAACATCTGCACCAAATTTTGATTTGAGACGCGAAACGATAACATCTATATGCTGTTCACCAAGAGCTGAAAGAATCTGCTCTTTGGTTTCGTTGTTCATATAAACTGAAATTGTGCGGTCTTCTTCAATCAAGCGGTTAAGTGCTGCAGTGATTTTTTCTTCATCACCCTTAGCCTTGGGATAAACCGCAACCGAAAGTGAAGGTGCGGGGAAATCAATATCTGCTGCCGCAACATTGCCCTTTACCGATAATGTGTCGCCCGTTAAAACATTTCCGAGTTTTGCAACGGCACCTATATCGCCCGCTGTAATCTTATCGGCATCCTCTTGCTTAGCGCCCTTCAAATAAAGTACCTTGGACAAACGCTCTTCTGTACCTGTTCTGCTATTTATAAGTCTTGTATCGTTACCGATAACGCCCGAAAGCACCTTGAAATATGAAAGCTTTCCAACAAATGGGTCGGCAATTGTTTTGAAAATGGTGAGCGCAGCATCACCCGATGCGGAATATGTGCATTCCTCACCATCTGCATTAATATACTTGCTGTCAGCCACGGAAGGCATTACTTTAAGTAGATTATCAACCAACATAGCAACAGCATCGCCTGTTTGCTGAACACCGCAATAAACAGGGCAGATATCGCCGCTCTTAACACCCGCAGCTAAGCCCTTAAGCATTTCTTCTTCGGTGAATTCCTCGCCTGCGAAGTATTTTTCCATAAGCTCTTCATCTGCGGTAGCAATAGCCTCTAAAAGCATACTGCGCATATCATCAATTTCAGTGCTTACAGGCATACGCATTTCTTTTAACGTTATACCATCACAGCCATAAGCTTTGTTTTCGATAAGATTTATGTAACACTTAACCTCATCGCCCTCAACAAAAGGCACAACAACCGGACATATAACCGCACCGTAGTTTGCAACCAATGCCGATAAAACTCTATAGAAATGAGCGTGTGAGGAATCAAGCTTACCAATGAAAAATGCCGCACTCTTATTTTGCTTGCGCAATTTTTCAAAGGCTTGCTTTGCGCCAACCGTGAGACCCGACTTACCCGAAATAACGATAACACCGCTATCTGCAGCAGCCAATGCCTCACTAACACCGCCCGCAAAATCAAATAAACCGGGGGCATCAATAAGATTCAACTTGTTGTCCTTTAATTCTAAAGCATATACCGATGTTGAAACCGATACCTTACGTTTTTTCTCTTCAGGGTCAAAGTCCATCATGGTTGTGCTCTCACCTGTTTTGCCGATTCTGTCAGTCGCACCGGCATAATAGAGAATTGCATCGGCAAGGGTGGTCTTACCAGCGCCACCATGACCTAAAAGTGCAATATTGCGAATTGAATTTTCAGGGTATAGTTTCAAAATAAACAGCTCCTTTGGGAAATAACTTTGTGAAATTAATTATGGCAAAACGCTTTTTGAGCATTTTGACCGACTAAAATCATTATAACACAATCCTTTAGCAAATACAACAAATTTTTTCGCAACTTTATAAAAAATTTATTCAAAAGTCATAAACGGCACTTTAAAGTCGAAAAGTGTAGGAAAAGATTGGTTTAAAAATTACAAAATGTAATTTAAATCTGCTTATAAATAATATTCTGTTACAAATCTGATACTTTTTGTAACCGAATTGTTTCTGCTATTTTTTATATATTTGGTATATAATGATTTTGTAATGAAACAAGATAGTTTCGCCTAACCTACACCATTATAATGATTGTAGTGAATTTTGAAGGAGGTAACAAAATGAAAAAAAGAATCTTAGCCGTTGTTTCACTTTTGCTTGTTGTTTTAATTGTTTCTGTAGCTTTTGTTACCGATTCTCAAAATAATATGGTTAGTGCACAGAATGTAAACTCTGCCACAGAAGAAAGCGGCCCTGAGTTTGATGAGATTTTAAAGGCACGTTTTTTAAATATGCTCAACCACAACTTTGTTTATGACGACGATATCGCCTCTTATGAGAGCGTTGTTAATTCTTCAGTTATTGCCCTTCTCAACTTTAGAGACGGTGAGGATGATTCATTTATTGCTCAGCACATTGTTGATGGCTATGTTTTCGATATGTTTGGAATTGAGGATATTGATTATTCGGCCATCAATGCCGACTTCCCTCAAAAGCCCGGTTTTGTTTATATTAAGCCTTGTGGCTTTGCAACCTTCTCACACGAGATTTTATCAATTACTGAGAATGAGGACGGAAGCTACACAGTTAAAACAACCGTAACAATCGACAGTCATGACAGCGATGTATATACCGATGTTTGTGAAACACTCTTTGTAAGAAACGAAAAGTCTTCTTTCGGTTTTAATATAGTTCATTCGAATATCGGCGAAAAAACCGAGGAAATTTAAAATTATTTTTATTATGTGCGGCTTTGGATTTTACCAAAGCCGTTTTTTAATATAAATATTCTTTACTTTTTGGCTTTTTATGGTATAATTAATGTGTATGCTTTTGTTTGACAGGAGTGATTTTTTGAAAAACAAATTAGAACAGTTTAAACGACTTATAAGATATGCCTTTATTTTGCTTTTAGTTATAGGTCAGTCTTTTATATTTATGTATTATTGGGTATCGCAATATAATGACCGTATCACTCTTCCCTTTGTTAATAAGGGTAATTGGCTTATTGCGGTTTATTATATGATTCTTGAGCTTATATTCTTATATAATTTTGATGGACTGAAATTCGGGTATTTTAAAAAGTCGAATTTGGTTATTTCACAAATTTTAGCAATGCTTTGCACAAATTTGATGATATATCTTCAGATTGCGCTTCTTGCTGCGGGATTCATAACCTTTTGGCCTATAGTTGCCATTTCGGTTGCCGGTGCTATTTTCTGCCTTGCTGTTACCCTGCTTAGTGAATTTGTTTTTAACAGATGCTTCCCTGCAAAGCGGCTTTTACTTATATATGATGAATATTGTCCCGATTTTATGATGGAAAAGCTCAAAACACGAAAAGATAAGTACATCGTGGAAAAAGCTGTTAATATATCTGTTGGGTTAGAAAAGATTTCCGAAATGCTCGACTCGTCAGACGGTGTTATTATATTTGATGTTCACGCAGAAATCAGAAACAAGTTAGTTAAGATGTGCTATGCAAGAGAAATCAGAGCATATACCACCTCAAAGGTTTCTGATATTCTTATCCGCAGTGCAGAAACAATTCACTTGTTTGATACTCCTCTGCTTCTCTGCAGAAACACCGCCCTCACATTTGAGCAGCGTTTTATAAAGCGATTCACAGATATTGTGGTTTCTTCTGTTTTGTTAATAATAACCTCGCCTTTTATGTTGTTTTGTGCTTTGATTATAAAGCTTTATGATGGCGGACCCGTGTTTTACCGCCAAGAAAGATATACAATTGGCGGCAGAATTTTTAAGATTCACAAATTCAGAAGTATGATTGTTGATGCCGAGAGTGATGGTAAGCCCCACCCTGCAACTGAGGATGACCCCAGAATCACACCCATCGGCAAGTTTTTGCGTGCTATCAGAATGGACGAGCTTCCGCAGCTTATTGACATTTTAAAGGGTGATATGAGCCTTGTGGGCCCAAGACCCGAAAGAGTTGAACATGTTGATATGTATACAGCGGAGGTGCCTGAATTTAAATATCGCCTTAAGGTTCGTGGCGGTCTTACAGGCTATGCCCAGCTTTACGGCAAGTATAACACCTCGGCTTATGATAAGCTTCAGCTTGATTTAATGTATATTCAAAACTATTCTTTCCTTCTTGATTTACGCCTGTTGTTTATGACAGTTAAGATTCTCTTTATGAAGGAAAGCACCGAGGGCTTCACCGAAGAAAAAAGTCAGGAAATCAGAGAAGAAAAATGAGAAAATATTTCGAAAATCTCTATAAAAAAGATTGCAAAGCCTTTTATAGTGAATTAGAGCAATGGGTTAAAACCGAACAAAAGAAGTTTATAATAACTGCCAACCCCGAAATTTTTATGCAGGGCGAAAAAGATTCGGCCGTTAACCAAATGCTCTCCGATTCCGCTGTTACCACAGTAGCAGATGGCATTGGAATCGTTAAATGTGCTAAGCTTTTAAACATTGATATCCCCGAGAGAATTCCGGGTGTTGAAGTTTCCGAAAAATTATTGCAGATTGCAAACGAAAATTCAAGCTCGCTTTTTCTTTTCGGTGCAAAGCGCGATATTTTGGAGGCTCTTTGCCGTGTTATAAGCGAAAAGTTTCCCAATATAAATATTGTGGGTTGCGAGGATGGTTACACCGAGGATAAAGACGGTGTTTTCGAGCAAATTAAAACCCTCTCCCCCGATATTGTTCTTGTGGCTCTCGGCGTGCCTGCACAGGAAAAGCTGATTTATAAGCATTTGAGCGACTTTAAAAAAGGAATTTTTGTTGGTGTTGGCGGAAGCTTTGATGTTTTGAGCGGCGCCAAGGCTCGTGCGCCTAAATTCTTTATTAAATGTAATATTGAATGGCTATACCGTATACTTAAAGAGCCCTCACGCCTTAAAAGATTCTATAATTCAAATGTTAAGTTTATCTTTGCGGTAAAAAGAGAGAGTAAAATTAAATAAACCATAAATATTATCGGCCGAATTTGTAAGTTTGACCGATAATTTTTATTTTTTTTCAAAAAGGGGTTGCATTATTTATTTTTTTGTGTATAATAGTAATACAGTCAAATATCGCGGGGTAGAGCAGCTGGTAGCTCGTCGGGCTCATAACCCGGAGGTCGCAGGTTCAAGTCCTGTCCCCGCAACCATGGTTGGCTACCAAAAAAGATACAGCCAAGAAAAACCCAGTAACCACAACGGTTTCTGGGTTTTTTCTTATCCAAAAAAGCAATGAAAAATAAAAGATGCATCCCCGATAAAAAGGATACTTGGGGGGACTTGAACTAAATACCATAGATAATAAGGGCAGATTTTGCGATTGATTTCGTAAAGTCTGCCCTTTTTTTGTTTTTATAAATGTTAAATGTTTGTGTCTTGGAGGTTGCGCATGCTTTTTATGCGCAACCTCCTTTTTAATTTTGTGCTTCCTTCTCCACAACGGAGAAATAAGTAAATACATTGGAAAGGAGATGATGACAAATATGGCTCTGTTATTCTCAGCAGTAACTGTGACTGCAAACGACCAAGAAGTCGAATTCCTTGTAGGTGGCATTCCTCGAGAATTTGATGACCTTGAAGGCTGGACTGCCTTCGACAATTTTATGGAAGACCTTGATGAAGAAACTGAAGTATCCGTTCATGCGAAAGCCTATCTATACGGTGGCGAAGAAACATATAAAGCTACACCGGAAGAAGTGGCATATTTTATGAAGCGCATTGAAATGGACGACACCTTCCTCTCTCGATGTGACAACATCGAAGACGTGGACTTTACAATCCAATGGTCTCCCGAAGAACTATTTGATATGGAGGTAAACTAACGTGAATGATTGGGAAAGACAACATCGACAAGCGCAACAGTACAAAGAAGCTTATCCCCCTGGCACTCGCCTTATGCTTCTAAGTATGAATGATCCTCACCACCCCGTAGAAAGCGGCACCCGTGGCACAGTCGAACATGTCGATGACATGGGTACTATTCATATGCGATGGGATAATGGTCGAGGTCTTG